>CAKUIA010000001.1 GCA_934660865.1 uncultured Opitutales bacterium
TTGCTAAGCTATAACCCTAAACCCCAGCAAAAAATATGCCCCGTAAACTGGCAGCGCCGTTGGCAAAAAATACGCAACAACGCAGGCTTTAGCGGCCGCTGGGTGCAAGACGTTTTGCGCCACACCTACGCCAGCTTTTTTGCCAAACGTTTTAAAGACCTGCCGCGCCTACAGCTAAATATGGGGCACAGCAACCAAATGCTTTTGTGCCACCGCTACATCAACATGCGCAACATCTCCCGCCTTGAAGCCGAAAAGTTTTTTAAGTGATAATTTGGCAACTTTACCGTTTGCATAAGCCTTTTTATTGAGCTCTGGAATATATGCAGTTTGAAATAGCTTACATTTATCCAAGCAAAAAAAAGCGCTGACTTTTTGAGAAAGCCGCGCCTAAGTTGGCGAATAAAACCTAGTTATCAAACAGCAACGTCTCTTTTTGGAGAGGTGCCAAAATAGCGTTTATACTCGCGGCTAAACTGTGTGGGACTTTCGTAGCCTACGGCGTAGGCGGCGTTGGCAACGGTTTCGTTTTCGGAAATCATAAGCCTTTTTGCCTCGTGCAAGCGCAAATTTTTTTGATATTGAATTGGGCTAATAGATGTAACTTTGCGGAAGTGCCTATGGAATGTTGTAGGCGCCATATTCACATATTTTGCAAGTTCCTCTATCCTTACGGGTTTTTTAAAATTTGTTTTCAGCCAGCCAACCGCCTTTGTTATTTGGTTGCTTTGGGTGCCAAGTGTGCAAAGTTGGCGAACGTGCCTGCCCATTGGGCTAATAAGCAGCCTTGTATAAATTTCGTTTACAATAACGGGGGCAATAACCGGAATATCGTCGGGGGTGTCCAGCAATTTTAGGAGGCGCAAAAAGGCGTCCATTAAGCCCTCGTCGGCATCGGCAACCGCAAGGCCGTTAAAAACCTTGTCGCCCCTTATTTTGTCGAGCGGCATTTCGGCAATCATTTGCGAAATTTGCTTTAGGTTTAAATCAAGCGAAATTGTAAGCAAAGGTTTTTGCGGCGTTGCCTGCGCAATGCAGCTGGTGCCCGGTATATCTATGCCCGAAACCAGACACTGGTTTTCGTGATATGCCGTTTCTATATTGCCCGTAATTGCGCGTTTGCTGCCCTGTATAATAAGTATAATTTTCGGGGAATAAACGCACCTGTTATATCCGTTTTCGTGCTCTATTCTATGCGCATAAAAACCCGGAATTGCCGTTTCGATAAAGTCTTCGTGAGGCAACAATTTTAAGACCAGACGTTTTAGCTGCGAATTTAAATTTGCAATACCCATATTTTTGCTACTATTTACCCCATACAGTTATAAAAAGATTTAAAATGTGTCAAATAAAAATTTGGCAGAATCGGGCAGAAAAATTTTTGCAGTTTAAATTAGCCCGCAGTTTTCCAAAAGGCTTTTGTTTGCAAGAATATCTTTTGTTCTGCCGAAAGCGGCAAGAGCGCCTTTGTTTAAAACCGCGCAATGTCCGCAAAGAGCCGCGGCAAAATCCAAATCGTGGGTAGTCATTAAAATTGTTTTGTTTAGCGATTTTAAAATGTCGGCCGTTTGCCTTTTGCATTTGCAGTCTAACAAGGCTGTAGGCTCGTCTAAAAGCAAAACTTCGGGGTTGGCCGCCAAAACCGAGCAAATTGCCACCCTCTTTTTTTCGCCGTCCGACAAATTTTGGATTGGGCGGTTGGCAAGGGGCAAAATGCCGTATTTTTCCATGAGGGCTTTTGCATTTTCCAGGGCAATTTGCTGCGGAATTTTGCGGTTTAAAAATCCGAACGCAATATCTTCTTGCACGGTGGAAAAGAAAAGCTGGTCGTCGCAATTTTGAAATACCAGGCCTGCCATACTCCTTATTTTAGAGAGGCTATGTTTTTCGAGCAAAACCGAATTTACGTAGATTTTGCCGCATTTCGGCTGCAAAAGCCCCATAATGGAATGCAGCAATGTTGTTTTGCCCGCCCCGTTTGCGCCTATTACCGCGCAACAGTCCCCCTTTTCGATTTCAAGCGAAAGCGAGCTTATGGCCGCAACATTGCCGCTGCGGCAAACGGTAAGGTCTTTAATTTTAATCATAAAAAAAGCTTTCTATAAAAAGGGGTATATTAAAAAATCTAAAAAACAAACTTGCCCCAGCAAAACACGCAAAAAATGCGGCGTCTTTAACGGTAAATTTTTGCGTTTGCCGTTTAAAGTTGCGGACATCGAAATTGCGGCACTGCATTGCGTTGTATATGGAATTTGCGCGGGCAAGCGTGCGCGTAAAAAGGCTTGCCAGCATTGTAGAATAATGTGCAGATTTTATTTTTGGGTGCATGGGGCTGCGCAGTGCGTAGGCTTTTGCCATTCTTGAGGCCTCGCTGCAAATGCAGTTTAGGTAGCGTATTGTAAGCATAATTTGCACTACAACTATGCAGGGGATTTTAAGCTTTGCCAAAGCTCCCGCAATGTCGTTTGCGGGCGTTGTCTTTGCAAAAATTACCGATACTGCCACGCACAAATACGCCTTTAAAAGCAGCGTAAAAAGCGACAACATGCCAAAACTTACCCCAAAAGAAAAAACTTTAAACGCAGTTTTTGTGTCGATAAAAACGTTTGCAAACCCCGCAAAAAACGCAAGGCAAAGCGCGGGAATGGACTTCCTTAAAATTTCGCGTTGACCGATTTTGCACACAGCCCCCAAAAACAGCGGAAAGGCGAAATATACCGCCAAAGAAAAGGCGTTGTATTTGCCGAACGAGACAACGCACACAACAAACACGAACAACGCGGCCAATTTCGCCAAAGCGCCGGGCGTGTTGCGCATAGTGCAGTTGCGGGGCTGCAGGCTACTTTCCATTTAAGTTTGTTTTTGTTGCAAGTTTTACGGCAAAATACCCCGCAAACAGAAAGGCCGCCGTTATAAGCGAGCCAAACAGCCCTGCCGCCGCCGTAGAGGCGCTGCCGTTTAGCATAGGGGTTGAATAGTCGCCAAAAATTGCGGTGTTGTTTGCAATGTTTTCGCTGGCCAAATGCGCAGCACTTTTTTCGGCCACAATTTCGGTTTTGGCGGTATTTTGCAAAGACCATTCAAGCCCGTCGGGCTTTTCGCTGGCGTAAATGGAAAACAGCGAGCCGAAAACAAGTGCCGCCATTGCCACAATAAAAACCGCCCCCTTGTTTGACGGCAAAAACTTGCCGTCGCTTAGCCCGTTAAAAACAAAGGCGTTGGAACATTTAAGGGCCAACAGCACAAGGGCTGTGGCGACGCCTTCTACAAGGCCTATGGCCAAATGTATCGGCTGCATAAACAAAAGAAATGTTTTAAAATCCAGCTCGGTTATGTCGGAGCACAAAGTTTCGAGCACAACGCAAAACGAGCCGCACTGCAAAGTTAGCACGCAAGACAAAACGCTTGCGGCTATAACCGCAAACTTGCCTTTGCTTTTGCGCACAATGGGCACAAAAAGCAAGGGGTAAGCAACAAAACACGCAAAAAAAGCCATATTAAAGGCATTGCAACCCAACGCCAAAATTCCGCCGTCGGCAAAAAACAAGGCCTGTATAAACAGCACCGAACTAAGCGCAATAAATGCGGGATAGGCCCCCAGTGCGGCCGCCAGCAAAATGCCGCCGCCAATGTGGCCGCTAGAACCCGTTGCCGGTATCGAAAAATTAAGCATTTGCGCCGCGAACACAAAAGCCGCCATAACGCCCATTAAAGGAACGTTTAGCTTGCCGAAATTTTGGGCCGATTTCCTTGCCGAATAAAACAGCAAAAGCAAAAAAACAACCCACATTATGGCGCCTACTTTTGCGGAAACCAGGGCGTCGGACATATGCATTGCAAGAACGGTATAAAACATTTTTTAACTCCTTAAAATTAGGTGCGCGTTATAGGCGGCTCCGAAACCGTTGTCGATATTTACAACGCTAACCCCGTTAGCGCACGAATTTATCATAGAAAGCAAAGCAGAAAGTCCGCCAAAATTTGCGCCGTAGCCAACGCTTGTAGGCACCGCAATTACGGGAACGGCAACAAGCCCCGCCAAAACCGACGCCAACGCCCCCTCCATGCCGGCAACTGCAATTACAACTTTCGCCTTTCTTATTTCGTCTATGCAGCCAAGCAGCCTGTGCAGCCCGGCAACACCGCAGTCGAAATATGTTTTTGTGCAATCTCCCAAAAAATTCAATGTAAGTTCGGCCTCCCTTGCAACGGGAATGTCGGAGGTGCCTGCCGTTATAATGGCAACTTCGCCAAGCGAATTTACGGGGCAATTTTCGCCTACCCTTACTATTTTTGCGGATTTTTCGTACACGCAATTTTCGAAATTTTTTTGCAAAAGTTCGGCGATTTCCCCTGTTGCGCGGGTTATAAGAACGCCCTTTTGCCTCGCCAAAATTTTGCGGCAAATTTCAAGACACTGCCCCGGCGTTTTCGAGGCCCCGTATACGATTTCGCCCACTCCCGTTCGGCGCTTTCTGTCGAAGTCTATTTTGGTGTGGCCCATGTCGCAGCAAAACAGATTTTCTATTTCTTTGCCCGCGTTTTGCAGGTTAAGCGTGCCGTTTTTATAGGCGTTTAAAATTTCAAAAATTTCCTTCATATCCTTACATTCATAGAGCCCGTTTTGTAGCCGGCCAAATCAAGCGAGCAGCGTTTAAAACCCAAAGAACTGGCCTCTTTGTTTATTTGGGCGGCGTTTTTTACAACCTTTTCGAAATCGCCTACGTTGCACTCTATCCTTACGGAATTTCCGTCGGTTCTCGCCCTCACTTTGCCTATGTCAAGGCTTCGCAAATAGCCTTCAAAGCCGTCTATTTTTTTGAGGGTTTTTGTCTCGATTTTCCTTCCGTGTTCAAGCCTTGTAAGCAGGCAGGCATAGGCGGGCTTTTCGGCAACTTCGGGCAGAATTTCGCGCGCAATTTGCCTTATCAAATCTTTGCCTACGCCGCATTCCAAAAAGGGGCTTTTTACCCCGAGCTCTTTTAAAGCCTTCATTCCCGGGCGGTAGTCCGACAAATCGTCGGCGGTTGTGCCGTCGCACAAAACACCCGCCTCTAGCGAAATTGCAGCCTTTTTAAATTTGCCGAAAATATTTTTTTTGCACAGATAACAGCGTTCGGGCGGATTGTACAGAATTTCGGTCGGTATGTTTTCTTCGGAAATTTTTACAAGTTTTACCCCCAGCTTTTTGCATAGAGTTTCGGCAAAAGAGCACTCGCTTTGCATTGCATACGGCATAACGGCGGTTATTGCAGTGCAGTTTTTTGCCCCCAATGTTTGCGCGCAAAAAGCCAAAAGCACCGAGCTGTCCAGCCCGCCCGAAAGCGCAACGCAAACACGCCCAAAGCCTACAACCAGTTTTTTTAAGCTATCTATTTTCGAACTCATTGCAAAGCATTTTCCTTACAACGCCTATGGCAAGCCCCGTTTTGCTGGATATTCTTTTGCAGTCTTCAAACTCGGGCTTTGCCTTTGTTTTCCCGTTAAACTCGGCAACTTTAAAGCTAACTTCGCCAAGCGACGAATTGAATTTTACGCATTTGCGCGAAATGCAAAACCTGTTTGCCGCAACAATTCTAACCCCCAAAGTTGTGGAGTTTTCGAAAACAAATTGTGCCGCTTTTTGCGCGTCCTTTTCAAAAACAAGGGCGCAAATTTTTGTTCCCAAGCGCGACTTTTTCATGGAAATTGCCTCCTGCCAAACGTCCAATGCGCCGACAGAAAACAGCCTTTCGCACAAATACGAAATGTCCTCGGCCGACATATCGTCGATATTACATTCTACAAGCGACATCTTTTCGCGCACAAGCGGCAAAGAGTCGGTATCTTCGCTTTCTACCAGGCTAATCCTTAAAATGTTGGGCAATTCGGGAGAATTTCGGTGCCCGATACCCACGCCGTTGGCTATAATCTTGCCGCTTATTTTTTCGGAAAAGCCGTCGCACAAAGCGGCAATAATGGCCGCCCCCGTAGGCGTTGTACATTCGTGCATAGCGCCGTTGAATTTTACGGGCATGCCCTTTACTATTTCGGCCGTGGCGGGAGCCGGAACGGGCAAAAGCCCGTGCGCGCATTTTACCGTGCCGCCGCCAAGCTCTACGGCGGAACACACGAACTTGTCGGCGCCTACTATATCGGCGCAAACGGCGGCGGCAACTATGTCTATTATAGAATCTATTGCGCCCACTTCGTGAAAGCAAACTTCGTCTATGTTTTTGTTGTGAACCTTCGATTCGGCCAGCGCAATTTTGTCGAATATTTTTAGCGCATAGATTTTGGCGCGCTGCGAAATTTTTGAATTTTCTATAATCTTTTTTATTTCAAAATACGGACGGTGCAAATGCGAATGTACGTTGGCGTGCCCGCCGTGCGAATGTGCGTGTTCGCAGGAATGGGCATGCCCGTGCAGATGATGGTGTTCGGGCGAATGTGCGTCGCCCATATGCTCTGGCACGGGCAAAGTCTCGTCTATAACTTCGGCCTTTGTGCCCGAAATTCCGCCTCGCATATCGCGGCTAAAATTCAGGCGCCAGCCGTCTAAATTAAGCTTTTGCAATTCGCCGACAAGTACGTCTTTGTCTACGCCCAAATCCACGAAGGCGGCAATATTCATATCGCCGCTAATGCCCGCAAAACAGTTGTAATATAAAATTTTCATGCAAAATAAAAAGTGTTTTGCCCCCGCAATTTTTGCGCAAAATGCGCAAAAATTGCCGAAGCGTAAATGCAAAAAACGGTTCTACTTTTTTGCCGCAAACTTGTCGTCTATAATTTTAACGCATTGCTCGGGCGTGCCCGCGTTTTTGCATGCGCTTTCCATAGGGCACATTCCGTCGCGCTTTGCGTTTTGAATGAAAGGCACAAGGTTTTTGTACGAAACTTCTATCCTTGCCTTTTTTAACATAGCCAAAGCGGGGCTGCTTAAAGTTTCGGCATACACTTGCGAAACCGCCCCCATTGCAAAAACGGCAGCAGCCGCCTTGCCCACCGCCTTGTCGGCAACTATTGCGCCCTTTAGCAGCGCGGGCTCGTCTTTGTATATTTTATAAAGTTCGTCCAACCCGCGGCCTGTATAGGTGCGAATGTCGCCGTTGCCTATAACAAGGGTATAGTTTTTGCCGTCTTCGGCAAACTTTGCCTTTACATCGCCGATTAAAGCCGCCGTGCGCTTTAGGTTTTTAACATAGGCGTCTATGCGGCGCAGCTCTTTGGGAATGTCTATGCCCTGCGGGCAGTGCGGGCGGCACTGGTCGCAACCCGTGCAGTGGCTTGCCTGCCTAAGCTTCGGAACGGAGCGGTCGTAGCCTACAAGGTAGGCGCGGCGCGCCATGGCGTAGTTTTTGTCCAAAGTGCTTTCGGGCGTTAAACGCTCGTTTAGGCATTTGTTGTAGTGCAGCAAAATTGCGGGAATATCCAGCGCATACGGGCACGGCATACAATATTTGCAGTCGTTGCAGGGTATGTTGTTAAATTCGAGCATTGTTTTTGCAATTCCTTCCAAAAACTCCAGCTCTTCGGCGGTAAGCGGCTTTAGCGGCGCAAAGCTGCGAAGATTGTCCTTTAAATGCTCCATTTTTGCCATTCCGCTAAGAACGGTTAAAACTTTGGGGAAAGTTCCCGCAAAGCGGAACGCCCACGAAGCAACGCTGCGGTCGGGCTCTTTTTGCTTAAATTCGGGAACTATTGTGTGCGGTATAGACGAAAGCCTGCCGCCCAAAAGAGGCTCCATTATAACGGCGGGAATATTGCGCTTTTCAAGCTCCCCATACAGATATTCGGCGTTTGTGTTGCTTTTGTTTATCTCTTTGGCGTGCTTCCAGTCTATGTAGTTTAGCTGAATTTGCACAAAGTCCCATTTGTATTCGTCGTGCTTCGAAAGCAGGTAGTCGAAAACCTTTATGTCGCCGTGGTACGAAAAACCGAGATTGCGTATTTTGCCCTTTTTGCGCTCCTCCAGCAAAAAGTCCAAAATGCCGTTGTCTATGTAGCGCTGTTTAAAGGCCTGCATGCCCGAACCGGTGCCCACCGCGTGCAAAAGCATATAGTCGATATAGTCTACCCTTAGGTTTTTAAACGAGTTTTCGTACATCTTAATCGAAGCCTCGCGCGGGTGCGTGGCCGTCGCAAAGTTGGAAAGCTTTGTGGCTATAAAATATTTGTCGCGCGGGTGCCTGCTTAACGCTATGCCAGTGGCCTTTTCCGATTCGCCCCTGCAATATGCCGGAGACGTGTCGAAATAGTTTACCCCGTTGGCTATCGCATAGTCTACAAGCTCGTTTACGGCGTTTTGGTCTATAATGCCGCCAGCTTCCCTGGCGGTTTTGCCGTCTATCGAGGGCCAGCGCATGCAGCCGAAACCCAAAAGCGAAACCTTTTCCTTTGTCTTTGGATTTTCGCGCATTGTCATTTCGCCGTACTTTTCGGGCTTTGAATTGTCGGAACACCCGAAGAGTGCGGCCGACGCCGCAGTTGCCGAAATACCTTTAATAAAAGTTCTTCTTTTGAAAGTGTTTTTGTTTTCCATATTAAAAAATCCTTCTTTTGCAAAAGGTTAACTACAATATGTTGTGAACTAAAACCGCCTCTACGCAGATTGCCGAAAGCGGACGGGCCGGGCACAAATTCTCGCATGCGCCGCAGCCTATGCAGCGGGCTTCGTCTACAACGGGCACCTTGCGCGATTTCGGGTTTTTGGCGTCTTTTGCCACCATTGTAATTGCGCTTGTCGGGCACTGCCTAAAGCAGTTGTCGCACTGCATTTCGTCGGTATTTACTATGCAGCGGCCCAAATGCACCTTTGCCATGCCGATTTGAACCGAAGACTTTTCCGCCATGCTTACAGGCAATATTGCGCCCGTCGGGCAAACTTTTGAGCACTCTATGCAGTCGGTTGCGCAATAACCGCGCAAATAGCTCATATTAGGCTGCATAAAATTACCAAGTTTGTAGCTGGGCTCTAGAACATGCGAAGGACACGCCGAAACGCACAACTGGCATGCCGTGCACTTTTCCGACAAGTGTGCCGCGCTTTGCGCGCCTGCGGGAACTAGCGGAATTTCCCTTTCGGGGTTTTTGCGCGGTTTAATAGGGGCAAAACCGCCGTCTACGGTTTTTTCGGCGGCGTTTGCCGTGGCCGAGGCCGCCACCGTAAACAACGTCGCAAAAAAGCCGCGCCTGCCCTTTGATTTGCCTAAATCTACCTTTTTCGGCGAAAGCCTGTTTGCCGTGTTTTTCAAAACGCCCTCGTTTTTCCTGCCCAATGCAAACTTATACGAAATTGCCGAATTTCTGCACTTTTTTACGCAGTTAAAGCAATCTACACAGCGCGAATAGTCTATCTCGTGCGCCTTTGGGTCTATACATTTTGCCTTGCAGTTTCTCGCGCACAAGCCGCACGAATTGCATTTCGACAAATTTATAATGGGCCTGAAAAACGCGAACCGCGAGAAAAACCCCAAAAAGGTGCCAACGGGGCAAACCGTGTTGCAATAGCCCCTGCCCGTGCGCCATGCAAAAACGGCAACAACTGCAAAAGTGGCCACGGCCACCGCCAATATGGCAAAGCCCTTAAACCAAACTTCTACGGGGTAAAAGGTATATCCGCCCGCCTTTTCGGAGAAAAACGACAACACGTTTTCGCCCAACGCCCAAATTGGGGCAAACAAGTTCGATGCTATTCTGCCGTATGCGCTATACGGCGCAATTAAAGCCGCCACCGAAACAAAACCCAGCGCAAACACCGCAACAAACGCGGCCAAAAACGCCATTCTTACGGCAGTTTTTGGCTTTGCATACGCAAATTTGTTGCGCTTGCGCGAGGCCGCCACATGCGAAACAATGTCTTGAAAAACGCCCAGCGGGCATATAACCGAACAGTATATGCGGCCGAAAAGCAGCGTCAACAAAAGCAAAATTGCAACCGCTAAAAAGTTTGCGGCAAGCAATGCGGGCAAAAACTGCATTTTGGCCAAAAAGCCAATTTCATTTTGCGCCGTGCCCGAAAAGTCGACAAACAGCCACGTTATTGCGCAAAAAAATACCGCGGCAAAAACAATCCTTAATCTGCGTAACATTGAACAATCCTTTTGTTAGATTAACTGCAACATTTATATTATAGTTGCGGTTTTTTGTAAATATATATTTCTTTCAAAAATCTGCCTAATTGCACCAAATGTAAATATATTGAAAATCCAAAAAGGGGAAAGTTGGCCCCGAAAAATATTCAAAAAACATTTGAAAAAATTCCGTACAACAATGAAAATTCCGTAAAATATGGATTCGACGAAAAGATTTAATGTGCTTTTGATTTCTCCAAATCTGGGCGACTATATGACAAACAAGCTGGCCTTATGCCTGTCCGAAAACAAGCACGTTGCAAAGTTTACGCTTGCGGGCATGTCCAGAAGCCGCAATGCCGACAAAAACGGCATTGCCCTTGCCCGTTTCGAATCGGCAAACTTTTTCGGCAGAATTTTGCAATACCCTGCAATACTTTTCAAAATAAGAAAACTGCTAAAAGACAGCGACGTTGTCGTTTCGTGGTCGCTAGACACCTCGCTTTTATGCGCGCTTGCCGCCAAATTTACGGGGCTTAAAGGCAAAAAGTTTGTATATTTTTACAGCGACGTGCACTACATGTGCACAAAAAAAGACTCTCTTATATCCAAAATTTTGCGCTTTGCGGAATGTTTTAACGCAAAGCATGCAAATGTAGTGGCCTTTACAAGCCCTTTGTATAAAAGCGAATATTTCGAAAAGATTGCGGGGCTTAAAATAGACAACTACGTTTTGGTGGAAAACAAAGTCCCCAAAACTTCGGTCGAAAAGGTATTGGGCACTTTTGACCCCAAAAATAGGGATTTCTCGCAGCCGACCATAGGCTACTTCGGGCTGCTGTGCTATAAGGCCACCTACAAATTTATGGTAAAAGCGGCAAAATCGGGCATAAAGACATATTTTAGGGGCAAGTTTTCGCCGCAAACAACAGACCATATAGATTCGTCTATAGAATATTCCGGGCCCTATAAAAACCCCGACGACCTGCCCGAAATGTATTCGAAAATAAATATGCTGTATATAATACACGATTTGGCCCTCGGCACAAACAACCAGTGGGCAATGTCGAACCGCTTTTACGACGCATTGATGACCCAAACGCCCATTGTTGTGCAAAAAGGCACGGCAAACGAAAAGTTTGTGCTCGAAAACGACATAGGAATTTCGGTAGACATATACAATCCCGAAGAATCCGTAAAAAAATTGAAAGCCGTAAAAAAAGACGACCTTGTTAAATGGCACAACAACATTGCAAGGCTAGCTCCCCATTACTATATGCTAACCGACGAATACGACAGGCTTTTCGAAAAAATAATGTAGCCTTGGTGTTCGGCAATGCAAACTTGGCGTTCCGGTTTTCCAGAATATATAAAAGCCGCCCCCGCTATTTGCACAAAAAAACGGCACTTTTTGAAAGTGCCGTTTTAAATGTGGCTGGCAACGACTATTTTAGCTTGACTACAACATACCCGTAGGCCTGCAGGTGCGCCGTTGTGTTTTGCCCATTGCCGTCGAGCTTTGCGGCATATTCCAAAAGCGTTTTTGCCCCCCTTGTATCTAGCTTAATATCGGCCGAAACGGGCTTGTTTTTTGTGTTTACAACAACCGCGATTTTTTCGCCGCGGCTCTCTCTTGTAAAGCAAAGTACGTCTTTGGCGGCCGAGCATTGCGGCCACTTTGTTTGGCCGTCGTACAAGGCGCGGTATTGGCTTTTCATTTGCGAAAGCTTTTTAAGCAAATCCATTCTCCTTTTGCCCGAATCGGTAAGCGCGTTTTGCCAACCTACAAAATAGCGGCCGTGCTTGGGCGACGAAAACATCGAAAAATAGCTGTCGTCGGCAATTTCGTTGCCCGAAAAAATCATCGGAATGCCGTCTATGGTGTAGTTTATCACAAAAACGGCGTCCATACCGCGGTGGCCGAACAGCTTTTCGTAGCGGGCGTTTGCGTTCATGCAAATGTCGCTTGCAGTATCGTGGTTGTCTATGTCTCTAAGCAGCCTAGAGCCCTTGGCGTATTTGTTTAAGTCCGATTCCCACTTGGCCTTAAGCGCATCGGCGTCGGCCTTGCCCGAAAACACCTTTGCAAGCTCCCTTTGCCAAACAAAGCCGTAGGTTGCGTCGTAGGCGTCTACCTGGCTGTCGGCGCGGCGGCTTTCGGCAAGCATAAACAAGTCGCCTTTTATTTTGCTTATGCGCTTGTAGCCTTCGGCCCAAAAGTCTTTGGGAACCGACCCTTCAACATCGGTCCTATATCCGTCTATGTCGAATTTTTCCACAAAATACTCCATATTGCACCACATTTTTTCGCGCAATTTCGGGTTGTTAAAATTAAGCTCCGGGAAGCCCCACTTGCCGTTTTTAACGTTGCCGTTTTCGTCGCATACAACAAGGTTTTTGTCTTCGGCAATCATTGTGGCTTTGGGACCGCAGTGGTAGTAAACTAAATCCAAAATTACCCTTAGCCCCAATTTGTGCGCGTCGGCCACAAAATTTTTAAGGTCGGCGTCGGTTCCGTAGTCGGGCTCTATGGCAAAATAGTCTTTCAGCCTATAGGGATTTTTCGGGTTGCCCGTGTTCGACGCCCTTTGCCTTTTGCTCCAAAAGGCCCGGTCGTTATCGTCGTCTATCATAACTACGGGGCACAAATACACAACATTTGCACCGCAGTCTTTTATGTGCGGCAACATTTTGCGTGCAGCGTCAAGAGTGCCATCCTGCGTAAATACGGGCAGCAAAATTTGGTAGACTATTGCCTTTTTGTTTTTTTCGGAAGTTGCCCTTGCCGTTAAATGCGAGGCATTTTTAGAGGTGTCGGCCTCGTCGGCCGCGGTTGTACCCTGCAGCTGCGCGGTTTTATTTTCGGCAACTTTAGGGGCTTTGCAGTTTACCAAATTGCAGCCCGCCAAAAGCAAAACGGCGGCAATTAAAGCCGTAATTTTATATGTTAAATTTTTCATAATGCTCTTTTTGTAAATCGAATACATTGTCTGCAAAAAAGGGCAATCTGTCGAGAACTAAGTTTTTTAGTTGCGCAAAAACAACGGCATTCTACAAACGACAAAAAAATAGGCCCTCCCCTTTCGGGAAGAGCCTGTTTTTGCTTACATTTAAGTTAAATTAGAATTCGTAGCGGATTTTTACAAAGCCCAAATCCGCGTCGGAATTGGCGTCTTGCATAAACCAGTGCTGGTATTCTACGCTGGCAACCATATTGCAGGTAAATTTCCATGCAAATTCCGCACCCAATACTTGATAGTATGTGAAGGGAGCCGATTCTACACGGTTGTACGAATATTTGGGGGTAAACGAGAAATCTTTGCAGAATGCAATTTCAACGCCAGCGCCAAGCTGCCAGGTAAAGAGCATGTCTTCCTTGTCGGCAACATTGTCCATATAGCTGTAAAGACCGCCTATGCCGCAATCGAGATAGGGAGTTATAACTACGTCTTCGGTCTTTACCACGCGGTAGTAGGGACGAAGATTTACGGGGAACGCAAATTGGTGCGCGTCGGTATCGGCATTTACACTTACATAAGTGTACTGCAAAGGAACGGAAACGTCCAAACCGAAGTTGCAATCTTTGCATTCAAAAACATTTACGTTTAGCTGGGCAACTGCGCCAAAGGCAGCCAAGCCGTTTATGTCGCCGCCAAAACCGCCGAACGACGCCCAATTTTTACCCAAAGCCGAAACAAACTGCTTTTTACATTCGGCCTTTTTAGCGGGGCATTGTGCCGCGGGGGCAGTTGCCGCTTCCTGTACGGGTTGGGCAACAACCACTGCAACCGTTGCCGTTTGGGCTTCGGGCTTTGCTGCTGCTTGCTGCTGCGCAGGCTGCGCGGGTTTTGCGACGGTAACCGCCACATTGTCGGCATTGGCCATGGCCGCAGCCGCGAGAATTGCTGTTAATGTAATAATTTTTTTCATAGTCTGTCTGATAGTTATTGTATTAACTGTTACAGTTATAGGTTATTTCGGCAAAAAAAGTCAATTTTAAAATACTTTTGCAATGGGCAAAAAATCGCTTGCAAACCTTGCAAAGCTTCGTTTTACAAAGGGCAAATACAGGCTCTAAATGGCGCGGCAAAAAATGCGCCCGTTAAACGCAAGGCTAGCTGCAAATATTGCAGTAAAAAGTACAACTATTCAAACAAAGCCAATGCAGAATTTTGCAATGCCCGCAAATTGCGTATAATAGCCGATTTTTGCTATATACAGGCAATTTTGCAAAGCATTGCAGCAATATTTATATGTTAATTACAAGCAAGTTGCAACATTAGTTTCAATATTGAAACTAACATGCAAATTCCTTAATTTTTGAAACTTTTTTATAAAAAATTTATAAAAAACCGAATTTTTTGCCTTGTAAAAGACTAAAAATTGCCGTTGCCTATTCAAGCTAAACACACTTGTATAGCGTCGCAAAATCTGCGTGTTTTTCGACGCTATACAAGTGGAAAAAATTTTAAATCATTCTTAAAAAAACCAACACAATGAAAATCATAAAGCGCAACGGCTCGGAGGAAAATTTCGAGATTCAAAAAATTTTAACCGCCGTAACAAAGGCAAATCAAACCATAGAGTTTAAAGACGCGTTAACTTCGACCCAAATAAAGGAAATAGGCGAATATGTTTTGGGCGTTTGCGACGCGCTAGACAGGGCGTTGTCGGTAGAGGAAATCCAGGATATTGTGGAAACGCAAATAATGCAAAAAGGCGCCTACGAAGTCGCAAAAAAATACATACGCTACCGCTATGTGCGCAACCTTATCCGCCACGCAAACACAACCGACAACAACATTCTTACCCTTATAGAATGCAACAACGAAGAGGTAAAGCAGGAAAATTCCAATAAAAACCCCACCGTTAACAGCGTACAGCGCGACTATATGGCGGGCGAAGTTTCCAAAGACATTTCAAAGCGCATACTGCTGCCCCCCGAAGTTATATCCGCCCACGAGGAAGGCCTTATACACTTCCACGATATGGACTATTTTGCCCAGCACATGCACAACTGCGACTTGGTAAACCTCGAAGACATGCTAAACAACGGCACTGTAATTTCGGGCACATATATAGACAAGCCCAAAAGCTTTGCAACAGCCTGCAACATTGCAACCCAAATTATAGCGCAGGTTGCCAGCAACCAATACGGCGGGCAAAGCATAACCCTTACGCATTTGGCTCCGTTCGTGCAAATCTCGCGCGAAAAGATTAGCGCGGCCTTAAAGGAAGAGCTTACCGAAGGCGGCGTTTCGATGGAGTCCAGCAAATTCGACGCCATTGTGGAAAAACGCCTGCGCGAAGAGATTGCACGGGGCGTGCAGATTATACAATACCAGGTTGTAACGCTTATGACCACAAACGGGCAAGCCCCCTTTGTAACCGTGTTTATGTATTTGGGCGAAGCGCGCAACGAACGCGAAAAGAAAGACCTTGCAATGATTATCGAAGAGGTCTTAAGGCAAAGATACAAGGGCGTAAAGAACGAAAAAGGCGTTTATATTTCGCCGGCTTTCCCAAAACTTATATACGTTTTAGAGGAAGACACAATGAACGAAAACTCGCCCTACTACTACCTTACGGTTTTGGCGGCGAAGTGCTCGGCTAAAAGGCTTGTGCCCGACTATATCAGCGAAAAGAAAATGAAGGAGCTAAAAGAGGGCAACTGCTTCCCGATGATGGGATGCAGGTCGTGTTTGGCTCCCTGGCGCGACGAAAGCGGCAACTACAAATTCTACGGCCGCTTTAACCAAGGGGTGGTAACAATAAACCTTGTAGACATTGCCTTAAGCAGCCAAAAAGACGAAAAGCTTTTCTGGAAAATTTTTGACGACAGGCTTGAAATTTGCTTTAAGGCCCTAATGAGCCGACACAACCGCCTAAAGGGCACGCTTTCCGACGCCGCTCCCATTCTTTGGCAGCACGGCGCAATAGCGCGCCTAAAGAAAGGCGAAACTATCGACAAGCTACTGTACGGCGGCTACTCTTCGATTTCGCTGGGCTATGCGGGCCTTTGCGAATGCGTAAGGTATATGAAAGACAAAAGCCATACCGACCCCGAAGCCACACCCTTTGCCATTGCCGTTATGAAGCACTTAAACGAAGCTTGCGCAAAGTGGAAAAAGCAGACAAACATAGGCTTTGCCCTGTACGGAACGCCTTTGGAAACTACAACATACCGCTTTGCAAAATGCCTGCAAAAACGCTTCGGCAAAATAGAGGGCGTAACCGACAAAAACTACATTACAAACAGCTACCATGTGCACGTTACCGAGCCTATCGACGCGTTCTCGAAGCTGGCGTTTGAATCGCAATTTCAGGCGTTGTCGACAGGCGGCGCAATAAGCTATGTGGAAGTTCCCAACATGCAAAACAACATCGAGGCCGTTTTGCAGATTATGAAGTTCATTTACGACAATATTATGTATGCGGAACTAAACACAAAAAGCGACTATTGCCAAGTGTGCGGCTTCGACGGCGAAATAGAAATCGTAAAGGACGAGTCGGGCAAGCTCATTTGGAAATGCCCCAAATGCGGCAACACCGACCAGACAAAAATGAATGTTGCGCGCAGAACCTGCGGGTATATAGGCACGCAGTTTTGGAATCAGGGCAGAACGCAGGAAATTAAAGACCGCGTATTGCATTTGTAGAATATGAACTACTCGGCAATAAAACCCAACGACATAGCCGACGGCGAAGGAGTGAGGGTTTCGCTTTTCGTTTCGGGCTGTTTAAGGCACTGCAAGGGGTGTTTTAACAGCTCGGCGTGGAGCTTTGAAAGCGGCAAACCCTTTACCGAAGAGGTACAAAACAACCTGCTCGGGCTTTTAGGCCGTTCGTATATAAACGGCCTTACGCTTTTGGGGGGAGACCCTTTTGAAATGCAAAACCAAAGGGCATTGCTGCCCTTTCTTGAAAGGGTAAAAATGCAGCTTCCGCAAAAGGATATTTGGGCGTATACGGGCTATGTTTTAGACGAAGACCTGATTGCGGGCGGCCAGCGCCATTGCGAGGCAACCTACCCCATGCTAAAGCTTATAGACGTTTTGGTAGACGGACCCTTTGTGGAGGACTTAAAAGACATTTCGCTGAAATTTAGGGGGTCTTCAAACCAAAGAATTATAGACTTAAAAAACTTTTCGTTCGAAGATTTTTCGGTAAAAAACGAGCTTCTTTGGCGCATGCAAAAATAGCGCTAATACAACCCTTTTATACACGAAAAAAGGTATAAAATTTTTTAAAACAAAAGGCCCCGACAAAAACAGTCGGGGCTTTTTTTGCGGGCATCAACTGGCAAATAAAGTTTTGGCACTTTAAAATATAATTAGCACACAAGATATGGCAGGCAAAATTATTGAAAATTGCGGCATTGCAGCCTGCATGTGGAAAAATCGCATTCAAAAATACAGGGCAAAAAACGGCTTTTAAAAAAAGTTTAATTTTTTTGAAAAAAAAGCTTGGCAAACAACCTAAAATATGTAGAGTTATAGACTTTATTTTACAGCGGTGGGGTATCCAAGTGGTCAAAGGATGCGGACTGTAAATCCGTCCGGTTATGCCGTTCGTGGGTTCGACCCCCACCCCCACCACTGTAAAGTGATTCACGCTCAGGTGGTGAAATTGGTAGACACGTACGCTTGAGGTGCGTATGCTTAACGGCGTGCGGGTTCAAGTCCCGCCCTGAGCACCATTTTAAAGCCCGCATTCCGACAAGGTTTGCGGGCTTTTTGTTGGCTTAAATACTGGGTTTGCGGGCAATACGCAGGCTGCAACAAACGCATGCTACGCGCGCGATAAAAACAAAAAAATACTTAAATACTCCTCACAATCCCCTTAGTTTGCCCATCGGCAAACACCGCATTTATGGAAGGAACAAACGCAAAGAGGGATTAACTCGTTTTTTTGCATTTGGCATTAATGGGAAAATTCAAACTATTGCAAAATTTACGGCATAAAAACCTTTTTAGTATTCTATCTTGCCCATTCCGCAACATTTAACTGAAAACGCAAAACCGCCGTGCGCCAGTAGCCTACGGCGGTTTTTACAACACAACAAGCTAGTTTATGCAATAAGGCACTCAAGCGGCACATGCCAGTTATCATGCAGGTTTTTTATCATTTTTAGGGTAAGCTTTCTTTTACCGCTTAAAAATTCCGAAACCCTTGAAGGTGCCCCTAGTTGTTTTGCTAAGTCCTTTTTAGTGTACCCGCAATCTTCCATTAAATATTTTATTGTTTCTATTGGGGTTGGGGCTGGTAATGGATAAGCTTTGCTTTCGAAATTTTCTACAAGCACATAGAGTAATTCCAAGCGGTCGTCTTCTGCTTTGGTAAGATGCGGTTTATTCATTAGCCTTGAAATTTCGGCCAATGCCTTTTCGTTTTCAGCTTCTGTTTTTATTACCTTTATTTCCATTTTCGTGCTCCTTTCTTATAAGTTTGCGATATCCTTTATTTTATCGTATTCCGCGTGCGTTCCTATAAATCTAATTAACCCCCTATGTGGCGTAAACTGAATTACTACTACAAGCCTGTAAGAATTTCCTTTTATATTAAAAACGTAGTGGTTATTTCCCACAAAATCCGCCGAAGGGAACGCTTTTTTTAGATGGTTAAAATCAACCCAATCTGTTTGCGTAAAACGTTCGTGCCACGCCAACAACGGGCCTTTTGTTTCGGGGTGTTTCTCGTAATACGCTTGTATAGTCCTTTTTGAAACTATCCTCATTCTTTTTTACCAAAATGGTAAAAACATTACCATTGTCAACATTTTGTTTAATAATTATATAGAATTTTAAAAAAAATTACAAAATTTACAGCATAAAAACCTTTTTAGTATTCTATCTTGCTCATTCCGCAACATTTGACAGAAAACGCAAAACCGCCATGGGCTAGTAGCCTACGGCGGTTTTTGTGGTTTTGCCTTTTCGCTTACTTTGTAGGGAAATACAAAAACGGCAAGCGCCACAAGATAGCTTTGGCGAATATTAACTTGCAAAATTTGGGATATTGTTGAAAATAGAGTGAATATGAAAAGTAAATCTATTATGTTGGGAATTTTGGCTGTTATTACAGCCTTGCCGGTTTTTGCCGGCACGGGAAATACATTGATAAAAAACCATCACCGCCCGCCAGACGTAAAGTTTGCCAACGAGCCCAAGTTGGAAAACCCGCAATCTTTTTCGTTCATTCTTTTTGGAGACCCTCAAAGCTACATAAAATTCGACTTTAACCAGCCTTTGTTTGAATATATGACGGCCTGGGCCGCCGCGCAAAAAAGCCACCTAAACGTTAAAACAGCCCTGTGCACGGGCGACTTAGTTGAGCAAAACGAAAACATCGTTAACGGCGGGCAGCGCTACGAAGGGCAAAACTGCGGCAACCAAGCCAGCACTTTGCAATGGAAATCCATTTCGAGAGCCTTTGAGCGTTTGGACAATGTTTACCCCTACATTTTAGCCACCGGCAACCACGACTACGGCTACGACGCCTCCGAAGTACGCCGCACGCGTTTTACGGAATTTTTTGACATTTCAAGAAACAGCGCTTTGTGGGGCAAACACATAGTAGCTTCGTACCCGAACGGCGAGGGAAAAGCCTCGCTTGAAAACACCGTTTTCGGCTTTGTTGAAGGCAACTGGAAGCTGCTTGTTATTACGCTGGAATTTACTCCGCGCGACGAAGTTTTAGAATGGGCAAAGTCGGTTTGCTTGCGCAAAGAATATAAAGATTTTAAAGTTATAATTCTTACGCACTCTATTTTAAGCTCGAAGGGCGACTACGTTGTAGACAACTATAAAATGACGCTAAACAACGGCCAAGACATCTACAACAAGCTGTTAAAGCAATGCCCGAACATTAAGCTTGCAATTTGCGGGCATACGGGCGACCCAAGCACAATGGCGTCGCGCAAAACCGAAACAACCGAACATGGCAACAAGGTTGAAATATTTATGTTCAACCCGCAGGCAATTTCGGGTTGGGATGGCAACGGCGGCGACGGGTGGCTGCGCATTATGGAATTTTACCCCGACGGCAAAACGGTTTCTATTAAAACCTATTCTCCCCTCTTTGCATTCTCGCAAAAAACGCAAAATTTGGCTTGGAACAATTCGCCCGAACACAAATTTAAATTGGTTTTGGAATAATAAAAAACCGAAACAAAAAACAACAAAAGGCTTGGCGGCGCACTGCCCCAAGTCTTTTTTTGCCCGCATATAAAAAAGCAAACATTGCCTATGCCTGCAAAAACGCATACGTTATAGCGCCAATGCCGCAAAAAAATCCCTCGCAACAAACTTGCAACCATAATGCAAACCCATTGCAAAGGAGCGTTTTTTTGCCCGGAAATTAATGCTTTCCTTTAAACGCTCGATTTTTTCCTCAAGTTGAACGCGCCGATACAAAACCTTATGGCGCGATACAAAAAAATGGCAAATTTACACTGTCTTATGGCGCACAAAAAAGCGGGAGCATAAAAGAGCCCCCGCCTTTTGCGATATAAAATTTTTCGGACTTCGGTTTAGCCTCCCGACATTCTCGAAACGATTTCGATAATGGGCAGGAACAACGCAATAACTATGGTACCTACCATTACAGCCAAGAACACAATCATTACAGGCTCGATAATAGAGGTTACCGCGCTTACGGCGTTGTCTACTTCTTCGTCGTAGTTGTCGGCAATACGGTTAAGCATATCGGACAACTGACCCGTTTCTTCGCCAACTTCTACCATACTTGTTACCATGTTCGGGAAAATCTTTTGCTGGTCTAGCGGGCCCGCTATGGGCTCGCCGTCTCTTACGCGGTCGTGCACGCGTTCGAGGGCTTTTGAAACAACCGAATTTTTAATTGTGCCCTGCGTGATTTTAAGAGCCTCCAAAATCGGAACGCCCGAAGCCAGCAAAGTACCCAAAGTTCTGGTAAAGCGGCCCACGGTTGTCTTGATAACCAAGTCGCCAACTTTGGGGCACTTAATCATAAAGGTATCGAAAAGCTTTATGCCGATTTTCGTTTTAAAGAAAAGCTTTAGCACAATTATTACCGCGGCCAAAATGCCCAAAGTAATTGCAATGTTGTGCTGCATAAATTCCGAAATGTTTATAACCATTTGGGTTAGCTGCGGCATTTGCGCGCCGCCCAACATATCCTGGAATATCTGCTGGAATTTGGGAACAACAAACACCATCAAAACCGCAACAATGCCCAAAGCAACCGTAAGAATGATTGCGGGATATATCATTGCGCCCTTAACTTTCTTTGCCGTTTTAATCGACTTTTCGCTAAACAGCGCGGTTCTGTCGAGAACAACGTCCAGCACGCCGCCCGCTTCGCCCGCCTTTACCATGTTAATGTAAAGTTTGTCGAAGATTTTGGGATACTGCGAAAGGCCGTCGGAAAATTTATTACCCGTGCGGACATTGTCGGCAAGCTTTTCTACCACCGACTTAAAGTAGGCGTTCTTTTCCTGACGGGCCACAACCTCTAAAGCCTTTAACAGGGGCAAGCCCGCCTTAAGCAAAATCGCCATTTGGCGGGTAAACACGGTAACTTCTTCGTGCGATACGCCCGCGCCAAACAGGGGTTTTGGCGCCTTTTTTGTTTTAGACTCGACAACCTCGGCTATGCGCGAAACCGCCAATCCCTGCGAAAGAAGCTGCGCTTTTGCAGCCCTTTCGGACGGGGCTTCGACAACACCCTGCACTTCGCGGGTGTCTTTGCCGACCGCTATGTATTTAAACTTTGCCATAAAGAATAAGTAGAATTAAAATTTCAATTAACAGATTATCGCTTATTTTTAACCGTCTTGCAAGCGTAATATTATGTATATTTCAAAACTTCTTCAACGGTTGTAGCCCCGTCGAATATCGCGCGCAAGCCGTCGTCGCGCAAAGTGCGCATGCCAAGCTCTATAGCCTTTTGCTTTAGAACAAGCGTTGGCGCCTTGTTTGTTATAAGCTGGCGCAAAGCGTCGTTTACAAGCAGCAATTCGAACAAGCCCTGCCTGCCCTTATAGCCGCTATTTGCACATTCGCTGCAGCCTTTGCCGAAATAGAACTGCTTGTCCGCAATTTCTATCGGGTCTACGCCAAGCATATCTATAAGCTGTTGGTCGGGCTCGTAGGCGGTTTTGCAAACGGGACAAATGCGGCGAACCAGTCGCTGGCCCAAAACGCCCTCAAGAGACGCCGCAATAAGGAAGGGCTCCAACCCCATATCCATCAAACGCGTTACGGCGCCCGGCGAGTCGTTGGTGTGCAATGTAGCCAAAACAACGTGGCCCGTCAGCGAAGCTTGCACCGCAATTTGGGCTGTTTCCAAGTCGCGGATTTCGCCGACCATTATTTTGTCGGGGTCTTGACGCAGGAAAGCCCTTAAGCACCTTGCAAAGTCCAAACCCACATGGTGGTTAATTTGCACCTGCATAATGCCGTCGATTTCGTATTCTACGGGGTCTTCGGAAGTGAGAATTTTTATGTCTACGGTATTTACTTCGCGCAAGGCCGAATAAAGCGTTGTAGTTTTACCCGAACCCGTCGGCCCCGTTACAATAAATATGCCGTTGGGCAGCCTTACAAGCCTTCTGATATTCTCCTTAATATCGTCCGACATGGAAAGCTTTTCCAAGTCCAAATTAACAACGCTTTTGTCGAGAATACGCAACACAACCGATTCGCCGAACTGCGTGGGCAGCGTAGACACACGCAAGTCTACAGGCCTTCCAGAAATCGTCATTTTAATACGGCCGTCTTGCGGAATACGCTGTTCTGCAATGTTTAGATTTGCCAAAACCTTTATACGCGAAATTACGGGCAAGGCCAAGCTTTTGGGCGGCGGCGCCATTTCGTAAAGCGCGCCGTCTATACGGTATCTTATTCTAAACTGGTTCTCGAAAGGCTCGAAGTGAATATCCGAAGCCTTGTCGCGAATAGCCTGCTGCAACACCAAATTAACAAATCTGATAATGGGCGTTTCGTTTGCCATATTGGCAATGTCGTTTTCCGAAACGTCGCCGTCGGCGTATGTTGTAGAGCCGGAAATTTCGCTAAGTAGGTCGTCTATAGACGTATCTTCGTCGCCGTAGCATGCCTTAATTAAAGTGTCTACATAAGAAGGGTCGGTTACAATTATATGGACGTCTTTATTAAGGGTAAATGTTAAGTCGTCTATAATCGAGTTGTTGAACGGGTCTTTTGCCAACAGGTCTATGGAGGTATCGGAAGCCCTTACCGGAACAACTCCGTAGTTGCGCGCAAGCTGCGCCCTTAGCTGCTTGTGCACCGCCTCCTCTATGCTCGGCGGCGGAACAAGCATACATTCGTAGCCGAGGTAGTCGGCTATTGCCTTCAACAAATCGTCTTTCGAAACAAGCCCCGAATCTATAACAACGTCGGCAAATGATTTGCCCGTACTTAAGTGCGTTTCCTTAAGGTCGTCTAACTGGGCAACCGAAAGTACTTTCTTTTCTTTGAGGATTTCGTAAATAGTGCTGTTGTTGTCTTCAAACATTTTTAAAAATCTCCAAGTTGCGGATTAGTCGGCCTCGTTCATTGTTACCTTAAGAACTTCGTCGGGGGTGGTAAGGCCGCTTGCAAATTTGCGGACACCGTCTTCCCTCATTGTTCTCATGCCCAATTCGCGGGCTTTTTGCCTTAGCTCAACAAGGGTTCTGTTTTCGTAAATCATCTGCTGAATTTCCTCGTTTACGATAAACATTTCGAAAATACCCATTCGGCCCTTATAACCTATGTTGTTGCACTTGGGGCAACCCGTACCGTGCATAAACGACATGGAAGATGCGTCTAGCTCGCTAATGCCCAAGCCCTGTAAAACTTTCGAGTCGGGTGTATAGGCCTCTTTACAGTGCACGCAGTTTTTGCGGACAAGTCGCTGAGCCAAAGCCGCCCTTAAAGACGCGCTTACCAGGAAGGGCTTTACGCCTATATCCACCAAACGCGTTACAGCGCTTGGCGCGTCGTTTGTGTGCAAGGTAGAAAACACCATGTGGCCCGTAAGCGAAGCGTTAATTGCAATGTCGGCGGTTTCCAAGTCGCGGATTTCGCCTATCATTATTATGTTCGGCGCCTGACGCAACATGGCGCGCAAGGCCGCGGCAAATGTCATGCCAACTTCGCGCCTTACCTGAACCTGGTTTATGCCAGCCATTTGGTATTCTACGGGGTCTTCAACCGTAATGATTTTGCGGTCGGGGTGGTTCAAGTAGTTCAGGGCCGAATAAAGCGTTGTAGATTTACCCGAACCCGTCGGACCCGTTACCAAAAAGATACCGTCGGCCATACCGACAATTCTTTCGAATACGGCTTGGTCGTCGGAGAAAAAGCCCAATTCGGGAAGCCCCAAACGAAGCCCCTCCTTGTCGAGAATACGCATTACGATACTTTCGCCGTAAACCGTGGGCAAGCTGGACACACGCAAGTCGATTTCCTTGTTGTTGAAAGCAATCTGAATACGGCCGTCTTGCGGAACGCGCTTTTCGGCAATGGAAATGTTCGCCATTAGCTTTAGACGCGAAATAATGGAAGGCTGCAGCCTTTTGGGCGGGTTTTCAACCTCTATCAGAACGCCGTCTATACGGTACCTTACCCTGAACCTCTTTTCGAGAGGCTCCAAGTGAATATCGGAAGCCCTGCGCGCAACTGCGTCGGTTATAAGTTTGTGAACGTAGCGGATAATCGGGGCTTCCTCTTCGCCTACGCCCTCTTCGCGCCCGGTCTGCAAACCCTGAACGCCCGAAGACTGGTCTAGGTCGCCAACGCCGCCTAAAACGTCTTTATAGTGGTCTACGCCGTACTGCTCGTTTATGGCGTTTAAAATTTCGGCTTCGGTTGCCAATTTTGCGTCTATCGGCATATTAAGCTTGTGGCTTAAATCGTCGATAGTATCCATATTGAACGGATCGCAAATTACAAGCTCAAGCTGGCCTTTGTCCCTATTAAGGGGCATTACCTTGTGCTCTATGCAATATTCTTTGGGAACAAGCACCTTCAGCTCGTCTTCAAGAGCAAGCTCTGAAAGGTCTACAATAGGCATATTAAACTCTTTCGATAGCATCTTTATAATATCCTCTGGCGAGGTATATTTTTTTGCTATCAAAAGGTCTATAAGCTTGGAATCTATGTCGGCTTGGTTTACGCCCTCGGAGGTCAACTGCGCCTTGCCGAGAGAGACAACGTCGCCGCTAACGGCGCCGCTGTCGACAAGCATTTGCACGATATAATCGTCGCTAGATGTCATATATGTTGTCTGTTGTATATAATTATCTGTTTACGCCCATTAGAAATTCTATGTTTGTGCGGGTCTTTTTCAACCTTTGAACAAGCATTTCCATAGCCTCGCTGGAGGGAACTCCCTTCATCGCCCTGCGCAACGCATAAATCTTCTGCATTTCGTCGGGGTGATACAAAAGCTCTTCCTTACGAGTACCGCTTTTCTCAATATTGATAGCAGGGAAAATTCGTTTGTCAACTAAACTTCTATCCAAATTTATCTCCATATTTCCCGTGCCCTTAAATTCCTCGAAAATAACTTCGTCCATCTTGCTGCCGGTCTCCACCAAGGCCGTGCCTATTATGGTAAGCGAGCCGCCGCCTTCTATGTTCCTTGCCGAGCCGAAAAACTTTTTGGGCTTTTGCAGGGCGTTGGATTCCACGCCGCCCGACATTATCTTGCCGCTGTTGGGCATTAGGGCGTTGTAGGCGCGCGCCATGCGCGTTATGGAGTCCAGCAAAACTACCACATTTTCGCCGCATTCCACACAGCGCCTTGCATAGCTTATAACCATTTCGGCGGCGTGAACGTGGCTTTGCGCGTCTTGGTCGAATGTCGAAGAAACTACAAGGGCGTCTACATTGCGCTTAAAGTCGGTAACTTCTTCGGGGCGTTCGTCTACAAGCAATATAATAACCTTTGCCTGCGGCGTATTTGCCCTTATCGACTTTGCCATACCCTGCATTAAAACCGTTTTGCCCGTGCGCGGCGGGGCTACAATCAGCGCCCTTTGCCCCAAGCCTATGGGGGTTAAAAGGTCTACGGCCCTCATCGAGATATTGTCCCAATCTCTGGCGGGCACCATTTCCATTATCATTCTGTCGGTCGGGTAATATGGAACTAGGTCGTTAAAGGGCGTAATTTCCTTTATTTCTTCGGGGCTTTTGCCCATTGCGCTTTCTATCTTTACGGCAAAGGGGCATTTTTCGGAAACTTCTTCGCCCGAACGCGGCGGACAGCACACAGCCGACACTAAATGCCCCCTTTTCAACCCGTTTTCGTCTATCAAATATTGGGGAACAAACGCGCAAAAACGCCTAAGCTCGAAATTCTCGTTAAAATATGTAATTGCGCCGCCGTAGCCTTTTTCGAACACGTCTAAAACGCCCTGTATGCGTACAAGTTTTTTGCCCTCGCGCAAAGTTTTAAAAAAGCCGTCTAGCAGGGCGTTTTTCGACATCTTTTGCGCTTGCGGCAAATAGCCGTCGGCGAACAGCTTTTCCGACAAATCCTTTGCCTGCAATTCGTTGTAGGGTGCAAAGTCAATAACTTCGGCGTCGGGGTAGTTTTCCGACAAAAAGGCGTTTGTTGCCTCCACGTTTTTAAGGGCTTCGAAAGAATAAAGCTCGCCTATTTGCAAGACGGAATCGTCGCCGTTTTTTGCGGTCATCCACTGGGGTTTTTGCGGCTTTTTGTTTTGCTGGTTTTTGTTATTGTTGTTGCCCTGCAAATTTCGGCTGTTTTGGTTGTTGTTGCGCTGGTTGCCGTTGTTGTTATTGCGCTGCTGGAAATTCTGCTGGCGGTTTTTGTTGTTATTATTGTTGTTGCGCTGCTGGAAATTCTGCTGGTTGCGGTTGTTAAACTTGTCTTTGTTAAAGCGCCCGTTTTTGTTCTCGAAATTCTGGAAACGCTTTTGGTTGCGCTTTTGTCCGAAAGAGGCGGCCTCCTCCATATCTTCGGGGTTTTGCGCCGAAATTTCGGCGGGCTGCCCGTCGGGCAAATCAGTAAAATCGTCGCCGCCGCTTAAGTCGCCATCGTCGTTTTTAGCGTAGTTGTCGGCAATCAAATCCTCGTCGGTGGTGCTGAACGAATCCGGCAAATCTTCTTCGTCGTCATCGTTGTCGAACTTTGCATACACGGGCTCGTACGACGAATTTTCGTCTAAAACAATCTCCCTTTGCGGGGTGTCTTTAAAGTGCACAACTTCGGGCTGGGCGGGCGCAGTTTCGGCATTTTCCTTTTCGCTTTCTGCGTCCGCACCCTGCTTTGCGGGGCGCTCTTGAAAACCGAAGCCGATGCCGCTTGCCGTATCGGAAGTTTCGGCTGCGGCCGCGTCGCCCGGCTTTCTTTTTCTTTTTGCGGGTTTTGCCTGCGGCTGCAAAATTTCTTCGCCGTTTTCGTCAAAAATTCTTTTTTTCGGACGCCCGCGCTTTTTCAATACGGGTTTGTCTTCGGGTACAGTTTGGGGGATATTGTTTTCTTCCATTTATTTTAAACGCAATTTTTTTATAACAACGTCTATCTGCTCGCCCAAAAACGAGGGCGAACCGTCGTTAAACAAAACAATGTCGGCCAACAAGGCCTTTTTCCCGCACGAAAACTGAAACGCATCGCGCCTGGAAATTTCCGTCTCCGACATTCCGCGAAGCCCCAAGCGCCTGCGCCTAACGGGCTCGCTACAAAATATACTAATGCACAAATCGAAATTCCTTTCAAGATTTTTTTCGAACAAAAGGGGCACTTCGAACAGCGAAAGCGGCGCGTTGCACGAGTCTACAAAGGCGTTGAACCTTTTGTGGAAAACGGCCTCGTAGGCCCTTAAAAGAGCGGCGTCGGCAAATACCCTTTCGGAAATATATTTTTTGTCTGCCAAGCCCTTTTCGTCGAATGCCGCGCTGCCTATAAGCGATTTTACCTCGTTTTTTACCTCGGCGTTTGTGTTTAATAAATCGGCGCAAAACTTGTCGGCATTAACAACGTTAAAGCCCCTTTCGGCAAAAACGGCGCAAGCCGTGCTTTTGCCGCAGCCCATTGCGCCGCTTATTGCAAGTTTCATTTTCCGGATTTTAATTCGTCGCGCGTCAGTCTTTTAAGCTTTTTAAGCTTTGCCTCTATTTTTGCGTATTGGCGCGGGTGCAAATTGTCGGCAATGGTTATGCCGTCTAAATGGTCGTTTTCGTGCTGTATGCACCTTGCAAAAAGCCCGTCGCATTCTATGGTGTGCGGGTTGCCGCTTAAGTCGAAATACTTTAGGCGAACCTGCTCGGAGCGCGTTTTTTCCACATAAATTCCGGGAAAAGACAAACAGCCCTCTTCACCCGTGCTTAGGTATTCGCCTATCTCCTCTACCTGCGGGTTTACCGCATAAAGCGGCATATTTATGTCTACGGGCAGCTTTCTGCCGTCCATAAACATTTCGCAAGGCTCGTCTTTGCTGCGGCGGCACCGCATATCTATAACAAAAATGCGCTCCGACAACCCGGCCTGCGGCCCTGCCAGCCCCAAGCCTTCGTTGTCTATCATAAGCTTGTACATTTCCTCGGCGCGCTGTTTTAATGCCGAATCGAACACCTTTATTTCGGCCGCGCTTTTCTCCAAAATCGGGTCTCCGAATTTGCAAAGTTTTACCATGGCAAAAACCCTATTCTTTGGGAATGATATTGTCGGTTCTTACAACCAAAACGGGCTCTTTGGTTTTCACCCAAAGCTTGTGCTCTTTAAATATTTTCGAAGAGCCGAACTCCATAATTTCCGAAACCTTCTTGGCGGGATACCTGCGGCCTTTGGGGCTAACGTTAAAGTCGTACGCCGACTGGTATACCCTTTCCAAGGCCGTCATTGCGTTGTCGTCTTCGGGAATTTGTATTACCCAACCCGAATAGTCTTCGTCCTTAAATTTGCCGTAGGGATCGCTTAAAACGAACACAAACTGTTTTTTTACCGCGGGTTCCTTTTCGCCCTTTTCCTGCTGCGAAACCTTAACTTCGTAGCTTATGTCCTCTAAAATCTCCTTAATTTTCGACGAATCGAGATTGTTGCGAACCAAAACCTGTTTAACCAATTCAACGTCTATCTTTGCCATGACAAAATAAAATAATTATATAACGAATAAAATATGCGTTTAAGACTATATTCGGGCAGGGGAATGTAAAGCTTTCTTTAACGCGCTTAAAAAATTTTAAATTATGCTCGCAATAAAAGCAAAATGGGCAATACTGGCTTTATATACACCAATGATAGACTGGCAAATCAAACCCCTTTCGAAAAAGTCGGCACTTAGCGGCAAGCCCCTAAAGGCGGGAGATGTTGTTGTGTGCGCAGTGTTTTCGGGCGCAAACGGCGAGCTTGAACGCGCCGACATTTTGCGGGACGAATTCGAAAACGCAAAGTTCGACAAGCCCCTTTTGGGCAAGTGGTCGCGCAAGGTTTCCGAAAACCCCGAAGAGGACGAAAGGTTTGCAAAAAAATTGGCGCTGGCGTCTTCCGAAGATTTTTTCATTTCGCTTTTCGACGAAGGCACGGAACAAAGCCCGGAAAAAGACATTCTTAAAATGCTGCTTGCCTTGTTGCTGGAAAGAAAGCGCATACTAAGGGCGCAGGGGCGCCCCGTACGCAATGTGCAAAAATACCTGCACATTCAAAGCAAAAGGGTTTTCGACGTTCCGCAGCAGAATATAGACGCCGAACTATTTGTGAAAATCCAGTCGCAGATAGACAGCATTATAATTTAACAAATAAAACAAAATACACTACCTATGAAAAAATTGGCGAAAATATTTGCGGGCGCGCTGGCGGTTGTGCTGCTTAGCTCGTGCATGCACGACGAACCCGAAAACCTGTTTACTTTCCATTTGGCGCAAACCCGCCATTCGGGCTTGGAAAGAGATATAGAACAGTTCGAGCTGCCCTACAGCAAAATAAAGTGCACATTGCAAAAGAACCATTTTACAAGCATAAACGAGCTTGAAAAAGTCGAATTGGCCGAAGTTAAGCTTGAAACGGGCGGCTCTATTTTGGGCTATTATTTTACCTTTACCCAAGTTGGCAAAAACAGGCTTTTGGCGGCTACGGCGGCCAACATCGGCGCAATTATAGTGCTTAAAGACAACGACAAGGTTATAGCCTCGCGCAAGATAGACACTACAATTTCCGACGGCATGCTGTTTATGATTCCCGAAGCGGACATAGAAAACAACGAAAAGCTTGCCGAGCAAATGGAACAATGGAGCGAATCCATTAGGAGAATGAGGGTTATAAGAGACAGTTTATGGTAAAATTTGTTTCGGCATTTTTATCGCTATTGGCAATTTCGACGCGTCTGCTATGGGGCGTCGATATTGTTTGGCCTACGCCCTCAACGGAATTCCAAAACGGCGAGCCCATAGAAAAGTTCATTCAGCCGACGGCTTCGGGCATTCCAACCAGCGGGCTTTTCGGCGACGTTCGCAGCAACGGCTACAAATTCCACGAGGGCATAGATATTAAGCCCGTAAGCCGCGGCAAAAAAGGCGCGCCAAAAGACGAAATTTATGCCGCCATAGACGGCAGGGTTGTGCTTGTAAACAAAATTGCGGGCAACAGCGGCTACGGCAAGTATGTGGTGCTTGTGCACGATATGCTCGACGTTCCCGTATACACCCTATACGCCCACCTTTTCAGCATAGACGAATCCATAAGGGTTGGCATGGCCGTAAAGGCGGGGGCTACGCTTGGCATAATGGGGCATACGGCCTCCTATTCAATTCCCGTAAGCCGCGCGCATTTGCATTTCGAAATCGGAGTACTAATGTCGCAGCATTTCGAATCGTGGTATGCAAAGCAAAACTACAAGCAAAAGAATTTTTACGGCAACTACAACGGCATAAACCTTACGGGCTTCGACCCCATGTATTTCTTCGAAACGGTAAAAAGCGGCAAGCTTACCTCTATGAAGGCGTTGATACAAAAAATCCCCACCGCCTTTGTGCTTAGGCTGTATACCAAACAAACGCCTGACTTTGTGCGCATGTACCCCGAATTGGCCGACGCAAAAAGCACCGAATACGGCTGGGACATTTACTTTACATGGTTTGGAATGCCCATAAAGTTTTCGCCGATAAAAAACCCGCGCGCCGGCGCACGCGAGGGCGACTGCGAAATTGTGGAGTACAACCCAAACGAACTTACGCGCAAATGCCGCAGGCACGTTGTTGTAAACAAAAAGGGCCTGCCCGTTCCCACGGCGGAATTAAAAAACACGCTGCAAAAGCTGTTCCCAAAAAGGTAAAAAGCCATTGGGCAAAATTCTAAAAAATAAAATCCGGCCAAAAAATATTTAGGGTCGGATTTTTGCGTTTTATGCAATGTGCAAATCTAAATGCGGAAATTTTTACAGGAAATACCCGCGCTGTTTTTCGGAAATCGGTATGCCCAGCTCTTCCATAACAAGCATCATATCCTCCCAAACGGTGCGCTTTGTTTTGGGTGTTGCATATTGCAATAGATACGACGGGTGGTAGGTAATCATCAACTTTCTGTCCATATAATTATGCCACCTGCCGCGAACTGCCCCCAAACTTTTTACATTATTTGCCCCCAATAGCCCAACGGCCGCGGTTTTGCCCAATGCCACAATAACCTTGGGGTTTACAATTTCTATTTGCGCCTTTAAAAACGGCAGGCAATAGGCCATTTCAACTTCGTCGGGGGGTCTGTTGCCCGTAAGAGTGGGCAACTCGGGGCGCCAATTCATTATATTGCCAATGTAAACGTCTTTGCGGTCCAGCCCCATTGCCTTTATTATTTTAGTAAGCAGCTGCCCCGCCCTGCCTACAAAAGGCTCGCCCTGCGTTTCTTCGTCGGCCCCGGGGGCTTCGCCGCAGAAAAATACGGGAGAATCTATAGACCCAACGCCGAAAACCAGATTTTTGCCCTCGTGCACGTGCTCCAGGCAAACCTTGTCGTTTAGCACAATGTTTTTCAGGCACTCCCACTTTTCGGCCTTTGTGTTGCCCTTAACTTCGAAAGGCGTAGGCGACGGAATGGGCTTTATGTTAAAGTCTTTTACTGTTTTCACTTTCACTGGTTTTTCGGTTGAAACGGCTTGGCCCAAATCCACATTCTGCGCAAAATGAACCTCCTCTACATACTCGTTTTTTGCGCTTTTGGGGGCTTGCGCCGAATTTTTTGCAATGAGTTTCCTTAAAATTGCCATAGATTCGTCGTCTACCGAAACCGAGTCTACTCCCTCGCCTTTTAGGCGAAGAAGCTCGGCTTGAACGGTTTTCAGAATCTCAAGCATTTAACGGGGCTTAGTAGAAATATATCGAAACAAAGCCGAACACCAAAGTAGCGCCCGTTAAAACGGTAAGCAACAAGGCCGAACCCTTTGTAAACTTAAAGTTTTGGGCATTGTCGTACGACTTTGCAAAGCCTATTCTCATCCATGCAAAATAGTAGTAAATGGAAACTACCGAACCGAATATCATAACCGCCACGGGAATGTATAGCCCCGCTCCCCAGGCAACCACAATAATCAAAACCTTGCCGAAGAACCCTGCCGTTGGCGGTATGCCGGCCAAAGAGGCCAAAGCTACAACCAAAGCCGATGTTGTAATTTTGTCTTTTTTAAACAGGCCGCGGTAGTCCTCAAAATTCTGAAGCGAGTCTTCCGCGGTGTTCGACATATTTATTATGCCGAAAAGCGAATATGTTGCAAAGGCGTAAGCTACTAAATAAAAGAACATTACAACCATTATCATATCGCAGTTTTCGGGCTTTACAACGGCCGCGGCCGCCAAAAGCATAAGGTAGCCTGCATTTGCCACGCCCGAAAGAGCCATAAGCCTTTTTGTGCGGGTTTGCAAAACCGCGGGAATGTTGCCCGCCAAAATGGTAAGCGAAGCTATAACCGAAACTGCAACAAGCACGTTGTGCGATCCGAAATGCCCCGCAACGCAAAGCTTTACAACCATAAATATTGCAACCGCTTTCGAGGCAACCGCCAAAAATGCGCTGGTGGGCGCGGGAGCGGCCTGATAAACATCGCCAACCCAAAACTGGAACGGGAAAGCCGCCAATTTAAAGAGCAACCCCGAAAATACCAAAACGAGCCCCGCGCAAAACAGTTTCGACGAAAGCCCCAGGCGGATATTGTCGAAAAACAACAAGTCGCCGCCGTTGAATTTGTTTAGGCTTGCCCCGTATATAAACACAATGCCCAAAAGCAGAATCGCCGAGCTTACACCGCTTATAATCATATATTTTACGGAGCCGTCTAGGCATGCAACCGACTTCCTGCTCCACGAAACGAGGGCGTACATGCAAATGCTAAAACATTCGAGGGCTACAAACAAAAATACAAAATTTTCGGCGCGCGACAAAAGCGAAATTGCGGCCGACGCAATCATCAAAACCGGAACATACTCGCTTTTATGGTTTGTCGGGTTTTTCGACAAATATCTTACCGCCAAAACGCCCGTTAAAATGGCGCACAAATACGCAAAATACGTAAAGGCTCCGTATGCCGAAATCATGCCGCCAAAAGGCCTTTCGCCGACTTCGTCGGCAAAGAAAAACGCCAATACAAGCGAAACTATTGTTGCAAGCACCGCCAATATCGAAATTTTTGCGCATCTTTTCTGCGAAAATACCGCCGAAACAATAAGCAGCAACGCCGCAAATACCGCCAGCGAAAATTCGGGCAACACCGAAATAAAATCTCCGCAAGAGGGAGCCATATCTTTAAAAATGCTTAAATTCATAATATTACTTTATGTTTTGTTGAAAAACCGAAGTTTGGGACAAATCCGAGCTTAACAGCGTTGTAACCGATTTCGGGAAAAATCCCACAAAAAGCAGGGCCAGCAATAAAACTATGGCGGGCAGCTTTTCGAGGGCGGAAATGTCGGTTATGCCGTTGTATTGCGGTTTTGCGGGGCCAAAGAAAACCCTTGCAACGGCCCTTAAGCCGTAGATTGCCGAAATAATCAAACCCAAAGCCGCTATTGCGCAGTAGATTTGGTTGTAGCCGAACAACGCGGCAAATACGCCGAGTTCGCCCCAGAAATTTGCAAAGCCTGGCAAGCCTATGCCCGCCAAAACTGCTGCAAGGAAAAACGCGCACAATACGGGCGCTTTTGAAATAAGCCCGCCCATATCGTCCATATCCGACGTTTTTGCCTTGTTTATTATTATGTTCGAAATGTAGAACAAAAGCGCAATGCTAAGGCCGTGGCCGAAAGCAAACAATGCGGCGGCTCCTGCGCCAAGCACGCTTAATGTAGACAACCCAAGCATGCACATACCTATGTGCGAAACGCTCGAATACGAGAACATCATTTTAAGGTCGCCCTGAGCCATTGTTAAAACGCCAATCAAAACAACGTTGAACAACGCCGCCAAGGCCACATAGCCCATATATTCGTTGGCAGCCCACGGCAACGCGGGAATAACCAACTGCAACAGCATGTAAAAGCCGAATTTCTTAAGCACGCCCGCGTGCATCATCGAAAACGCGGTGGGAGCGGCCGTATATCCCTTAAACGCCCACGAATGGAACGGGAAAACCGAAATCAAAATTCCGAAACCTACAACGCAAAGCGAGAACACAAGGCCCGAAGCCTCTTTTGCGTTTGCAAGCTGCGCCGTGCTTGCCGAAATCAAGTCGCCAATATTAAAGCTTTGCGCACCCGAAAACTGGAACAAAGCCACAATGCCAACAAGCGAAATCAACGCGCCCAAAGTAAGGTATATGGCCATTTGCATTGCCGCGCTGCGGCGCCCTTCGCTACCCCAGTAAACCGTTGCAAGGAAAGTCGGCACCATTGCAAATTCGTGGAATATATATGCAAAAAGCATGTTCATGCTTGCAAACATTCCAAGCAGGCCGCAAAGAGCCGCCATAATCAAAGCCATATACGACTTATAGTTTTTAACCATGTCGGTTTTTGTGCCCAAAACCGCCGCAAAACCGACAATCGAGGCCATTGCAAACATAATGCAACTTATGCCGTTAAGCCCGAAAACGGGCAAGGGAAGTTTTTCGGTGCTAAATTCGTACGAAGTAAACGCAAAGCCCTTTAGCGACTGCGTGTAGTACGCATACCACAATATTGCGGCCGAAACCATTGCATAGCCGCTTGCCAGCAAAGCAGCGCCTTTTGCCGCGCGCTTGGGCATTGTAGGCCAAAGCAGCATTGCCAACAACGCCAATACGGGAGCTGCAACCGAAGTTGTAAGTAAAATCGAGTAGTTCATATTAGTAAATCAAAATTCCGAAGATTAATGCAATACCTGCAAGTATCCACCAAATATTGGCACTGCACTGCGCCAAATACAGTTTCTTAACGGGATAGGCAATCAGTGCCAAAATTCCCGCACTGCCCCTAACTATAAGGCCCTCTATAAGCAGCAGGTCTAAAATGTTGAGCAATTCGGCAATGCGCTGTTGCACCTTTGTAATGTAGTAGTCGTAAACAATATCGAAATAGCCGTGCATTTCTATTTGCCTGTACAACCACGGTGTCTTTTCGTAAAGGGTATCTTTGCCCTTGCCGTATAAAACATACGAAACTGCAAGGCCAACTATTGTGCACACAAGCGTAATCCATTCAAAAGTGTGTACTTGGCTTAGAGATTCAAAAGTTTCGCGCTGTTGCAAATACGCCTTGCTTATAAAGTCTATGGCGTTTTGAGGCATTAGCGAGAATTTGCCGTAGGCAATGCCATAGGCACCGGCAACCGAGTATACAGCCAAAACCAAAAGCGGCAAAACCATAAATAGCGAACTTTCCCTCGCGTTTTCGGCCTTTTGCGAACGGCTTTTGCCGAAGAACGTAAGCAGACAAAGCCTGCCCATATATACCGAAGTTAGGCATACGCCCAGGAACGCCAACACAAAGAATGTTAAATTAAACGCGTTTTGCGAATTTAGCACCCTTACATAGAATGCGTTTATGATAGTGTCTTTACTGTAGTAGCCCGCAAAGAAAGGAATGGCTATAATCGACAACGTAGCCAAAATTGCGGTTAAACTTGTAAGCGGCATTCTCTTAAAAAGACCTCCCATCTTAAACATATCCTGCTCGTGGTGGCATGCGTGTATTATGGAACCCGCGCAAAGGAACAACGCCGCCTTAAAGAATGCGTGCATTGTTAAGTGCAGCATTGCAACGCCGTAGCAGCCCAAGCCTATTGCCATTGCCATAAGCCCCAAGTGCGAAAGCGTAGAATACGCCAAAGTCTTTTTTATGTCTTTTTGACCCAAAGCCCAAATGCCCGCAAAGAACGCCATAAATGTTGCCAAAACCAAAACGGTGTCCAGCACGGTGTTTGTAAGCATTCCGCACAGGCCCAATTTTGCCATCATATATATGCCGGCTGCAACCATTGTTGCCGCGTGTATCAGGGCCGAAACGGGGGTTGGCCCCGCCATGGCGTCGGTAAGCCAAACCTGCAGGGGGAACTGCGCGCTTTTGCCCAAAAAGCCGCACATTAAAAGCAAACCTATGCCCGTAATTGCCTTGCTTGGGTCGGCCGTTAAAATTTGGCCAAGGGCGTCGAAACTTGTTGTGCCGAAATTGTACCAACACCAAATTATGCCCAGCAAAAAGCCGAAGTCGCCCACCCTGTTGGCAATAAAGGCCTTTTTAGACGCTTTCATTGCAACAACCGTGTCGCTGTAGTGGGCAATCAAAGAATACGAGCTAAAGCCTACAAATTCCCAAAATATGAACATCATAAGCAAATTGCCCGAAAGCACAATGCCCGTCATCGAGAACATAAAAAAGCTCAATCCCGTAAAGAATCTGCCGCGGGCCTTGTCGTCGTCCATATAGCCCAAGCTGAATATGTGGATTAAAAATCCGACAAAGCTTACAACAAACATCATATTCATTGCCGTATCGTTAAAGCAAAACGATATGGGAACGCTGAACGAGCCCAGGCTGAATATGTCGTATTGGGTTTTTGTAAGGAAAAAGTCTACCGTTTTTGCATTGCATATGGCAAATAGCGAAACAAGCATGCAAAGGAAGGCCGACACGCACGAAATTGCGGGAGCCGCCCAACGGCCCTTTCTGAAAAACAAGGCGCACACTACCGCCGAAACCAGCGGGCAAAGCAGTATAAACGCCAAACTGTACTGCGGGTTAAAAATATTCATAAAAGCTACTCTCTTTTCGAATTCAGCTCGTCTGTAAAGGGCTGTTGTTTAAGTTTAAATCTTTGTATAATCACGGCAAGGGCAACCGCAACTTCGCAGGCACCAACCGCCAAAATCAACAACGCAAAAACCCAGCCGTCGGCATGCGCATATTGCGCCGAAAACGACATGGCCAGCAAGGCCGCCGCGCACAACATCATTTCTATGCACATAAAAACAACAACAAGGTTCTTTTTAAACATTGCACCGATAAGCCCCGAAGCAAAAAGCATTAAGGCGGGCAACACAAATTGGTTGTATTCCAAAACAGCGTTTTCCATAAATTACAGCCCCTCCCTTTTTTGAGAAAGTTTCCTGTCGTCTTTGGCTATTACAATAACGGCCGTCATTGCCGCCAAAAGCAACACGCCTATAACCTCTACATGCAAGGCGTATTTTGTGAACATCAAAGCCGCCATCTCTTTCGACGCAACAATGCCGGTTGGCGTTGCGGCGTAAAATTCGGCGGCCTGCGGCGCAAAATAGCCGAACAAGGCGCACGCCAAAAGCCACAATATGGATATTTTAAGCTTTGTAGCAGGTGGTGTTGTTCTAGAATCGTCGGCGCCCATCATTAAAACGGCAAACAGGAACAATACCATTACAGCCCCCGCATATACCATTATTATAAGCAAAGCCAACAAATACGACTTTTCCAGGAAAGCCAGCCCCGCAAAACCCAGCATGGAGCACAGCATAGACATTGCGGCGTTCACATAGCCGTTTACAAACAAAACGCCCAACGCGCCGCCTATGCACAGAGCCGAAAAAACGTAAAACAATAGCGATTCCATATTAGTGCGCCTCCTTTTCGGCGTTTTCTTTGGCTTTTCTTACCTTTTCCCACTTCATTATCGGATCGGGCAAAACGCCGCCCGCTTCGTACAAAGCCGCCTTGTTTCTTACCGCCGAGTTTCTGTCGGGGAAATTCAAAGAATACTCGTTTTGCAAAACTATTGCGCTTTCGGGGCATACCTCCTGGCACAAGCCGCAAAATATGCAGCGCAGCATGTCTATTTTAAATTCTTTGGGCTGCTTTTGAATAAAGGCATAGGGGCTGTCGGAGGGAATTTCCGAGGGAGTAACCCTTATGGCTTTGGGCGGGCATACAAATTCGCACATTTGGCACGCCACGCACTTTTGCCTGCCGTCGGGGTCTTTTACCAAAGTGGGGGCACCCCTGTAGTTTTTCGGCAAAGCCGACCTTTGTTCGGGATACGAAAGCGTTACCTTCTTCCTGAACATATTTTTCATTGTTATGATAAGACCGCCTATTGTTTGCGGCAGGTAGGTCCGCTCCCAAAAAGACATCTTTCTTCTGTCAACAATCATAGCCATTTTTTTAAAGTCCCAATAAAATTATGTAAAAAATCAAATTCAACAAGGCCAAGGGCATAAGTTTTGCCCAGCTTAAATTCATAACTTGGTCGTACCTAAAGCGCGGCATAGACCACCTTACCCACAGGAAGAAGAAAATCATCGCCGCCATTTTTACAACCATAGTAAGAAGCGAAAGCACCGACGAAATCCAGCCCCAAGATTCGGGCCATTCCAAACCTGGCAGGGGGTTCCAACCGCCCAAAAACAGCACCGCAAACAATGCCGAACCCAAAGCCATATGCCCGTACTCGCCCACAAAGAACAAACCGAACTTAAAGCTGCCGTATTCGGTGTGGTAGCCGCTAACTAGGTCGGTTTCGCTTTCGGCCATATCGAAAGGCAGGCGGTTTGTTTCGGCAAAAAGCGCCGTAAGGTAAATTGCGGCGGAAACCGGGTGCGTAAGTATAAACCACCAGTTGCCCGATTGGTACAAGCCCAAATCGAAAAGGCTTAGGGGGTTTTTCACCGAAGAGGCCGCCGTCATAATAACGGGCAAAACGGCCAAACCGAAAAGCAGTTCGTAGCTAATCATCTGCGAGGCCGCCCTTATTGCGCCCTGCTGCGAAAACTTGTTGTTAGACGACCACCCCGCCATTATGGGCCCGAAAACGCCAAGCGAACCAAACGCCAGCGCAAATATCAGGCTTGCGTTTACATTCGAAGGCGAAAGCGGCAACGCCTGCCCGTTTAGCCACAAAATGCCGAAAGGCACAACGCTTGCCACAATAAGCACGGGCGAAAGAGCCATTACGGGGGCTAAAACATACCAAAATTTATTGACGTGGCTGGGCAGCGGCTCTTCCTTAAAGAGGAATTTAAGGCCGTCGGCCGCCAGCTGTGTCAAGCCCATTTTGCGCAGGGCGGGCCCTACAAAGGGGATTGCCTCTACCCAAATAATAAGCGTTCTGTTGGGTCCGTATCTGCCCTGAATAAAGCCTGCAACCTTTCTTTCGGCAACAACGCTAAGGGCGGCAAAGCCCATAATTAAGCCTATGGCGCAAAAACCGAATACCACCATAAGCACAACTTTTAGCAGAATGTCGGCGCACGACGCCGATACGCACGGATTGATTGTTGAAATAATGTTATACATCGTAGTGCAAAGCCCTTTCTTCGGGGAATTTTACCGACGCAAACTTCGTGCCGTCCAGCAACATTCCGTTTTCGCCTACCGAATTTAAGTCTATACCAAGCTCGTCTTTAATAAGCCTTCTGGCGTCGGCAAGGGTAATGTCGGCGAAGTTTTCGCCGCTTACCGCCTGAATCAAAGCCGAAACAACCGAAATGGAATTGCATACCGAAGCTTTCGGCTCTATAACCGAGTCGAACTTTTGTATGCGCCACTGGCGGTTTATGTAGCTGCCGGCCTTTTCGAATTCGTTTGCAATGGGCAGCGTGATTTTCGCCAAAGACGAAAGCTCGTTTTTAACGGTGCCGCAGTAGATTACATTTACGCTCTTTAGGTCTTTTTGCGAAAAGCCCAAAGCCAAGAGGTCTTCGTCGAAGCTTAAGATAGACGTAATTTCGCCGGCCAATACCTTTTCGCGCAGGGCAAGCAAGTCGGTTTTCGGATATTCTTTTACCAAACCGCTTACAAACGCGCCGCGCATATTCGGGGTTCTGTCGGCCGAAACAAGGAAATGGTCGTCTTCGCCGAGATGGGCAGGAACGTAGACATCGAATTTGCCCTCTTTCGCCAATTTCGAAACTAAAAACTGCTCTTCAAAAGTTTGGCGGGCGCTTGCAACAATCGCGCACTTGCCAAGCTTTACGATTTCGCAAATTCTGTTTAAAGCGTATTGCGATTCGCAGTCAGAACCGTCTAAATTCGCGCACGAAAGCCTGAACTTTGCGTCGGTTTTCTTATACTCAAACCTGCCCGAGTCCGACATCCACATATCGTTTACGTCGTCGTTGCGGCGCGGGGTTATTCTGTAGATTACGTTTTCGCGCGACCAAACCTTTATGTTTGTGCCCGCGCTGCTTTCGGCGGAAACGGAATTTGAAACCTTTAAGAACCAGGGCCTCATTTTAAAGCGGAAATCTATGCTTGTAAGCGCCCCAACCGGACAGTTGTCTACAACATTCATTATGTAGTTGTTGTCGATACTTTCGGGGTTTAAAGCCGCCACGCAAGTTTTGCTGCCGCGCTTTGTAAACGACAAATAGTCTTTGCCCAAAATTTCGCGGCAAATGCGTATACATCTAGAGCACAAAACGCAGCGTTCGTTGTCGAGATATATCTTGCCGGCAATGTTCGTCTTTTTGGGCTTTACGTTCTTTTCTTCAAAATAGCGGCTGCTTGTCTTTGCATAGGCGTTGCAGTATTCCTGAAGCTTGCATTCGCCCGCGGCGTCGCATATGGGGCAGTCTAGCGGGTGGTTTGCCAAAAGGAAATCCAAAGCACCCTGCCTGCAGCTTTTTACCACGTCGCTGTCGGTTATAACATGCAGGTTTTGGCAAACCTTTGTGCCGCACGCTATGGCGGGCTTCGGCATCCACGCTATTTTTATAGAACCGTCTTCGTTGTGGATAATTTCCCTTGTCTGCCTGTCTACGGCGGGCATGCCTATTTGTATAAGGCACATTCTGCACGACCCCGCCAACGAAAGCTTGGGGTGGTAGCAAAAATGCGGAATTTCTATGCCCAGCGAAGCGCACGCGTCTATCACGTTCTGACCTGCCGCAACTTCGTATTCTTTTCCGTTTACGTTAATTAAAACATTGTCGCTTGCCATTGTGTTAAATCAGTTTGTACGAGTTATTGTCGAGTCTGGCCATTGTGCCCTCTTTAAGCTGGCGTTCAATTTTGGCCTCGTATTCGTCCTTAAATTTGCCGACATGGCTTTGAACGGGCCATGCAACGGATTCGCCGTGGGCGCAAATGGTTCTGCCGCAAATGTTGCCGGCAATAGACAACAGCAAATCTGGGTCGCCCCTGCGGCCGTGGCCGGCGCAAATTCTTTTTGTTATGCGCGAAATCCACAGCGAACCTTCGCGGCACGGTGTGCACTGCCCGCACGATTCGTGCGCGTAAAAGGCGTTAAGGTTTGCCAAAGCTTCGGGCATATCAACGGTATTGTCCATAACTATAATGCCGCACGAACCTATTGCCGTACCGCAGGCCATAAACGACTGTGCGTCGAGCTTTATGTTTTCTGGGGTGATTTCCTTTACGTTGCCGTCGGCGTCTTTAATCGAAATCTTTTCGCCCCACTTAAGGATTTTCATTGAAGAACCGCCGGGGATAATGGCCTTAAACGAACGCCCCGGAAGCGGGCCTTTGCATACGTCGTACAAAAGTTCGCCCAAAGTCATAGAGCCCGTGGTAATTTCGTAGCGCCCGGGGTTTTGTACCTGGCCGCTTACGCCCCAAATGTGGGTGCCCGGGTCTAGCGGCGAACCTATTTTGGAAACGGCTTCGCCGCCCATTCTAAATACGTTCGGAACCCAGCAAAGCGACTCGACATTGTTTACAACAGTCGGGCAGTCGTACAAGCCCATAACCGCGGGGAAATACGGGGGCTTGATTCTGGGATAACCCCTGCCGCCCGCCAAAGACGAAATAAGGCCGGTTTCTTCGCCGCAAACGTAGCAGCCGCCGCCCCTTACAACGGTAATGTCGCACGAATATTGGCTGCCGCAAACATTTTTGCCTACATAGCCCTTTGCTTTTGCCTCTTTAATTGCCTGCTGCAAAATTCTGTAGCCGTTTATATACTCGCCCCTGATATATATGAAGGCGTGCTCGGCGTTTATTGCATAGGCGGTACACATTATGGCCTCTACCAACTGGTGGGGGTCTTCGTATACTATCTTGCGGTCTTTGCAGGTTCCAGGTTCGGATTCGTCGGAATTGCAGATAAGGTAAATGGGCTTGCCGCTTTTTCTGTCGAGAAACTTCCATTTCATACCGATGGGGAAGCCCGCGCCGCCGCGCCCCCTTAGTTTCGACTTTTCCATTTCGGCGCAAAGCTCGGCTTTGTCGCGCGTTACGGTTTGCTTTAACGTTGCATAGCCGCCGTCCGATTCGTATTTGTCAATGGAGGTATTCCAACCTTCAAGGCCTATGTGTTTGTAGATTATTCTGTTTTCGGCCATAACAAATTATCCTTTATATGCGGGGTTGTTAAAGTCGCCCGAGCCCTGCGGGGCGTCGTGCATTGTGGCGGGTTTAAGCTCGCCCGATTCGTCCATAGCCTTTATCTGCTCTAAAAACTTGCCGACTTTGTCTGGAGTTATCGAGTCGAAAAGCTTGTCGTTTACCTGAACGTTTGGAGCTTTTACGCAGTTGCCCAAACATTCCACAAACTCCAAAGTGTAGATGCCCTTTGTGGAATTTATCGGCATATCCAGCTCTTTTGAGATTGCGTCGGCCAAATTTATCGAGCCCGCAAGCGCGCACGAAAGAGTCCTGCACACTTTAATGTGTATTCTGGCGGGTTTTTCCTTTGTAAACATCGGGTAAAACGACATCATTCCGTAAACTTCAACGGGCTCTATCGAAAGCTTGCCCGCGATATACTTAATGGCGTCGTCGTCGAAAAAGCCGAAAGTTTCCTGCATTAGGTGCATAAGCATCATTGCCGCCGATTTCTTTTTCGGATATTCGGCAATAATCTCGTCGGCTCTTTTATCGATTTCGGGAGTTATTTGCATAATCTATAAAACCTCTCAATAAATTATCTGTCGCACTCGCCCAAAACAAAGTCGAGCGAACCGAGAATTGCCGTTATGTCGGTAAGCATGTGCCCTGGCAATAGTTCGGGCAAAATGCTTAGGCTTGCAAACGAGGGCGATTCAACCTTAACGCGGTAGGGAACGCCGCCGCCTTTCGAAACAACGTAAAAGCCCAAATTGCCCTTGGGGTTTTCGGCCTGGAAATAGGCTTCGCCCTCCCTTATGTAGGGGCCTTGTGTTGTAACGGTAAAGTCCTGAATAAGGCACGAAATCTGCGTCATAACGTCTTTTTTGGAGGGCAGATATATTTTCGTGTCGTCTATATGCCATGCGCCTTGCGGCATTTTTTCGATTGCCTGGCGTATGATTTTTATGCTCTGGCGCATTTCCTCCATGCGGACAAGCCACCTGTCGTAGCAGTCGCCCTTCGAGCCTACGGGAATTTCGAATTCGTAGTTTTCGTAGCCCGAATAGGGGAAAACCTTTCGCATATCGGTATCTACGCCGCTGCCCCTTAGGTTGGGGCCCGTAAGGTTGTACGACATCGCCGTTTTTGCGCTTATTATGCCTATGCCCGCCGTTCTTTCTATGAAAATGCGGTTGCGGGTCATCAGGGCGTCGAACTCGTCCATAAACGAAATGAACTGCGTCGCAAAGTCGCTTACAGCTCCCAGCCAGCCGTCGGGAATATCTCGCGAAAGCCCGCCTATTCTCGTAAACGAAGTTGTAAGCCTTGCGCCCGTTAGCCCTTCAATTAAAGTGTAAATCTTTTCCCTCTGCGTGTAGCAGTACATAAACGCCGTTGTAGCGCCAACGTCCAGCGAATAGGCGGCCAAGCCCACCAAGTGGCTCGAAATTCTCGAAAGCTCGCAGGCTATAACCCTTATGGCCTTGCACCTGTCGGGAACTTCAACGCCGGCAAGCTTTTCCACACACAAAGCGTAGGCAACGTTGTTGCATATAGACGCCAAATAGTCCATTCTGTCGGTGTAGGGAACAAACTGGTTGTAGGTAAGGTTTTCGGCAACCTTTTCCATACCTCTGTGCAACTGCCCTATAACGGGCTCGCATGCGGTAATTTCGTCGCCGTCGAGTTCAAGCACAAGCCTTAAAACGCCGTGCGTTGTCGGGTGCGAAGGCCCGACGTTTATCACCATCTTGTCGCCGAGTCTTTCGGCGGGAAAATTCTTTTCGCTCATAATAAAAATACTCCTATTGGCGGCTTCGCGGTTCTCTGTCGGCGGTAAAGTGCTCGCCGCAGCTGGAATGGAAAGGCCCTCCCACCCACGGGGCGGGGGTTATGGTTGTTGCCGTTTCGTTGCCTTCAAAAGATTCGGGCAAGGGAGCTTCCCTGCCGGCCAACGGAAAGTCTTTTTGCAGCGGGTGCCACGGATACGCGTCCCACATAAGTATTCTTTTCAGGTTCGGGTGGCCGTCAAAAACAATGCCCATCATATCGAAAGCCTCGCGCTCCTGCCAGTTTGCAGACTTGTAAACACCCGTAAGGCTGGGGAATTTGCCGTTGGCGCTTGTGCTTTTAAGCCTTAAATATTCCCTGTTCGCATGCGAAAGGAAAACGCACACAACCGAAAACCTGTTTTCGGTTAAATTCGCCCCGTTGTCCAACGAAGCCAAATCGCTAAGGGTTTCAAACGAAAACGAATCGCGCAATTTTTGGGCGTATTCGGCAAGCTTTTCGGCGGGGCATGTAAAAGACTTTATGCCGTCTTGCGTCGTATATTCGCTTAAATCGGGCATTGCCGCCAATATATCTTCGGTTTTCATAACTATCTGGCCTTAAACAAATCAACCGCACCGTGGGTTGTTCTAATTTTCTTTTGCAAACTTACCAAGGCGTCTAGCAACGCTTCGGGGCGGGACGGACAGCCCGCCAAATAAATGTCTACGGGAATGATTTTGTCTACACCCTGCAATGTCGAGTAGGTTCTGAACATACCGCCAGAGCATGCGCAAGCTCCCATTGCAATAACCCATTTGGGAGCCGCCATTTGGTCGTAAACCCTCTTTACCGAGCCCGCCATTTTGTAGGTTACCGTGCCCGAAACAATCATGCAATCGGCCTGACGCGGCGAAAATCTCATAACCTCCATACCGAAACGGCCAATGTCGAAACGGGAATCTGCAGCTCCCATAAGTTCTATGGCGCAACAAGCCAAGCCCATGGGCTGCGGCCAAATTGAATTGGAACGTACCCAGTTTACCAATGCGTCGAGCTTTGAATATATAAAGCCCGTTCCGCTCGATACGTCGAAATTTTGCTGAACAACCTTAGTCATAAAAATAAGTCGGCATTTTCAATCAAAGATTGCCTACTTTCAAGCATTTTTTTTAAGATAAAATTGCTTTACAAATGCAGAAAATAAGCCTAGCTTGAGCGTGTATGAAAATCGCCAAACGCTTTTTTTTGCCGCTTTTTATGTTGTTTGCGGCGGCAAACTTGTTAATCGCTAAACCTTTTGCGGTCGTTTCGCTTGAAAACCCGAAAACGTTTTCACAAAAAATCCTTTCGGTGGTAAAGACGCTTTCGCCCGACGACTATCAAAATACCGAGCTTATGCTTGCCACGCAGCTTGCAATGTTCGGCTATCCCGATTTCGACGGCATAGACCTTTCGAAAAACGTGGTAATAGGCTTTTACCAAAACAAGGGCGCCGTAGACACCTATATTTCGGTTAAGGCCGAAAAAAATTCGCGCTTTTGCGCGGCCCTTAAACTTTTGTCGGATATGTCGAAAGCGCAGGGCACAAACTTCCCGCGCTTCGACAACATAAACGGCTACACGATTTTGTCGCTAAGCCAAAAGCCGGTTTCTCCCGAAATAGCCGCCGAACTTGCCGAATTGGCGGGCAAAAAAACGGGCTTTTTGGGAGAATGTACTTTCGAGATGTCGGAATTGACAAACGGCATTTGGGAAAATATGCAAACGCTTTATCTAAATCCCGACTTTTTAAATTCTTTTTCGCTGCTTTTTGCCGACTTTGAAAATGTTTGCATGCAATTCGACGTTTCTCCCGAAAACGCAACTTTAAACTTTATATGCAACACAAACAAAAATTCTAAATTGGCGGCCATTTTAGACAAACCGAAAAGAAAAAGCTCTGTAGAGTATTGCCGCTATTTTGAAGATTGCGAATTTTACATACTGGCCTTCGGCAAAAACGACGCAAAGCTAAACGAGTATTTCGGCTCCATATTTGTCGAAAAAATGCTGCCTACGCTGGTAAAAGACAAGTCGCAGCTTAAAGAGCTTTCCGATTTGGTGATTAAATACACAAACTGCGGAGGCGAAGTTGCGTTGTATACCGACTTAAATTCTCAGGTATCGCTTGCAAAAACCGACGCAACCGAAAACGACATCGAAAAACTGCTGTCTATTGCCGACAAGCTTAACTTTAAAAATATCCTGAATTTGTCCGCCGCCCAAAATGCGCCGCAAATGCCGGAAATGTCGTACAAAACCGAAAAGATTAAGGTTAACGGAAAATCGCTTTTAAAATTTTCGACATCGGTAAACGGCGAAACTGCCGACACTTTGTACTACACTTTGGCGGGCAAAACCCTTATAAACGCAAAGTCGCAGGAAAGCGCCCTGGCCTATGCGGACAAATTGGAAAAGAAACAGTTTGCCCCAAACCCCGTTATATGCGATTTAGATGGGCAATATAGAATGCTTGTTTGCGGGCAAAACAGGGAGATTTTTGCCGACTGCAACGTTTACTATTTAAAGGGAACCGTTAAAGCCCTGTCGACACTGCCGCTTAAAAACCTGCAAAAGCTGCAGCAGGTTATAATGGGCTATGCGGCAAAATTTAAGGCACAAGCGCAATTACAGCAATAAACAAACTTTTGCCTTTTTCACAAAATGCAAAACAACAACAATATTTTCGACGAGCTTGAAGGCCTTTTAAAAGGCTTTGGCAGGCCTTCGTGGGACGAATATTTTATGTCGGTGGCGATACTTGTTGCGGCAAGGTCGTCGTGCCACAGGCTTAATGTGGGCTGCGTTTTAGTTAGCGACAACGAGCACAAAAACCGCATTATAGCCGCGGGCTACAACGGCTTTTTGGCAGGGCTACCCCACAGCTCAAAGGTAAGAGACGGGCACGAGCAGGCGACGGTTCACGCCGAGCAAAACGCCATTAGCGACGCAGCCCGCAGGGGCATTAGCGTGGAAAACTCTGTTGCCTACATTACGCATTTTCCCTGCATAAACTGTGCAAAAATTTTGGCGGCAAGCGGCGTTAAATCTATAAAATACCACCACGATTATAATAACGATCCTCTTGTGTTCGAGCTTTTAAAAGACGCCGATATAGACATTGTTCAAATATGAAAAGCGAAAAAACCGACAGAACCTGGTCTTTTTTGGCGGCTTCGCCCGCATTAAACGACATATCTTTCGAAGAAAGCGTTGTTCTTTTGCTTGAAGACAACGAAGAAAATTCTTTCGGCGTTATAATAAACAAGCCCATAGGCAAAACGCTGGGCGAAATAGACGCAAAATTCGAGTTTTCGCCGTTGTCGAACATACCCGTATTTTTGGGCGGCCCCGTCAGCAAAGACAAATTCAGCATTGTTGTTTGGCGCGAAAATTCCGAAAACGTGTGCAACTTTAGCTTCGGCATTACCGCCGAAAAGGCCGAAGAGTTTTTGGCGGACTTCCCCGACGCAAAAGCCGGCGTGTTTATGGGCTATGCCGCATGGGAAAAAGACCAGCTTACATCGGAAATAGAGCAGAAAACCTGGTATGTGTCGAAGGTAGACGAGCGCTTTATTTTAAGCGAAAACTGCGAAAATTTGTGGAGCGACATTCTCTGCAAAGAGTACCCGCAGTTTAATTTGTTGCGGCACGAAAACTACATAGATTTGCAGGCAAATTAAACGCGCTTTCGCAAAAAGGCCGAAAACAAAAAACGCGGGCAAAATTTAATCGCCTGCGCTTTTTTTTGGCTACATTTGTTTTAAAATCGGGGCGCTTTGCCTAAAGGTTATCCGCAAATTTTCGCCGAATTTGAAGCCCTGCAGAAACTGGGCAATGCCCATTGCCTTTGCGCACGGTTTTTGTATTGTACGCACAATTAGATACGAATTTTTTGCCGAAATTTTCAGCGAATTGTTTTCCGCTACAATTCGCCCCAAACTGCCCGAATTGCCGCATTCGCAAAAATCGGCCTCCAATACCTTTAGCGGAACGCCATTGCACTCGAAAATTCCGCAGCCAAAGGCCCTTATCCTTGCGCAAATTTCGGCGGCTGTAAGCGAAAAATCCATATACAAGTCGTCCTTAAAAAATTTGCGCGTGTAGGTGGCCTTGCCTTCGTCTTGCTCGGCAAAAACAAGGCTTTTTCGGGTTATTGCGGTTAAGTTTTTTTCCAGCAATTCGGCGGCTGCCATACCCATTTTTTCCCTAAGCGTTTTGGCGGTATCGGAGGCTGCAATTTCCACTAAAACGGTGTCGGCAACAGCGCCTGCGTCCATCTTTTTTACAATGCGCATAAGGCTTACCCCCGTTGTTTTGCGCTGCAAGGCCAACGCGCTTTCTATGGGCGAAGCCCCCCTAAATTCGGGCAAAATGGAACCGTGCAAATTAAGGCAAAGCAATTCGGGGTAGTTTATAATTGCGTCCTTTAAAATAGAGCCGTACGCCATTACAACAATCGAATTTACGCCTAGCTTTTTAAACTCTTCTACAAGCGAATTTTCGGTGTTTTTTTCGGGCCTAAAAAGGGTTATGTTGCGTTCCAGTGCGTATGCGCTTACATCGTTCGGCGAAAGTTTGTTGCCCCTGCCCTTGGGCTTGTCGGGGTTGCTTACAACGCAGGCAAGCAAGCCGCGTTTTTCGAGCATTTGTATGCTCGGCAGCGCAATCTTGTCGGAAGCGAAAAAGGCTACTTTCATACGCAAAAGCTATCGGCGTTTTCTTGCGGTTTTTGCGCCTTTTTTGGCGGCCGTTTTTTTGCCTTTTGCAAGCTTTTTTGCGGCGTCGAATTTCCTGTTCGACAAATTGCTCTTTAGCCCGCTTTTTGCCTCGAACCTGACGGGGGCCGCCTGTTTGCCTCCCTTTTTAGAGCCGTTTTCCTTTGCGCGCTTGTCGGTTAGACGCTGCTGCAAAGTTTTGCTTTCTTTGCCCTTAAATTCGAATTTTAAAGACACCCCGCCAAGCGAAAAGGTTTTGCGCAAATTCTTTTCTATATACTTGTAGTAGTTGCCGTCTAGCTTTGCAAAGCTGTTGCAATACATTCTTATAAGCGTCGGTCTGTTGGAAATTTGCAGGCAATAATACACCTTAAATCTTTTGCCGCCCACAATTTTCGGGGGAACGGAATCTACCAAGTCGCGCACAACCGAGTTTAGCCTGCCCGTTGGCAGCTCTTTGTAGGCGCGCTTATACATTGCGTACGAAGCGTCTAAAATGGTGTCAAGCCCCGTGTCGTTCTTTGCCGAAACAAAGCTGATGGGCGCGTCCTCCAAAAAGAAAAGTTCTTTGCGAACCGCCTCTTCAAATTTTGTCCTAAAATCCCTAATGCTGGTATAGCCGCGCAAATTGCCCTTTTTGAAAAGGTCTACAGCCAAATCCCACTTGTTTACAAGCACCATTACGGCGGCGCCCGCGTCTAAAATTTCGCCCGCCAATTTTTTGTCAAGCTCGGTTACGCCCGTCATGGCGTCCAGCACAAGCATTACAACGTCGCACTTGGCTATGGCGTCTTTTGTGCGTACGGTAGACAAATAGTCCAGCGAAGTGTTTATCTTCCTTTTCGCCCTCAAGCCCGCCGTGTCGAAAAACCTAAAGTCTACATTCGCCCCGCGCTTTGTAGTATGCGAAAAGTCGCACTTTACGCTGTCGCGCGTGGTTCCCGCCACATCGCTTACAATAAGCCTTTGCGAACCGAGCAGCCTGTTGCCTATCGAGCTTTTGCCCACATTGGGCTTGCCCGCAACGCAAATTTTTACGCGCATGGGCTCGGCGGGCGGCTCTACGTCGAAACTGCCGCAGTTTTTTTCGAGATACGAAACCAGCGAATCCATACCCAAGCCGTGCTCGGCCGAAACGAAAAAGGTTTCGAAGCCCAAAGTGTAGAAATCGTGGTTGCGGTCTTTATGCGAATCCAAGTCGGTTTTGTTTACAACCAAAGCGGTCTGCTTGCCGCTTTTTCTTAAAGAGTCGGCAATGCGCTGGTCGTGCGGGGTAAGCCCCTCCTGCGAATCCACCACAAACAGGATAATGTCGGCGGTATTCATCGCAAATTCGGCCTGAATGTCGGTAGCTTCGGCTATAACCTTTTCGGTTGTCGCCTCGGTTGCGCCCAGACCGCCCGTATCCATAAGCACGGTGCCGTTGGGCAGTTTTTCGGCAACAATGTCGCGCGTTACTCCGGGGCGGTCGTGAACAATCGAAACCCTGCGCTTTAATATCCTGTTAAAGAGCCTGCTTTTGCCTACGTTCGGCCTGCCTACAATGGCTATGCTTTTGCCTGTATCCATAAAATTTCTATATATTTTCAAGCGACTTTTCTATTCTGTCGGTCGCCTTAATTAGGTTGTCGTAGCTTGTCGAAAAACTCGCCCTGAAAAACCCCTCGCCCGATTCGCCGAAAGCCGAACCCGGAACTATTGCAACCTTTGCCGAATTTAAAATTTTTGTGCAGAAATCCATAGACGACATTTTGCGGCCACCAATGCTCGGGAATGCGTAGAAAGTGCCCCTTGGCAGATTGCATTTAAGCCCCATTTCGTTGAAGCGGCGCACGATAAAGTCCCGGCGGCGGTGGTATTCGTCGCGCATTTTTTTCATCGATTCCTCGCCGTTGCGCAATGCCTCCAAAGCGGCCTCCTGCGACATTATAGACGCGCACAAAATACCGTATTGGTGTATTTTCATCATCGCGTCTATCACGTCTTTGGGCCCGCAGGCATAGCCCATTCTAAAGCCCGTCATAGCAAAGGCCTTCGAAAAACCGTGAATGAAAACGGTTCTGTCTTTCATTGCCTTTACCGCCGCAATAGAGTTGTGTTGGCCTTCGTAGGTAAGCTCCGAATAGATTTCGTCGCTTATAACCAGCATGTCTTTTTCCTCTACAAAAGCGGCAAGCTCTTCTACCTGTTTTAGGTTTAGCGTGCCGCCCGTCGGGTTTGTGGGGAAATTTATAACTATTGCCTTGCACCCGGGCTGCCACGCCTTTTTTACGTCTTCTACGCTAAGGGCAAAAGCGTTTTCGGCCTTTGTACGCACGGGAACGGGGATACCGTGCGAAAGCACAATGCTGGGCGCATACGAAACGTAGCAGGGCTCGTGGTACATAACCTTGTCGAGCGGGTTTATTATGGCGCGCAGCGCGGCGTCCAACGCTTCGGAAGCGCCTACTGTTACCATAATTTCGTTGTCGGGGCAGTATTCAACCCCGAAATTTTTTGCAACGTATTTCGAAATTTCGCTTCTTAGCGACTTAAGCCCCAAGTTGTCGGTATACGAAGTTTTGCCCTTTTCCAGCGCAAAAATAGCCGCCTCCCTGATGTGCCAGGGAGTTACAAAATCCGGCTCGCCAATGCCGAGCGAGATTGCGTCTTTCATTGTAGAGGCTATCGAAAAGAAAGCTCTAATTCCCGATTTGGGAAGCCCTACAACGTGTTTGGCTACAAATTTTTTACTGTCGCACATATAGAAAAATTCCGAATTAAATTAGGCTGAAACAACGGGTTTGTCGGGGTTGTTCGGGTCTTGGCCTATAATGAACCCCATTGTTTTGTATGTTCTTAAAAAGAAGTGTGTTGCCGTAGAAGTTACGCCGTGAATTGTGGCCAGCCTTTCGTAGACAAAGCTTGCAATTTCCTTTATGTTTTTTGCCTTTACAAAAAGCAGAAGGTCGTACGCGCCGCTCATAAGAAAGCACGAATCCACCTGCTCGAACCTGCTTATGCGCTGGGCAAGCCTGTCGAAACCGCCGTCCCTTTCGGGGCAAATTTTAAGCTCTATTGCAGCCGACACCAAACCGCTTTCGTAGTCGGGGTGCAAAACGGGAATCCAACCCAAAAGGATTTTCTCGTCCTTCAATTTTTCCAGAGCTTCGTCGACCTCCCTTTCGGTCATATTCAAAATTTGCCCCATTTTTGTGGTGTCGAAAACGCCGCCTTGCAATATAAGTTGTAAAAGATTTTCCATAATATGTGTATATATTTGCGCGAAACTATACACACATTCTCCGATTTTTAAACACTTTTTTTAGCTATTGCCCCATTTTTGCGAGCAAAAGCTTTGGCGACTGCAAATTTTTTTCGTCGCTATATTCGACAAACTCCGCAAAATTTTGCGCAAAAAAATCCCTTACCGCCTCGTATTCGCCCTGCCCGCCCTCGTGGCCTACATAGCACAAAACCGAAAGCAGAAAGCGGTTTGCCTTAACCTCCAAACAGCTTTGCAGCGCCTTTAGCGTGCTTTGCGGCCCGGTTATAACGGTTTTGTCGGAATTCGGCAAATAGCCCAAATTAAAGACGGCGCAATTAATTTTGCCTTTTACGGCTTCGGGCAAGCGGCTTTTCAGGTTTGCGTGGCTGTCTAAAACAAACTGCACGTTTTGCGGGGTTTTGCCCGATTTTTCCAGCAAAGCCTTCGAGCTTTCCATTGCCTGTTGCTGTATATCAAAGGCAAAAACGCAGCCACTTTCGCCTACAGTGTCGCTTAAAAACAAAGTGTCGTGCCCGTTGCCGCAGGTGGCGTCTATAACAAAATCGCCCTCTCTTAAAAACGAAAGGGCAATTTGCTTGGCTTTATTTGTAAAATTCATTGCAAATAAACAATGCCGCTAATTGTTTTTAAGGTTATACTCCCTTTCCATAAGGGTTGGGTGCGAATAGTAAAACGCGCTATAAAGCCTGTGCGGTGTTAGGTTGCCCAAGTTCTTTTTGTGGAGCTTGCGCAACGCCTCTATAAGGTTGTCGGGCGTGCCGCAGGCCGCCTTTGCAAACGAGTCGGCCTGGTATTCGTGCTTGCGCGAAATTTGGTTGAATATGGGGGTAAGCCAAAATGTAAACAGCGGGCTTAAAATGGAAAACAATATAAGCAGCGCCCCGAATCCCGAATTTTGCGAAAAGCCGAAACTTTCGTAAAAATACGGGCACTTTGCCAAAACGCCCATAATGTAGAAACCCGCAAACATCGAGACAAACGTTAAAAGCATTGTAGACCAAATATGCCCTTTTTTGTAGTGCCCTATTTCGTGGGCCAAAACCGAAACAATTTGCTCGTTGCTTAGCTGCTCTAAAATTGTGTCGTAAAAAATAACCCTCCTGAATTTGCCGAACCCCGTAAAAAACGCGTTCGAATGCGAGCTGCGGCGGCTGCCGTCCATAACCTGAATGGCGGTGGTTTTAAAGTTGCACTTGTCGGCAAGGGCAAAAATGGCGTCTTTTAAAACACCGTCGGGCAATGGGGTTATTTTGTTGAAAAGCGGCAAAATAAGCTTCGGATATATCATTATCATTACAAGCTGCACAGCCACTATTGCAAAAAAGCACCAAAGCCACCAGGTGTTTTCGAACGAATTGTAGAACAGCAAAAACAGCCACAAAAGCGGCGCGCCTATTACAAACGAAAGCAGCAGCGACTTTATTTGGTCTTTAACCCAAAGCCCCAAAGTCATTTTATTAAAGCCGTGCTTTTCCTCCAAAACAAACTGCTCGTACAAATCGAACGGAATGTCGAAAAGCGAATATACCGTTAACGCCGCAATAACCGTAAGCGACTGCCCGAAAAGCGAAGCGCCCCACAAGTTTTCGCAAAAGCCGAAAATTGCGGGGAACGCCCCGAAAAGCAAAAATGCGCAAAGCACCAACGCCGAATACACGCCGTCTATCATGGCAAAGCGCGTTTTGTCGAGCGTATAGGCAACGCTTTTGTGGTACGAGTCGGCGTCTACAAAACCCTTGTAGGTTTCGGGCACGTCGAAGGCGTTTGTGCATACATTGCGCATGTTCAGCATTTCCAGGAACAGCGAAAACAGCGTTCTTGCAAACACCAAAACAATGGCAACAAGCATCAAAGTAGAACTTACCATACCCTACTTGATAAGCTTTTTAAGCGTTTGCAAAACAAGGGCGGGGTTTGCCTTGCCCTTCGACAATTTCATAATCGGGCCGATAAGCGCGTTTATAGCCTTTTCGTTGCCCGCCTTATATTGGTCTATTGCCTTTTGGTTGCCCTTCATTGCCTCAAGGCAAAACGCCTCTATCTGGTTTGTGTCGGTATTTTGGGTTAGCCCCTTTGCCTTTACAACTTCGGCGGGGGCGGTGCCGTTTTTAAACGTTTCGGCAAAAACTTCCTTTGCAATTTGTTTCGAAATTACGCCGTCGTCGATAAGCTTTACCAGCTGCGCCATATATTGCGGAGTCATCTTGCAGGTGCAAAGAGAAATGCTTTCGCCTGCGGCATTTGCGGCCGAAATTTCGCGCAACAAGTCGTTTATAAGCAAGTTCGCCAAGGCGTGGTAGTTGCCAGAATATTTTACCGCCTCTTCGAAATAGGCAACCAAGTCTTTGTCTATGCACAAAACCGAGGTTATTGTATACGGCAGCTGGTAGTCTTTCATATAGCGGCGCTGCCTGTCGAAAGGCAGTTCCACCAATTCGGCGGCAATTTCGTTTCTTAGCTCGTCCGAAATTTTTACCGGCAACAAATCGGGATCGGGAAAATAGCGGTAGTCGTGCGACATTTCCTTGCCGCGCATTGTCTGCGTAAGGCACAATTCGGCATCCCAGCGGCGGGTTTCCTGAACAATTCTTTCGCCCGTTTTATACGCCTTAATTTGGCGCTTAATTTCGTATTCTACGCCCGCCTTTACACCCGAAATCGAGTTTAGGTTTTTCAATTCAACCTTTGTGCCCAATTTTGTTTCGCCTACGGGGCGTATTGAAATATTTGCGTCGCAGCGCATTTGCCCCTTTTCCATATCGCATTCGGAAATGCCAGCAAAAACAAGCGAGTTTCTTAGCGAGGTCAGGAATGCAAAGGCTTCGTCGGCCGTGTGCATGTCGGGGTCGGTAACTATTTCTATAAGGGGAGTGCCCGCCCTGTTGTAGTCTACCAAAGAGTCGTTATGAAAGTGCGTAAGTTTGCCAACGTCTTCCTCAAGGTGAATGCGGGTAAGCTTTACGGTTCTGTGCGCACCCATTTTGCCCGTTTCGCCCGAAGGCAGCTCTATTTCAACACCGCCGCCCAGGCACAAAGGCTCGTCGAATTGCGAAAGCTGGTAGTTTTTGGGGCTGTCGGGGTAGAAATAGTTTTTTCTGTCCCACTTGGTTATTTCGGGAATTTTGCAACCAAGCAACATACCCACTTTTACGGTTTTGCGTATGGCCTCGAAGTTAAGGACGGGCAAAACCCCCGGCAATGCGAAAACAACGGGGTCTACCAAAGTGTTGGGCTCTTCGCCGAAGCGGTATGGAGCCGCCGTAAACATTTTGCTTTTTGTATGAAGTTGAACGTGAACTTCCAAACCTATTACTGCTTCAAATTCCATAATAAAAAAACTCCTACAATACGGGCTTTAATTTTTTAAGAGCCAAGTTTTGCTCGAAAGAATACGCAATGTTAAGCAAGTTTGCCTCGTCGAAAGCCCTACCTATAATATGCAGGCCAACGGGCAGGTTTTCGCTTGTATACCCGCACGGCACCGAAAGCGCGGGCAACCCCGCCAAATTTACGTTGATTGTAAATATGTCGCTTAAATACATCGAAAGCGGATCGGCGGTTTTTTCGCCGCACTTAAATGCCGCCGTGGGGCTTACGGGCGTCATAATGGCGTCTACGGTTTTAAAGGCCTCCTCAAAGTCGCGCCTAATAAGGGTGCGAACTTTTTGCGCCCTAAAGTAGTAGGCGTCGTAATAGCCCGAGCTTAGAACGAATGTTCCCAAAATTATCCTTCTTATAACCTCTTCGCCGAAGCCCTCGGCGCGGCTTTTAAAGTACAAGTCTACAATGTCTTTTGCGTCTTTTGCGCGGGTTGTGTAGCGAATGCCGTCGTACCTTGCCAAGTTCGACGAAGCTTCGGCCGTGGCCAAAATGTAGTATACGGGAATCGCCAATTCGGTGTGCGGCAGCGAAATTTCGACAAGCTGCGCGCCCGCCTTTTCGCATTTGGCTATTGCGTTTTTAACAAGCGCCAAAACTTCGCCGTCTATGCCCGCCATAAAATATTCTTTGGGCACGCCTATTTTTTTGCCCTTTAAAGATTCGGCGTTAAGATTTGCCGCATAGTCGGGTATTTCGGTCTTTACGCTGGTAGAATCGAGCCTGTCATACGAGGCTATTGCCTTTAAAAGAAATGCCGCGTCTTCAACCGAGCGGGTAAATGTGCCTATTTGGTCTAAAGAAGAGGCAAAGGCGGCCAAGCCGTAGCGGCTTACAAGCCCGTAGGTGGGTTTAAGGCCTACTACGCCGCAGTGCGAGGCGGGCTGGCGTATAGAGCCGCCCGTGTCGCTGCCCAAAGCGCAAATACATTCGCCCGAGGCTACCGCCGCCGCGCTACCGCCGCTGCTGCCGCCGGGAATCCTGGAAAGGTCGTACGGGTTTTTGGTTTTCTTAAAGGCGCTGTTTTCGCACGAAGAACCCATGGCAAATTCGTCCAAGTTAAGCCTGCCGAAAAGCACCGCGCCGCTGTCTTTAAGGTTTTTAACGGCTGTTCCCGTGTAGGGCGAAACAAACTTTTCCAGAATTTTGCTGGCGCAAGTTAGCGGCATATTCTTGTCGGCCATATTGTCTTTAAGCCCAACGGGAATACCGTCTAACACGCCCAAAGTTTTGCCGTCTTTGCGGCGCTTGTCGGCCTGCGCAGCCTGGTTTAAAGTGTATTCTTCGTCGTACGAAATAAAGGCCTGCAGTTTGTCGTCTATGGCCTTTGTTCTGTCTATTACCGACTTTGCCAATTCCTGGGCGGAAAGCTCGCCCCTGTTAAGGGCACCGCTTAATTCTCTTATCGATTTAAAGTATAATTCCATAAAAAAGCCCTCTTATTATTTTACGATTGCGCGTCGTCTACAACTTTGGGAACTACAATTTGGTTGTCGCGCTGGGCGGGAGCGTTCATAAGAACCTCCTGCACGGTAAGAACATCGCCGCATTCGTCTTTGCGCCAAACGTTGTACATCGAGTGGGCGTGCGCGCTTGCGTTAACTTCGCTTACGTCTATGTGTGAAAGTTTGTCGAAATATTCGAGAATTTGATGAAGCTGCCCCGACAATTTTTCCTTTTGCTCGGCAGTTAAGTCTATGCGCGCCAAGTGCGCAACGTAATCTATGTCAATTTTAGGCTTTTCACTCATAAGGGGCTAATATCTCCCTTTGGCGTGCGCCTTTCAAGCCTTTTCTATAAAAAACGTCAAAAAAAAGCCCGCCTAAACTCGGGCTGCAAGCGCGGCAAAAGCCTACTTTTTTATTTCTATTACCTTTGCGTTTTTTTCGGCGTTTTTGTTTTCGCGCTTTGTCTTAAGCAAAACCGCAATTTGCATTGCAACGGGGCGGTCAAGCTCGCCGTCTTTCAATGCCTTATACAGGTATTTCGAAAACAAGTCGTTGTCTAAATTAAGGGCCACAAGCCTTAAACATTCAAGATATCCCGCCCCTATGGCAAAGCGCTTTTTGTCGTCGTCGGTAATGGGCTTGCTTTTAGACCTTAAAAGACTTTCCGCATAGGCGCCCTCCTGCGTATTTTTAAGCATATCCATAATGCGCAAAAATGTTTTATAGCGCCCCGTTGCGTAAAATTCGCCGAAAAGCCAGTCTATTTGGGCGGGGGCAAATTCGTAGGCAAAAATTTTATATGGGTCCGGGAACGGGCAGCTTGCAATAAAATTTACCGCCTTTTTGTCGTTTTCGCTAAGGAATTTTTCGTTCGGCGTAATGCCCGAAACCGCCAAAAGCGTTATGGCCTTTACCTTTTGGTATTCGTCGAAAGTTGCCAAGTTGCCCTGCAGTTTTTCGAATAAAAACGGCTGTTGCGAAAATGCCGTTTTAAAAAAGCCCATAAAAAGCCAGTTAAGCCCAAGCGGCGCCCCCTTTTGCGTTATCGAAACTTTTGGCGACAAAAACATGGTATACAATGCCTGCAAGTTTGGCTGCGCGCAATAGTCGTACATAAGCCTTATCGCCTTGCTGCGCGTCATGTTAAAATTTTCGGCGCAAAAATCTGCAACTGCAAATGCCGACTTGTATTCGGTTGAATTGCCGTTTTTGTCTTTTATTTTAAGAACAAAAACATACTCGCCCTTTTGGTTTGGAACGGTAAAGTCGGCCTGGTTCGACAACGGAAAATACGAGACATTGTCGCTTTTGCTTTCGTACGAAAATTCCGAATTTTGCACAAGAACTTTCGATGTTTTGTCGGGCAGAACAACCGAAATTTCGTACGAGCAAGAGTATGCGCCCTTTTTGTCGGTTTTGGCGAACGCAAAAAGCGAGAGTTTTTCGCCGCAAAAGCCCGAATTTATGTTCTGCACAAAAGGCGAGCTGTTTTCGGGCGCCAAATACCACCAGTCCATACTTCTATGCTGCAGCGACACCGCAAGTTTGTAGTCTTGCGCGCGCAGGCTAGCGGCAAAAAACGCCAACAAAGTAATGAAAGCTGCGGTATAAAATTTCATCTGCAAAAAAATTACGGTTTTGGTTGCGGCAACGGTTTTTGCGCCTTAATCATTTTCGGCATATTGCCGACAAGCTTTAAATAGTAGTCGTCGGGCAAGCCTTCCATATCCAAAAACTTGCATTTTTCGGGCTTGGGCGGGGTGTTTGTGCATTTGTAGATTGCGGTAGATTCGTTAACTTCGTCGAACATTGCAACAAACAGAGCCTTTGCGCCCGCTTTGACGGAAAGCGAGGCCATATCCCAAATAAACTTGCCCTTTTCGCGCGGAATTTCGTTGAAAACGCCCCTGTATTTGCCCACAAGCCTTGTGTTGTGCCACGAAAAGCCTGGGTGGATTACCGGCAGATAGTCCAAATTATTGTCTTCGCACCACTCAATATCCTCCAAAGTTTTTTGCTCGTAGTTTAGGTTTATGCCCGAGTAGCGTATCGACAGCATGTCGGGGTCTTTTTTGCTTCGCACATAGCGGCCCACATTCCAGGGCGAAACCGCCGAGGCGTATTTTTTCATCATCTCGTGCAAAAGGGGTTTGTTGTGGCAGTCGTGCTTTAATTCCTTAAAGAAGGTCGGCACGCCGAAAATTATGTAGCAGTTTCCGTACTTTTCGTCGTTTTTAAGGAAGTCTAAAAACCTTTCTATGTCGGTTGTTTCAAACGCAAAGTGCCTGTCGTTAAAGCCCAAGCCCCAAATTATTACAACGGGCTTGCCGTTGTGGAATAAATAGGGGGTGTCTTTGTCGGCCATATACGAATTTGCCATGCTTTTCCAGTCGCCAATAAGGCGGTCGGCAACCTTGCCCTGCGGCATACCCGTTAGGTCGTACATAAAATATGCGCCAACGCCGTATTTTTTTGCCGCCTTAAAACAGTGGTCTACAACCGTGTCCTTGTCTTTGCGGCCTATCGAAATGTAGTATCTTTGCACTATTGCCCCGCCCGTGTGGTAGTCGCGCATCCATTTAAAATGCAGGTCTACGGTGCTATAGTCCAGCGCGCTGTAAACTTCGGCAACGGTGCCGTCGGGGTTGGTAAAGCGGGTGGGATATTTCACCTCGTATTCACCCATGCTCGGCCAAATGTCGAACGCCGCATAGCCGTCTACGGGCGAAGAGTGCTTGTGTTTGCCCCAAGCGTCCCAATCGCCGCCGCGTTTTACAAAAGAATCGCCCTCGGCTCTAAACCAGCCCTGATACCCCGCATACGCCGTGCCGTATAGGCTGTTGTTTTTCGGGTTTTTCGGGTAAAGGCTGCCCGCCGCAAAAAGCTGGACGCATGCAAAAGCCGCCGCAAAAAATAAAATGGATTTTTTCATATAGATATACTTTCTCCCCAAACGCTTTTATTGTGAAAATTTAGATGCACCGATACCGCCTAAAGCAATACCAGCGAACCAATGCCCAAAAAGATAAGAAAACCGCCCGAGTCGGTCAAGCCCGTAGTGAAGATAGAGGAACCCGCGGCAGGGTCTAACCCGAACTTTTTTAGCGCAAATGGAATTGCGCAGCCTACAAAGCCGCCCATTGTCATATTCAAAATCATTGCAACCCACACCACCGCGGCAAAATCGAACCTATGCGTTGTAATTACCGCAATTATCGCGCCGAAAAACCCAATCAGCAGCCCGTTTAAAAAGCCCTTTAAAGCCTCGGTAATGCAAACTTTTGGGGCGTCGAACAATTCAACTTCGCCCATCGCAAGCGAGCGAACCGTAATGGCCAAAGTCTGCGCGCCCGTGTTGCCGCCAATACCCGCAATTATTGGCATAAACACCGCAAGCAAGGCCAAGTGCGAAATTTCGTTTTGGAAAGCCCCAACTACCGAGCTTGCAATAAAGGCCGTAAGCAAATTAACCATAAGCCAGGGCGCCCTGCTTTTTATGCTCGAAAATACGCCGTCGAACAAAGTTTCGTCGGCGCCGGCACCCGCCATTTTTTGGATATCTTCGGTGCCCTCGTCAACCAAAACGTCCAAAATATCGTCGTGGGTAACAACACCCATAAGAACGCCGTCTTCGTCTACAACGGGCAGAGCGTGGAAATTCGTGTCGGCCATAATTTGGGCAACAAGCTCCTTGTCCATCGACGGCCTAAGAATCCCAATTAAATTGGTGTTCATTATGTCTTTAATAAGGGCGTCGTGCCTGGCCAAAACAAGGTCGCGCATCGAAATTACGCCCACCAAAACGCCGTTGGTGTCTATAACATACAAATAGTGCATGCTTTCGTAGTCGTTTTTGGTCTTGCGTACAAGGTCTATTGCGTCGTCTACGGTAACGTCTTCGGCCAAAGTGGAGATATTCGGGTTCATCAAACCCGCGGCGGTATCGGGGTCGTACTCCAAAAGCTCCCTAACCGTTTCGGCCGTTTCGGGCTGCGACTCCTCCAAACAGTCCAAAATTCGGTCTCGGTCGGTTTCGTCAAGCTCGCCTACAAGGTCGGCGGCGTCGTCGGGCTCCATTTCGTTAAGCAGCGAAGCCGCGCGCGACTCCCTCATTTCCGACAAAAGCTCGGCCGAGTCTTCGGGGTTCATTTCCGAAACAACGTCGGAGGCCTTTTCCTCGCTTAACTTCCTTAAAATCTTGCGCTGCGTATCTACGTCTATTCTCGAAAGGAAGTCCGACAAAACGTGGGGGGGCGTTTCGGCAAGCAAAGTGCTTTGGAGCGAATCCAAAGTGCCGTCCTCGTACATCTGAACAAGAGAGAAAAGAGAATAACCAGTCTCTTTTACGCCGTCGTCTTTTTTGTCGTTATCCATCGGTTTTTACGGTAAATATTCAGGCAGGTTTTAAATCATATTCGGCAAAGTAAAAATGCAAAATGCGCGTTTCACAAGATATTTTTACAAAATTTTGTTGATTGCCGCCATTTTGGCTGTTTCATTTTTTGCATGAAGAAAAACGCAAAGAGAATATATATGGCGGGCTCGCTTTTTTGCGGAAGGGAAATTTTCGGCAATGCCGCCCTTGCCGCCGAAATCGAAAATCTTTCGGGCAACGCCTATATTTGCGAACTGCCGCAAGACTACGAACCGCGAAGCCGCACACCCAAAGCCGTGCGCGACTGCGACTTTACCCACCTTTTAAAGTGCGACGCCGTTCTTGCTGCCTTCGACGGCCTTGAGCTGGATTCGGGCACGGTTGCCGAATTTATAACCGCCAAAGTTGCCGACAAACCCGCCCTTTTGCTGCGCAGCGACTTTAGGGTTTCGGGCGACCAAGTTTCGGGCGGCGACCCGTGGAATTTAATGTGCTCGTTCTACCCGCGCAGCACGGTATTGCAATTTAACTTTATGCGAGCCTACAAAGACTGTTTAAGGGAAACTAACAACCCGCTTTTTGCCGCAAATTTGGTAAACAAAGAATTGGCAAAGCTGTGCGTAGGCGCCCTAAACAGGCTTTTTAAGACAAAACCCGTTCTTGCAAAAAAGGAAAGCGAAAACGCCCTTTCATTGCTAAAAAAGGCGTTTTGCATAAAATAGGGCAAAAAAACGGCTACACATATAAAAAACTTATCTAAAAAAGGCTTTTACAATTACAAAAGCCTTTTTTTTGTTTTTTATGTAAAGGCAACCTAGTTATGCGCATTTAACTTAAAAATTTGGCAAAAATTGCGGCAAGCTTGTACCTAGCGCAATAAATAATTGCCGCAAGGCGCACGGGAAAACCCAATTTCGCGTAAATCGTTTTTTAAATTTTTAACTTTATTATTTGCAGCGTGTTATAAATTTTTATAAAAATATCACAACCTATTCAAAAAAAAAAAAATAACCTGCAATCCCAAAAAATATGTTGACAGCATAGCCCCCACCCCCTAGGTTTTTACCCGTATAAACTTTGATTTACTATATACTTACAAAAAACAGTAAAAAATTATGAAAATATCGGCATTAAAGACACTATCGGCGGCGGCGTTTATGGCGGCGGCCTCTTTCTCGTATGCGGATACTTTGTATTTTATGCAGAGTTTTCCGTCGGGCAACAGCTCTAGCTTAAGCGATGGCAACAGCTTTTTCGACAGCAACGACGTTAGCGTGGCAAAAAAGTCGCACCTGCCAACCGAAAACGATACGCTTATTTTCGCCAACTACGAATTTAACGCGACAACCCTAGACAAAGGTTATTCGCGTTATTACGACACAATCGCAAGCGGCGCGCAAATTTGCAGCCTAACAAACGCAATACACAACGGGGAAAAAGTATTTACGGTAGAAAATCTTTATTTTTCGCTTACTTCCGACTATAAACACCGCCTCAGCGACAACAAAAACGACGGTACGTTGGAAACAACCCCCCGCAAAGATTTTGGCATTTACGGATATTGCGGCGAAGACGCAAGCAAAGCCGCCACAACCAACATAATTACAATCAAAAACCTTTTAAAGGTAGACGGCGGCAAAAGCTTTTTCATTCACGGCAACAACGACGCAGCAAGCTATTTACCGAAAGTTCAAATCGGCCAGTTGGAAATGACCGATGGGGCTACTTTGGAAGGCTATAAAACCTCGTTGTATTTAGACAACTTTATCGGCACTGTAAACTTGGGTGTTAACGAAGACGGCACTGCGGCGAACGGCAAAACCTCGCTTGTGGGCGAAAACACCTATTTGCAGCTGGGAACTTCCGACGCGAAGAAAAAATCCGCAAACGGCTCGGTTGTAAATTTAGGTTCCATAAATAACAAAGGCTCTTTAACTGTAGGCAATCAGGTAGACACCTTTAATTCGTACGGCACATTCGACCACACCGGCACAAGCCTTAGCATTGCGGCAAAAGAAGCCAACTTTTACGGCGATGTTATTATGCGCGCTACCAACGTAAATACAAAAGAAGTTAGTGGAAATACAACTTCGTACACCTACTCGCACGAGCTTGTTTCGACAAACACAAAGGCGCATGTATACGGCACTTTAACCGTAGACAACGCCAACATTACAAGCGCAACAACCGCATTAAACCACTACAACGTAGCGGTCCGCAACACCACTATAGAAGAAGGAGCTACCGCAACAATCACAAGAACCGGAGCGGGCAACATAACGCTTGGTTTTTCGGGCGACAGCGCAAACTACGGCACCATTGTTTTAAGCGGCGGCACATACAATTCATACCTGTCTATGATGGACTGCTCCTCGTTTAAAAGCAACGACAATTCGCTAATTAAGCTCGGAAACGGCGGCGGCACAATATACTTTGCAAACTCGAACGGCTCGTCTACTGCCACGGTAGACACCGAATTGGGCAATGTAGACGGCTCGGGGCGCACGGTATCGCGCGGCAATTCGTATAACGACGCCAGCGTAATTATAGGAACAAACAATGTTTCGCAGTTGTTCGACGCAAACTTGTGCCTACAAAACGGCGGCAACGATGGCCGCGACGGCAGATTATACCTTACAAAACAGGGCAAATCTTGGCAGCGCATTTACGGCGATGCCAACAACTACACGGGCACAACCACAGTTAACGACGGCGCATTGTTCTTAAACAAGGTAAGAAGAGACAAAGATTCAAGCGCCGACAACGGTTTGAGCACCGTTGTAACAATAAACGGCGGCTACTTCGGCAGCGCGGGTTCTACCTGCATTGTAGACGGCATTAACATAAACGGCGGAAAATTGTTGTATAACTTCGAATTCGGCAACAGCCTTCAAATTACAATGAAGGATTCGTCGGCAATCAACAAAATCCTGGTAGGCGACTTTGCCTTTGCAAACGTATCTTCCGTAGTAGGCGAAACCGTAGACTTATTCTGGTTCGACGGCGACGACATTGAAAGCATTGGCGCGCAGTTGCAGGAAATTATCGACAGCGACGAAAACGGCAAATACGAGTTTGTAGACGTAAAAACGGGCGATACATACTACGCCAAATTCTCGTCGGAAGACTCTAGCGTATTCTCGGTAACATTGTCGGTTCCCGAACCCTCTACTTGGGCGGCAATATTCGGCGCCTTGGCTTTGGCTTTGGCAATCTACCGCCGCAGAAAATAACCGCTTAGGTTAAACATTAACAAAAAAGGCTTTCCATTGCGGAAAGCCTTTTTTTGCGCCCGAAATAATTGCAAAAAAATTGCGCAAGCTCTTTATAATTTGCATAATAAAAAATTTGCGCAAAAAACCCGCCCTTTGCTTTACTTTAAAAGCTCCAATTTCTTTAAAGAACTTCTGCGTTTTAGACGGTTTTTACGGCGCATAATTGCGTAGTTATTGTGTAAAAAAAACGTGCACAAAAAAGTTGCAACATCTTTTTGCAACTTTCGCATTTTCAATACATTACAAACATAGACTGTCGTATCACAACCTATTCAAAAAAAAAAAAATAGCCTGCAAACTCGAAAAATAATTTGACAACTTTTTGCGCTTAACATAACTTAACTATGTTTAAAAATTTAGCACAGAACTCTTTATATCGCTAAGATTATGAAACTGACATCATTAAAAACCCTATCGGCTGCGGCGTTTATGGCGGCAGCCTCGTTCTCGTATGCCGACACTTTGTACTACATGCAAAGCTTCCCTACGGGCGACAGCTCTAATATGACCGACGGCGGCTCGTTTTTCGACAGCAACGATGTTAGCGTGGCAAAGAAAGCCCATGCCCCCAAAGCGGGCGACACCGTAATTTTTGCCGACTACGATTTTAAGGCCTCCGAAAAGACCTATGTAGAAGCCAAGAAAAACGACAGATACTACGACCAGCTTACCGACGCGCAAATTACCAGCTTAACAAGCAATGTGCACAATGCCGGTACCATATTCGAGGTAGAAAATTTGGCGTTTTCGCTAAGCAGCGGCTACAAGCTGCGCGGCCCAAGCGACTGTTCGCTAGAGGAAACTCCCCGCACAACATTCGGCTTTCAGGCATTTTGTTCCGACGCGACAAAGGCGGCCGAAAAAAATATTATTAGAATTAACGGCACACTGACCGTAAACGGCGGCAAAAACTTTTACATTCAAGGCGGCAGCGACATAGGCAAGCAGAACTACTGCAAGGAAATTTCGGTAGGCGAAATTCAGATGACCGACGGCGCCACTTTGGAAGGCTATATGACCGCCCTTAGCATAGCCAACTGGACATCGCTTATAAATGTGGGCGTAACCAACGCAAACGGCACTGTTGCGGCAAACGGCAGAACTTCGGTTATAGGCAAAAACACAAAGTTTACCCTTGGGGCAAACAAGGCCGAAACCCCTACGGGCGGCCAAACCGTAAACTTGGGCTCTATAGAAAACAACGGCACAATGAGCGTAGGCGGCGGCAACGACCTTAACCAATACGGCACATTTACCAACAATGGCTCGGTTACCGTAAATTCGGCAAACTTTGTTGTAAACGGCTCGCTTGTAAACAACGGTACTTTTGCGATTTCGAAATATGCGGGCAACTTTGAAAACCGCGGCGACATTACAATGAGCGAAAAGTACGTTAACGAAACGGGCGCGGAAGCGACAAACTCGACTGTATTTTCGCAGGCCGCCCAAAACGACTTTTACGGCACGTTTACCGTAGACGGCAAAAACGCCACGGGCAATGCAAAAACCCACTACGAAGTTTGGATATACAGCGACACAGTAATCCACGAAGGAGCTGTTATGAACGCAGTTAGGGGTACAGACGCAAACTGCGGCAACGTAACTTTGGGCTTCGGCAACAGCAGCAATGTTGTAAACTACGGCACAATTAACCTCGACGCAAAAGGCTCGCGCAACGCATTCTTGCACCTAATGCCCTCGAAATCGTTTAAGGGTATGGACAGCGGCGTTATCAACCTTGTTTCGAGCGGGGCAACAATATATTTCGGCACAAGCGGCACCGAATTGGGCAATGTTCAGGGCTCCGGCAGCGCAACTTCGCGCGCGTCCTCCAGCGCCGACGCCACCGTTGCAATAGGAACAAACAACGTTTCAAAGTTGTTCGACGCAAACTTGTCTTTCCAAAACGGCGGCAATTCCACCCACGACGGCGTGCTTAGCGTAGTTAAAAACGGCAAATCCTGGCAGCGCGTATACGGCGGCGACAGCAACTATACGGGCACAACCACCGTTAACGACGGCGCATTGTTCATAGCCAAAACAAGAAGAAACCTAGCCTCCAGCCAAGACAACGGCATGAGCACCGTTGTTACCATAAACGGCGGCTATTTCGGCAGCGCCGGCCGCGCCGACAAGGGTTGCTATGTAGACGGCATTAGCTTTAACGGCGGCAAACTCTTGTATAACTTCGAATTCGGCAAAGACCTCCAAATTACAATGAAAGACTCGTCGGCAATACTCGGCAAGATTTTGGCGAGCGACTTTGCCTTTGCAAACATATCCTCCGCAATAGGCGAAACTATAGATTTGTTCTGGTTCGACGGCGACGATGTTGAAAGCATTGGCTCGTACCTGCAGGCAATTATCGACAGCGACGAAAACGGCAAATACGAATTTGTAGACGTAAAAACGGGCGATACCTACTACGCCAAATTCCTGTCGGAAGACTCGAGCGTATTCTCGGTAACTTTGTCGGTTCCCGAACCCTCTACATGGGCGGCAATATTCGGCGCTTTGGCCTTGGCCTTTGCAATTTACCGCCGCAGAAAATAGTAAAATTTTTTCATTTCTCTTCTTCCTTCGGGGGGCTTTGTGTTATAAGCCCCCTTTTTTTGCGCCCTTTTCTTTTCAATAAATTTCGGAGGCAAAAAATCCGCAAAAAAGTATTTGATTTTTTGAAATACCGGGAGTTGTATTTTTGCCTTTATATGCGCGAATATACCAAAGCCACTTTAACGGGAATGCTTGCCCCGCTTTGCTGGGGAACAACGGTGGGCCTTGTAAGGACAATAACCGAGCAGTTCGGGCTGTCGGCGGGGCTTACATTTTTATACGCCTTTATTGTTATTATGCTTTTGGGCGTGTTGGGCTTCCCAAAACTCGGGCAGTTCCCAAAAAAATATTTGCTGTTCGGGCTGCCCTGGGCAAACCTGTGCTCTATCTTGTTTTGCGTTTCAATGTATATGTGCCAAAACGAAAGGCAAACGGTTGAAGTTGGCATGGTAAACTATATGTGGCCGTGTTTGGTTGTGCTTTTTGCCGTGATAATAAACCACCAAAAGGCGCGCTGGTGGCTAACGCCCGCATTGCTTATAAGCGTTTGGGGCATTATGATTGTTACGGGCGGCGAACAAGGCGCCGACATTAAAGGCATGATACACAACATAGGGCAAAACCCCTACTGCTATTTATTGGCCTTTTTGGGCGCGGTTTCGTGGGGGGTATATTCCAACCTAACGCGGCGTTTTGCGGCGGGCGCAAACCCAACAATTTTAATTTTCTTTATAGACTTTTTAATTTTCGGCTCGCTTTGGCTTTGCGGCTTTGGCGACATTAGCGGCGTAAACGCATTCGGCTGGCTTAGCGTGGTTATCGGCGCGGTGGCCTTAGGCGGCGGCTATGCCGCGTGGAACTACGGCATTGCAAAGGGCAATATTACAATATTGGCGGTATCGTCCTACTTTACGCCCGTGCTTTCCTGCATATTCGCCTCTATTTGGATTGGAGCTGCCCTTAGCTTTAACCTTATTGTGGGCGTAAGCATTTTGGTGTTCGGCTCTATCTTAACCTGGAGCGCCACCGAATTTGCAAACCAAAAATAGCCCCCGCATTTACCGATTTATTTTGACAAAAAAGCCCCGTAAAAATAGGCTGAAAGGCCTATGAACAAAACTGTATTATATGTTGGGGCGTTTGCATTGCTGTCTCTTTGCCAAAGCTTTGCACGTCAGATAACCCCGTTGGAGGAAAACTGGAAATTTACCCGCCAAGACAACCCGAACTTTGCCTGCGAAAATTTCGACGCAAGCAACTGGCAAACGGTAAGCGTGCCGCACGACTGGGCAATACGCGAAAATTTCGACATTTCGCTTGACCATAGTTTGCGATATATAAAAGACGCCTCGGGGCAAAGCACCGCGCAGCTTGCAACGGGCAGAACGGGGGCCTTGCCCTACATAGGCAAAGGCTACTATAGGCAAAATTTCGAGATTGCAGGCAGCGACAAAGACAGGAAATTCTTTTTGGAATTCGACGGGGCAATGAGCCATGCAAAAGTTTATGTAAACGGAAAATTTGCGGGCGAACACCCCTACGGCTACGCCTCGTTTTCGCTGGATATTTCAAACCTGGTAAAAGTTGGCAAAAATACCGTTGCAGTTTCGCTAGAAAACAAGGCGCGCTCGTCTAGGTGGTACCCGGGGGCGGGGCTTTACAGGAATGTAAGGCTTGTAAGCACCAACAAAACATACATTCCATATAGCGGCATTTACATTAAAACACCCCAAGTTTCGCCCGAAAAATCCCTTTGCGAAATTCAAGTGCAAATAGAAAAGCCCGAGCCCACCCAACAGCTTGCTTTTAATGCAAAAATTTTCGACAGCGAAAACAACCTTGTAGCGGAAAAGTCGGTTTGCACCGATAAGGATTCGGCAAAAATTGCAATAGAGCTTAAAAACGCAAGGCTTTGGAGCGCCGACTGCCCCAACTTGTATACAGCCGAAATTTGCGTGCAAAAAAACGGCAAAAATGTAGACTGCTACAGGCAGCGTTTCGGCTTTAGAACCGTTAGCATGACGCTAGACGGCTTTAAGATTAACGGCAAAAAGGAAACCCTAAAGGGAGTTTGCCTTCACCACGATTTCGGCGCGCTGGGAGCCGCCTACAACCAAGCCGCAATGCGCTACCGCATAAATATGCTTAAGGAAATGGGCTGCAATGCAATAAGAACCTCGCACAACATTCCCGACCCGAATATGCTGGATTTATGCGACGAAATGGGCATGTATGTTATGGACGAAATTTTCGACGAGTGGCAGATCGCCAAATGCGCCAACGGCTACAACAAAGACTGGAACAAGTGGGCAAAAAAAGACATCGACGCCTTTGTAAAGCGCGACCGCTCGCACCCGAGCGTTGTTTTGTGGAGCATAGGCAACGAAATTCGGGACCAAATGACATTGGAAATCGGAGCTAAAAATTCGAAGTTTTTAACGGAGTCGGTAAAGGCGTTGGACGACACGCGGCCGGTTACCGCGGGGCTTCACCCCAACTACAGGCTTGCCGAAAACGTATACGGCAAATACTGCCAAGTTCACGACCTTGTAGGCTACAACTATAAACCCAATTTGTATAAGGAAACCATGCAAAAACTAAGCAAGCCCGCTTTCGGCAGCGAAACAATTTCGCAGCGCAGCACAAGGGGCTACTACGTTTTTGCAGACTCCAACGACGACTATAAGTATAACGACTTGCAAGTTACAAGCTACGATATGCTTAAGGGAGCCGCCTCCACAAAAATCTATACGGAATGGTTTTACCAAGACCAGCTTGAAAACTTTATAGGCGAATTTGTATGGACTGGCTTCGACTATCTTGGCGAGCCCTCGCCCTACGACATTCTAAGCATAGCAAAAAGCTCGTATTTTGGAATTATAGACTTGGCCAATTTAAAGAAAGACCGCTTTTACCTGTATAAAAGCCGCTGGAACACAAAAGAGCCCACTTTATATCTTTTGCCGCACTGGACGCACCCGGACAGAGTGGGCAAAAACGTTCCCGTTCACTGCTATACTTCCTACGACAAAGCCGAGCTTTTTGTTAACGGCAAAAGCCAGGGCATACGCGAAAAATTCAAGGGCTTTGACCCCAAAAAAATGCCCGAACGCTATTGCCTTATGTGGAACGACGTTGTTTACCAGCCCGGCGAAATAAAGGTTGTAGCCTACGACAAATCCGGCAAAATTGCGGCCGAACAAACGGTTAAAACCGCGGGCAAACCCGCCAAAATAAAGCTTACGCCCAACAAGCAAAACATTATGGTAGACGGCAAAGACCTTGTTTTTGTCGAAGTTGAAATTACCGACAAAGACGGCGTGCTTTGCCCGAACGCGCAAAACCCGATATTCTTTAAGGTTGAAGGCAACGGCGCGCTTGCGGGAGTTTGCAACGGCAACCCTGTAGACCACACGCCCTTTTCGGCGCAATGGCTTAGGGCGTTTAACGGCAAACTCGGCGTAATATTAAGCAGCCCAAGCAGGGAAAGCGGCTTAATGACGCTTAGGGCAATCACCAAAGACCTGCCCGAGGCCGAGCTAAAAATTATGGCAACGCCCGAACAAACAGAGTAGAAAACCGCGTTGCCCAAACAAAAAAACAAAAAGCCCGAAAACAATTCGGGCTTTTTTGTGCGCTAAAAAAACTTTTGGCTACTTTTTTATTTCACGAATCTTTATGTTGCGGAAATCCGTTGCGGCCTGCCCGTGCTTGCCCTGAAAGCCTATCTTGCCGACGGTCGGCATCTCGCACTTTTTGTGCTCGGTTAGCCAAGGCAAAATCTTTACGCCGTTGGGGCCTATTTTATTGTCTTTCCATTGCGCCATATCCATTTTGCAGGCGTGCTTTCCGTTTAGCCAAACGTCTATCTTTTGTCCTTCGGCGCGAATTTTCATCTTCTGCCATTCGCCAAAGGGCAGCTTTGTGTCGATTTCGGTCGGAACGTGCCCGAAAATTGCCGCGCAATTTCTGGTTGCCGAGCCGAACTTTTCGCACGAGCTGTCGGCTATTTGCACTTCAATGGAATTGGGTATCCATTTACTTGTGTCGGTGCAGTAAATAACAACGCCGCTGTTCGATTCCTTTTCTATCCTAAATTCAAGCTCCAGCTCGAAATTTTGGTAGTCGGCCTTGGTGAATATAATTTCGTCTTTATTGGCGCGTATTACGCCCTCTTTGTCTATGCTCCAAACCGCCTTGTTATAGTCGGCGTTCGACAAGTCGGCGGCAAAAAGGTTTTGCCAGTCGTTTTGGGCGCATTCTTTTTTGGCGGCGTTGCAGGCTTGGTCTTTGCAGCAACCCACCGAAATCAGCGCGGTTATGAACAATAAAGAAACAGTTTTAATTGTGTTTTTCATATATACCGTGTTTTGTTAAAGCCCGATTATTGACAGCAAAACGCGGCATAGTCAACCGCAAAGACGGCTATTTGCCCTTAAACGAACCCGAATAGTTGCCGTGCGCGTCTCTATAAGTGGTAGTATCGCCCTTTGTTGCGGCGCTGCCAGTAAAATTGCCGTGGCTGTCTCTAAAAGTTTTGCCGCCGCCGGAGTTTTCGCTTGCAGACCCGACAAAATTGCCGTGCGCATCACGATATGTGGTTGTGTTGCCATTTTGTGTAGAGCTGCCTATGTAGTTGCCGTGCGCGTCGCGGTAAACGGTAGTATCGCCGTTTTTGGTGGAAGACCCCGCTAAATTGCCGTGCGCGTCTCTATAAGTGGTAGTATCGCCCTTTGTTGTGGCGCTGCCCGTATAATTGCCGTGGCTGTCTCTAAAAGTTCCGCTTTGGGCAAAAAGCAAAGAGCTGCTCGTAAAAGCCAAAAACAAAAATATATAATTTTTTACCGTTCGCATAAAACCAATTTTCTTTGTCTATTATATCGTTAACACTAAAAAAGTTATCACTTATAAAAACAAAAAAAACGCCCGATTTGTTTCGGGCGTTGTGTTAGATTGCATAAACTATTTTTCGGCCTTAAACGACATTGCGGGCAAGCCCTGCGTGTTGTATAGGCATATTTCGGGCAAAGCCCAGCTTTTCCACAAATAGCGCACGCCGCTAATTTCGGAATTTTGCGGGGCAAAAACCTCCACAGTGCCCAAGTCGTTTACCAAAACTTTTTCGGCCGGCTGCCAGGAATTGCCGATTTTAACCTCAAAGCCTTGCGCTTTGCCCTTTAAAACAAGCTTGCTAGCATACATGTCGAATTCAACCAAAGCCCTGTTTTTGTTAAACTTTGCGCTTTTAAACATGGGGCTGTGTTCGCCCTTAATGTCTTTTTTACCGTATATGTTTTTCAACGCTATGTTAAAGAGGCGCTCGCCCACCTCGTCTTTGCGCTGCGGGTGAATTTGGTTCTTTTCGCCCAAATCCAAAATAACGGCCATTTCAATATTGTCCATATGCCTAAAGCAGTTGAACTGCTCAAAGCGCGTTTGCTGCCAGTTTTCGCTTTCGCGCCAATGGGTTGTTACGTCGAAAGACGTAAGCTGCACGGTGTAGAACGGCAAATTTGGCATTTCGAAATGCTTGCGCCATGCGGCAACCAAAGTTTTAAATTTGTCGGCAAAAATTTGCGGCTGGCCAAAGTCGCCTTCGCCCTGATACCAAAGCACGCCTCTTACGCCGTAGCCGCACAGCGGGGCAACTTTTGCGTTATACAAAAATGCGGGGGTATTTTGCACGCTAAGGGGAGTTTCCTCCAGCGGCTTATTGGGTTTGTCTTCCTTAAACTCTTTGTTTTCCCGCTTTGCCGCCGCTTTTTTTGCCTCGTATTTTGCCAGGGCTTTTTCGTATTTATTAAGCGCCTTTTCGTAGTCGTAGTTTTCGGCAAGGCGGTCGTAATATTTAAGGAATTCTTTGTAGCCTTTGCCTTGTTCGGCGTCTTCGTAGGGCAAAAAGGCCACCATCGATGCCCCGCCCATTGCGGTTCTAACAAGACCTACGGGAATATTAAGCTTTTCGCAAAGTCTTTTGCCGAAAGCATAGCCTATTGCGCTATAACGCCCGACCGTTTGCGGCGTGCACACAACCCACGCGGCGCCTTCGGGGAAATCCTCCTGGGCCGTAGATGCAATGGCATCGTGCTTTTGAATAAAGCTTCTTAAAAGGGGTTTGTTGCCCTCTTTTACCGCAACGGCATACGCCGCGGGGCACGAACCCAAATTCCAGTCCATATTCGATTGTCCGCCGCATATCCAAACTTCGCCTACAAGCACGTTTTTAATATGTTTTTGGGCTTTGCCGTTTTCGCTGACTGTAATTTGCTTTGGGTTGCTGTCGGGCTGCATTGCGGGCAGCTTTAAAGACCATTTGCCCGCATTGTCGGCAATGGCCTGCCCTTTTACACCGCCAAAGAGCACGGCAACTTTTGCATTGGGCGCGGCTTTGCCCCAAATTTTTACGGGTTCGCCGCACTGCAAAACCATATTGTCGGAAAAGATTTTCGGCAGCCAAATTTCGCCAAAGGCACAGCCGGCCGCCGCCAACAACGATACAAACATCAATTTAGTTTTCATATACATATAGTTATTTTACAAATTTAAAGAATACGGGCATCATTGTTTCCACATTCGTGTTTATAGACCAAATATTGCCCTCGCGCGAATGGTCTACATTTTCCCACTCGCCATTTGGAGCAAGCATTAAAACAGTTTTATAGTTGTCGATTGTTTTTATGCGGAAGGGATTTTCGGTGTCCAAACCCAAGTTAACAGCGCAAACCAAAAGCGAAGAATCTTTATACTCGCCGCACTTTAGGTAAATTTCGGCGTCGTCAACATAGTAGGCTTTTGCAACGCCGAATGTTTCAAGCACGTTTGCAAACAAAGCCTTTACCTGACGGTTCATAATTGCAGGCTCGCAATTTTTGTCGGCGGCATTTAGCGCCGCAACAAAAACACTGCCGCCCAATTTGTTTTTATATAGCGACATAAGCGGCATATCTTTATTTTTGCAGTTTCTGCGAAGCTGCCCGGCGTAGTCCATATTCTCGAAATACGCCATAATTTTTACATTGTCGGCAACGGGTTTAAGCGCAAACGGATAGTTTGTTCTAAAAAATTCGCTTTCGCCTATTCCGCTTAGGGGAATTGCCAACCTGCCCCTGCCCGTCATAAACGTTTTTGCTGGGCTAATTTCAACACCCAACAAGTCGCCCATATTCCTTTTTTGAATTTGCATTGCAGCCGTAGAATCTACTATTGCCGACTTAGAAAGTATTGTTTTTAGCTCGCTGTCGCTTAAGGCTGCAACAATAGAAGCATCTAGCATAAATGCTTGAGCAGCGTTTGCCCGCGCGTAGTTTACGGGCAAGCCCAACCTGCCGAAGGATTTTTGCCATTTGCTGTAATACGAATCTATAGAAGCTGCAAGGGGGTTATATTGATAAAAATCGTTTTCGGCAATAGGCCCCGTTATGCCGGCATATTTCACTTTCTTTGTTTCGTTTATAAGCGCGTTGTAAAATTTTGAATGTTTTGAAAACAACTTTTTGTAGGCTTGCGCGCTTTTTGGGTCGTAGCCGTAAAAGTTGTTGGGCCAGAATTTTGCACCCGTACACCCCTCTATCAAAGACATTGCGTATAGCGTATGCAAAGGCCTTGCCCCCGTTGCGTATCTGTTACGGTAATGCGGGTCTATTTCAGCAAGGTGCTCGTCTATGTCTTTTGTAATTTCTATCTGCACCGCCGTAGAGTACATTCTATGGGGAAATGTGCGGTTGCTGTCGCTGCCCGACCAATACCTCGCATTGTTTATGCGGCATACCGAAGGGTTTCCCTTGCCCGCCAATATCTTTGCAAGCTTTGTAGAAAAGCGCGAATCTGACTCGCATTGACAGAAAATTATCGGCATTGTTTCGTCTACTAAATCTACGCTTTGGCGCAATTTTTGCATAAGGCTTGCAAGCGATTCAAAATTGGTTTCGTCGAAAAGCTTTGCAACTTTCCTATCTTCTTCGCTTTTGCCACGCAAATGCTTGTAAAGCTGCTCCCTTGTTATGTTGTAGCCAAGTTTGCCCGACAATTTTTTTAAGTGCAATGGACATGCGCAACCGTTTCTGCCGGTAGTAAGGCGCGTATCGTCGTCTATAAGAAGAAAATCGGGCTTTAACTGCGCCATTTTTTTAACGGCGTTGCAGGAATACGAAATAAGCAGCTCGTCTAGCGGGCAATATACGGGAAATTCCCTGCCCGAAACCGAAACGATTTTTTGAATGTTTGCATAGTTCGGAATTTTGCCGTGCCCTAAAATTGCGTGAAACATTATGCCCACGGGGCACTTTAGTTTGCCCGCGCTTTTAAGCAAAGTTTTGTATTCCGACGCAAATTCCGAAACTTTGTCGATTGGATTAGGCGAGCCTTCAGCAATGGCCATCATCTGAACAACGTGCATTGTACAGCAGCCGTTCTCTTCCATAAAGTGCATGTCTTTTGCAAGGTCTTTTGTAAGAGAATCCTGCAGGGGAACCAAATTTATAAGTTTTACTTCGGGTAATTTCTGTTTTGCATATAGCGAAAACGCCGCAAAAAACGAAAGTATAAGCGCAACACAAAATTTCATATAAAATTCTCCTCAATCAATATATAATTTAGCTGTTATAACGATTCACATTCTCGCAATATGCCAAATTTATGTCAAGAATAGACAAAACAAAAACAACAAAAAACAAACACAAACCAACATCCGGTTTGTGTTTGCAAGTTTAAAAATGTGTTTTTCAAAAAACTAGTCTAGACAGGCGCTTAAAAGCGATTTCGCAAGAGACGTAGCCGACTTTGCAAGGCCGTCGCTTGAATCTATAAGCTGCTTGCCGAGCGAGGGCTTAAAAATAAGCTTTTTTGCGGCTTCTTTTACGGTTGTGTCGTTCGACAGCTCGGCCTGTTTGTAAACGCCCTCCATTTGGGAGGAAAGCGAAGCGCATTCTTTTGTAAATGCGGCGTATTTTTCCCTAACGGTGTCGGGGCATTGCGAAACGTCTACCTTTGCAAGCTCGTCGGAGGCCGCTTTAATTTCGTTTACCGAATATTTGCTGGAAGCCTTCAATTTGTCGAGCGGCACTTTTACATCGCCCAAAAGTTTTTTTACCGAGGCCGTTCCCGAAATTTTATTGCCCGACTTTTCGTCCAACTTTGCGGCGGCGTTGGCCGCCGAATCTTTCGCTTCGGTCTGTGCCGCGGTTTTTATGTCGGAAACAACTTCCTTGCCCAAATCCTTAAAGAAATTGCCGAAAGCCGTTAACGATAGCAATGCAAACAATGCAGATGTAAAAATTGCCTTTTTCATATCAAATCCTTTACAAATATTTCAGATTATTTACCCGAAAAATCAAGTTTTTTGTGTGCAAAAAAAAACGCCGCGCTAAAAAACGGCGGCGTTTGGGCGCTATAGTATGGGGGCGTTGCGCCTACTGCTTTGCAGACTGCCTGTCGTAAAGCTCTTTGTAATACGCGCACCTTTCGTAAAGCTCCGGGTGCGAGCCGAAATCCACAATTTCGCCCTCCCTAAAGACTATAATTTTTTGCACGTTGCGTATGGTGCTAAACCTGTGGGCTATAACAAACATTGTCCTTTCGTGCATAAGTTTGTCGATTGCCTTTTGTATGAAAGCTTCGCTGTTTACGTCCAAAGCCGAAGTGGCTTCGTCTAGCACAATAAGCGGCGGGTTTTTAAGGAATACCCTGGCTATGGCAATCCTTTGCTTTTGACCGCCGCTAAGCCTGTCGCCGCGTTCGCCTACAAGGGTGTCGTAGCCGTTTTCAAGCTCGCTGATAAATTCGTGCGCGTAGGCGGCGCGGGCTGCGGCGTAAACCTCCTCTTTTGTGGCCTCGGGGCGCGCAAGCAGAATGTTGTTGAAAATCGTGTCGTTAAAAAGCACGGGATACTGCGGAACCGAGCCCAAATTCTTCCTTAAATCGAAAGCGCGTATGTCTTTTAGGTTTATCCCGTCGGCAAAAACATCGCCTTCGGTCGGGTCGTAAAAGCGCATTGCAAGCTTGGCAAATGTGCTTTTGCCCGCGCCCGACTCGCCCACCAAGGCGCAGCTTGTGCCGGCCTTGATTTTTATGTTAACGTTCTTTAAAACGGTTTTGTCGGAATACGCAAAGCTTACGTTTTTAAACTCTATGTCGCCTTTAATTGTGTCTACCTTTGCGGGGTTTTCGGGTTCGGGCACGCTCGAAACATAGTCTAAAACCTCGTTTAAGCGGTCGAACGACGGCGTTATTTTGATAAAGTCGGTGCACATTCTTATTATGCGCTTAATGGGGTCTATTGTAAAATACAGCGCCAAGCCTATGGCGGCAAATGTAGAAAAATCTATTTTTGCCTTGTACGCATATACGAATGTTACCGAAACCATTGTGGCTGCCAAAACCTCCATAAGGGGCTGTTGCATAAGCTCGTATTTTGCTATTTTTAGCGAAAGCTTTTGGAACTTCATATTCATATTCCAAAACTTTTTCTTTTGGGGCTCCTGCAAATTAAACACCCTAACTTCGTGGGCGGCGGCCAGATTTTCGTTGAAAAGCTGGGCTATGTGGCCAAGCGACTCTACCGCCTGCTTTGAATTGCTTTTAAGGTTTTTGCGTATTACCTGCACGGGAATTATGCAAAATGGAATTGCCGCAATAAACACAAGCAAAAACACAACTTCGCCCTTGGTTATGCACATGTAAATTAAAAACGACAGCGCGCCTATAACCTGCACGGGCTGCCTAATCATTTCGGAGGCGAACGAAAGAAGTATGGTTTGCACCGAAGAGGTGTCGTTTGTAAGCCTTACAAAGAGGTCGCCCGAAGTGTGTTTGTCGAAAAACGAAAGCGGGTAGTCTTGCACCTGCGAAAACAAGTCCTGCTTAATGCGGCGCAAAACCTCCAGCGAAACATAGCTCATTAGATAGCCGCTAATGTAGCCCGTTATGGCCCTTATAAGGAATATTGCCGGTATTAGCATTGCAATGCCGAACACATACCAAAGGCTGTACGAAACGCCGCTTTCGGGAATGAAAATGCGCTTTAAAACCTTGTCGAAAATTACGGGCATACCGAAGCCGCTTGAAGCGCCGAACAAAAGCCCCGCAAAAAGCGCGCCTATCAAATACCATATTTTTGGTTTTACATAGGTTAAATATCTGGAATATCGTTTCATATAAAATTTGCAAAAAGTGTTAAAAAAACGGCGCAAACTGGCCCCAAACAACGGCAAAGAATTTAGCGCACAACCAAGAACTATGGTGGATTAACGAATTTTTCTGTCAACAAAAATTGCCCGCCCTAAAAATGCGCAAAAAAAAGCCGCAATAACGCATGCGGCTTTGAACGAAACAATCAAACTATGAAAAATATATTATTACTTCGTTTCGTTTTCGGCGGCAATGCTTTTTACCGCCTCGTTTAAATTGTGCCTTACAATAATGCTGTGGCGCATATATATAATGTCTTCGGCAATATTGGTGCATAAATCGGCTATGCGCTCGAACGACTTGCATATAAGCAAATAGTTTACCGTTCCCATATTGCCCTTGTTTTCCATTTCGCTTTCGGCCGCCTGGTAGCAGTTGCGCATAATGGCGTCTATATTGTCGTCGTCGGAGCAAACCTTTACGGCAAGCAGTTCGTTTTCGGTGGTAAAGGCGTCTATTGCGGTTTTAAGCATTTCTATGGTTCTTGCCGACATATCCTCTATGTCGAACGGAATGTAGGCCGTAGGGCACCTTTTAATAAAGGGAATCCTCTTTGCCATATTCGCCGCCATATCGCCTATATGCTCAAGCTCGTTGTTGATTTTAAGAACGGTAACTACAAACCTTAAATCGCTTGCAACCGGCTGGTGAAGCGCCAAAACCTTAAGGCACTCCTCCTCCATTTGCACTTCGACTTTGTCGATTTCAACGTCTTTTTTTACCACCTTTTCGGCAAGCTCTTGCGAAAGCGTAAGCAAAGCCTTTACGCTAAGGCGCATATTCTCCTCTACATATGTTGCAAGAACAAGCAGCTTGTCCTTAAGCGTTTCCAAGTCGTGTCTTAAATGCGAATTCATATTTTAACCGAACCTTCCAGTTATATAGTCGTTTGTCTCTTTTTTTTGCGGATTTGTAAAAATCTTTGCGGTTTTGTCGAACTCTACAAGGTTGCCCTCGTAAAAGAACGCGGTATAGTCGGAAACCCTCGAAGCCTGCTGCATATTGTGGGTTACAATGGCAATGGTGTACTTGCCCGCAAGCTCCGAAATAAGGTCTTCTATGCGCGCGGTAGATTTGGGGTCGAGCGCGCTGCAGGGCTCGTCCATAAGCAGAATTTCGGGCTTAATGGCAAGAGCGCGGGCAATGCAAAGCCTTTGCTGCTGGCCGCCGCTAAGGCCGAGTGCGCTCGAATTTAGCCTGTCTTTTACCTCGTCGAACAAGGCCGCCTGCTTTAGCGATTTTTCAACAATTTCGTCGAGCTCGGCGCGGGGGCGGCGCCCCTGAAGCCTTACGCCGTATATCACGTTTTCGTATATGCTTTTGGGGAAGGGATTGGGGCGCTGAAACACCATTCCCACCCTCCTTCTAAGCTCTACAATATCGAGATTTTTGTCGTATATGTCCACGCCGTCGAACATCAGCCGACCGCTTGTGTGGCAGCTGTCGACCAAGTCGTTCATTCGGTTTATGCACCTTAAAAAAGTGCTTTTGCCGCAGCCGCTTGGCCCTATTATTGCGGTAACTTTTCCGCGCATAAAATCGACATTAACGTTTTTAACCGCCTTGTGCTGGCCGTAGTAAACGCAAAAGTCCCTTGCCGAAATTATGGTTTGGCCGTTTTGTGTGTTGCTTTGCATATTCTATCTTTTCTTTTGTAGTTTTGCCCTGATTATTATCGCCGCAAAATTCAGCGATAAAACTATCGCCATAAGCGCAAACACCATTCCGTATTGAACGTGCTGCACCATTTCGGCGGCTTCGTGCTCCGAGCAAATGTTGTAGATACTCCATGGCAGCGCGGGGGTCGGCTGCGAAAATATTTCGCCGAGCCCTAGGGCAACGCCCGTGCTGGTTGCCGCGGTAAAGATTATGGGGGCAGTTTCGCCGGCGGCTCTGCCCATCGAAATTATAATGCCCGTAAGCATTGCGGGAAGCGCCGCAGGCAAAATTACGGTGCAAATTGCCCTCCATTTGCCCGCGCCCAGCCCGTAGGCCGCCTCGCGGTAGGAATTAGGCACGCATTTTAGCGACTCGAAACAGCTTTGTATTATGGTGGGCAATATCAGCAAAGCCAAAGTGGCGCACCCTGCAACAACGCTTTTGCCGTCGGATATTTTTAGCGTGTTAATCAAAAACGCCAGGCCGAACAAGCCGAATACTATCGACGGCACGCCCGCCAATGTTCCGACGCACATTTTCAATAGAGCCGTAATTTTCGTGTCTTTTGCGTATTCCGAAAAATAAATTGCGGCTATTATGCCGAGCGGCGCCGCTAAAAGCATTGCGCCAAGCGTAAGGTAGAATGTGCCCACAATCATCGGGTATATTCCGCCGAATATGTTGGAATCGTAGGGTTCATCGGTAAAAAAGCCGCCGTAAAACACAAAGTGCGGCTGCATCATTTCGTCGAAAGAGGCGTCTATTTCGCCTAAAATTTTTGCGATTTGCCCGCTTTTAAAAACGTCTTTGCTGTTTAAAATTTCGAAAGACAGCGTTCCGTCTTTTGCGGCGCGCTGCACCCTTATGCGCTTTACCGAGTCGTTGTAGACTTTTTCGGCCATATCGTAGCGCGTCTGCCCGAACTTGTTGCGCAAAAGTTTTTCGGCCGCCCTTTGCTTTGCGTCGGCCGGGCCCAAAAGTTTTTGTATGCCCGATTTCAACGAGGCGTAGTCGGCATTCGACACGGAAAATTCCGAGATTTTCGCGTCTAGCGCCGCATTGGGGATTTCGCACATTGCCCGTCTTAAGGCCGATTTTGCGCCGAAACTTAGCCCGTCTTTCCTCGATATTTTGTTGGAAAGCGTTTTGGCCAACCCAGAAATTTCCGCCTTCTTTTTTGCCAAAAATTTTTCGGACGAAAACAATGCCGAACCCTTTTCGGCATTGGCGCAAAAGTTGCCCAGCGATTCGCCAAATCCCTTCCACGAAACCGCGCACAATTCGGCAAATTTTGCATTTCGCTTTGCCGTGTCTTTCATTAGGGCCGCTTTTGCAAAATCGGGCTCGGCGGCTTGAAGGCTTTTAAAGGCCTCTTCTATTTTCGAATTTAGGGCACTTTCGTTGTCGGGCAGGCTTTTGCCCTCGTATTCCTGCATAAGCGAGAATATGCGCCCCTTTGCGGCGTCGGCGTCCGAAATCCTTTTTGCCGATTTTTCGCCTATCTCCCTGTCGAGAAAATCGCGCAAAAACTTTTCGTGCTCGGCGGTTGCGGTAAAAAGAAATGCGTTTGCGCCCCTTATTATTATGGGCAGCATAAACACGGCAACCATAATGCACATAGCCCAAAGCGAAATTTGCGCCAGTTTCCTAAAAGATATATCCAATATTTTTCTAGAATTCATATTACCTCTTTAAACGCGATTTTCCGACATAGCTTCCCGCCATATTCATTGCCAAAGCCGAGAACAAAAGGCATACGCTCATCGCAAACAAAACGTGGTAGCGCGCAGACCCCGTGCTTTGGTCGGCCTCGCCCATTTCGCCCGCTATTGTGGCTGTCATTGTGCGGACGGGCTCGAATATGTTGTAGAAAGGTTCGGGTATTTTAAGCGAATTGCCGCTTGCCATCCATACAACCATTGTTTCGCCAATAACGCGCATAAGCCCCAAAATTACGGCGGCGGCTATTCCGCTTTTTGCGCACGGGATTATAACTTTAAAAATAGTTTCGGTTTTTGTGGCGCCCAAAGCCAGCGAGCCCTCGCGCATATCCCTGCCAACCGACGAAAGCGAATCCTGCGAAATGCTTACTATTGTAGGCAAAGCCATAATCGCCAAAATAACCGACGCGTTAAACGCGTTTGTACCGCTTGAAATCTGCATTGTCAAAGCCCTGTCGGCAACGTATAGAGAAATCCCCAAAATGCCGCAAAATACCGCCGCCGAAATTATGTTGGCAAAAAGTCTGCGCCTTTCGCCGAATACCGTTTTGCACAAAACGCCGCCCAAAAACGCGATGATAACGCCGAAAAACGCCGTTAGCGACGATACCAAAAAACCGCCGTAGTCCTGCAAAAACGGGGCAAAAACAACTATGGCGAAAAATCCGTATACAACCGACGGAATTGCCGCAAGCAGCTCTACGATAATTTTAAAAAAGCCCGCGGCCTTGCCCGAAACAATTTCGGAAAGGCAAAGGGCAACCAATATTCCGAGCGGAACTGCAATGGCGCACGATACAACCGTTACCATCGCCGTTCCGTAGAATATGCTAAGCGCGCCAAAATGCGGGTTGGCCGCCGACGGCTCCCAATTAGTGCTCGAGAAAAACTCCCCAACATCGGCAAGGCTTTTAAAGAAAGGCAAAGCCTCGCCGACTATAAAGAATATCATAAACACTATTGCGAGCGTCGGAACTGCCGTAATCGAAAACAGCACAAACCTTCCGAGCCTGTCGCACAGGGCCCTTTTAAGGTTGCCCGACTTGCCCAGTATTAGCGAATTGTTTTTGTTTTCGATTGGCGATTCCATTTTGTTTTTCCTATCCTAAAATTATTTGCACACCGCAACAAAGCCCAGGTCTGTAACGATTTCCCTGCCCTCTTGCGTCAGGCAAAGCGTTACAAAGTTAAACAGGTGCGAACCCATTTTCGGCGAGCCGTTTGTGAACATATACAAGGGTCTGGCTACGGGATATTTGCCCGTTGCAACCGTTTGGGGCGTCGGCAATATGCCGTCTACCGAAAGCGCCTTAACCGAAGCGTCGGCAAAGCCCAAGCCGACATATGCAATGGCGTTCTTTGTGGAATTTACCCTCGAGCGCGCCTGCCCGTTAGAGCCTACATATTCGGCGTTCTTTGCAATTTTGGCCTTCTTTAACACAAGTTCGTTGAAGGTTTCGTAGGTTCCGCTGTTGCTGTCGCGGCTTATTACGACAATCTTTGCGTCGTCGCCGCCAAGCTCCTTCCAGTTTGTGATTTTACCCGTGTAAATGTCGGCAATCTGCTTTTCGCTTAGCGCCGAAATTTTGTTTTGCGGGTTTACAATAACCGCCAAGCCGTCGTAGGCAACGGTGTGGGCCACGGGCAAAACGCCCTTTTCCACGCAGCTTTTAAATTCGCCGGCTTTCATAAAGCGCGACATTGTAGCGACGTTGCACGAGCCGTTCATAAGGCTCTTTACGCCGTTGCCGCTGCCCGATTCGCTTATGGTAATGTTTACCGACGGGTTGTTTTCCCTGTAATATTCGGCAAAAGCCTTGGCTATCGGCCCTACCGTTGTAGAGCCGTCCACCGAAATCGAGTTGTTGTCGGCATAGCTTTGCGCCGAAATCAATGCCGTTAGCGAAACCGCCAAAACCTGTAAAATTTTCTTTGTATTCATAATTGTTTTTCCTTTTTGTTTTAGTTGTTAGAATAAGATTTGTATTTGGGTTCTTACCGCGCTTGCCGAGCTGTTGCCGTAGTCGGCCGCCCCGTAGGCTGCGCCGTCGAGATACGCATATTCGTAGCCGAGCTGGTATTTTACGGTGTTGCCCATTATGTACCAATTCAGCCCCACATATATGCTTTTGCCGCGCGAAAACGTTTTGCCGACGCCGCCTAAATCGGCGTCTCTTACGCCGTCCGACATCTTTATGCCGCGGCCGTCGGTATCCAGCCAGCTAAGCCTTACAACGGGGGCAATCTTGCCGAATTCGCCAATGTCGAACTTGTATTCAACGCCCAAGTTTGCGCCCATAACAAAGTTGTCTTTCCTTGCGGAACATATGCCGTTTTCCATATCGGCCGCCAAAAATTCTCCGAAGAAATCGAAGCCCTTAAACGAGCCTTTTATATAGGGGTTAAAGCCCAGATAGTAGCCGCCTACATTGCCCTTTTCGCCCGCAACATTCATCGAATTTGCGTATGCCAAGTTTAGCCCCGTAGTAAATTTTGCGTCGTCTACCTTAAAGGAGTATAAAACGTTTGCGGCATACATAAGGCCGTTTGTGGCGTTTGCAGGAGCTTTTGTCATGCCGCCGTTGTAGGCGTTTGTAATCGAAAAGCCGTACTTTAGCCCGTCTATGTTTTCGAGAATTTTGCCGTTGTAGAAAACGCCGACGTGGCGGGCGGCCACTCCAAGTCTTCTGCCGTTGTTTGCCTCGGCAAAGTAGCGGGTTGCCAACGACCTTTCAATCGACATCAATTTCGAAGAAGATGTTGTTTCTTCTACCGAAAAGTTTATCTTCTTATAGCCGAAATCCAAATCGCCGTTTAGGTAGTCGTTTTTAAAGCTTTTCGAAATGAATGCCTTTTCGATATAGTCTTTGGCGGCAAAGTCGGCGATAATTTCGCCCTTCCAGCCTCCGCCCAAGTCGGCGGTAGCCCCCAAGAATATTCTTCTTAAGATGAAGCTGCTTGTGTTGTCGGACATATTGCCGTAGCTTTGGTCGGTATTTATAAATTCGTATTGGCCCTGCAGCCTGCCCGAGATTTTTATTTTCTTTGCCGCTTTTTCGGCGGGAACAACCGCAACCGAACTTTTGGAAACCTTGTCGGCTTCGGCGCGGGTAATTAAACCCTTGCTTACAAGCAAGTCCAAGGTTTGTTTGTCTTGCGCGCGGGCCGCCGAGCAGCCCATTGCAAGAAGTGCGAACGCATATATCAATGCCTTATTGTATTTCATATACTTTTTTTGGTTTTGTCCGCACATTCTCGCAAAAATTTGTCAGGTTTTTATTTGCCAAGATTTAGGTTTTGGTTTTATTTGCGTTAAAGTTTTGCACAAAAAAATTAGACTTTTATTCGGCGATTGTTAGTTTTTTGTTAGGTTGCAAATATTTGTTGACCGAAACATTTATTGGCTCTATTGCCGAACCCTATCATGAAAAACTACATAAACACAATATTTGCGCGCATATTCCTTATAAGCTCGGCAATATGCGCCCTCTTTATAATCGCGGGGGCAACCGTTGCATACAAGGCAATGGAACGCTCTGTAGAACGCAACGCCGAACAAATTTTAAGGGATTCGGTAAGCTTTATTTGCGCCGACATTCAGGCGGGCGTAAACCCCCAAAAACTTGCGCTGGCAATAGAAAAATATTCGGCCAACAGCGGCATACGAACAACGATAATAAAAAACGACGGCACCGTTGTGCTCGATTCGAAAGCCGACAACGCCTCCATGCAAAACCACCTAAACAGACGCGAGGTTAAAGACGCTTTCGACGGCAAAACTACCGTAAGCGTGCGCTATTCGCAAACGCTCGGCGCAAAGCTTATGTATGTGGCCGCCCCCGCCACGCAGAACAAAAACGCAAAAAACGAATATTGCGTAAGGCAGGCAATAAAGCTAAGCGTGTTCCAGTCTAAAAAAGACGGCATTAAAATGGCTATTTTCGCCATAGGCGCAGTTGCCGTTTTGCTTAGCGTTATGCTTTCGTACATAACCGCAAAGCGCATTTCAAAGCCGCTAAAACTTTTGGCACAGTCGGCCGCAAAATACGCCGCGGGCGACTTTGAGCACGGCACGCCGCACAGCAGCATACGCGAAATTGGCGAGCTTTCGAAATCGCTATACATAATGGGGCGCAACCTTAAAAAGCGCATAAATTCGCTGCACAAACGCAACTGCGAGCTCGACGAAATTTTTTCGCAACTAAACGAGTGCGTATTTATATGCTCCGACAACAACGACGTGCGCCGCTACAATAAATCGTGCGCCGAAACTTTCGGCATAGCCGAAAACGGGCAAGGCATTAGAATTGCCGAGGCTTTCCGCAACAGCGCAATTTTGCGCGCAATAGGCGACACGTTTAAAAACAAAGTCAACATTGCAAGGCAAATAGAGCACATGAATAAAACATATATGCTTACGGGGCTTTTGCTGCCATATAAGGCAAAACACGCAAGGGCTTTGTTTGTAATGCGCGACATTTCAAAAGAAAAGCAAAACGAGCTTTTGCGAAAGGAGTTTGTTGCGGGCGCCTCGCACGAGCTAAAAACCCCGATTACCGCAATAAAAATGGCGGCCGAAACCGTTGCCGACAACTACGACGAGGAAACAGCCAAAAGGTTTTTGCCCACAATCGAAAAGGAGGCTTCGCGCATGGCCGACATTGTAGACGATATGATTCTGCTTTCGAAAGTCGAGTTTGCAAACGACGACCCGCACTTCGAAAAATTCAACATATCCGACACCGTAAAGATTGCCGCAAACAACTACGACAACCAAATTATGCTTAACGGCGACACTTTAACAAACCTTTGCCCCGACAATCTCGAAATTTTCGGCGACGAAAAGCTGGTGCAAATAGCCCTAAACAACCTTATTTCGAACGCGGTTCGCTACGGCGGCAAAAACTGCAAAATTACCATAACCGGCACGCAGGACGAAAACTTTGTAAAAATAACCGTTGCCGACACGGGTATCGGCATTTCCAAAGACGACTTGCCGCGCGTTTTCGAAAGGTTTTTCAGGGTCGACAAAGGCCGCTCGCGCGAGCTTGGCGGCACGGGGCTGGGGCTTGCTTTGGTAAAACATATCGCAATTTTGCACAAGGGCACCGTTTACGCCGAAAGCGAACCGAACAGGGGCTCTAGCTTTACAATAACTTTTAGAAAGGCAAAATAATGGCGCAAAAAATTTTGATAGTAGAAGACGAAGCAAGCATTGCCGAGCTTATAGAGTTTAACCTCAAAAAAAATTCGTTTGAATGCAAAAACGTAAATTCGGCGGAAAAGGCCCTGGCTTTGTTCGAAAAAGGCGAAAAGTTCGACCTAATTTTGCTCGATTTAATGCTTGTCGGCATGGACGGCACCGACTTTTGCAAAATCTTCAGGGCGAGAAAGGATTTCGAGCAAATACCAATTATTATGCTTACGGCGCGCAGCGAAGAGTCAGACATTGTTAGCGGCTTGGAATACGGCGCCGACGACTACATTACAAAGCCCTTTTCGCCCAGGGTTTTGCTTGCAAGAATAAGGGCAAGGCTGCGCAAAAGCGGCGAAGGCGACGGCGCAATTTCCGTACACGGCATTGCGCTAGACCCCGAATTTCACGAAGCGAAAATAGGCAAAAAACATCTCGAGCTTACCGCAAACGAATTCGCCATTTTGGAAATGTTTATGCGCAACACGGGCAAGGTTTTTTCGAGAGACGCAATTATACGCAACCTGCACGGCGACGGCTACCCCGTAACCGACAGGGCAATAGACGTTTTAATTGTAAACCTGCGCAAAAAGCTTGGAGGCAAGTCGGAATTGATAGAAACCGTGCGCGGCGTGGGCTATAAAATGGCAAAGCAAAGCTCTTAAAGCCGCTTTTAGCCGGCCCATATTTGAAAACCGAAAACTAGGGCCAAATGCCTTAGTTTTTTTCGTAGTCGGAGGGCTTGCCCGACATTTCGGCGCACATTTTAAGGATTTCGCAAATGCTGCGTTCAACGCTAATACCCGACAAATTTGCAACGCGGCGGACATACTCTAAAACCTCCGTGTCTACGTTAATTTCTATCGTACAATTCTTTTTTTCGGCATCTGCCATGATATTTTCGCCTTCCTCTCTTTAACGGGAATATATAATATATATTATAATAATTTTTACATTGCAAGATAAAAAAGTTTTTATTTTTTATTTTGTACAAACCGGAATAAAATTGCCAGACCGCACGCAAAAAGCCGCAACGCATTTACGGTGCATTGCGGCCCGATTTTCGCACTAGGCTACGCCGTTATTTTGCCGACAGATAGTCGCTTTCAACGGTTTTGCAGTTGGTTTGAGTTGCGCCTTTTACCATAACGGTGTCCACGCCGTCGGCTTTGCGCAAACGGCAGTTTAGCATATTAAAATCATCAATATTTTCGCCGTATATGGCGGGTCTAAACTCCCTGTCGCCGTAGTACGAAAGCTGCACGTTTTCGAAAACAACACTGCCTGCATTGCGCATTAAAAAGCCGTAGGCGGGCAAGTTGCCGAACATTCTGTTTTCGGGATACTCGTTTTTTGGAGTTAAATTAACGCCATTCTTCAGCATATTTTTTGCAGATTCTTTGTTCGGATTTGCCTTCATATTAAAATAGCAGTCTCTAAAAGTTATGTTTTTAAGCGTGTGCCCGTCGGTTGCCGTCATCGAATTTGGCAGCCAGCTTACGCTTTCGGCCGCAATGCCCGAAATTATAACGCGGTTTACATAGCTCTTTTTTTCGTCCTTGTTGCGGTGGCCTACCCTTATAAACACGGGAGTTTGCACGTCCTGCATGGTAAGGTTCGAAATTGCAACGTCTTCTACAAAGCCGCCGTCTACGGCCTCTATGGCAATTCCCGCCAAACCGCAAACATCGGCGCTAATGCCGAAGCGCGAAAACTTTTTGCTCCACTTGCGCAGTTTGCTGTCGCTGCATTTTTTCAGCACGCAATTCGAAATTGCTATGTTCTTAAACCCTCCGTGGTTTGCCGTGCCGAATTTTATGAAATTGCAGTTCGACGAAATCACGCAATTCGTAATCGAAACGTTTTCCACAATAAACTCGCGCGAATGGCTTTTTAGGCAAATTGCGTCGTCGTCGCTGTCTACAATGCAGTTCGAAATTACCACATTGCGCGAGTCTATGTCTATGCCGTCGTTATTGTAGTTGCCGTGCGAAACAACCCTTATCGAATCTATAAAAACGGTGTCGCACCTTAAAAAGTAGATATTCCAAAACGAGGCGTTTATGACGTTAACCCCCGTAAGCCTGGCGTTTTTGCAGCCTTCAAAAAACAAGGTTCTTATGCGCCCGGGAGCAAAATCTTTAACCATGTGCGTATCGCCGCTGCCGTCTATTGTGCCCAGGCCTATAACGCCCACATTTTCGGCATCTTTTGCGTATACAACGGCAGGCCCGCCGTTTTCGGTTTTTATGGCTTTTAGGGTTGTTATAAAGGGCAAATTAAGCAGAACATTGCTTTTTAAAATTAAGGGCGTTCGCGAAAAATACGTCTTTGCCTCGGCTGGGAAAATAACTTCGCCGCCGCCCGAAGCCGAACAAGCATCTATCGCATTTTGTATTGTTTGGCGGTTGTCGAAACCGTTTTCGGCCGACAAGCCCTCAATTACCACATTTTTAGCCGTTAAGCTTAATACCGCAAAGCCAAACAATGCGCTCAAAAGGTATAATTTTTTCATCATATCAAAATTTTGTTGTTAATGCCAATTAGTGCACTGCGCACATAAAAGAGAAGTATGCCTATGCTAAAAAACGACCCGCAATATGTCAATTTGCAAATAATTTCAAAAACTTATTGACAAATTGCGCAAAAAATAGAGCATATAATGCTTTCAAAATGGTGGCTGTAGCTCAGTTGGTAGAGCAGCGGATTGTGGTTCCGCTGGTCACGAGTTCGAACCTCGTTAGCCACCCCATTTTGTGGCCCGCATTCTCATTGAGTTTGCGGGCTTTTTGTTGGCTTAAATAGTGGGGTTTAGCCGATTTGCCCTCTTGAAAATCGTTTACGATTATTTGCGCTTAATTGCTTTTATTGTTGCAAAAAACGTTCCACAACGTTCGAAAAAAAATCAGTACGATACAACCTAAGGCTATGTGCATATCTATCTATGATACAAGAAACAATGGTTGTGTTATTGACAACAAGGAAAATGATATACAAGATAAATCGTAGTCAATAGCGGTGCGGAATATGCCAAATACAAAAAACCTAACTCGCCTCAAATAAGATAAATTGTTTTTTAATTTAGGGGAAAAAGCTTTGTTCTTTTTGTATTGGAATCTTTAAAAACTAAAACTGGTTTTGTAGAAGCGAAATATGACACAGATTCCGTTTTAGTTTCGATAATAAACTTTTGGATTTTCTTCGCAAAAAAGATCAAAAAGAAATTTTAAACCTTGTAATACCAAATTGATAGCAACTAGTTAATTGAGCTCCCCATGTGAACAGGAAAACATATATATTCACCTACGGAAAAAATAAATATGAAATACTTTATCTGCATTTTATTCTTTTTGACGCCATTCTTGTCTTTCGGGATAACCGATATCGAGATGAATGAGATTGTTTCTAATTTTTGCAAATCAACCGATACGCTTAAAAGAATTGATGATTACCACCCGAATGTGAAATTATCCGAAGAAGAAAAAACACGATTTGCATTTTTAGCGTTGAATAAACTACTTGATGATCCTCAATGGCCTGATTTAACCTATGGGTGGAAAGTATCCCGATTAGAGGGCATTATTGCGAATCTTGATTCTGATAGAATACCGTTAGAGTATGTCCCTGTGATATTTAAGGCGTTGCGCAGCAGAGCTTCCATGTTCGATGCGGATATAATTTATATAGACGCACTTGAAAGAGTTATAGGAAACAATCCGGGATATACAATACAGTATGTAGAAAGCGGAAACTTGAATAAAAAAGAGCGATTAGCATTGATAGCCAAGTGGGAAAATTTATTTAAACAAAATAAGGAATATATACTTAAAAAGCGTCAATATAAAAGCAAATACTATGGGAAGAGAATTGCCAAATAGCGTGAATATATAACTTGGTTTGATTTATATGCAATAACATATTAGCTGCCATTATTGGCTATGCTTGACTTTATTATTGTCATACAATTTGTAGGATTACTGTAGGGTTTTGTGTTAGGATTAAAATACAACCATAAATCTCCTCAAATAGTACGCGCACAAAAACGGCGCATATTGCATTAGCTTTTTGGCAAAGGTTTTATAAGGTTAAATTTATTTTAAAAACCCATCGCCTTTGCAACTCCCTTGCCGTAGGCTGGGTCGGCTTTTGTGCAGTTTTCTATATGGCGTTTTTTTATAAATTCGGGGGCGTCGCCCATTGCCCTGGCGGTATTTGCAAAAAGCCGCTCTTGCTGCTCGGGCGTCATCGAGCGAAAGCGCCTGCCAGGCTGCGAATAGTAGTCGTCGTCATCTTCGCGGAAATTCCAAGAGTCGCCCTCGCCGTCTACGGGCGTACGCGGGCCTCGATATTCGGGCTGCTCCTGCCAAGCCCCATACGAATTTGGCTCGTAGCCGGTTTTGCCGCCGTAGTTGCCGTCTACACGCATTTTCCCGTCGCGCGAATAGCCTGTTATGGGGCAGCGCGCCCTATTTACGGGAATTTGATAATGGTTTACGCCCAGCCTATAGCGCTGTGCGTCGCCGTATCCGAACAGCCTAGCCTGCAGCATTTTATCGGGAGAAAAACCAATTCCAGGCACCACATTTGCGGGGTTAAACGCCGCTTGTTCAACGTCCTGAAAATAGTTTTCGGGATTTTTGTTTAGCTCCATTACCCCGACTTCCTCTAGCGGAAATTCGTCGGTATACCACTCTTTTGTTAGGTCGAACGGGTTATACGGCATTTTCTTTGCCTGCTCTGTTGTCATTGTCTGTGTGCAAAGTTTCCACCTTGGAAAATCGCCCTTTTCGATGTGCTCGAAAAGATCGCGCTGGTTGCTGTCTCTGTCTTTTGCTATCACGCGCTCTGCTTCTTCGTCGGTTAAAAACTTTATAGGTTGCTGGCACACCCAATGAAATTTCACCCAAATAAGCTCGTTTTTTGTATTGTACATACTAAACGTGTGGCTGCCAAACCCGTGCATGTTGCGATACGAGGCGGGTATTCCGTCGTCGCTCATAGTTATCGTAATTTGGTGCAAAGCTTCGGGCAGGCTAGTCCAAAAATCCCAATTATTTTTTGCCGAGCGCAAATTTGTTTTAGGGTCGCGCTTAACGGCATGGTTTAGGTCGGGGAAATGGTGTCCGTCGCGGATAAAGAACACGGGGGTGTTGTTGCCCACAAGGTCCCAGTTGCCCTCTTCGGTGTAAAACTTTACGGCAAACCCGCGTATGTCGCGCTCGGCATCGGCGGCCCCGCGCTCGCCCGCCACAGTCGAAAAACGCACAAAAACATCGGTTTGCTTGCCTATTTCAGAAAACAGTTTTGCCCTGGTATATTTTGTTATGTCGTGCGTAGTAGTAAAAGTTCCAAACGCGCCCGAACCTTTTGCGTGCATACGGCGTTCGGGAATAACCTCGCGGTTGAAATTTGCCATTTTCTCCTGAAACCACACGTCTTCCATCAACATTGGGCCGCGCGGCCCAGCAGTGCGCGAGTTTTGATTGTCCGCAATGGGGCGACCGAAATTGTTTGTTAACTTGTCCTTTTTTGCTTCGTTCATTGGTATCCTTTTTGATAATCCGTAAAACCTGGGCTTTATTTTCCCTAAAAAATAACACCCTTATATGCTTATCGATAGAATACTGCTTTAGCTTTAACTTTTTTAAAAAATTGCAGATAAAACAGCTACAACTTATTCCGGAAAAAAATTTATCCGCGTTCTGCAAACACACGAATAAGTCTATGCAAAAATTATTAAATTTATATATTACTAAAACGACGCCCGATATGCCGCTCTTCCCGTAATCCAAGCCATTCTTTGAGTCGCAAAAAAACAAAATATGGGCAGCAAACAAACTGCAGGCGTTTTGCATGGCTTAAACTAACATGCACCCCCCCATAAAAACATTAGTACAACAAAGAGACTTTTCTTTAATACAAAAAAGAAAATCCCTAAAAATGCACCTCCATTAAAGCTATAACCTTACATTAACGGGCTTATAGGTGTTGAAAAACACTTTTTCGTTATACTCTTTCAAAGAATCTACCCAAGCGTCAATATCCCGTATATCGTCGGATTCGTCCATAAGATTTTGGGCGCCAAGCTTCAACAGCATAAATTCATTTTCCATATTTGTCGGGAATATAGCAGGGTCGTCAGTATTTATACATACGTTAATAATGTTTTTTCTTACCTTGCTTTCGTTGAATTTTCTGTCCAACCAACTGCGGACCGGAGGGTTCCACCTAAATACCGGGTGTTCTTCAATCGAATTAAGACCGCCTATATAAATGTTAGACGAAGGGCAAACTTCCAAAATTATGCCCTTCTCGGCATATTCGTTTATTTTTAAATCCTGAACGGCGCGCACTGCATTTATATACATTTTTAAGTTTATTTCTTCGTTAAAAATGCCGTCCCACAACACCTCGCCATCATTCTTTAAATAAAGGCATTTGTTTGCCTCTTTAAAAAATTCCTGACTACAGTTGTAATATTGAAAGATTTTCGACTCTGGGCTGATACGCTGTCCGTTAAATTTTTTATCGATATCGGGAACCAACTCAAAATCGTCCGTATTCCTTAATTGCTCTATTTTGTCTTTGCTTAAAATCTTGTTCCAAATAATCGGGCAATTCCGCCTAAGTTTCCAGGCATCAAAAATCGAGTTTATATCTATTGCGGCAGACCCGTTTAATTCAAATATTCCGCCGTACAACTCTTTGGCGATTTTTACCGCCAACTTTTCGCACCATATTGCCATCGGCAAAAATTCCGAAAGCCCCGATTTTGTTAATTGCGCGTGCAACCAAACAAGATTGTCCAGATAGTTTATTTTTGAAATGCGAATTACCGTTTTTTTTGAATACCATTTAAGCGGATCTACGCCCAATGCCAGCGCGTGCGAAATTCTGTCGTTTTCGCCATAAGACAAAAAAGTTATAGTTTCGTCTATTCTTCGCAACCCGGTAATTATGTCTTCAAAGTCTTCGCCGCTATGGAACAATTTTTCGAGCGGTTTTATTGCGGGCGCATTCTTCATGGTTTCGGCGCGCATTTTTTGCGCCGCGTGCATTTTTGCAAGACGCCTTAGATACGGCGCATATACTTCGGGAGGGACATCTTCTTCGTTGCCGGCCGCGTCAACTCCCGTAATTGAGCGAATAAGGTCTATTCTTTCGTTGTATTGTGCAGACGCATTATTTGCATTGTCTCGTATTCTATCGACTACGGATTTTGCACAAACCAACGATTTCGATGAACCCGCAAATTTAAAAAATTTGTTGCAAAAATTTGCAAGCGCCTTGCGCTTTTCCTTTTCAAGGAAATTTTTTGCGCTACCGTCAAGCGATTTACTTTTATTATAGTGGTATACAATCGAAAATTTAATGGAATCTTTGGCAATTCCGTTTTTGCCGCAATATTTATCTATCTCATTTTTTGTTCTTTTAAAAATAAGAGGTATTTCGGTTTCGGGATTTTGCATTCCAACCCTAAGCTGCAGATTTTTTACCCCCGAATTTAACGTGCACCTAAGGCCTTTTATAGGCATATTGTTGCAATCGAGTTTGCGAACGTGCGACGAAAAGTATTTTGTAAAAAACTTTAACCCGTTGCTGGCCGACATAACCGAATAACTCCGTATTAGGTTTATTTGATTTATCAGCATAAGTGCAAGGGGAGAATCTTCTGAATTTGCGTCGGGTCCGAATATCTTTTCCCATAGGAACATCAGAAAATAGAAAAAACTTACTTCGTTTTGCACCGAAAAATATTTTATCGACTCCGATAGCGGAAAATCCGTACAAACTCCGATTTTTTTCAGCGAGCTTAACGAATAGGCATTTAATATTTTATTTGTCAAGTGTCCCGATTCGCGTATATTGCGCATTATCTCGGTTTTTTTTAGCAAGCTTAACAAATAGGCATTCAATATTTTATTTGTCAAGCGCCCCGATTCGCATATATCGCGCATTATCTCGGTTTTTTTCAGCGAGCCTAACAAATAGGCATTCAATATTTTATTTGTCAAGTGCCCCGATTCGCGTATATTGCGCATTATCTCGGTTTTTTTGTTAGTAAGACAATTCACATGTTTCCAAATAAGAAATCGCGCACAATTACCGAAAATATTAAGCATTGCCGACGGGCACCCCCACAACGACATATCTCTATCAACATCCGGAGGATATTTATCGCCTTTGGGAGCCGGCATTCCGTCAATGCAAGCCATAATAGATTCAAGGCTGGGATACGCACCGTTTATATGTATGTGGTTTTCGGAATGCCTCGGCGTTTTATCGCACGAAATTCCAATGTGGTCTAGGTTTAACACTATACGGTGCAACAACTGTTTTGACAGCAGTGGTGTTTCAAATTTATCCTGTGCCCACAGCGAAATAAAACAGTATGGGTGAAAATCTCTTGCAAACACGGCAAATTCGTTTCTAAGCTTAGGCTTGCAAGTAATATTTGTGCCCGAAAGCTCCCAAAAGTGCTCAAAACTCCTTAATAGAGGGGCTTTATTTATAACCGAATTATTGCCGGAAAAATACATTTTCGACGGGTTGTTCTCGTCGAAAGTTCCGAGCAATTCGGAATATCTCGCCGAGTTTTCCCCTTCTGCAACCAAAACCTTTTCAAAAATTTCGTATAGTCGTTTGTTTGAAGATGTATCTATTTTAAATTCGCCTGTAAATACGCAATCAAATAGATATCGCGCCATTTTCGCACTTCTGAGAATGGGCAATAACTCGAATTCAAACAGACTTCTTTGATACATTTTACTACTTTATTTTAAGGCTTTTTTTAGAGCGTCAAAAACCGCCTCTGGCAATTTTTTGCGAACGCGTCGTTCCCAACTTTTTGGCAGTGGTTTTATTGTTTTTAAATCATCAAACTCCGCTGAAGCGCGTATGCGCCCAAAAAGATCAGAATCATTTATTCCCATTTTCTTCAACTGTTTTATGTATTTAGTTTCGCTTTTCCCTGAAAAATTTGATTAACATGTTAACGTTAAGATTCTTATCCATCTATCAACACGACTCCCGGAAATTGTTTCTTCATTTCTGATTGATTCTTTTCATCTTCACCATTCTCATTATCATCATTTTTCTCATTATCATCATTTTTCCCATTATCATCATTTGTCAATTCAAAGACTTCAAGCAAACACTCTAGGAAATTTTGCATTAGGGTTTTATTCTCTTTGCCATCCAAATTATATTTATTCACGAAAGATTTCAAACACTCTATAATTTTTTTTGATTCTAGTATAGATAAATTAAGCTGCTCCCAACTGCTAATATTCCATTTATACGCCATATCTCTTTTTCTCAATTCAGGTACACTTTCAGTGCTTAAACAGATATTGTTTTTAGAATATCTTTTATTTTGTGTAGAAGCCAAAGCAAACGCGTTTACATAAACTATTATTAACTTTTTTACGAATTTCGAAAACTGAAATTTTTCTGAACCCTTTTCTGTGCTCTTTGGATTTGATTTCTTAGCTTTTGATTTATTAGATCCTTTTTTCATCTCAGAAAGAATTGCATCCACATTCGCCCTGAACTTGCCGTACATACAATAAATAAATGATGCAGAACAAGCAATTTTTTCAAAACTCTTTAATTCATCTACAAATAGTTCCTTGTTCGTTATCTCTTCGTACTTAATTCGTTGATAATCGTCGGTCAATTCTTTGTCATTTTTGTCATTTTTGTCATTTTCGTCGTCATCAAAATTGTTGCCATTGATATTTTGCACTCTTTTGTAGTCGTTCATGAATATTTCATTATCGAAACCAAATGAATAGTTTTCCTCATCATTTGCAATATCCGACGGAGAAAATAGTTTAGCTGTAATCCACAAGAAAAACTTATCCGGCGAAACATAAATTCTGGAACCATTCGGAATATCCGCCTCATAAGTTATTATATAAAACAACTTCTCTAGATTATTTTCTGGATTTTCGAAATTGTTTTCATTATTTTTGCCAGTTTTTGGATAGTATGCAAGCAGTTTATTTTGTGGTTCAGAATACGGAAAATACTTTTCGATATCCGAAAATTTTGCAAAGCGTTTTACGCTGAAATTTTCTTCAACTTCTTTGTCTTTAAGGTCTATTTGGCTTTCGCCGCCGTAGGCATTGCAATTTGCCTTTGCAAAGTCGAATATAGTTCTATCGGTAGTACCGCCACCATATTCATAAAAATCCATAATGCGTTTATTTAAAAGTGCATAACTTATGTTTTCTTTGGCAAACGCGTCTTTTACTTGCGCTAAAAATTGGAAAAACTCCCTTAGGTTATTAAAAGGAACAGGGGCGTCTTTGCTGTTAAATATGTTGTTATCGCGCATTAAATATCCGCAATTTAAATTAAAGCTTTCTTTTATCTGAGCTACTATATTCGATATGGATTGCTCATTCCATTTATGCCCTTCATTTATTTTTACGCTGATACTTTCATCTTTTACTATGTCGCGCACATTTATCAGCCTTATCCTTCTATTTCTCGGCAAAACTTTTTCCAAATACCTGTCGCTTAAATCATAGCTTTTCGAAATAAAATACATATCTTTGGCTTCGGAATCGTTTTCGGCTTTAGCTTGAGATATACGATCGATTTTTGAATACAATCTTTTAATTCCTTCGTCCGAAATCCTGTCGTTATGGGTCATTTGGCGGAAGAATTCTATTGTAAATATCCTGTGATACATTTCGATATCGCCCGAAATAACGGGCATAATATAGGGAGTTGCCAAATATTTCCTAATCTTTTCCAGAACCTCAAACCCGTGAATAAAAGACATATCAATATCGTCTATAGGCAATACAAGGAAGGAGCATTTCAATACATCTACGGCTTTTTTCATTAATTCGTGTATGCCCTGCTCAAGATTTAGGGCATTTTGTTCGTCTAAGATATTGTCTAAACCCGTAGATTTTTTCGAATTGCAAATAGCTTCGCTAAGCTCGGCAACCTCCGAAAGTTTGTTGAAAAATTCCTTCGCCGAATCCCCGTTTCTGTCGCTTAGTAAATCCAAATTGCGCTTTTTTACGGTATCGGCAATTCTTCCGAGTACAATCGAAAGGAAATTGTCGTTGTCGTGAATTAGCGTTGGGTCTATAATATCCAATATATACGGAGGGTTTTCCAGCTTGCCTTTTATTGCGGTCTTTATGTTTAAAAGAAACGTCGTTTTTCCGCTTCCCCTTTCACCCGATATAAATACGGAATTATGGCTTCGCAGAGCCGGATACGTTTTTTCTTCCGACTTCTTTATTTGCCCTACATGTGCATTTATTATTTCCAACAACCGCGAAAATGCGGCATTTTGCAATATATTTGAGGCTTCCGAAAAAGCCTCGGGGTTTAAACTTTTATTTAAATCTATTGTAATTTTGTTGAGTGTTGCCATAGCGTTAATCTTTTAAATGCACAAATATCTTATTAACGCGATTTTTGTCAAGATATATTTTTAGATGGATTATGAAATCGCACAAACCTAAAGCAAATATGCAAAATAGCATTGAGTATAACACATACATTACCTTATGTGATATATATAAAGTTTTTGCCTAAAATATATACAATTTGAGTGCTAGAATCTCCCGTTTTCATTAAAAAACATTGGGATATTTTTCGTCTATCGTGCTTAAGATGTATATGGCAATAGATTCACGGCTCGATAATCTCAAATGTGCAGACATAGCCGCCACAAACAACGACTTTAGATGTAATAAAGGCAATGTTTTGCCTTTGCATTTCGGCAAAAAAGCATTGTTTTGCGCGATAAATTGCGGTTGGATTAGTTTTAGCAATCCGCCTATGTCTTGCGCCTCTAAAACGAAGGAAAAAAGGAAAACCGACAATATCAAAAGGCATATTTTCGGCTTCATTTACATTCCTTTTTATACTATTGCCAAAAAACTTTTGCGTTTACGCGCCCTTGGATTGCCTCAATAAGCGACCTGGTTCTTAAATCGAATTTCGAAAACTTTACTTTTTTGCCGTTTGCCGAAAATTCGATTTCAACGCTTTGCTCTTTTGCCAAAATTTTGTCTATATCGCTTTGCGAAAGTTTGTCGGCAAAAACACCGTTTATTTTCAAAATTTTTGCAGCGCCTTGCGGAATATCGGCATTGCCGGAATATAGATATTTGCTCCATTGGTCGTCGAAAAGCAAAGCATAGGAGTTATCGCTTTGCTTTTTAATTTTAAAGCCCCATTTGTAAGCTTTGCCCTTGTAGTTATCGTAATCGCAGTCTTCAACATAAGTTGGCTCGACATAGTCGGGAGAATTTTTGTCGAACACAAATTTGGTGCTAGCGGTTATGGTAGAGTTTTTGTAGGAATAATTTAATTTTTCGATTAGCACGCCCTGCTTTTTTATCAGCAAATCGCCGTTCGACAAATTAAAGCTTTTTTCGCCGTCTGTATTATCTGCAACATATTTGGCGGCTTGGGATACTTTCGACTTTAAAATTTCGTAATCTAAAGCGGGCTCTGCATTTGGCAAATTTGCAGCCTTTTGCCTTTTTCCGATTTCGAATAAATTTGTGGGCAATGGCTGCAAAAGTGTATCGACATTCAAATACGCCCCAAGCAAAAAACATAAATACATATCCGGATATGCCGTGCCAATGTTTGGGCGCAATCTTATAAAAGCGTTTTTATCTTTCGTAATCCCAAAAAGCATGCTTTCGCCCTTCGACAACAAGCTGTATTTTGCGAGTATATGTAGGCAACCAAATTCGGCTCCGGTTCGCTTCTTTTTATTTTAAGCTCTATAGTGTTGTCTTTGCCCCATACAAAAACTTCAACCTCGGTTTTTTGGTTGTTAACATTTTGCGTTATTTGTGTTTTAGACATAACAATGCCCTTTGCCTTATAGGCGGCAAAAAGTGCAGACGAAGCTTCGCCGTAGTCTAGCAAGTTTATAGCTTCCAACAACTTAACATTTTGCGCGTTCAAACAAAATGCGGCACAGAATGCCCACCATATAACAATTTTAGCCAAGCGTTTCATTTTATCCATTTTTAGCGGTTGCAAATATCTTGTATCTTTAGGTACAAAATAGACGCGTTTATTTTATATGTCAATAAAATACTGTTTATATAAATGTAGGTATTATTTGGCCAAAACAAAATTTTATAAATAAAACTAAAGCGTCGCCGTTTTATTTGTCCTTTCGGCAAGTTCCCGCAAAAAAAGCTTCTTTTGTTTGGGCGAAACAAAGGTAAATTTCTGTTCGCGCCCCAAAATATCGTTTGCCAGAAAAAATCCTTTTATTTCTTTTGCGTCCAAATCTATTTTTATGCAGTCTGTAGACATTATCGGAGCTTTATATTTAAGCGGCATTTTACATTCGCCGAACGACAATATGTTTTTATACGGAATTTTCCCCTTTATAAAAGGCCCGCACCTGATTTCCAGCCAATTTTCGGCAAACACATACCTTATCGGGAAGAAAACCGCAAAAAGAGCCGACAGCACAAAGAAAAGTTCAAGAGCAGGCATTTTCCCCGTATTCGAAGGGCTTAAATAAATCGCCAAAAATACAAAAGGCACTGCCAATATTATGTAAAACCACCAATCAATTTTGGAATTGTAAACTTTCATACCCGCATACCTACCAAAATTGGCAGTGTATGTAAATAATATATTAATTGGCACAATTTTAAGCTTCGCAAAAAAAACGGTTTCTCCGCCGAACACACACAAATACCGCATTTGCATGCAAAAAACTTTTGCCTTACATAAAAAACGGGGCAGCTTCGCCTTAATGTACAAATTTAACGTCAAATTAAGGCAAAATTGCCCTACACAAAATCTATAGGAAAACTACCCTACTTTTCCTCTACATATACGTCAAACGGCTTAAGCGTCTTGTTGTTCGGCAAAACATAATCGATTTCGCCAAAATTTGCGGTAACACTTACACCGTTTGAAAAAGTTGTTTTTTGAACTGTTTTATCTTTTGTAAGATATTCAAAGTCGACCATCTTTTCAAACGCAACCTTGCGGGCTATGGCTGTTGCCCTTTTATACGACTTTGCAATTTTATCTTTCAACAAATCCCAGTTTGAAAGCTTAAAGCTATACAAAGGCGGATAGCCGTATAACGCGCTTAAAGCGTCTATCCTATTCATTATATCTGGATAATTTGCGGGAGTGTCGCCCCAATACCAATACTGCACGGCGCAATCGTGATATGCCAAATCCCAAATGGGAAATCTGTATTTTGCATTGAACATATAGTCGGTTACATTTTTGGGGATTTCGTTTAATTTTAAAACATCGGTTTGCTTGCGCCCGGAATCCGGATTGCGGAAAGGAACGGCATTTAGCAGACCTTCGGCGTAATCGTAGCTGCCTACAAATAACTCGTGTCCGCATTCTACGCCGTTTACAAGCCCTATACTGTGCAAATATTCGTTTTGTGCTATAATTGCATTTGCGCTTTGCGTACGGGTTGCTGGGTGTTTTTCGCTGTAACATTCCTGCAAAGGAGAAGTTGCCTGGACATCTATAAACCTGGCATTATAACGGTGTCCGCGCAAATTTTCGGCGGCAATTTCCTTTGTCATATAAAGCGCGCATACATCGCAAACAGCCTGTTGATCGTACATATTGCCGTCTAAGCCGTGAACCTTCCACGCGGTAATAGGTTTTTTATCTTGCGAAATACATACAACATCTGGCCAATATTTTGTGCGTTTTTCCGAAAACTTTACCCTAACGGGAACGATTTTATCTACTATATTTGCGGGCAAAACATCTCGGTATAAATCGTAATGCCCCGACAAATAACCCTTTGCCTTTATATATTCTATATCTTCGGGCGACTCGTCTTCTATATTATTAAGAAAAACGTTGTCTATGCCAAGTTCGTCCATCTGCGAAATTATTTTTCTTATATCGCGTTTAGGTTCGTTGGCAATTTTGGGGCGCCCGTACATTTCGTTCGAATAATTGTCGCGCCAAATCCAAAAACTTGCCGTCCCCTTCAATTTATTTACGTTAGGGTTTTCCCTTGCCTTTTCCGACAGCGATTTTACAGGCTGCACACTATTGCGCCATTGTCTATACTTTGCCATTAAAGGACCTATTTTTGTACCGACAAAAAAGCGTATCGTTTTGTCGTATGCAAATTCTCCCTTTTGCGGACGCCAAAGAATTGCCGAGTGGGCAAGGTTGTTTTCCTGAAAATTTCTTACCTGGGCATCGTACGGAAGTTTTACGGCGCTTATAACATATTCGCCGTTGCGCTCGAACGCCGTAAGCGACATAGACCAAAGCACACCGCAAACCATCGACAACGATTTATGACCCATAAACTCCGTTTCAACCGGGAAAGCATAACCCGTCGAAATCGGGTAAATTGCAGTATCTTTTTTTTGCATTTTCCAAGCGGGCGGATACGCTATTGCCTGTTTTTGTTTGCCGATTGCGCTTAATGTAAGCTCAAAAGAAGAGTCGTCTACAAGCGATATTTTTGCGCCAATCAAAAGCTCGGCTTTTATGTCGAAAAGCAATTCATTGTCTTTTACCCTAATGTTTTTGATTTCATATGCAGGATCTAACTGCCTATATATAGATTTCGTACCTTTTACGAGCAATTCCATTTGCCCGTTATCCGACATCGAAATTTTTAGGCCTTTGTTTTCTATTTCGGCCGTTTTCGCAAACAAATGCGCCGCCGAAAAGCACAATACCACAGCCAACTTAAAGAACATTTTTACATTAAAAATGCGCATAACTTTTCCTCCAAAACATCAAAACTATATAACGATTCACCGATTCTACCTAAACCCGCCTATTTCCGTCAAGAAATAAAAAACTATTTGCGGGGGAAAAGCTTTAGGCGTATGCCGTCTTGGATAAGCAGGGAATCGTATAAACCCGCCCTGTTAAAGTGCATTGCTATGCAATATGCAATAAAATTGCCCACCATTAGGGGCAATATTAGCGAGTAGTTTAGCGTTAGCTCGAAAATTATTACAACCGAGGTTATCGGGCAGCGGATTATTGCCGCAAAGCACGCCCCCATGCCCAGCAAAACACCCGCCGAAACAAGGTTTGCGCTTTCGCCGAAAACGGGAGTAAACAAAACTCCCAAAACGCCGCCAAGCATGCCGCCTATAACAAGCGTGGGCGAAAACAGGCCGCCGCTGCCGCCCATTGCGTAGTTTACCACGGTTGCCAAAAACTTAAAAAGGCATATAACGGCCATGCCCGACAGCAAAATTTCGCCGTTAAATGCGGGTATTAACGCCGAATACCCCACGCTAAAAACGGCATTATAACCCGTTTTATAGTAGGCGTAGGTTGCAACAATGCCAACCGCCAAGCCGCCCAAAGTTGTTGTGGCCCAATACGGCAGCTTTTTTTGGCGCTTTGCAAAACCGCGCAATTTAAGCAAAAGCCTTAAAAACAAAACGCCGACAAAACCCGCGCAAACGGCAACTGCCACCGAAAACAACATCCATATTCCCGTGTGAAAATCGGCATCGGGCACGCCTATAACGGGGTGCTCGCCCACTATAAGGCGCGAAACTGCCGCCGCCAAAACAACAGCCAACACCATTCCCCCAAAGTGCCTTATTTTTGCGTTGCCCGTATTAAGGAGTTCTTCGAACACAAAGCTTATAGACGAAAGAGGGGCGTTGAAACTTGCCGAAATGCCGCTTGCCATACCGACGGGCACGGCGTCTTTTACACCGAATTTTGAAAAGCCCAACTTTTGCGCCAAAACCGAGGCAAAGGCCGAGCACAAGTGTACCGTTGGTCCTTCCCTGCCCGCGCTGTTGCCAAAACCGCAAAAAATTGTGCCCATTAAAAACCTGCAAACAATTTCCTTAAACCTAAATACGCCCCAGTTGTTGTAAAACCTTGCCTTTGTTTGCGGAATGCCGCTGCCTTTGGCATTGCCCTTTGCGAATGTGGAAAGCGAAACGCCCACAACAAACGCGCCAAAAGCGGGCAACAACGGCATTAGCCACCAGCGGTTTTGCTCGCCCAAAATTGCGCCAAAACCCCAATCCATATTAAACAGCCCGAATATGGAAAGCTGAAAGGCAACCGCAAGCGCGCCGCCAAATACGCCTATTAGGGCGCACAAAAAAAGGAATCGGTTTTTATGCCAGCTAAAATACTTTAAAAACCTTAAAAAACTTTCGTGGTGCATACGCTATTTTTTTGCGCCAACCGTGCGCTGAAACTGCGCCGCCTGCTGGCGGTTGTAGCGTTTCGAAAGCAGCAATTCGCCCGAAGTGCCGAACTGCCTAAAAAGCCCCACTTTGGTGTAGGAGGCCATAAGCCCCAAAAAATCGCCGCCTTTGGTAAACACCAAGTCGCCGCTAGAGGGGGTAAAATTGCCCAAAATCGCCGAAAAAAGCCCTACGTCGGCGGCGGCCAAATTCTGGTCTTTAACGTCTACATTATAGGGAAATTCGCCGTAGTAGAATTTTTTTGCGTCTATTACAACCGCCTGCGAAAACTTAAAGGGCTGACCGGAAATGTCGTAAACTTTAATTTTAGTTTTTTCTATAAAGCTTTTCGGGAGAGCCACAGCCATAACGCCCGCATGCGTCTTTACCCTAAAGATAGACGCCGCGCCGAATTTAAAGCCGTTTGCCGAAACCGTAAGCGACATTGTTTCGGGGGGTATGAAATCGTGCGGATTTGCGTCGAAAAGCGTGTTTGCAACGCCTATCAAAGCCCAGTAGTTGCCGTTTGCCGAAATTGCCACCGCCTTTGTGGTATCCGAATATTTTATTTCGCCGAAAAGGCCTTTTCGCGTATAGTCTAAAGTTAAAGACACGACGTTTTTGCGCGCCTCTTCAAAAATTTCGCTTGCGGTAAGCGGGCGAATGTCCTTTACGTCTTGCGCCAATTTTTCGTTTTTTGCGGCAAGCTCGCCGACGCCTTCGGCGAGTTTTTCGGCGTGCTGCTGAATGCGCTGCTTTTCGGACTTTTCGGCCTGCACCATGGCCTCGGCCTTTTTAAGATTTTGCTCGTATATTTGCGATTTTACCGAGGCAACCTCGAGCCTTGCCGACAGCGCGCGTTTTTCAAGCTCTATTGCCCTGTTTTCGTTTTTAAGGCGTTCGCTTTCGCCCTTAAGTTTTTCCAAATGCGCCTTGTTGCTTTCAAGCTCGCCCTGCACCGATTGAAGCCTTGCCTTAAGGGTGCTGTCGCTTTTGTGCAAATCGCTAAGCTGCGCCTGAAGCTGTGCCCTGTCTTGCGAAGTTTTTTTAAGCTTTTCCATAGCTCCCGAAATTTCGCTTTGCAAAGCCATATTTTTTTCGTCGCCAAGCTTTACTTTTGCCTCCAAGTCGCGGCTTTTCCTTACAATCTGCTCCATTTCGGTTTGCAGCTCGCGCTTGCTTTTTTCCAAAGCGGCCAATTCGGCCTCGCGCTGGGCAATAAGCTTTTTTTGGCGCTCGCTAAGCTCGGCGTTTTTTTCGGCCTTTTCGGAAAAGCTGCTTACTTGTTTTGAAAGCTCGCCCCGCTGTTCGCGCTCTTTATCCAGGCTCATTTTAAGCAGGTCTACCAGTTGCGAATCCACAAAATTTTGCCCCAGCGACTGCGCCGTTTGCTGCGCGTCGTCGGTTTTTGTTTCGGCGCCCTCAAAGCTTACCATGCTAAGCATGCTAAGCAAAAGAAAGTCGCAAATTACAACCAATAAAGACCTGCTCATACAACAAAGCCTATTGAAAATCGCCTATTTCGGCAACGGGTTTTACCTTGTATTCGCGGTTTATGCGCTTTGCCATACCCGTTAGCACTCCGCCGGGGCCGCATTCGAAAAACTGCTCTACGCCCATTTTTGCGGCGTTGTTCATACAGTCGTTCCAGCGCACTGTCATTACAACCTGTTTTACCAAAGCCTGCTTTATGGCAACGGGGTCCGAAATTCTTTCGCCCGTAGTGTTCGTAAACACCGCAATTTTTGGGGTTTTAAACTCTATGTTTTCAAGATACTTTTCGAAGCGCGCGCGCGCGGGCTCCATAAGCTTGCTATGGTAGGCCCCCGCAACCTTTAGGGGAACTGCCATTTTAAACGTTTTTTCGGCGGCAACTTTTGCCAAAAGCTCTTTAATTTTGTCGGCCGCACCCGAAACTACAATTTGCCCCGGGCAGTTTAGGTTTGAAATTTCAACGTCGAATTCGCCGCAATATTGCCGGGCAAGCTCCAACGAACCGCCTATCAGGGCCGCCATTGCGCCTTTCGAAGCCTCGCAAGCCTCCTGCATAAGGCGGCCGCGTTCGGCAACAATCTTTAAGCCCGTTTCAAAGTCGTAGGTTTCGGCCAGAGCATGGGCGGTAAGCTCGCCAAGCGACTGCCCCAAAGCGCAAAGCAAATCGCCCAACATACCCTTTTGTCTTAAAACTTCGGCCGCGGCGATGCCGTGCAAATACAAGGCAGGCTGGCAAATGCTTGTTTTTGTAAGCTCTTGTATTGGGCCTTCAAAGCACAATTCGGAAATCTTAAAACCGAGTGCGCTGTCGGCTCTTTCGAAAAGCTCTTTTACCGCTGCGTTGTTTTCGTACAAGCTTTTGGCCATACCAACGCACTGCGCGCCCTGCCCCGAAAATAATATACCTGTTTTCATTTACATTCCTTTTGTTTTAGAAATTTTCAAGATTATGTCTTTTGCCATATCGTTTACCAAAGCAGACAGCGCCGAAACGTAGCTTTGGTAGGAATCGCCGCAGTCGGCCGAAGCGTCGAACACGCCCGAAGCTAAAACCGCGCCGTTTGCGCCGAACAAAGACCAGTTTGATTTTATCGCAACTTTGCCGCCCAATTTGCCGCCAAGCTCGAATATGGATATTTTTATGCTATGTTGCGAATTTGGGTAGCTTTCGTACGAATATGCCGAAATTTTGCCGTTTTTGGAAAACGCCGCGCGCAGGTCGGAATATACGGTTCTTAATACGCCGTCGGAAAGCGGTTCGCCCCAGCGGTTTTCGTCGGAAATAACAAGCTCGCCGTTGTCGGCAAAGCTTACAATTTGCGAACGCATTGCATACGATGGCAGCGATATGCCCAACAAGTGCGCAGTAAGCTGGGTTTTGCTTTGCGCTATGTCGGTTGCGGGCGTCAATACATAGAATGTCGTAGGGTCTTCCTTAGGCTCTAAAAAGCTTGAAATGCACCCGCTTAAGCATAGGGCAGCTATTGCAAAAAATGCCGTTGTAAAAATTTTCATATCAGTAGTCCTCTATTTGTTTTTCTTTGAGCCTTTGCCCGTTATAATCGAGTTGGGGTTGCGCTCTATGTAGTCTAAAAGTTCGGCCGCCGAGCTTGACGCTTTGCCCATATTTATAAGCAAGTTCGACAGCTCGTACCTAAAGGGCGAATTGGGCGCTAAAAAGCCGTTTAATGTTGCCATTAAAGCGTTTGCGCTTTCGAAACTCTGTTTGCCGTCTTTGGTAAATTCGGTAAGGCTTGTGTTTGCCTGAACAATGAACGTGTTTATATTCTTTATGGTTTCCGACAAATCCTGCAAAGACTTTCTTATGTTTTTGTCGCCCATAAGCGAATTTGCGCTAAGCACCATTTTGTCGGCGTCGCTTAAAAGCGTGTTGGCGTTGGCGTTAAGGGCTTTTGCGTCTATTTCGTCCAGCTTGGTGTTAAGCTTTATTAGCATGGAATTTAAATTCGAGCCAATTTGGTCGAGATTCATATTCACGATATCGTCGGCTATAAGCGAAAATTTTTGGCTAAACTCGGCAATGCCGCTAGACTGCACCGAGGGCATTTCCTTATACTCGCTACCGTCGTAATAATAGTTTATGTTGTCGCCGCGCTTGGCAAAATAGTCGAGCTCTACATAAAGCATGCCGGTTACCACGCTTTGGTAGGCAAGCTTTGCCCTAAGGCCGTCTTGTATTGCGCCGGAAAGGCTTTCGCTTACGTTCAAAATTTTGCCGTGTTTAATTTCGGCCATTTTGGCGACTTCTTCCGACGACAGCACCGAAAACGTTACAATAATTCGCGCTTTTTTTGCGTCGCTTGCCGAGCTTATCAAAATGTTGTCGACCTTTCCCACGCGCACGCCCTTGTATTTTACGGGCGCGCCAATATCCAAACCGTTTACCGTTTCGGAAAAGTAGCAAATATACTTGTCGGTTTTTACAAAATACCTGCCCGCACCGAACACGATTATTGCAAAAAGCGCAAGCATTGCAGCGCCCACAACAAATATGCCTATCGCCAAGGGATTAGCTTTTTTCATTTTTTACCTTCTATGTTGTTTAAAGGGTCTATGCCCCTGTTCAAGAATATTCTTACGTCTGCAAAGTCCGACTTTAGCAGCTCTTTGGGCGCGCCAAGCGCACCCTGAGTTTTGGTTTTTGCGTCTAAAAACACTGAGTTGTCGGCAATGGCAAAAATGCTTGCCAATTCGTGTGTTACAACAACTATTGTAGAGCCTACCGTGTCGCGGAGCTCCAAAATAAGCTCGTCTAGCCTGCGCGAGCTTATGGGGTCTAGCCCCGCGCTGGGCTCGTCGAAAAAGAGAACGTCGGGGTCAAGCGCCATTGCCCTTGCCAAACCCGCGCGCTTTGCCATGCCGCCGCTTATTTGCGACGGGTAAAAGGCGCCGAAGCCCGAAAGCCCGACTAGCGAAAGCTTTAGCTTTACAACTTCGTCTATGTCGGCCTGGCTTAGTTTTGTAAAGCGCTTTAATGGCAGCGCAATATTTTCGGAAAGCGTCATCGACGACCACAGCGCCCCGCCCTGGTACAAAACGCCGAAATGCCTTAGCATTTCCTTTTTCTTGTCGGGGTTTGCCGCCGTAAAGTTTTCGCCGTTGTACGAAATAGAGCCTTTTGCGGGGTTGTACAAGCCTATCATATTCCTTAACAGCGTGCTTTTGCCGCAGCCGCTGCCGCCCATTATCACGAATATTTCGCCGCGCTTTACGGTGAAATTAAGGTTTTGCATTACAACGTAGTCGCCGTAGGCAAGGGTCAGGTTTTCGACTTTAATTTCGGCGCTCATATATCGAAAATATTAAATAGCACGGCAAAAACCGCGTCGGCTACAATTATGAATGTTATGCTTGTTACAACGCTTGCAGTGGTGCACAAGCCCACCGCCGACGAGCTGTTGCCGCATTTCATACCGCGCATACAGCCTACAACGGCAACTATTATGCCGAATATAAAGCTTTTGCCCACGCCCGTAAGGCACTGGGTTAGGTCCAAAGCCGTGGCGGTTCGGTTTAAATACTGCACCGCGTTTAAATCGAAAAGCCCGAATCCTATCAGCGCCCCGCCCAATATGCCGATAAAATCGGCAAAAACCGTAAGCAGCGGGAACATTAAAACAAGGGCTATCATTCTCGGCATAACAAGGTATTCCATTGGCGAAATGCCGAAAGTTTGAAAGGCCGAGATTTCCTCGTTTACCTTCATCGTTCCAAGCTCGGCGGCAAAAGCCGCCCCGGTGCGCCCCGCCATTACAATGCCAACCATTATAACGCCCATTTCGCGCACCATTGCCAAGCCGACTAAGTCGGCCACAAAAATTTCGGAACCGTATTTCGACAACTGCACGCCGCCTACAAAAGCCAAAATAAGCCCCACCAAAAAGCTTATCAACGCCACAATGGGCAAGGCTTCCGCGCCCGCCCTTTGCACTATAAGCATAAAGTCGTCTTTGCTAAAGCCAATGCGCCCCTTAAGCATTTTCGCCAAACATATGGCAACTTCGCCCAAAAACTCCACCTGCTCTTTTATGTTAAGTATGGTGTCGGTTGTATGGTTGCCTATGTGCCTTAAAATGTTTTTGTCTTTGCGCAGCTTTTTCTCCTCGCTGGCCTTCGGCGACGAAACCGCCAACCCCACAAGTTTTTTTAACGAGGCGGGCAGCGCCGATATGTCGAAATCTATGCTCTTTTGGGCGCACTTTTCGGCGCAAGCCAAAAGGAATGCCGAAAGAGAAGTGTCGTAGTCCAAAATTTTGCCGCAGTCTACCGACAGGTGCGTTATGCCGTTTAGCATTTCGCCTATTTCGTCCGACGAAGTCCTTTTTTCGGCAAAAACCCAACTGCCCGAAATGCGCAAAACACCACCGTCGCCCGATTTTTCGACAACGGCATACGCTGTGGTGTTTGTTTTGGTATCTTCGCCGATTTTTTGCATACGTCGCCTATGATTGCACAATTACACAATCAAATAAAGCTTTTTTTAGCGCATCTGGCATGTGCAAAAAAACAAAAAAGCCGATTTCAATAAATCGGCTTTTTCGGATTGCGTAAAAACCAAAATTAGTATCTGTCGGAATCGTCGTCGTAGTGCATTCCCATATCGCGGCCGTAGTCGTCGCGTTCGGAATCGTCGTCTTCGTCGTCCCAGTGCATGGTGTCGTCCTGCTCTATGTATTCGTCGTCGGGCAGGTCTTCTATTTCGTCGTACTCGTCTTCGTCGGAATCGTCGTCGTCATCGTCGGAGTCGTCGTCTTCCAAGGAATAGCCGTCGGGCACATATTCCAAAATGTCCATAATTTCGTAGAAGGCGTGTATAGCCTTGCCCTCCATATAGTCGGAATTGTAGTGCTCCCTTACTTCGTCTTCAAGGTCTTCAATGGTAAGGTCTTCCTCGAAATGGAAGGTGTCGTTTAGCATCTTAACCTGAAGCGAAGTTATGTGGTTTAAGAACTCCGCATAGTGGCTTTTTTCGTCGTCCAAAGTGTTGGGGAACAAAAATACCTGCTCGGTCGGATCCATAACCGACTCGTTTGTCAGCACCAATTTCACGCCCTTGTCGCCGTCTTTCGAGTCTATCGAAAATGTGTAGAACGCATTTTCCACAATGTTTTCGTCCAATCCGTAATCTTTAATGGACTGCAAAGCCTCCACCATGTGTGCCGCCTGCCGCGGGTCTAAAACGCTAATGCCGTCGTAATCCCAGTTGACTTTGTCGCTGGTTTCGTAAACCCACCAGTTGTTGTCTTTGCCTACGCGGGCTTTGCACCATTTTAACTTGTTTGTCTGATTTGCCATAAACGAGCCTAATTTTAACACTTGTACAAACTCTTCAAGCTTTTTTTATCGGAAATAAAATTTTTCTTTCAATTTTTTTATAAATCGAATAAGGTTCGGATAAAAATAAGCTGTGTATTTTGCAAAACTTGGCATCGGCATAAAAAGGCCGTTTTCAAATTTTGCAAAAAACCTGGAATATTTTACCTTTCAACAAAAACAAAATACATAAAAACACTACTATGAAAAACAAACTGTATACGATGGGCATTGCGCTATTGTCGCTTTTGGCGTTCGGCTGCACAAGCGGCACCGAAAGCGGTTCGCAATGCAATGCAAAAGAAGAAAGCCTTAGCCTAAACGGCAAGTGGTCGCTCTCGTATTGGAAACAAAGCCAAGACGCAGAAACCCAGTGCCCCAAAGCCGTAAAGCCCGAAAAAACGATAAAGGCAACCGTTCCGGGCAACACGGCGCTGGACATGCAAAAGGCGGGCATTGTAGACGAGCTTGAATTCGGCATGAACGCCCACCAGCTAAGAAAGTTTGAAGGCTACGAATTTATGTACGAAAAATCCTTTAAAGCCCCCAAGCTTAAAGACGGGCAAAAGGCCGTTTTAAATTTCGAGGGTGTAGACTGCCTTGCAAAATATTTCCTTAACGGCGAAAAAATCGGCGAAAGCGACAACGCCTTTATAGCCCACTCTTTCGACGTAACAAAGCTTATAAAGCAAAACGGATATAACCACCTGCAGGTTATACTAAGCTCGCCCATGGTAAAAACGGGCAAGCATTTTACAACCGCGGCAAGCTCGGGCAACGATGTTTGGAAGGAACTAAACAACGGCATACGCCGCCCCGCCCACTCGTACGGCTGGGATATTCTGCCCAGAATAATCTGCACGGGGCTTTGGAGGGACGTATCGCTGCAGATACAAAATCCCGTAAGGATAAAGGACGTTTTTGTTATGGTTAAAAACGTAAACTTGGGCAACAAAACCGCCCAGGTTATGGTAGACACCCAAATAAGCGCGCCTTTCGACGAAATCGACAACCTTACAAGGCGCGTAAGCGTTTCGGTAGACGGCAAATGCGTGCACCAGCTTTCGATGGCGCAGGAAACCTACTCTATGCGCGACGAATTTACAATCGGCAACGCAAAATTCTGGTGGCCGCGCGGCTACGGCGACCAAACATTGTACAACTTTAAAGTGGAGCTTCTCGACAAAAGCGGAAAAGTTGTAGCCCAAAAAGAGGTAAACACGGGCTTAAGAACAATAGACCTGGTTTGCCAACCCGTGGAAAAGACGAAGAAAAACGGCGAATTCCGCTTTAAGGTAAACGGCCGCGACATTTACATTAAGGGCACAAACTGGGTTCCCGTAGATTCCATGCACAGCCGCGACCGCCAGCTTATAAAGCCCGTGCTCGACATGCTTGTAGACACAAACTGCAATATGGTTCGCTGCTGGGGCGGCAATGTTTACGAATGCGACGAGTTTTTCGACTTTTGCGACAAGAACGGCATTTTGATTTGGCAGGACTTTGCAATGGGCTGCTCTATGACACCCCAAAACGACGAATTTGCAAAGGCCATAGAAAAAGAGGCCAAGGCCATTGTTATAAGGTTGCGCAACCACCCGAGCTTGGCTCTTTGGTCGGGCAACAACGAAAACGATATGTTCATAAATTGGTCGCGCTTTAACGACCCGAATTCGGACAGGATAAGCCGCACGGTTTTGCCCCGCGTGATATTCGACTTCGACCCCTTCAGGCCCTACCTGCCCAGCTCGCCCTACTACAGCCCCGAAGTGTTTAAAGACCGCAAAAACTTTGCGCCCTCCGAAACGCACCTTTGGGGAGGCGCCCAGTATATGGAAGCGCCCTTCTACACAAACAGTTTGGCGCACTTTGTAAGCGAAATAGGCTACCACGGCTGCCCGAATATGGAAACCCTCAAAAAAATGTTCGGCGACAAAACGTATCCTTGGGGCAAAAACGATTTTGAATGGAACGACTTTTGGCAGTTTAAGGTTGTGCAGCCTTTGCCCACTTCTAAGGCCTTTTCGCACCGCAATAAAATGATGCACAAAGAATTCAACATCTTCTTCGGCGACAAAACGCCCAGAGACCTGCAAACTTTTGTGGACGGCTCGCAAATTGTGCAGGCCGAAAGCCTAAAGCGTTTTGTAGAGCTTTGGCGCAGCGAAAGACCGTACCGCACGGGCATTCTTTGGTGGAATATGCGCGACGGCTGGCCGGTAATTTCCGACGCGGTTGTAGACTACTACAACTCGAAGAAATTGGCCTACCACTATCTTAAACGCTCGCAGCAAGACCAGCTGGTTCTTATAAACCGCTTTAACGAGCTGCTTGCCGTAAACGATTCGTTTGCCGACAAAAAAGGCAGGGCAAAAGTAAGCGACGTTGAAAGCGGCAAGGTTTTGTACGAGGGCGAATTTACAATACCCGCCAACGGCAGAGCCGTTTTAATGGCAAACCTGCCCAAGCCCGAAGCCAAAGAGGGCATTATTCTTATAGAATATACAATAGACGGCCAGCCGAAAAAGCTTAACCACTTTTTATACGGCAAGCCTCCCTTTAGCCTCGAAAAATATATGGAAAATATGAAGGCTCTTAAAATTGACAGGCAATAAAAAAAAGTCCATAAAGTACCCCGTTTAAAAATGAACGGGGTATTTTTTATATTGGGCGCGGGGCTTGGAACAAGGTTAAGGCCGCTTACGGCAAAACTTCCCAAGCCGCTTTTGTATCTGCGCGGCAAACGCGCAATAGAGCACATATTCGATGCCGCAAAAAATCTGGGCTTTAACAAGGTTGTTGTAAACACCCACCACCTGCCCGAAGAATACCTTAAGGCGTATCCAAGCCGCTCCTACAATAGGCTGAATTTGGAGTTCGTAAACGAGCCCGTTTTGCTAGACACCGGCGGGGCGATAAAAAACATTCTAAAAAAATACCCCGACTGCGAGCGCATTTTAGTACACAACGGCGACATTTTTTTTGACGGCAGCCTAAAGGATTTTTGCGAAAAAAATAGCGACAAAAACGCCGCAAGCCTTTTGCTTTTAAACTCGGGCAAAAACAAAAACGTTTCGGTAAACGAAAACGAAGTTGTGGATATGCGCTTTGCGCTTGGGGCTACGCATAAAAGCACCGCCCAGTTTTCGGGCATATTTATTGCAAACAAAAAGTTTTTAAACTGCGCCAAAAATTTTGAAGGCGAAATATTTTCCAGCGTAGACGTATTTTTGCAGCTGCTAAAAAACGGCGAAAAGCTCGCGGCATATTTCCCCGAACAACCCTGCCAATGGGGCGACATCGGCACATTTGCCGACTACATTTGCGCGCAAACCCCAAACATTTACGCCGACAAAGAATTTTTCGACAACCTAAAAATTAAAGGCGTTTTTGTTGTACAAAAGGGAGCTTCCGACCGCAAATTCTTTATTTTAAAAACCGAAAATAAAGATGTTGTAGCCTGCGTATATTCGCCGCTTAAGCGCGAAAATTTATTGTACGAAAACATTGCAAAATACCTTTTAAAACACTCGATTGCAGTGCCCGAAATTTTGTATTCCAACAAAGAAAACAACCTGCTTGTTATGGAAAGCGCGGGCAAAACCGACCTGCTTGACTTGTGCAAAAACAAGCCCGAAAGTTTTGTTTTGCAAAACTACAAATTGGTTACCGCCGAAATTGCTAAACTGCACAAAATAGACTTTAAAAAATGCGAGCCGCCCGAATTGGCGGAAAGCTTTTCGCAAAAGCTCTACAAGTGGGAGCAAAACTATTTTACCGAAAACCTTGTGGAAAAATATTTCGGGCTTAACCCCGTTGTTTCGGAAAGCGAGCTGCAAAATTTAACAAACACCCTTTTGGCGGAAAAACCCGCGCTTGTGCACCGCGACTTGCAGTCGCAGAACATTATGGAGTTTAACTGCTCGTTTAAATTTATAGACTTTCAGGGAATGCGCATTGGCTGCAGCTACTACGACATTGCATCGCTTGTTTTCGACCCCTACCCGGATTTCGACATAAGTTTGAGGCAAAAAATTGCAAATTTGTTCGAAATTAAAGACAAAAACGTATTTTATATGGCCTCCTGCCAAAGGCTAATGCAGGCGTTGGGTGCCTATGCCTTTTTGTCGAAAAGCAGGGGCAAAACCGAATACGAAAAATACATACCAAAAGCCCTGCCAATGCTTTTATATTGCGCTACAAAAGCCGGGTTAAACGCGCTTAAAAAGCAGTGCGAAATTTGCATTGATTTGCTTAAATAAACCGTAAAATTTTTGCGCTTGCCGCACACACAACCGCGCTTTTGCTACACTTTTGTGCTTCGATTTAAAAAATTTTATACAAAATTGTAATTTTTATCGAAAATACAACGGTTTAAAAAAAATGCCTTTGACACAGCTATTTAGCGGTAAAAATATCTTGACCATATTTTAAACCAATAAACGGAAGGTAAAAACAAATGAATAAATATGTAGAAAGCGTCCTTAACGACCTCACTGCAAAACAGCCTTGGGAAAAAGAATTCCTCCAGGCGGTAAAGGAAGTATTCTCTTCTCTTAGCAGCGTATTGGACAAGGAAAAGAAATATCAAAAGAACAAGATTCTCGAAAGAATGGTTGTTCCCGAAAGAGTAATTCTCTTCCAAGTTCCCTGGGTAGACGACAAAGGCGTAATCCAGGTAAACCAAGGCTATAGAATTCAGTTCAACAGCGCAATAGGTCCCTACAAGGGCGGTTTAAGGTTTCACCCTTCCGTAAATTTGAGCATACTCAAATTCTTGGGTTTTGAACAGACTTTCAAAAACTCGCTTACAACCCTCCCCATGGGCGGCGGCAAAGGCGGCGCAAACTTCGACCCCAAAGGCAAGTCCGACGTTGAAATTATGCGCTTCTGCCAAAGCTTTATGCGCGAATTGTACCGCCACATCGGTCCCGACACCGACGTTCCCGCCGGCGATATCGGCGTAGGCGGCAGGGAAATCGGCTACTTGTTCGGCCAATACAAAAAGATTGTAAACGCACACCAAAGCGTTCTTACAGGCAAGGCCCTCAACTGGGGTGGCAGCCTTATCCGTCCCGAAGCGACAGGCTACGGCAACGTATACTTCTGCCAGGAAATGCTTGCAACCAAGGGCGACTCGCTCGAAGGCAAGAACGTATTGGTATCGGGCTCGGGCAACGTTGCACAATACACTGTAGAAAAGGCATTGCAGTGCGGCGCAAAGGTTCTTACAATGTCCGACTCGAACGGCACCATCTACGAAAAAGACGGTATTACCCAGGAAAAATTGGAATGGGTAAAGAACCTAAAGAACGTAAAGCGCGGCAGAATTGCAGAATACGCAAAGAAATTTAAGAGCGCAAAATACTTCGAAGGCAAAAGGCCCTGGGGCATCGCAAAAGCCCAGGTTGCACTTCCCTCGGCAACTCAAAACGAAATCGACGGCAAAAACGCAAAAGACCTTATCAAGAACGGTTGTATCTGCGTTTCGGAAGGCGCGAATATGCCCTCTACCCCCGAAGCTATCGACGTTTATATGTCGGCAAAAATCCTCTACGCTCCCGGCAAGGCTTCGAACGCGGGCGGTGTTGCAACTTCCGGCTTGGAAATGTCGCAAAACGCTATGCGCTTGAACTGGACTTCCGAAGAAGTAGACCAAAAGTTGCACGGCATTATGAAGTCGATTCACAAGGCCGCCATGGAAGCCGCCGAAGAATACGGCACACCCGGCAACTATATGAACGGCGCAAACATTGCGGGCTTTAAGAAGGTTGCAGACTCGATGATAGACCAAGGCATATAATTGCCTTAAGCTATCGCTAAACGCATTTTTACAAACCCCCGAAATTTCGGGGGTTTTTTGTTTTTCGGGCAACTTTTGCATTTATTAAGCGCGCAAAGAAACTTTACAAAAAGAAAAATGCAAAACACATATTTTCTTTTGAAACTTTTGTTTTAAATGCGCGTTTACCTTATATGTTTTTTTGGGGGAGCGAAAAAACTTGAAGACGGCAAAAACGCCGTTAGTATTTTTTGCGACCTTTGATATTTACATACATACACAATGAAAAAGCGTTCAAAAAAAATACTTGCAGCCCTGGTTGTGCTTATTGCAGCAGCTGCGCTATTCTTTGCATTTTACAATTCCGACAAGGAAGACTATGCGTTTAAAACCGCTTCGGTCGAAACGGGAGATATGACGGTTTATGTAGACGCCACCGGCACCATAGAACCCGAAGACTTAGTCGACGTAGGCGCGCGCGTTTCGGGCGAAATTGTGTCGTTCGGCAAAGACAAAAACGGAAAGGAAATAGACTACAGCTCTACCGTTTGCGAGGGCGATGTTTTGGCGTTGATAGACAACACCATTCCGCAGTCGAATATGCTTTCGGTTAAGGCGCAGCTTCAGGCTGCAAAGGCAAAGCTTGCCCAGGCAAAAGCATCGCTAAAGCTAAACCAAACAAAGCTTGCCCAGGCCGAGCGCAACTGGAACAGGGCAAAAAAACTGGGGGTAAGCGAAGCCCTTTCGCAGTCGGCATACGACAACTACCTTTCGCAATGGGAGCAGGCAACAGCCCAAATAGATGTAAACAAGGCCGAAATACTGTCGGCCGAAGCCGACATTGCAAAAGCCCAAGCCAGCGTAAGCGAAGCCCAGCGCAATTTAGACTACTGCACAATTAAAGCCCCCGTAAACGGCGTGGTTATAGACCGCAAAGTTAACGTTGGCCAAACGGTGGTTTCTAGCATGAGCGCAAGCAGCCTGTTTTTGATAGCAAAAGACCTTTCAAAAATGGAGGTTTGGGCGTCGGTAAACGAAGCCGACATCGCCTCGATTTTTGTCGGGCAAAATGTAGTCTTTACCGTAGACGGCCTGCCAAACCAAAGCTTTTCGGGCACGGTAAACAAAATAAGGCTTAACGCCACAATGAGCCAAAATGTTGTTACCTACATTGTGGAAGTTACAACATCTAACAAAGACGGCAAGCTTTTGCCCTATATGACGGCGAATTTAAAGTTCGAGGTAAACTCGCTTAAAAACGCCAAAATAGTTCCCAATTCGGTATTTTTGTGGAACCCCGAAGGCAAAGCGCAACAGGCCGACAAAGACGGCAAAAAAGAATTGTGGGTACTGTCGGACGACGGCTCCATACGCGCCGTAAAGGTAAAATGCCTGCTCGACAACAGCGCGCAAACGGCAATAGAAAGCCCCGAAATCAAAGCCGGCGACAGGATTGTATACGGCGTTGAAACCCTTGCCGAGCAAAGTAAAATGGCGGCAACCCCCTTTGTGCCCAAAATGCCAAAGCGCATAAAAAATTCCGCAAAAAGGTAATCGCTAAACGGCAAATAAAATGGAACTTATAAAGCTGACCGATTTGAAAAAAACCTATTTTATGGGCGACATTTCACTGCCCGTATTAAAGGGCATAAACCTTTCGGTAGACCGCGGCGAAATGGTTGCCCTTACGGGGGTTTCGGGCTCGGGCAAAAGCACGCTTATGAATATTTTGGGCTGTTTAGACAGGCCCACAAGCGGCTCGTATATGCTCGACGGCGCCGAAATTTCGAACCTCGACAACGACGGCCGCGCCGACATTCGCAACCGCAAAATAGGCTTTGTTTTTCAAAACTTTAACCTGCTTGCCAGAACCACCGCTTTGGAAAACGTGCTTATGCCGCTGGAATATTCGCACCTGCGCCTAAGCGAAAGCGAGGCTATTGAAAAAGGCAAGGAGCTTTTGAAAATGGTTGGGCTGCAAGATAGAATGAACCACGAGCCCTCGCGCCTTTCGGGCGGGCAACAGCAAAGGGTTGCCATTGCACGCGCCCTTATAAACGACCCAAAAATTTTGTTTGCCGACGAGCCTACCGGCAATCTCGACTCGAAAATGAGCGAGGAAATTTTGGATATGTTCCGCCGCATAAACGAGCGCGACAAAGTAACCATAATATTGGTAACGCACGAACCCGATATCGCCCAAATGGCAAAAAGGGTTGTAAAACTAAAAGACGGCGCCATTTGCGACGACTACCTTACAAACAAATAAAACGGCGTTATGAAAAATCTTAAAACGGTTAAGTCGGCAATAAAGTCGATTTGCAGAAATCCCACAAGAACCTTTCTTACCACGCTGGGCATTATAATAGGCATAGGCGCGGTTATAGCCCTTATGGAAATCGGCAACGGCGCGCAGGTTTCGCTAAGCCAAAATATGGAGACAATGGGCGTAAACAACATAAACATTATGCCCGGGCGCAGCACAAAAGGCGGCGTAAATTCGGGCGCGGGGGCCCGCGTAAACCTAACCTACAAGAACGTCGAAACCATTCGCCAAAAGGCGAAATATGTATCGAAAGTTTCGCCAAACGTTTCGGTTAGGGGGCAGATTATCTACAAAAACAAAAACTGGAACCCCGCCTCGGCAATAAACGGCGTAAATACCGATTTTTTCGAAATCGCAAACTGGAAGATAGACCGCGGCGTATTCTTTACAAACGAAATGGTGCAAAGGGGCGCAAAGGTGTGCCTTATAGGGCAAACGGTTGTAAACGAGCTTTTCGGCACGGAAGACCCCATAGGCAAAGACATTCGCGTGCAAAACGTAAACTTTAAGGTTATAGGCACGCTAAAAGCCAAGGGCGCAAATATGATGGGCTTCGACCAGGACGACACCGTTATAATGCCGTGGACAACCGTAAAGGCGCGCCTTAAGGGCGCAGGCCAAAGCTCTATAAGCGCGGCAAGCGTCGCCTCTACAACAAGCACTACCAGCACAAGCAGCACGTCCGACATCTACACCGACGGCACTACCATATACGCGCCTAAAACGGGGGCTTCGCTGCCGCCGGTGCGCTTCCAGAATGTAGACAGAATTTCGGCGTCGGCAATCTCCACAAAGCACATAAACGACGCCGTAAAGGAAATAGGCCTTATCTTGCGCGAAGAGCACGGCCTTTCCATAAACGAAGACGACGACTTTTTTATCCGCACCCTCGCCGAATTTTACGAAATGCTAAATTCGTCTACAAAGACAATGACAAGCCTGCTTATTTGCGTTGCGTTTATCTCGCTTATTGTAGGCGGGGTTGGCATAATGAACATAATGCTTGTTTCGGTTACCGAAAGAACCAGGGAAATAGGCCTTAGAATGGCGGTAGGCGCAAAAAAAGGAGACATACTGCGCCAGTTTTTGATAGAATCGGTGGTAATCTGTATGGTAGGCGGCACAATAGGAATTTTGGCGGGGCACACAACAAGCATAATAATTTCGAAAGTTATGAACTGGCCCTCGGCGATTTCGTATGGCGCAATATTTTTGGCGGTAGGCGTTTCGGTTTTAGTGGGCGTATTGTTCGGCTACTACCCCGCATGGAAAGCCGCCCGTTTAGACCCAATAGAAGCTTTAAGATATGAATAACCCGACAAAAACATTTTTATTGTATGCAATGTGCGCCGCATTGTGCGGCTGCATGGTTGGCCCCGACTTTGAAAAGCCCGAGGCCGACAAACTGCTGGGCGAAAGCTATTCAAAAAAGGCCGACAATAAAGCCGACAACCAAACGCTTGCCGCATGGTGGAAAACCTTCGGCGACGACGAGCTAAATTCGCTTATAGAGCGCGCGTTAAGCCAAAATCTTGATTTGGAGATTGCAAAATACAGGGTTTTGCAGGCAAGAGCCAACTTGGGCATTACGCAAAGCTCGCTTTTGCCCGTTGTAGACCTTAACGCCGCCATGTCCGAAAAAACCAAAAATACCATGATAAACAAGGCTAGCCCTACATATTCGGCGGGCCTTACAAGCTCGTGGGAAATAGACGTTTTTGGGGCAACCAGGCGCGAAATAGAATCTAAAATTGCGCTATACGAGGCGGCATTTGCAAGCCAGGCGGCCTCAAGAATTTCGATTGCCGCCGAAGTTGCCGACTGCTACTTTAAATATAGGGCAACGCAAATATGCCTTATAATTACAAAGAAAAACCTGCAAACGCAAAAAAACACATGCCAAATAACGCAGCAAAGGCGCAACAACGGCTTTGTTTCGGAGCTTGACGTTGTAAGGGCGCAAGCGCAGGTAGAAAGCACAATGTCGGAAATACCGACGCTTGAAAGCACGCTTAAAACCGCGCAAAACGCGCTGGAGCTTTTGCTTGCGGTAAAAAGCGGCTCGCTTAAAGACGAGCTTGAAGGCACGCCCGCAAAGCTTCCCGACCTGGAAAACTACATACCCTACGGCGTGCCCGCCGAGCTTTTGGAGCGCCGCCCCGACATTATCGCCGCCGAATACGACTTTAGACAGGCAATGGCGCAAATCGGAGTTGCCCAGGCCGACTTGCTCCCAAAATTTTCGATAACAGGCAGCATTTCCTACCAGGCGCCCGACATAGGCAATATGTTCCAAAACCAATACGGAACGTGGTCGGTAGGCCCGAACATTTCGTGGAACATATTTAACGCGGGCAAAACCCTGTTTAACATAGAACGCCAAAAAACGGCCGCAAAAGAATACGAGGCAAAATGGAAGCAAACCGTTTTAACCGCGGCAAAAGAGGTTGAAGACGGCATTGTTTCGTCGCAAAAAAGCAGGCAAAAAATAGACATCTTAATAGAATTGGTAAGGAAAAACCAAAAGGCTTTCGACATATCCAAAAAGCTGTACAGCGAGGGCGAGCTTGAGTTTTTGGACCTGCTCGAAACGCAAAGGTCGCTTTTAACTTCGGAACAAAACTTGGTCAACAACCGCAAGAATCTTATAAGCGACTTTATTTCGCTATACAAAGCCCTAGGCGGCGGCTGGAGCATAGACGACATAAACAGGCAAAAAGAGGACTTGCAAAAATACATAATCTTTACCGACGGCGACTCGCTTAGCCTCTTTTAACTAAACGTAAGACGAACCGAAAAACGGCTGCCCTTTTGCACAGCCGTTTTTTTGTTTGAAGGGCAATGAAAAAGCGTCGATAATCGCAAAATCGACAATGAAAACATTTCACATTTTTGCCCTTTTTGCACTTACAATGTGCTCTTTAACCGCGCAAGTTTTGCCCACCGATTTGCAATTTAGCCGATTGGCGGTACGCAGATTCGTTTTCGACAACAACATAAACTTGTGCGAATTTTTGCCGTCCAAAATAGTTGCGTTCAACAGCATGTATCCCGTTTTGGGCATGTCGGAAAACGGCAAGCCAAACTATGTAAAAAGGGATTTTAAAGACCCAAGCGGCCGCGACTTTGTTTTTGAAAACTCCGGCGACAAACTTTGCGCAATCGGCATAGGCGGCGTTTTCCCATTCGCCTGCTACGAAGCGCAAATAAACGGCATAGAAAGCGAAAACGGCAAACGCTTTTCGGCGGGAATCGTTATAGGCGAAAATACGTTGAGAAATTCGGCAAGGTTTTTTTGCGAAAAGTCGGGGCAAAACACGGGCATTGTTTTCGACGAATTTTCGGACGGCAAAAAAACGCAGTCTCGCCAAATTCTTAAAAACGCCCCATGTCCGCCCTTCAAGCTTATTGTGCAGCTCTACGGAAACTGTGCAGCAGTATTTACCGAAAAAGACGGCAAAACAAGCTATGTTTGGCACATGCAAAAGGACGACTTTTTCGGCAAAAACTGCGATTTTAGGGTAAGGAAAACCGCGGCCAAAAGCATTTTCGGGATTTTCGCGGAAGGCTTCGGTTCGGCAAAAATCGGCGCGGCAAAACAGTATATTTCGGCCGGCATAGGCCAGGCCGATTTAAGGGCCGTAAAATATTCAGACTTAAGCCCCTATATGGAAAACGGCAGGCTTTACTTTACGTTTTCGGCGCGCGGGCTATACACGGCGCAATCGGTACAGGGCGTTTTAAGTTTTAACCCGTCGGTTTTCGATGTAAAATTCGAGGGGCTTATTCTGTTCGACCACGGCGACGGCCTGCTTAGAAACGACTACGCAAGCCACCTGTTTTTCGACAAAAATTCGAATAAATGGAGGGCAATTTCGTGCGACTTTGGCGGAACAAAAAACAGGGACGACAGAACCTATACGGGGCTTTTGTTTGCCGAAAGCGATAAAAATCCCCTTAGTGGAATTTCGGTTATGAAGGCCTACCGCGCCGAGCCTAAAAACATTTCGGGCCACAACGAAGACCCTTCGCTTTACTACGACAACAACGCAAAAAAATACCGCCTGCTTACAAGCAAATTTGTGGAAAACAATATCGTTTGCGCCCTGTACGAATCCGACAAATGGAACGGCGATTTTACCGAAATTGCGAGGCTTAAAGACACAAATTCTACGGGAACTTCTATTTGCGAGATAGGCGGCAAGCCCTACTGCCTTATGGGCGGCAACGGGCTAAACAACAATTCCGAGCAAAAATATTCGCAAAACCTGCGCGTGCACAGCTACCCCGATTTAAAATATTTGGGCGACTTAAATTTAAACTTCCCGCCCCACGCGCCGAAACCCCCAAAGAGGATTTGGGCCGACATTATAACGCTGCCCGAAGGCTACCTATATAAATACGTTCTTTTGACGATGGACAGAACCAATTTCCCGAATGTAGAGGGCGCAAACTGGAGCTACGGGGCTTTGTATTTTTTCGGAGCTTTGCAGCCCTAGCAAATACAAAGCAAAACAACCATAAGCAAAAACAGCAGCCAAGTGCCAAGCGGCATTTCCCTTGCTTTGCCCGTAAATATGCGTATTGTAACATACGAAATTACGCCGAGGGCAAGCCCCTCGCTTATCTTGAAGGAAAACGCTATCATCAGCATGCAAAACACCGCGGGGATAAGCTCCGACATATCGTCGAACTTAAGGGTTTTTATGCCCTGCATCATAAGCACGCCCACAATAACCAAAGCGGGGGCGGCCGCCTGAATGGGAATTGCGCAAATAAGCTCTCCGAAAAACAGCGAAAGCAAAAAGAACGCGCCCACAAACAGCGCGCACAAGCCCGTCCTTGCGCCCGACTGTATGCCCGTTGCCGATTCCACAAACGAGCTTGTTGTAGAAGTTCCCAAAAGCGCGCCGGCTATTGTGGAAAATGCGTCGGCTGTAAGCGCGTTGCCCAAATTTTCCATACGGCCGTTTTCGTCCATAAGCCCCGAGCGCTTGCCCATTGCAATTATCGTTCCCAGCGAATCGAAAATATCCATCATAAACAGCACCACAATTACGGGGAATGCCGTTTTAAAATCCCTGAACAAAAAGCCCAAATCCAGCTTAAAAAAGGTTTGGTCTATATTATGCGGCAGCGCAAAAATTTTAGACGGCATTTCGGCAATTTTTACCCCGTGCGAATTTGTTATAAACATTGCAAGAACCGTCATTATAAAAATCGAAAGCATTACCGCAGTTTTGTAGCCCTTTGCCACAAGAACTGCCACCAGCAACATTCCGCCCAAAGCATACTGCGTTTCGGGTTTGGAAATATCTGCAAACGAAACAAGGGTGTTCGGGTTGCCCACAATAATGCCCGCGCTTTGTAGCCCGAAAAACGCAATAAACACCCCTATTCCGCATTGAAGCCCTATTTGCAATGCTTTTGGAACGGCGTATACAAGCTTTTCGCGCAAGCCCGTAATGGAGATTATCAAAAATATTATGCCGTTGTAGAAAACAAGCCCCAAAGCCTCGCGCCAGCCAACGCCCATGCCCAGGCACACCACAAGCGAAAAATACGCGTTAGAACCCATTGCGGGAGCTGCCGCTATCGGCAAATTGCCCATAAAGGCCATAAAAAAGCAGCCTACTGCCGCGGCAAGCGCCGTTACCGTAACCAAAGTGGGCTTGTCCATACCCGCCTGCGAGAGAACCGCCGGGTTAACCGCCAGTATGTACGACATTGCAACAAATGTAGTAAACGCCCCGCACAATTCGGTTTTTACCGAAGTTTTGCGCTCCGACAGCCTAAAAAACTTGTCGGCTTTTTTTGACAAAAAATTATCCATTTAAAATATCGTCGGTATACAATGCCATTATGTTCAAAACGTCGCCGTTTTTTAGCAGAAGGCTGCAATAGGCTTCGTAGTGCATAAGGCGGCCGTTAAGGTTTACAACGCACTTTTCGGGTCTAAACCCGAAAGCCTGGATAAACTGCGCAACGCTCATGGGCGGCTGAATTTGGTAGGCGTTGCCGTTTGCGGTTATGCTTATTTCTTCCATATAAATTTTAAAGGCTTTTTACACATTCAAGCACAAGCTCGGGCTGCGAAAAGTCGGCAAAAATATTTTTTGTATATTTTAAAACAATAGCTTCGCTTAAAGTGGTGCTAAGGCCAATCAGGTGCATTTTTGCGTTTAACGCCGCCTGCATTCCGCTTTCGGAATCTTCAAAAACGGCGCAGTTTTCGGGAAGCACCCCCAGTTTTTCGGCGGCAATTAAGTAGCATTGCGGGTTGGGCTTGCCCTCGCTTACAAAATCGCTTGTAATTTCGGCATCGAAAGCCCCGGTTAACCCCAGCTTTGCCAGGGCGTTTTTCATTTTATTTGCCGAAGAGCTGGTAACCAACGCCTTTTTGTAGCCTTTTAAACTTTTTAAAAATTCTACCGAGCCCTTAATCGGCGCAAACTCCATATTCGCCTCCATGCGGCGCAGGTCTTTTATAACGCGCTCTTGTATTACGGCTTCGTCGAATTTGCCGAAATACTGCACCAAAATATTTTTCAGCGTGCGCCCCTTTAAAAGAGCCGCAAAGTTTTCGTACCCAAGCGAAAATTCGCGCCCCTTGGCATTCCAAAAAGCGTCGTATATTTTTTCGGTGTCGGCTATTACGCCGTCGAAATCAAATAGCAGAGAATCGACCATAATCGCCCAATATTGTATATGCTTTTTTTGCGGTCAAACGTTTTTGACTAAAAAACGGGCTACAGCCCCAAAAGTTTGAAGCCCAAAACAATCCACAAAGGCAGAACAAGCAGGGCCAAAAGCGAAGTTGCAACCGTTATTTGCACCGACATTTGCGGATTGCCGCCAAAGTGCTTTGCCAAAACCGCCGCAGTTACGCCGCAGGGGGCTACCGCCTCGAAAACAAGCACGGTTTTCAATGCGTTGTCTATGGGCAATATGTAGGCCGCAAAAATAAAAATTGTAGGCATTATAAACATTCTTATTAAAACCGAAACCGACAGCGCCTTGTAGTTTATGTTGCCAAAACCCCAAAAGTCGGCAAGCAGGCACCCGAACATAATCAGGTTTAAGGGAATCGAGGCATTACCTATCATTGAAAGGCTGTTTAGCGCAAATTTGGGGATATATACATTTAAGCCGCTCCAAATTATGCCCAGCGCCAAAAACACCGCAAAAACAGGGCCTTTCAGCAAAAGCCTAATCGAAAACGGAACTCCCCTTGCCAGCAGCAAAAAGCACAGCGACCAAAACACCAAGTCGCACCCCACATTGTGCGTTAATGCTATTCCCAAATATGGGCTGTCTTTAGGATACAGCAAAAACAGCATTGAAACCACAAAAAAACCGTAGTTTTGGGTTGCGGTAGTAACGGCAAAAGTTCTAAGCCCGTCGCCTACCTTTAGCTTAAGCAAATATTTTGCAAACAAATACGACACCGCCAATGCCGCCATAAGCCCCAGCGCCCCCGCCGACATACAGCTTAGCGAAAGACCTATGCTTTTAAGTTTGTCGTTGCCCAGCATATTGTAGAAAATAAAGCAGGGTATGCAAACATCTATGCTAAGGCGCACAAAAGACGAGTCGCTTTCCTTTTTTAGAAAGCCGAAGCGGCGCAGCGCAAAACCCGCCAATATTATTATGTATATGGGAATTGTTGCCGACAACGCCTCGGCGGCAAAAGTCCAATTCATATAATTACTCGGCCTTTATTACAAGGTCGTCTAACATTTGTTTGGTAACCGAACGCGCCTCGTCTACACTGTTGCGGCGCGCAAGCAAAACGGCCATACGGCGGTGCCCCCTAACCTCGGGCTTGCCGAAAATGCGCATATCGGTAAAAGGACGGTCTAAAACCTTGTCGATATTGGAAAATTCAACATTGTTGTAGTTGCCCTCCAAAACAACCGCCCTGCTTGCGCTCGGGCCAAATTGCTCTATGTAGTTTACGGGAATGCCCAAAATTGCGCGAGCGTGAATTGCAAACTGCGAAAGGTTTTGCGAAATCATTGTAACCATGCCCGTGTCGTGCGGACGCGGCGAAACTTCGCTAAAAATAACATCGTTGCCGCAAACAAAAAGCTCTACGCCGAAAATCCCGTAGCCGCCCAATGCGTCGGTAATCTGCTTCGCGTATTTTTGCGCGGTCTGCAATGCCTCGGGCGACATTGCCGCGGGCTGCCAGCTTTCGCGGTAGTCGCCGTCTACCTGAATGTGGCCTACGGGCTGGCAAAACGAAGTGCCTTTGCTGTGGCGCACGGTTAGCATTGTAATTTCGTAGTCGAATTTTATAAAGCCTTCAACAATAACCTCGCCTTCGCCCGAGCGGCCGCCGTGCTGCGAATAGTCCCAGGCTTTGTCTATGTCATCTTGGCTTTTTACAACGCTTTGCCCGTGCCCCGACGAGCTCATTATGGGCTTTACAACACACGGCATTCCAATTTTATTAACCGCCGCAACAAACTCGTCTTTGCTCTTTGCAAACATATAAGGCGAGGTTTTCATACCCAGCTTTTCGGCGGCCAATGTGCGGATATTTTTCCTGTTCATTGTAAAGTTTACCGCCTTTGCGGTGGGAACTACATTAAAGCCCTTTTCTTCCAGCTTTAAAAGTCTTTCGGTTGCAATGGCCTCCACTTCGGGGATTATATAGTCGGGCTTTTCGCTTTCTATAATTTTTTCTATGGCGTCGCCGTTTAGCATGGAAACAACGTATTTACGGTCGGCAACCTGCATTGCCGGGGCGTTGTCGTATTTGTCTACGGCAATAACCTCTACGCCCAGCCTTTTCATTTCTATAACAACTTCCTTGCCCAACTCGCCGCTGCCCAAAAGAAGAGCTTTGGTTGCGCTGTTTTTAAATACGGTGCCTATTTTTGTCATTTTAATTGCCTTTAAAGTGTTTTTCGGGAAAATTGCCCCTTGTATTTTAGGAAAAACCAAAACCCGACTTTGTCAAAGAAAATTATGAACATATTTAGATACGGCAAAACCCAAACCGACTATCTTTCAAAACAAGACCCCGTTTTGGGCGAAAAGATAAAAACTTTGGGCAAAATAAAAAGGGAATGCGCCGACAACGCATTCGACTTTTTGATACGCAGCGTTATAGCCCAGCAAATATCTTCTAAGTCGCTGGAAACAATCCTAAAAAAAACCGAAACAAGCATTGGTCCCCTTACCCCCGAAAATATTTTAAAGACAAGCACTTGCAAATTTAAAAATTGCGGCATACCCCTATACAAAACGCAAAGGATAAAACAGATTGCGCAAAATGCAGCCTCCGGCGCAATAGATTTTAAAAATCTTAACAAGCTAAGCGACAACGAAGTTATAGAAAAACTCACCACCCTGGACGGCGTGGGCAAATGGACGGCGCAAATGGTGCTTATTTTTGCGCTGAAACGCCCGAATGTATTAAGCTACGGCGACTTCGGCATAAGAAAGGGTTTGCAAAATCTGCACAACATACAAAAGCTTACAAAAAAAGACTTCGACAAATTTTGCGAATTGTATTCGCCCTACGGCACGGTGGCAGCATTTTACCTATGGGAAATTGCAAGAATGTAGCATTCAATACAAAACTTGTGCTTGCTTTAACGCGCAAAAAAAAGATAATACAGCACCATGACGAACACTGTGATATGCGCCAAGTGGGGCGACAAATACGGCCCCGAATATGTGAACAGGCTTTACAATATGGTAAAGCGCCACACCACAAAGCCGTTTAAATTCATCTGCTTTACCGACAACAACCTCGGCATTTGCAGCGGGGTTGAAACCCGCGAGCTGCCTCCTATGAACCTGCCAAACGGCAAAGAGCGCGGCTGGCGCAAGCTTTCGTTCTTCGGCAAAGACGCCAATTTAAGCGGCAACGTTTTGTTTATAGATTTAGACGTAGTTATCGTCTCGAATATAGACGACTATTTTACAATGGACGGCGACTTTATCCTTACCGAGCATTGGAAACCCAGCAAAAAACAGGGCGTAGGGCAAACTTCGGTATACCGCTTTAACGCCGCAAACCACGCCGATTTATACGAATATTTTATGGCAAACATAGACGCCGTAAAGGCCGAATACAGGCACGAACAGGCCTATGTATGCGGAATGCTTGCAAAGCAAAACAACATAAAGTTTTGGCCCATACAATGGATGCCCTCATTTAAATACAAGTGCATGCGCACATTCCCCCTAAATCTTTTTATGAAGCCTGTTTTGCCGAAAGAGGCAAAAATTGTAGTCTTTCACGGCAACCCCACCCCCGACCAGGCAATGGCGGGCAAAACAAAGGGCCTTTTTAAGGGAATATTCAGGCACGTTATAACCCCGCAATGGCTAAAGGATAATTGGCGTTGAAATTTTTGCCCACCGCTTTTTTGATACTATCGCTTGCATGCCCCGCGCTTTTGGGCAGGCAGTGGCAGACAAGCGACGGCAGAAAGTTCGAGGGCGAAATTGTAAAGTGCACAAAAACAACGCTTTCGCTTTTAGACGCAAAGCGCAACCGCATAAATATAGAAATCGCGCGCCTAATACCCAAAGATATCGAGTTTTTAAAGAAAAACTACCCCGAGTTTTTCGAAGACGGCAAAGGCAATTCCCTGCACGGCAAATCCGCCGCAATTTCCAAGTGGCCCATTATAAAGGTAGACAAAACCGCAATAGCCTTTAGGTGGGATATTTCGGCCTCCAAATTCCACACAAAGCACTATTCTTTCGATATGAAAAAGCGTCTCGAAAGGGACCTTGCGCTGGATTTGGCCACCCGCTGCGAAACCGCGTACGAATCGGTTATGCAAATCCCGTTTATAGACGAAAAATTCAAGCGAAAGTGCTCTAATCTAAACAAAAAAGGCGAAAAGTTTTTAATAGAAATTGCCAATATAAAGGAAAAGAACATTGCGGGCGTTTATATGTACAATGCCTCGCCCACTTCGGGAGTGCTGTATTCCGAATTTGTAAGGGTAGAACCCAAGTTTTTGGCAAAAAACGGCAATGGCAAAAATATTACCGAAAATATGTATTTGCCCTCGGGCACGCTGGCACACGAACTTACCCACCAAATTTTGGCGTTTGCGGGAGGAACCATTGCAATAAAAGAGGGGCTTGCAGACTTTGTTTTTTACGGAATGTACAACAATTTCGGCGTATGCCGCTTTGATATGTACGAAAATATGCTGCAACACAAAGGCTATTTTGAAAGGGGCAAAGGCAAATCAAAAATATCGGTTTTGCCGCTAAGGGAATTTCTTACAATGCGAAAGGCCGACTTTTATTCGCCAAAAACCGTTGCAAACAACTATGCTGCAGCTTCGCTGTTTTTTATGTATTTTTACAAAAACGACATAAAAACGCTTAAAAAGTTTTTAGACAAAGCCCTTAACGAAAAAGACTGCGTGCCCTCCGAAATTTCCTCTATAAAGCGCTGTATGGACGCTTTCGAAATTCTTTTAAACGGCAAAAGCCAAGCCGAGCTTGAAAACAAAATCTGCGCATACTATGCAAAGTTCGGCATTGCAATAGAGTTTAAAAATCAAAAAAAGCGCTAGCAAAATTCAAACTATTTTCCGATAAATCGGGGCAATAAAAAAGGCGGCTTTTTGTCTGCCGCCATTTTTGTGTTTTATAAAAAAGGTTTGCCCAAGTTTTACTTTTCGGGAGCTTCAAGCTCGAACTCGAACATATCGTAGGGGGCGGTTCTCCAGGCCAAATTTTTCGTCATCGGCGAAAACCCGAACAACGGCGAATATGTCGAGGCCTTTACGGTTTTGCCGTCTTTTTGGAATTCCAAAATCCTCAGCCAGCCGTCGCCGCCGTTGCCGTTAAAGCCGCCGCCTATGGTCTGGCAGTTAAACATCATTGCCGAGAACTTTGTGCCGTCGTCTTCCCTTTCAAAAGTCCTGAATACCGAAGTATTTTCAAAATCGGTCAGATTTTCGCAAAAGTGCCCGCACACAACCAGTTTAATTGCGGGACATTTTTCGACAAGCATAGTATGTGTTTTCTTAAAATAGCCGTTTATTTGCCCTTTTGTATCCAAAAAGCCGTGGGTTAAAAGAATAGCCCTTTTGCCTTTTGCGGTTTTGCTTGTCTGCAAAAAGTTGCATGCCCATTCAAGAGTCTCTTTGCGCGGGGCGTATTCCAGCGTAATTACAACAACCTGCCCCCATTTGCCGCCTATATCCAACAAATATGCGGCGTTTTCAAGCGTTTCTACACCCTCTCTTGTGTAGAAAACCTCTATAAGGCTCTCCTTGTTTTTAAGGTTTCTTGAAGGATGGAAATAATCCTTAAAATTCGACACCCTGCTGGCGTAGTCTTTGTCGCCCAAATACCACTTGCGGCCGTAGTCGTGGTTGCCCGTGCAAAGCATATAGGGAACCTTGTTGTCGAGCCTGCCAAAGCAGTGCGAAACCCAATTCCACATTTCCTTGTCGGTTTCAAGCTCGCCGAAATTCGAGAATAAAGTTCCGTTGTGTTCTACAATGTCGCCCGTGCACAAAACGCCCTTTACGTTAAGCCTTTTTGCGTTGTAGGCCACCCACGAAGTCATTAAATCCAAAACGGGCTGGTTTTTAATCCTCGGCGTATAGGTTTGCGTGTCGGGCAAAACCACAAGCGTTGCCTGCGCGTTTTTGCCTAGCCTGGGCTCGCCCAAGTTTTTAAGGGTGGCCATATCCTTTTTCATATACTCTTTTGCAAGTTCCGCCGCGCTCTTTTTGGGAACGTCTGCGCCGAAAAGCGAAACGGCAAACACCGCCGACAATGTGTAGACTGTAAATTTTGCAATATTCATAGCCCGAAACGCTAGCTAAGCCCTAAAATCATTGCAACAGTTTTTTGGGAACCGACGCAAAAATGGCGTGTCGATTAAACTTGAAAAGCAAAGCTCCGTTTTAGTAAGCTAGCTAAAGTTTAATATATAATAGAATGTTTTGGGACTTTTTAGACAGCTCCGTTGTTTTGGGAATTATCGCGGCAATACTTTTTGCCGAGTGCATAATTTTGTTTGTAAACGGCCTGTCGTATAAAAGCAAGATGGAGGCAAAGCTCGCCTCGGTTAAAGAGGAAAGCGCAATAAAAATCCAAAAGCGGCTGGACGAAATAGAAATCACGCTAAGGGAGCGCAGCCTGGCTCTTAAAAGCGAGTACGACGAACTTTTAAATTCGGCGCGCAGGCTTAACGAAGACGCCGAAGAGCGCGCCAACAAGGCCGAAGTTTTAAGGAAAGACTACGAAAGCGCAAAAAGCCGCTGCATTGAAGAGCGCGACAGATTTTCGGCAAAATCGAAAGAGCTTTCCGAAAAAACGAGGGAGCTTTCCGAAAAGATGCTTTCGCTTGCCTCTTTGGACAAAAGCGAGATTGAGGAAGAGGCAAAAAAAATACTTTTGGCCGACGCCGAAAAAAACCTTTCCTTTTATGCCGAAAACTTCTTTTCGCAAAGGGCAAAGGAGATAGAAAAGCGCGCCATAGACATTCTGCTTTCCACAATGCAAAGCATTGCCGCAAAAGAGTGCGCGCAGTCTACAACCTGCATTGTGCAAATACCCAACGAGGCAATGAAGGGCCGCCTTATAGGCAAAGACGGCCGCAACATACGCTCGTTTGAATATTCTACGGCAACAACCCTTGTCATCGACGAAACTCCCGACTCGGTTATGATTTCGTCTTTCGACCCCGTAAAGAGGGAAACCGCAAAAATAGCCCTGGAAAACCTTATTGCCGACGGAAGGATAAACCCCGCTACGATAGAAGAGCAGGTAAAAAAGGCCAAAGACGCCGTAAGCGAGCTTGCCCTAAAAAAAGGCAAAAGCGCCGTTGCCGACCTGGGGCTTTCGAACGTAGACACGTCGTTGTGCGAGCTTGTAGGCAGGCTTTATTTCCACCTCTCGCTAAACCAAAATTCGCTGCAACATTCCGTTGAATGTGCGGTTTTGGCGGGGGCAATAGCCCACGAGCTTAACCTTAACTGCGAATTGGCAATGCGCTGCGCGCTGTTCCACGACATAGGCAAAGTTATGCCCCAGGAAAGTTTGGAAAACGCCGCAAACCACGCATTGGCGGGGGCAAACTTTTTAAGAGCCTGCGGCGAGTGCAAGGAGGTTGTTTCGGCGGCCGCCTCGCACCACGGCGATGTAGACTGCGGCGACGAATATTCCGCCATTGTCCGCATTGCCGACACGATTTCCGCTTCGAGACCCGGGGCGAGAATGGAGGCTTCGCAGGCGTATTTTAAAAGGGTAAAGCTTCTCGAGCAAATCGCCTACTCTTTCGACGGCGTGCAAGACGCCTATGTAATCCAGGCGGGAAGGGAAATTAGGGTTATCTTAAAGCCCGAATCGGTAAGCGAAAACCGCGCGGTAGACCTTGCCGCAAAAATAAGGGATAAAATAAGCGAATCGTACGACAGCCTCGGCCCCGTAAAAATAACCATAATAAGGGAAAACCGCTGGACCGAAATATCCAAACAACAAAACGCTTAATTTTCAGGCTTTTTTTACGATAGCGCTTGCGCTAATAGTTATAATTTAAAAGATAGTATATATGCCATATTTCACACCCAGAGCACTGCAGATTTTTTCGTTGGCAAAGCGTCAGGCACTGTCGCTTGGGCACAACTACATAGGCACCGAACATATCCTTTTGGGTATGATAGAGCTTAACCAGGGCGTAGCCGTTACGGTGTTGCGCAAAATGGGGCTTAATTTGGAAAACGTGCGCCAACAGGTTATAGAGCAGCTGGGAACGGGCCCCGCAAACGCCGTCAGTGCCGACGACATTCCGCAAACTCCAAAAGTAAAACGCGTTTTGGCTTTTGCGGGAATGGAGGCTGCAAGTTTAAAGCACAACTACATAGGCACCGAACACATACTTTTGGGAATTTTGCGCGACGGCGACAATGTTGCCGCAAAAATACTTACAAGCTTGGGAATAGACATTAAAGACTGCCAAAGGGCGATTTTGGCGGAGCTAGACCCCAATTTTATAGGAGACGCCCCCCAGCAAAACCCCTCCGACCCCGAAAAATCCGACCAAAAATTCAGCGCCATAAAATCCTTCGGGCGCGACCTTACCGAAATGGCGAAAAACAACGCCCTAGACCCCGTTATAGGCCGAAGCAAAGAGATAATGAGGGTTATACAAATTTTGTGCAGAAGAACCAAAAACAACCCCGTTTTGATAGGCGAAGCGGGCGTGGGCAAAACCGCCATTGTAGAGGGTTTGGCACAGGAAATAGCCAACGGCGTTGTTCCCGAAATTTTGACGAATAAAAAGGTAATTGCCCTTGATATGTCGGCAATGCTTGCGGGCACAAAATACCGCGGACAATTCGAGGAAAGGGTTAAGGCACTTATGGAGGAAGTGGAAAAGTCTAAAAACATAATTTTGTTTATAGACGAGCTTCATACCATTGTCGGCTCCGGCTCGGCCGAAGGAGGGGCAATGGACGCCTCGAATATGTTTAAGCCCGCCCTTTCGCGCGGGACATTGCAGTGCATTGGCGCGACAACCCTAAACGAATACCGCAAGTATATCGAAAAAGACAGCGCGCTTGACAGGCGTTTTCAAAGCGTAACGGTAGACGCCCCGTCGGTGGACGACACAATAAAAATTTTGGACGGGCTAAAGGCCAACTACGAAAAGCACCACCACTGCAAATATACGCAGGAGGCCTTGGAAAGCGCGGTAAAAATGTCGGACCGCTACATAACAAGCCGCCAGCTGCCCGACAAGGCCATAGACATTATAGACGAAGCGGGCTCGCGCGCCAGAATTAGGGGTATGAAACGCCCCGAAGCCGTCGAAAAGCTTGCCGAGCAAATCGCGCAGGTGGAAGCGCAAAAGGAAGACTGCATTAAAAACCAGAAGTTTGAAGAGGCGGCAAAATTCAGGGATACCGAAAAAACGCTTAGCGCCCAAAAAGAGGATATGCTTAAAGTTTGGCGCAAAAAGCTCGACGAAACTACCGTTGTTGTAGACAAAGACGACATTTTGGAGGTTCTTTCGTCGTGGACGGGCATTCCCCTAAGAAGAATGGCCGAAAGCGAGACAAAAAAGATTTTAAACCTCGAAAAAGAGTTGCAAAGCAAAGTTATAGGCCAAGACGAGGCAACGGCCACCATAGCCAGAGCCTTGCGCAGGTCGTGCGCATTTTTAAAAGACCCGAAAAAGCCCATAGGCTCGTTCCTGTTTATGGGGCCAACGGGCGTGGGCAAAACCTACTTGGCAAAGATTTTGGCAGAGGAAATGTTCGGCAACCAAGACAGCCTTATCCAAATAGACATGTCGGAATACATGGAAAAGTTCTCGGTTTCGAGGCTTATAGGTTCTCCTCCCGGGTACGTCGGCCACGAAGACGGCGGCCAGCTTACCGAAGCGGTGCGCAGAAAGCCCTATAGCGTAATACTTTTCGACGAAATAGAAAAGGCGCACCCCGATGTTGCCCAGCTGCTGCTGCAAGTGCTGGAAGACGGGCGTCTTACCGACAGCCTCGGCAGAACCGTAGACTTTAGAAACACCATAATAATTTTAACAAGCAATGTCGGCGCGCACATAATGCAAAAAAATACGTCGATGGGCTTCGATGTCGGCATGGACACCGAGCGCGACTACGAGCGCGTAAAGGCGAAAGTGCTTGACGAAATGAAGCGCGTGTTCCGCCCCGAGTTTATAAACCGCATTGGCGACATTGTGCTGTTTAAATCGCTAGACAAAGCTGCAATTTCAAAAATAGTTTTGCTTGAGACCGAAAACGTTAAAAAGCGTTTGGCCGAACGCGACATAGAGTTGCTTTTAGACGAAAGCGCCGTAAACTTTTTAATAGAAAAAGGCTGGGACGAAAAGTTCGGGGCAAGACCCTTGAAACGCGCCATAGAACGCGAGCTTGAAGACAAGCTTGCCGAAGACATACTTTCGGGAAAAATCGCCGAAGGCTGCGGCAAATTGTCGGTATTTTGCGAAGACGGCACGCTGCAATTCAGGCAAAAAACTCCCCGAACAAAGCGCAAGGCAAAAGCTTAAATGGAAGAGATAACGCTAATTTCGTCCGACAGGATTTATTCGAGAATTGTAGAGCTTGCAAGGGACATTTCGAACTACTGCAAGGCAAACTGCATTTCGGAGCTTAACGTAATTTGGGCGGCCGAGGGCGCAATTATGTTTGCGGCCGACTTGTGCCGCAAATTAAACGTGCCGTATGTGCGCATTTCGTCGGTAAAAATTTCCACCTATCAAGATTCCACAAAGCCCACGGGCAACGTAAAGGTTGAAAGGCTTAGCGGCGTATTTGCGGGCAAAGACATTCTGCTTATCGACGACATTCTTGAAACGGGCAATACGATGAAAATTATGGAAAACCTGCTTTTAGATGCGGGGGCAAAAAGCGTAAAAAAATGCGTGCTGCTAAAGAAGAAAAATGTTTCAAACCCCGTCTGCCAAGCCGACTACGTAGGTTTCGAGATAGACGACTACTTTGTATACGGCTACGGGCTTGACTATCAAAATATGTACAGGAACTTTCCCGATATTAAAGCGAGAATACTAAACCCCTAACATATTGTTTTGCAAGGCGTTAAAAATTTTTAAACTGCGCAAAAAAATGCGAGCCTAAAAAAAGAGCCCGCATTTTTTGTTTCATACAAAAATCGGAAAATTAAAGCTCGTTAAGGATTTTCTTAAGGGCTTCCTTTGTAGTCATCGACGCCCTGCCCACTTCTTTAGAGTTCTTAAAGAACACTATTGTGGGGATTTGCGTTATCGAAAATCTTTCGGCCAATTCCGGGCACTCGTCTACGTCCACCTTGGCGACAACCGCTTTTTTGGGGTCTGTCTCGGCGGCCAAAGCGTCTATTGTGGGGGCCAACATTCTGCACGGGCCGCACCACGTCGCCCAAAAATCGACCAGCACGGGCTTGCCCGACGCTATTGTAGAATAAAAACTTTCGTTGTTTAAGTGAAGTACACTAGCCATAATTCAATTTCCAGTTATTGCTGGACAACGGTTAAAACCGAAAATGCAACAACAGCCGCAAATGCCAAAAAGTCTACCGCAACCAGCAGGGGGTTAACTTTTTTCTTATCGGACAAATTTGCGTCGAATGAAGGACGGATTTTGTCGGCGCTAGTGGAAAACTTTACGGGAGCGGCAGCCGCCGATGTTTTTGGCAGCGAAAACGACGGAGCTTCGACCTTGGGAGCCGCCGACAAGTCGAGATTTACCCTGGGCGCGCTTTGCGAAACCGCGGGCTGGGCCGCATTGGGGTTTTCGCCTAAAACGGGGGCTTTTTCGGCCGCCGCATTGGGGTTTTCGGGCAATTCAAATTTTGTTTCTTCCGACATAGTAGTTATCCAGTGAATTTGTTTGTTGTTTGTAAAGTAATGTGCGCCCCATAAATGAGACTGGCAACAATTCAATGCCAATTAGCCTGTTTTGCAAGCTTTATTTTAGTTTTTAGGCGTTAAAGCTACCGCAAAAACATTTGCGAAAAAAACAAAGGCGCGCTTGACAAACCGCACAATTACTGCAAGATTTTCGGGATAATGCGTAAGGAGTTTTTCGGGTTCCGCTCGGCAGCTCCCGCGGCTTTCGGGCGGCGCCCGTTTTAACGATGTTTTCTGCGAGTGGCAGAGTACATGGCCGTATGAATTATACGACCCAAAAGCCGTGCACAAAAAAGGACAAGCAAATGGCAGATAACGCTAAAGATAAAAGCAGCATAATTAAGGAATACGCCGTAACCGATAAGGATACGGGTTCGTGCGAAGTTCAAGTCGCATTGTTGTCGGCAAGGATAGCCCACTTAACGGACCACCTCGCCTCGCACAAAAAAGACTTCCACTCGCGCAAGGGTTTGTTGGCAATGGCCAGCAGGCGCCGCAAGTTGTTGGCTTATCTTAAACGCACCAATCTAACACGATACAACAATCTCATCACGAGATTGGGTCTTCGCAAGTAGAGATTTGCACAAAACGCTCTCTTTACTCTTTCGGGTAAAGAGAGTTTTCATTTTCAAAAAACAATCACCAAGAACACGCAAACGTCCAATCCGTTCGGTTCACAACAATAAAGAAGAAACAATAATGAAACAAAAATACTCAGTACAAGTGCCCGATTTGGGCATTACAATATCTACGGGCACAATAGCCAAACAGGCAAACGGCTCGGTAACAATACAGTTGGGCGACACTACCGTATTCGTAAGCGCCGTTGCAGCTTCGCAGTTGCGCCCCGAGCAGGACTTTTTCCCCCTTACGGTAGACTATAGGGAAAATTTCTCGGCCGCGGGCAGATTCCCCGGCGGATACTTTAAAAGAGAGGGTAAACCCTCCGAAAAGGAAATTTTAACGGCGCGCCTTTGCGACAGGCCTTTGCGCCCCTTGTTCCCCAAGGGCTTTATGAACGAAGTTCAGGTTATCGGCCAGCTTCTTACGGCCGACGGCGTTAACGAACCCGACATTTTAATGGTAAACGGCGCAAGCGCCGCAATGTACATTTCCGACATTCCGTGGCAGGGCCCCGTTGGCTGCGTAAGAATTGCCGACATAGACGGCAACTTTGTAGTTAACCCCACGCACGAACAGATGCTGGATTCTACCCTCGATTTGATTTACGTAGGCAACAAGACCGAAATGATGATGATTGAAGGCAGCGCCGAACAATATCCCGAAGACAAGTTTATAGAAGCTTTGGCATTCGCGCAAACACAGGTTCAAAAAATCATCTCTGCAATAGAAGACTTGGCAAAACAGGTTGCAAAGCCCAAAAAGGAATTCCCCCTTGTTGTTGTTAAGCCCGAAATTTTGCAGATGTGCACCGACTTTGTCGGCGACAGGCTTTTGACCGCAGTTTTCCAGGACAACAAACTTAAAAGACAGGCCGATGTAGACGCCCTTATGGAAGAAGCGGCCGCCTTTGTTCAGGGAAAGGTAGGCGAAGAGGAATTCGACAAAAACCAGATAAGGTTGGCGTTCGAAGAATTGCAGGAAAAGGTATACCGCGAAAACATTTTGGACGCCGGCAAGCGCTGCGACGGCCGCGGCGTTAAAGACCTGCGCCCCATTGCGTGCGACACAAACCTCTTCCCCGTAGTACACGGTTCGGCACTCTTCCAAAGAGGCGAAACGCAGGCCATTGTATTTACCACATTGGGCACAACAAAAGACTGCCAGGAATTAGACGGCCTTACGGGCGGCAGCAAGCAAAAGTCGTTTATTTTGCACTACAACTTCCCGCCCTACTCGGTCGGCGAAACCGGCAGGTTCGGCAGCCCGGGCCGCAGGGAAATCGGCCACGGCAACTTGGCCGAACGCTCGCTTTTGCCCGTATTGCCCTCCGAAGACAAATTCCCCTACGCAATCCGACTGGTATCCGAAATTATGGAATCGAACGGTTCCACGTCTATGGCGTCGGTTTGCGGCGGCTGCCTAAGCCTTATGGACGCAGGCGTGCCGATAGAAACCCCCGTAGCGGGCATTTCGTGCGGCTTGGTAACGCGCTTCGACGAAAACCGCAAGCTTTTAAAGCACGTTGTTCTCACCGACATTCTCGGCGCGGAAGACCACTTCGGCGATATGGACTTTAAAATTTGCGGTACACGCAAAGGCATAACGGGCTTCCAGTTGGACTTGAAAATTACCGGGCTTTCGTTCGAAATCACAAAAGAGGCAATCTACCAAAACAGGGAAGCCCGCTTTAAGATTTTGGACATAATGGCGGCCGTAAAACCCGAACCTAGCGCCGAAACAAAGGAATGTGCACCCAAGATTAAGCAAATGCGCATTTCGCCCGACAAAATCGGCATGCTTATCGGCCCGGGAGGCAAAAACATTCGCCGTATATGCGAAATTTCGGGCGCCCAAATCGACATCGACGACGAAGACCCCGGCAGAGTCCTTATTTTTGCAAAGGGCAAATCCGCCATGGAAAGAGCCGTTGCCGAAATCGAATTTACAATCGGCGAAATCGAAGTCGGCAAAACCTACAAGGGTATTGTTCGCTCTATCAAGGAATTCGGCGCGTTTGTGGAATGTCTGCCCGGCAAGGAAGGCCTAGTTCACATCTCCGAATTGGCCGACTTTAGGGTAAACAAAACCGAAGATGTTTGCAAATTGGGCGACGAAATTATGGTTAAGTGCATAGGCATAGACGACAAGGGCCGCGTACGCTTGTCGAGACGTGCGGCCTTGTGCGAAGCCCAGGGCATTCCCTACGAACCCAAGCCCAGAGGCTCGAGAGAATAACAGGCTTGCCCCTAGCTAAAAACAAAAATCCCCGACACTGTTCGGGGATTTTTTTTGCAGCACTTTTCGATAAAAAACGGCAATGCAAATAAAAACAAAAAACCGAACGGCAAAAACCGCTCGGTTTAAATTTCCTAAAAAACGTAAAACTTATTCGCCGTCGTCGCCGATTGCGTTTACGGGGCACGATTCCATTGCCTCTGTGCAGGAAGCAGTTTCGGCGTCGGAAGCGGGCTGCTTTTTAACATACGACATACCCTCGTCGTTTCTGTCGAAAAATTCGGGAGCCATTTGTCTGCAAAGATCGCAATCGATGCACTGTTTGTCTACATAGAACTTGCCTTCTACGTTTAATTGTGTTTTGTCGTTTTTATCTGCCATAATGCGATAACCATCGGATAAATTCGCCCATTCGTCAAGTTTTTTCGGCTAAAAAATTAACTTGTCTAAAGGGCAAATACGTCAATAGATTATGTGGCTTAAAAACCAATATGCAGAATGCGGAAAAAATAGGTGCGCTAAACAACATTCTTGCGCTTAATGCGCAGGCGGCAAGCGATGTTTCGTGCGGCGTAGACTACGCTTTGCACTGCAACTGCGCACTGCGAAGCTCGCCCGAAATAGCCAAGCGCCTGCTTAAAATTTACGACGAAAACGCCGCAATCGAATATGTGGCTTTCGACGGCGACTATTTCGACCCGCTTTTTGCCGTTGTGCGCCTAAAAGAAGCCTTAATGCGCTTGACAGGCTACAAACGCTCGATTTTGATAATCGAGTCGCTTTCGAAAAGCTCGCTAAACGGCAAAAAGCGAAAGTCGCAAAAAAGCGAACTTCGCCTGCGCGAAAATGCGGCGTTTATAGAAAGCTACGCCGAAAAATTCGAAAAATACATTCAAAACCTCGAAATAATATTTATATGAAAACACTGTTCGAAAAGATAATAGACGGCGAACTGCCGTCGAACAAGGTCTACGAAGACGAATCGTTTTTCGCCTTCAGGGACATTGCCCCGCAAGCTCCCACGCACGTTATATTGGTGCCAAAGCGCGTTATACCGCGCATTGCCGAAGCCAAGGAAAGCGATGCCGACCTTTTGGGGCGCCTAATGCTGACTGCCGCAAAAATAGCCAAGCAGGAAAAACTTAACGAAGGCTTTAGAATTGTGATAAACAACGGGCCTTTCGGCGGCGAAACCGTGCCGCATTTGCATGTACACATTTTGGGCGGCCGCCAATTAAAATGGCCGCCCTGCTGATTGCGCCGCATTTAGCCTTTCCGCAAAACCTAAAAACACGCAAAAAAACCCGCACCTAAAAAAGTGCGGTTTTCGCGTCTGCGCAAATCCGATTGCCGGAATAAAAAATCCTACAAAAGCTCCCTTATTTGCGCCCAATTTGCCCTGACTACGCCGTCGGCTCTTACTCCATAATTTTGCGGCTGGGCGAAAAGTATTTTGGTGTTTCCCCTAAAAGAAGTCAGGTTCGAAAGCTTGTCGTCTATCATAATGTCGGCCAAAACAAAATCCTTTGTGCCGCAAAACACAAACTGCTTCCAGTGTAGATAGGGGAAATATCTGTTAAGCCAAACTATTTTCTCCTTCATGCTGTCGGGGTATTCAGTGGCCGCCGAAACAATTAAAACCCTGTATTTTTCGTTTAGGTATTTCAGGGTTTCTACGGCGCCCTCCATAACGGGGGCGTTTTCGTATATGCCCTTTTGTGCAAGGCACTCCCTGCAATGCGGGAAGGCCTGCGGAATCAGAATTCCCCTAACCGAATTTAGGTCTATTTTTTTGTTTGCAACTTTTTCCTCGTAGGCGGCAATTATGTTGTATAAATCCGCCATTACGCAGTCCATATCCACGGCAATGCACTTTCTGTTGTCCATAGCTTTTATAATGTTACACCGTTTTTAAAAATTGCAATTTCTTTATATCCGTTTTGCTCCGACTTTGTCTTTTTTCCGTTTGCAACTTCAAGAACAAAATCGAAAAACTCTTTTGCAAGATTGCAAATGGGCCTGCCGTTGGCTATTTCGCCGGCGTTAAAGTCTATCCAGTTGCGCTTGTTTTCGCTTAGGGGCGTGTTTGTGGCTATTTTTATTGTGGGAACGGCCGCCCCCCACGGAGTGCCCCTGCCCGTGCTAAACAATATAATTTGGCAACCCGCGGCGGCAAGGGTTGTAGTTGCAACAGGGTCGTTGCCGGGCGAAGTTAAAAGGCTTAGCCCCGCGCTTTTCACAAAGTCGCCGTACATAAGAACGTCTCTTACCAAAGCATGCCCGCCCTTTTGCACGCAGCCCAACGATTTCTCCTCCAATGTGGAAATTCCGCCGTCTCTGTTGCCCGGCGATGGATTTTCGTAGACGGGCATTTTGTACGACATAAAATACTCTTTAAACGAGTTTATCATTTCCACGATTTTTTGAAATACCTCTTTGTTGCAGGCTCTTTGCATAAGCAGGGTTTCGGCCCCGAACATTTCGGGAACCTCGGTCAGCACGCACGAAGCCCCCCTAGTTATCGCCATATCCGAAAACGCGCCTATAAGCGGGTTTGCCGTAATGCCCGAAAACCCGTCGGACCCTCCGCACTTAAGCCCAATCGAAAGCTTGCCAAGCGGCAGCTGCGTGCGCGTATCTTCCTTCATTTTTAGCGCCAAGCCCCTTAAAATTTCAAGACCTTCGGCAATTTCGTCTGAAAAGTCTTGCGCCTGCATAAAGCAGATTCTCTCGGAATCGAAATCTCCCAAAAATTCCCTGAATTTTGAAAGCCTGTTGTTTTCGCAGCCAAGCCCCAAAACTAGAACGCCGCCCGCATTGGGGTGCAAAGCCAGCCCCCTTAAAATTTTGCGGGTGTTTTCGTGGTCGCAGCCAAGCTGCGAGCAGCCGTATGTATGCGGGATTGCAAAAACCCCGTCGGTATATTTTGCATATTCTGTTTTCGAAAATTCGGCCGCCATTTTTTGGGCAACCGCATTTACGCACGAAACCGTCGGGATAATCCACAGCTCGTTTCTTACGCCCGCCTTGCCGTTTTTGCGCAAATAGCCGTTAAAAAAAGCCTGCTCTGCCGATTCTTTAACCGCGCAACTTTTTATGGGGTTATATGTATAGCTTAAAAGCTCGCCTAGCGCCGTTTTTATGTTGCGGTCGCTAACCCAGTCGCCGCGGGCTATGTCGCATTGGGCAATGCCTATCGTGTGCCCGTATTTTACAATTTCTTCGCCCTTTTTTAGCGGCCTTAATGCAACCTTGTGCCCGAAGGGAACATCGCACAATACTGAAAAGGCATTCCCGCCAATATCAAAGCTTTCGCCCTTTTTTAGCGGCTTTAGGGCAACTGCAACATTGTCGGCACCGTTTATCTGAAGCAACTTCGACATATCCGTTAAAAAAACTTTTTTAAAGATTCCAAAACGCCAATTTCCTTTACCGATTCGGCATATTTTTGCGAAAGCTCTTTAAAGCCGTTTACGGCAAACAGGCTTTCCGTATAGATTTCTTTTGAATCGAAAAGAATTGCCTGAAACTTAAGAAAATCGCTTTCTGTTTTCAGGGTTTCGGGAGCGTTAAGCGGCAGCAAAGACCTGTCGGCAAAGGCAAGGAAGGCGTTTGCGACCAAACCGAATACGCATCTTTCGGGCAAAACGCCCTTTCTTTTTACAAACTCCCTAAGCGGGGGAACTACCCTTACCGCAGTTTTCGAAATCGCGTTCGAGCTAATCGCCTTTAGCTGGTGTTTTAAATACGGGTTTTTAAACCTTTCCAACACGGAATTTGCATAGGCGGTTTTGGCTTTTATGTCTAAATCCAATGTTTCCAAAAGCTCGCCAAAAATGCAGTCTTCTACAAATTTGCCCAAAACGGGGTGCAATAGTGCGTCCATTACCGTTTTAACATTCATCTGCAAACCCGTCGCCGCCATTATGGTGTGCGGCGCGTTAAGCAGGGTTACCTTTTGCGCCCTGTATAGGGAAATGTCGTTTGTAAACACAACGTTTAGACCGCATTTTTCGAAGGGAATTTCGTTGCGGACAAATTCGGGAGCCTGAATTGCCCACAAATAATAGGGTTCTGCAACAACCGCCAAATTGTCGGTATATTCCCAAATCTGCTCCAAAGCCGCGGCAATGTGGGCGGGATAGCCGCTTACAATGCGGTCTACCAAAGTGTTGCAAAACGCGCACGCGCTTTCAACCCAATCGGCAAAGCCTTCGGGCAAATTCCACAGCTTTGCATATTTTAAAACGCAAGCTTTTAACGCGTCGCCGTTTTTCTCGATAAGCTCGCACGGCAAGACAATTATGCCCTTTGCTGTGTCGCCCTTAAAAAAGCTGTAGCGCTCGAACAAAAGCTTTGCAAGCTTTGCGGGAAAAGTGCTAGGCGGCTCGTCGGAAATCTTGTCGCTTTCGCAAAAGGCAATGCCCGCCTCGGTGCTGTTCGATATAACTATGCGCCAATCTTCGGCCTTTGCAAAGGCCGCAAATTCGGCGTAGTTTTCGTAGGGGTTAAGGGCTTTTGTTATGCTGTTAATAGGCAAACATTCGGTTGTTATTGCGCCGTTTTTTAAGCCCTGAACTACAAGCGTATAAAGGCAGTTTTGCGCGTGCAATTTTGCAACCGAACCGCTCTTTCGCAAATTGCATGCGCACACGGCCGAATTAAAGGAGCAACTGCGGTTCATTTCAAAAACCATATAGTCGGCAAAGGCCCTTAAAAAGTTGCCTTCGCCGAACTGCAAAATCCTTACGGGGCGTTCCTGTACGCCTACTGCGTCTTTTATGTTTGGCATAGTAAAATCAAAATATTTTAGTTATAAATTTAAAAATAAAATATATAAGTTTGGCTAAGTTCGTCAATTTCATTTGCCAAAAAATTTTGCCCTATTTTTCGCGCAAAAAACGCAAAAAAAGCAAAAAAGCCGCCCCCCTGCATGGGAGCGGCAAAATTTTTCAGACAAAATCCGAAACTTATCTGCCGATTTTCTCGCGCATAAAGTCTACCAATTCGTCTTCAGACATACGAACCTGTTTTGTGGTATCGCGGTCTCTAACGGTTACGGTGCCGTCTTTTTCTATTGTGTCGAAGTCTATCGTAATGCCGAAAGGCGTGCCGATTTCGTCTTGACGGCGGTAGCGTTTGCCTATTGCGCCGCTTGCGTCGAAAAATACGTTCCAGTTGCGCTGAAGCTTTTTGTATAGCTTGTAGGCTCTGTCGTAGATTTCGGGCTTGTTCTTAAGCAGCGGGAATATTGCGGCCTTATACGGCGCAATTCTCGGGTGAAGCTTTAAAACAATTCTCTTTTCGGGAACGCCCTTTTCGTTCGGAACTTCGTCTTCGCAGTAGGCTGCGGTCATAACGGCCAGGAAAGTTCTGTCTACACCCAGCGAAGGCTCTATAACGTGCGGCAAATACTTTTCCTTTCTTTCCTCGTCGAAATATTCAAGGTTTTTACCCGAAGCGTTCTGGTGCTGGGTAAGGTCGAAATTGCCGCGTACGGCAATGCCCTGCAATTCCTGCAAGCCGTGCGGGAAGTGGAAAGTAATGTCGGTGCAGGCCTTTGCGTAGTGCGCCAGCTTTTCCTTCGGGTGCACGTCTTCGGCCAAAGATTCGGCGGGAATGCCTATCGAAACAAACCAGTTTTTGCAGTAGTCTATCCACGACCTGTGCAGCTTTTGCCAATCTTCGTAGGGGGAAATGAAATATTCAATTTCCATTTGCTCGAATTCGCGGCTTCTGAAAATGAAGTTGCGGGGCGTAATTTCGTTTCTGAAAGCCTTGCCTATTTGCGCAATGCCGAAGGGCAGCTTTACGCGGCTTGTGTCTACAATATTCTTAAATTCGGCGAAAATGCCCTGCGCCGTTTCGGGGCGCAAATATGCAACGGCAGTTTCGTCCCTCAAAGCGCCGATGTATGTTTGGAACATCAAGTTAAAATCGCGCGGGGGGGTAAGCGAGCCGGCCTTGCCCGTTGCGGGGCTGGGTATCAATACATATTCTTCGGGCTTTGCGTCCATATAGTTCTTTAAAACCACGGGCTCTAAGGTGCCCTGCTTTGCCAAATGGCGCTTTAAAGATTCGGCCTTTTTGTCGGCCTCTTTTTGCATATTTTCGTCTTCCAAAACGCTTACGTAGCCGATAACTTCGCCGTCTACCTTAACCTGGGCAAAGAAAATCTGGTCGGCGCGAAAGCGCATTTTAGATTCCTTGCAGTCTACCATAGGGTCGGAAAAGCCCGCAACGTGCCCGGAGGCTCTCCAAATGTCGGGGTGCATAATAATAGACGAATCCAAACCAACCATATCGTCTCTTAAATGCACAAAATCCTGCCACCAAGCGGCTTTTATGTTGTTTTTAAGCTCTACACCCAAAGGGCCGTAGTCGAAAAAACCGTTGCAGCCGCCGTAAATTTCGGACGATCTAAAAATGAAGCCCCTTCTTTTGCAGAGAGCTTCTATAGTACCCATATCTACCATAGTATTGCCTTCTTATAAAATTTATAAAGTGCAGAATTTAACCGCTTGTTGCACTAATTGTCAAGAACGCAAAAAGCCGCAAAGCCCCGTTTTTGCAGCCTGCAATACTTAGCCAAACTTGTTTGCTCTTGACACTTCTTCGGGCAAATTTTTTAATTTCAGGATATGATGAAACTATTTAATATAACTATTATGGTTTTTTTGGCAATGTTTGCCGCCCAAAGCACATTTGCCGAAAAAGGGAATCGAAAAATTGCCGTGCAAAGCTATTCTTTTAGGCTTTTCACCTACGAAGAACTTGCGCCTATGATGAAGTCTATAGGCGTTCAGGGCTTGGGCTGCTCGGGCGGAATGGAAATCAGCAAAAAGTGGCCAAAGGCAAAATTCGGCCCCGATATGACCGACGAGCAAAAGGCCTTTGTGCGCGAAATCGCAAAAAAATACGACCTAAAATTTGTCTCGTACGGCGTTGTAAGCCCGCAAAAGGAGGAACAAATTGAAAGAATAGCCAAATTCGCCAAGGAAATGGGCATAAACACCGTAATTACCGAATCGCCCGAACAGCTATTGCCATGCTGGGAAAAGAATTGCGAAAAATACGGCATAAGAATGGCCATTCACAACCACGCAAAGGAAGTGAAAAACGGCTATTGGAACCCCGAAAAAGTTGCGAAAATGATTGCGCCCTTCAAGCATATCTACGCCTGCGCCGACAACGGGCACTGGTCGCGCGCGCAGGTAAAAAGCCTGGACGGCTACAACACGCTAAAGGGGCGTTTGGCCGTTATACACTTTAAAGACCAAAAAGAATTCGGCAACCCGCGCAACCAGCCCGTTGTGTTCGGCACTGGGCAGCTAAACTGCAAAGAGCTTTTAAAGGCTCTCGACGCCCAGGGCTACGACGACTATTTTGTTATAGAATACGAAGCCAACTGGGAAAACAATTTGGCGCTGGTAGAACGCTGCGCCGAATTTTTAAGAAACAACTAGGCAACTTTTTTGCATAACGTTTGACAAGCCCCGCAGTTTTAAAGACTATGGGGCTTGTCTTTTTTAAGGCAAACGCAATCTCGACAATCTAAATTTGCACACAAATATGAATATTTGGAAAAAGCTTTTTCTTTCGGCAATTTTTTTAGTTTCGGCAATAACATCCGGGTGGGCAACAACGCCGCTTAATTTGGAAACACCCGTTTTCGGCGGCCAGGTTATAATAGAGCCAGGGCAAAGCGACGAATATATAGAAACGCTTTTTAAACGCCTAGGCGAAAACAATATGAATGTGTGCCGCATAAGAATGTTCGAATCGTACATGACAAACGACGACGGCACGCGCGACTATTCGCTTTTCGACAAAGCATTTAAATATGCCGAAAAATACAACGTTAAAATAATAGGCACATTCTTTCCCAAAACCGAAAAAACCGACATAGGCGGCTGGAAGTTCCCCTACGACAACGCCCAGTTAAACTCGTTTGCAAAATTCATAAAAGACGCAGCTTTACACTTTAGACAATACAAAAGCCTGGCGGCCTGGGTGCTTATAAACGAACCCGGAGGAAGTTTAAGAAACTGCCCCTTTGTAAACGAAAAATACTCGGAATTTTTAAAGCAAAACCCCGACCCATACAAGCTGCCTAGCGGCAGGCTGCAACTGGTAAGCTTTTCGCGCGAAAAGTTTGCAAGGCACGCCACAAGCCAAATGCTGCGGTGGATTGCCAACGAAGTCAGAAAATACGACAAATCCGTCCACTTGCATGTAAACACCCACGCAATATTTTTCAATGCAACCGAATACGACTTCCCCTATTGGCGCACATTTCTTTCAAGCTTTGGCGGCTCGGCACACCCCGGGTTTCACTACGTAGACTTTAGCCAGCAAAACTACACTTTTGCGATTGCCGCCAACGGCGAAATAATAGATTCTGGGGCGGCCAACACCCCATGGTTTATGACCGAAATTCAGGGCGGCAACAATACCTACAGCGCGCAAAAGCCCTATTGCCCCACAAAAGAAGACATAGCAAAATGGCTTTGGAGCGTTTTGGGCGCAAACGGCAAAGGAGCAATATTCTGGTCGCTTAACCCCCGCGCCTCGGGCTTTGAATCCGGCGAATGGGCCTTGCTAGACTTCCAAAACAACCCGTCAGACAGAATGATTATGGCGGCAAAAGTTGCAAAATGCGTAAACGAAAATTTGCAAATTTTCAGGTCGCTAAAAAAGGCAAAACAAAATACAACCCTTATATATACAAAAGAAAGCCTTTGGGCGGAAGGCCGCCAAGCCCAAAACTACGGCAAAAAATTTATATGGCAAAGCATTAACGGATATTTTAAGGCTCTTGCCCAAGGCGGCAATGTTCCCGCAATTAGCGCGTTCGAAGAGTTCGACTTTTCGAAAGGCGACTATACAAACCAAACCATAATTTTAACCCACCAAATTGCGCTTTCCGCCGAGCAGGTTAAAAAGCTTGAAAACTTTGTAGACAAAGGCGGCAATCTTTTTGTAGACGGCCTTACGGGCTTTTACGACCACAATTCGGTTTGCACAATGATGACGGGCTTTTTATTAAAGAACCTTTTAGGCGGCCAAATCAGCGAATTTAAAAAGCTTAACGACCGCGACTGTAATGTAGATTATAACTTTTTTGAAGACGATAGCGAAAATCGCATAACCTTAAGGGGCAACGCTTGGCGCGGAATAATAAAGCCCGATTCGGCAAAGGTTATCTATCAAAAAAACGGCGAAGTTTACGCCACAAAAAACAAGTTTGGAAAAGGAACCGCCCTTTGGGTGCCCACTATGCCAAGAAAAGAATACTTTAAATACGAAGAAGGCATTTTCAGTCTGCTAAAACGCACATTCGATATGCCCGAAAATAAAATTACCTTTAAAAACTACGAGCAAAACGCAATTTTACGGCTTATGGAATGCGATTCGGGCTATGTGGCGATTATAATAAACAACCAAAGCGAATTTGCAAAAGGGACAAGCGCCTCTTTGCTGGGCGGCATTTTTGGCAATGGCGAAAACGAAAAAATCCCGTTAAGAAAAATAGAGCTAAAAACCGAATTAAAAAACCCGAAAATTTTATTCTCTACAAACAATACCGACTTTATAGACGGCAACACTCTGCATATTGCAGGCAATAGCGTTTGCGTTTTGTACTACCCCAAAAACTAGCGCAATTTTTCGGATTTACGGGGAACAGGGCGTTTTTTTAGTCGGGTTTTTAATTGCAAAAACACAACCAAATAAAACGCCAAAACGCCCTTTTTTTGAAAAAATTTTGCCCAAGCTGCAAATTTTCAAAAAAATGCTTGCAATATTTTTGCGGAAAACTTTTATAAATAGCTTTTACAAATATTTACTATGAGCGAACAACCTAAAAGAAAACCAGCTTCCGAATTAAACTTTACGGACACAGAGGCTCTCAGCCGCTATGTTACCGAAACAGGCAAAATCCTCCCCCGTAAATTTACAGGCCTTACAGCCAAAGAGCAGCGCCACATTAAAAAGAGCGTAAAGCACGCGCGCAATATGCTCTTAATGAAATAGGCCTTTTTACGCATATATAGCAATGGGTTTAAAAGGCGACAACGCTTTTGCAAATCCGTCTAACATCGAGCTGTCTGAAGATATACTTAAGGCGGCTCGTATTATTTTAGACGGCGACTGTGTTGCCGTGCCCACCGAAACGGTGTACGGGCTTGCGGCCAACGCCCTAAACGAGAGCGCATGCCGCAAAATTTTCGAGATAAAAAACCGCCCGTTTATAGACCCTTTAATTGTGCATGTTTCGGATATGCAAATGGCCGAAAGCATTGCATACTTTAACGACAAAGCCCGCAAGCTAGCCGAGAGGTTTTGGCCGGGGCCGATGACTATTGTCTTAAAGAAAAAAAACGTAATCCCCGATTTGGTTTCCGCAAATCTCGACACGGTTGCAATTAGAATGCCGTCGCATAAAATAGCGCACGCCTTAATTGTGGCCTCTAAAGTGCCCTTTGCGGCCCCAAGCGCAAACCCCTTCGGGTATGTAAGCCCCACAAAGTCGGAACACGTACGCGCCCAGCTGGGCGACAAAATAAAACTTATTTTAGAGGGCGGCCAATGCGACAGGGGTTTGGAATCTACCATAATCTCGTTGGCAGACCCGAACAAGCCCCTGCTTTTGCGCTTTGGGCCTTTGGCAAGGGAGGAGCTTGAGGAATTTTTGGGCGAAAAAGTTATAGTTCCCGAAAAGAATCCCGCCCAGCCCATCGCCCCCGGAATGATGAAATCGCACTACAGCCCCAAGGCAAACTTTAGGCTGTTCGAAAACGAAAGCGAAATTCCCGAAAATTTCGACGGAGCGATTATATTTTTAAAGCGTCCAAGCTGCCCGAAAAACAACCACTTTTGGCTTTCCGAAGACGGAAATTTGGCGGAAGTTGCAAAAAATCTTTACGACCTTATGCGCAACTGCGACAAAAAATATTCGCAAATACTCTGCCAAAAGCCCGAAAATTCGGGAGTGGGAGCCGCAATTAACGACAGACTTGCCAGGGCGAGCAAAAAATAAAAAATTTATGGGGCTTTTTTGCAAAAAAAGCTTGCACTTGTAATATAACTATATTTACTGAAACCTTTTAAATTTACGATAATGAAAGCGACTATTAAAATTCAAGGAAAACAACTGACGGTATCGGAAGGCGAAATCTTTTTCGTAAACCGCTTCTGCGACTCCAAAGCTGGCGACACAGTTACCATTAACGAAGTTCTTATGCTCGGCGACGGCGCCGAAGCGAAGTTTGGCACGCCCTATGTCGACGGAGCGAGCGTAACCGCCAAAATTCTCGAAAACAAGCGCGGCAAGAAGGTAGACATCTTCAAAAAGAAACGCCGCAAGGGTTATCAGCGCAGAAGAGGCCACAGGCAGGAATTGTCTGTTATAAAGGTAGAATCTATCAAAGCATAAGGAGGCTAATCAGTTATGGCACATAAAAAAGGTCAGTCGTCGGCAGGCAACGGTAAAGATTCTAACGCACAACGTCGCGGCGTAAAGAAATACGGCGGCGAAGCTATTTTGGCAGGCGGCATTATCGTTCGCCAGTGCGGCACAAAGGTACACCCCGGCTTGAATGTCGGAATGGGTAAAGACTACACCCTCTTTGCATTGAAAGACGGCACCGTTAAGTGGGACGGCGCACACCGCAAAGTTTCGGTTTTGTAATTTAATAAAACCTTTATTTGATTTTGTTTATGGCGGGTAAAACCCGCCATTTTTTTTGCGCATAATTCGGGCAAAAAATATTCAAAAAAGTTTTTGCGAAAGTTGTGTCCTACCCGCATTAAACAAACTTTATACCTTAAAAAAAACGGCAAAAATACCGCAGTGGTTTTCCGCGCACTTTGCAAAATCCCCCCGCCCTATTGGGCACAAAAAAAACTCCCAAAGCAATTTTGCATTGGGAGTTTTTTGTTTTATGCGGAAAATGCCGCAGTGCTATTTAAGAACGGCCTCGATAAATACGGGGAAGTGGTCGGACGGAAACTTTGTTTTGTTGCTGTCGCTTATTACCCTGTACGAATTTACTTCGGTGTTGTTCTTGTTCACAAAAATATAGTCTATGCGCGTTTTTTGCGAAGGCTCAAAACCCTTAAATGCGTGGTATGTAGCTTCGGGGCCGTAGGGGGCTTTTTTCGACAACCCGCGCGAATCCTTGAATGTGTCGGAAGAAAACATAATTTTCATCGGCTCGCTGTCGGAAAATGCGTTAAAGTCGCCCATGCAAAATACCGCGGTATTTTTGTCAAGCTCGCCCATTTTCTTTAGCAACAATTTTGCGGATTCGGCTCTGGCATAGGGTGCTATGTGGTCGAAATGGCTGTTGAACACAACAACGGTTTTGCCGCTTATTTTGTCGCGCAATTTGGCAAATGTGCAAATTCTTTTGTGCTCTTTAACGTCCCAACCCAGGCTGGGCACTTCGGGCGTTTCCGAATACCAGAAGGTTCCCTTGTCGAGCAGCTCGAAGCGGTTTTTCTTGTAGTATATCGCGCAGGTTTCGCCCGCCTGTTTGCCGTCGTCGCGGCCCGCGGCAACAATGTCGTATTGGGGAAGCTCTTTGCCTATATATTCAAGCTGCTGCCAAAAGGCCTCCTGCGAGCCCCATATATCGAAGTTGTAGTAGTTTACAAGGGCTTTAACCTGCTCTTTGCGCAGGTCCCAAATGTTTTCCTTGTCCCAGTTGTTTAGCAGCCTTAGGTTCCAGCTGGCAACCTTTACGGGCGCGCCGCCGGCGCAGGAACTTGCGCCCTTGCAGGGAAATTTAGAAAACACAAAACCTGCGGCAAATGCCGCAACCGCCAAGCATATAACCAATATTGTTTTTTTCATTTTATAATCCTCCTATATAAAAAATTAAACCTGCTGCGCCAATAGGCCGCTGCGCCCCGCAAATTCGAGCATTTTTACTTCGCATACCCGAATTTTCTGCGGCTCGGCCAACAGCTGTTTTGCCCAGTCTTGCAGCGAAAAGAATTCTATATTGCGGGCTTTTGCCTCTTTTATAAAGCCCTCAAAATAGTCGAAATAATTTAAGGCCTCCAACTCCGAATGTATTGTCATAACCGACATTTCGGCATCGAGAATTTTGTCCAAATACATTTGCTTTATGGAGTCCAAGGTGTTCGAACCTACGCCCAAAACTTCGTCCAAAGTAGGCAGCGTAGACGGTATCTGAAGCGTTTTAAACGTTTTGCCGCCCATTTTCGGGAAGAACGGGCTTTTGCCCCGCGTATCCGAAGCATAAAGCAAATTGTTTGCGTCTTCCACCGCAATGGCGTCGGGCGAAATTTGCCAACCCGGAGCGCCGCAGCAAAGTGGGGCTTGCCCGTAAACTTCAATAAAAGCCGCTTTCGCCTTTTCAAATTCGGCGGCTACGGCAGTTTTAGACATTTTAAAAATATTGTCCTGCCAGTTGTAGTGGTTCCACGAATGTATGCCGCATTCAAAGCCGCTGTTTTTTGCCTGCAACATAATGTCGGCACATTTTTTGTAGATTACGGGAGCGGGCAAAAGGGTTCCGTACATAAGGGTTTTTAGGCCGTAGTTGCCCGCCACATTGCTGCGCAGGCACTTTTTTATAAAGCCCTTTCTAAACACCCTTGTTATTGCCCTGCCCGTATTGTCGGGCCCGAAACTGAAAAGGAATGTTGCGGGCACCGCATACTTTTCAAACAAACGAAGAAGGGGTATTATCCCCTTCTTTGTTCCCTGATACGTATCTACGTCTATCTTTATTGCAAGCTTGGGCATTACTTTCTCTTTTGCTCAAGTTCGTAGTCTTTGCCCAACAAGTGGTAGTCGAGAGTAAGACGTATGGCGGTTTTTAAGTCGGTTGTGGGCTTCCAGCCGAGTTTTTCTTCGGCCTCTTTTATGGAGGGAATTCTGTATTTTACGTCCTGGTAGCCTTCGCCGTAATACTCTTTTGCCGAAACCGTTTCTATTTTTGCATTTTTTGCGCAGTCTTCGTAGCCCTTGTATTCGCCAATCATTTCGACAAGCATATCGGCCAATTCCTTAATCGAAAAGTCCATATAGGGATTGCCTATGTTGAATATCCTGCGCGAGGCGACGCCGTCTTTATTTTCTATGATTTTCAGCATGCAGTCCATAGCGTCGTCTATAAAGGTAAAGCTTCTGCGCTGCGCGCCGCCGTCTACAAGCTTGATTGGCTTGTTGTTTATTATGTTGTGTATAAACTGCGTAAGCACGCGCGAAGAGCCCTCTTTGGGGGCTTTAACATCGTCCAGCTTGGGACCTATAAAATTGAAGGGTCTAAACAAGGTAAAATCCAGACCTTCGTGCATGCCGTACGCCCAAATTACGCGGTCTAACATCTGCTTAATGCACGAGTATATCCAGCGTTCTTTGGGAACGGGGCCTAGGGTAAGGTTGGAATTATATTCGTCGAAAGAATCGTCTTGGCACATGCCGTATACTTCGGAAGTAGACGGGAACAATATGCGCGTTTTGTATTTTGCGCAAAGTTTAACAACCTCTATGTTCGACTCGTAGTCGAGCCTGTAAACCCTGAGGGGGTCGGTTACGTACATTCTGGGGGTTGCAATGGCAACCAGCGGAATTACCACATCGCAGGCCTTTACCTGTTCTTCAATCCAGTCGGTATCTACGGTAACGTCGCCCTGTTTAAAGTGGAATTTTTCGTAGCCCAAACAGTTTTCAAGCTTGTTCGACGCCATGTCGAACGCGAAAATTTCCCAGTCGGTTTTGTTGAGAATTGCCCACGACAGCGACGAGCCTATAAAGCCGTTCGCGCCCAGTATGAGAATTTTTTTAGACATATGCTTTGTTTCGATTAAAGTGCAAGCGAGCCCGTTTCGCCCGTGCGTATTCTGATAACTTCGTCGACATTGCTTACAAACAGCTTGCCGTCGCCTATCTTGCCCGTGCGCGCCGATTTAAGTATTGCGTCTATCGCCTTGTCGGCAACTTCGTCGGGCACGCACAAATCTATAATAACCTTAGGCAACAACTCCGACGTATACTCGCTACCGCGGTATATTTCGGAATGGCCGCGCTGCCTGCCAAAACCTTTGGCTTCGGTTACGGTCATGCCCTCTATGCCTATTTCGGCCAAAGATTCCTTTACTTCGTCCAATTTAAATGGCTTAATGATTGCCTTAATAAGTTTCATAAAAACCATAATTTAACAAAGCCGCAGCAAACGCAAGTTTTTTTAGGCAATGGGCAAAATTTCGACACAAATTTTGGAGGATTTCGCAAAGCGCGAACTGTTCGACGCAGTGGGCGTGTGCGAAGCTTTGCCCGTCGAAAAAAAGTATGCCGACAAATTCCTGGAATGGGTAAATTCGCAAAATTCGGGGGCTTTGGATTATATGAAACGCAACATAGAAGTTAGGCTAAACCCGCAACTGTTGCTAGAGGGCGCAAAAAGCGTTATAGGCTTTAGGGCAAACTTTTGGCGCACCGTTAGTGAAAACCGCATTGCAACCTACGCGCAGGGCAAAGACTACCACATTGTTTTAAAGGAAAAGCTTTTTAGGCTAAACGCCCTTTTAAGCGAACTTGGCGGCACGCAAAAATTGTGTGTAGACAGCACCCCCTTAATGGAAAAATATTTTGCGCAAAAATGCGGATTGGGCTTTATAGGCAAAAACTCGCTTTTAATAAGCAGGCCCAACGGGGCGTTTAACTTTTTGTGCTTTGCCATAACTACGCTGGAATTCGACAGGCTTTCGCAACCGATAGACGACTCGTGCCGGGACTGCGACATTTGCATTAGGGCGTGTCCGGTAAAGGCAATTAACGGCAACTACACTGTAAACGCCGCAAAGTGCATAAACGCCCTTACAATAGAAGAGGCAAAACCCGTTAAAATAGGCAACCGCAACTTTATTTTCGGGTGCGACATTTGCCTTAGGGTGTGCCCTAAAAACGAAAAAAGCCAAACGCCGAAAATGCCCGAATTTTGCAATAGGTTTGACAATTTAAGCGAAACTGCAACTCTAGAAAGTTTAATGCCCATTGCGAAAAATACGCCGATGGAAAGAACCATAAAAAAACTGCTAAGGCAAAAAAAATGAAAAGAACATTCATATTCGATTTCGACGGAACATTGGCCGATACATTCCCGCTAATTTTATACGCTTTCGGCAAGGGCTTCGAGGCGGTGGATATGCCCGTTCCTAGCAACGAAAATATGGTTTCGCACTTCGGCCCGTCCGAAGAGGGATTTTTTAAGGCCTATAACACCGACAAGGCAAATACCATGTTTGCCGCCTATATACAGGCCTACGAGCGCGAGCACGAAAAGTTTTCGCCCAAGCCCTTCGACAATATGGTAGAAATTTTCGACTACATAAAAGCCAAGGGCGACAATCTCGGACTTATAACGGGCAAGTGCCTGCAAAGCGCAAAAATAAGCCTTAAGCACTACGGCATAGATTTCGGCATATTCGACTTTGTTAGAACCGGCAGCCCCGACGGCAACACAAAGCCGCAGGCCATGAAAGACGCAAGGGAATATTTTAAGGAAAATTCTTCGGAATATTATTATATTGGCGACGCTTTAAGCGACATAAAAGACGCGCAAGAATCGGGCTTTGCGCCCATTGCGGCAGCCTGGGCAAGCCACGCCGACAAAGCCGGCCAGCTTAAGCTAGACCCCTACAAACAATTCACCACCACCGAAGCTTTCTTTACCTGGCTTAAAGCCTTGAAATAAAACCTCGGCAAAGCACACAAAACGCAGGTGGGCAAAGGACAGCAACACAAGCTAAAGCAAGTTGCGTTTATACATGTCAAGCTGGGAGGTAAATTGGGTTTTTGCAAATTCTGCGGCAAAGACCGCGTTTGGGCACTCCAGTTTATGCCCGCCGTTGGGCATTTGCAAAAAGCTTATTTTTGACGAAAGTTTTGCGGCTTTTTGGTAGTAGCGCACGGCGCAGTCTATGGGCACTGTTGTATCTGCAGTGCCGTGCACAAGCAAAACTTCGGGCATATCTTTGTTTATATATTCGCTTGGCGTAAGATTTTTTACAATGTCGCTTTCCATTGTGGCGTTCTTGCCGAAAAGGCCTTTTACCAAAGCGGGGCTTGCATTTTTAAACGAAAGAAAATCGCAAACCGCGCTAACTGCGCACACGCATTGGGGGGTAAATTTATAACTTTGCAGTTCGGGGCTTCCCAAAAAGCCGCATGGGCATGCCGTGCCGCACAAGAGCGCCAAAAGCCCCCCTGCCGACCTGCCGTAGAACGCCATTTTGCCCGAATTTAACCCCAAAGTTTTGGCGTTTTTAGACAAAAAACGCGCGGCGTCGAAACAGTCTACAGCGCAGTCGTATACGGTGTTTGCCCCGTTGCCTACAAGCGAATACGAAATGCTGGCGCACGCGATGTTTGCCGACAAAATCTGCCCGAGCCTTTCGGGGAAAATTTCGAAGCGCCTGCCCGAAGTAAAGCCGCCGCCGTGTATAAACACTATAACCGGGGCGCCCTCTTCGGGTACGAGTTCGGGCATGTGCAAAGTTAGGCCAAGCTCTAAATTGCCCCTTTTTTTATATACAATGTTTTCGAACACGCGCTGCATATTTACATATTCGGCAGATTCTGCAAAAAATCGGAATTTGTCAAAAAAATTTACGCACAAAACTATTTGACAAACTTGCACCAAAGGCAAAATCTTTTTATTTATATAACGCTATGGACAACTTAAAATCGAAGAAGCTTACCTACCGACTGGCGGCCGCGCTTTTCTTTTTTATGATAGGCTCGACATTTGCGGCGTGGGCAAGCCGAATACCCGACATAAAAGAACACCTTAACATTACCGACGGGCAGCTTGGCACGGCTTTGCTTGGGCTGCCGATAGGGCAAATGCTGGCGATGGCGGTTTCGGGCCACCTTGTGGGCAAATTCGGCAGCAAAAAAATGCTTTCCATAGGAATGTTGTTGTACCCGTTGGGCTTTATATTTATCGCCTTTTGCAACAGCTACTACCAGTTTATTGCAGCTTTGCTTGCAACTGGCGTTTTTGCAAACTTAAGCAACATTTCGGTAAACACGCAGGCCGTGGGCGTAGAAAGGCTATACGGCAAAAGCATAATGGCGGCCTTTCACGGCGTATGGAGCTTGGCGGGCTTTTTGGGCGGGCTTTTAAGCTATTTGGTTGTAAAGCTAAACGTTTCGGTTTTAACGCACTTTTCGGTTGTGTATGCAATAGTGGCAATTCTTGCAATTTTTGCGCAAAAATACCTTTTGCCGCAGGATATTGCCAAGCAGGAAAAACACCCGAACCAAAAACACGGCGTAAACTTGCCCGATATGTTCCTTGTTTTGCTGGGCTTTACGGCGTTTTCGTCGATGGCGTGCGAGGGCACAATGTTCAACTGGAGCGGCGTATATTTTAAAAGCGTTGTAAACGCCCCCAAAGAATACATTTCGCTGGGTTATACCGCCTTTATGTGCCTAATGGCAACGGGCAGGTTTTGCGGAGACTTTTTTATAAACCGCTTCGGACACACAAATGTAATGAAATTTAGCGGCATTTTAATATTTTTCGGGCTAACGCTTTCGGTTGCAATGCCCACAATGCTTTTTGCCGCTTTGGGCTTTGCGTTTGTGGGCATGGGGGTATCTTCAATAGTGCCGCTTTCGTACAGTCTGGCGGGGCGCTCAAAAACAATGGACACCGGCAACGCCATTGCAACTGTTGCAACCATAGGGTTTTTCGGCTTTTTAATGGGCCCGCCAATAATAGGCTTTTTGTCGGACAAATACAGCCTTAGAGTTTCGTTTTTAACGATTGCGCTTGTAGGGCTTTTGATGACGGCAATTTCGCCGCTGGTAAAACGCAAGCTTGCCGAAAACGAAGAGTAAAAAACAAAAGCAAACGCTGCTTTTGACAATAGTTTACAAAGTGAAGGCGGCCAATCTTCCCCAAGATTGGCCGCCAATTTATTTTCTACTTTACTTTTATTACCCCATCTCCCTTGCGGGAGAAATAGTTTTATTTTCGGTAGTTGAATATTTACAAAAATTGCAAAAAGTCAAGCGGTTTTTATAAAAAATATGCTTTTTTTGCCGTTTTTATATGGTATTGCCCCTAATTAGATAGGTTTCGACCGTTTTGTTCAAGTCGGGGTTCCAGTCTAAAATCTGTTTGCCTACCTGCCTTCCCATATCGTAAAAATCTATGCTTATGGTGGAAACTCCGCCCTCTATTATGTGCTTCATCGCCATATCGTTGTAGGTAATTATGCCGTAGTCGCGCTTAAGCTTTAGCCCCTCGCTTTGCGACATCTTAATAAGGTGCACCAAGTCGGAATCCTGCACCAAAAACCATAGGGTATTGCGGTGTATGTTTGCGGGCAAAACCTCGTCGTCTACATAGCAGTTAAAGCCGTTTCTTTTGCAAAATTCGCGGAACATTGCAACGGTTTCCTGCGGGTGGGCATGGTGCGGGTTGTTTACAAACCTAAAGTCGAAGCCCTTGTATTTTTCCAAATCGGGGGCAAGCTTTTCCATAGCCTTTAAAAAGTTCGTGTCGAAATTCTGTATTATTCTGGAACACGCCTTGTTGGGGAAATCCACGTCTAAATCTATAAGTAAAAGCTTTTTTTGGTCTATAGACGACAGCAGCTTTGTTGTCTGCTCGGAGCGCATGGGAATTACCGCATAATATTCGTACTTACCTATTGCGTTTTCGAGCAAAGTTGTAAAGTTCCTTTCGCTGCGGTTGTGCGAGGCAAAATTAAGGGTGGCCTTGTCGCCTACAACGTCTATTATGCCCCTTGCAATGGCGGCCTTGTAGGGCGTGCTTAAAAAGTTGAAAAGCAAAAACACGTTGCGCTTTTTGTCGTAGGTAGACTTAAGCACGAAAAACGACTTGCCCTGGTGCGCGCCTATAAGCCCCTTTTCCTTTAGCGTGCCGTAGGCCTTTCTTACGGTTTCGCAGGCGATTTTGCAAAAGCGCGCCGTTTTGTTTATCGAGGGCAGAACATCGCCCTTTTTAAGCGTGCCCGAAATAACCGAGTCTATAACGACATCGGCAATAACCTGCGGCTTGGGTTTTTCGGATTTGTCGAGCGAGTCTTTAAGCAGTGCAAGGAAGTTGTCTTTCATACTGTGCATTTTAAAATATATTTATACTTAACAATCTTGAAAACTTTACTACTTAACTTTTTTTATTTTGGCAATGTTATTTTTACGCACGCACAAATAAACTTGTAAAAAGGGCGTTTGCGTCGAGAATTTTTAGGCGAATTTAACAACATAAAAAGATGAAAGCACAAGAAATAATAGACAGCGTAAAAAGCAAAAAGCTTATCGCGGTAATTACAATTAACGACGCAAAGAATGCGGTTCCCCTGGCAAAGGCGCTATACAACGGCGGCATTAGCGCAATAGAGCTTACTTTAAGGACCGACGCTGCGTTGGAATCAATAAAAAGAATACGCGCCGAAGTTCCCGAAATGGTGGTAGCTGCGGGCACGGTTCTTACCCCCAAGCAGATAGACGAAGTTGTTAAAGCCGGCGCGCACTGGGCGGTTGCCCCCGGGACAAACCCGAGGGTTTTGCAGGCCGCAAAAGACGCGGGGCTTTTCTTTGCCCCCGGCATTATGACCCCCTCCGACATAGAGGCTGCTTTGGAATTCGGTTGCAGGCTTTTAAAGTTTTTCCCCGCGGGCACAACGGGCGGCATGAAACACCTAAAGGCAATGAGCGCGCCCTACAACCACTTGGGGCTTTCGTACATTCCCCTTGGCGGCGTAAACACCACAAATTTGGCCGACTTTGTAAGCGATCCTTTAATTGCCGCAGTTGGCGGTTCCTGGTTGGCAAAGCCCGACCAAATCAAAAACGGCGAATTCGACAAGATTCAAGCCCAAGCCGAAGAAGCCGCAAAGATTATCGCCTCGGTAAACAAATAGTTTTTTAATTTAAAACTTTGCAAAACAAGAGAGCCGCTCCATTTCGGAACGGCTCTTTTTATTGCGTAAATTCAAGTTGCGCTATTTTTTTGCGGTGTCTATTTCCTCTTATTTTTTACGTTCCACTTTACAACATACAGCCCCACGCCCTCCGATGTTTTTGTGTAGAACATTGTAAGCAAAGATCCGTCTTTTAAAAGCGCCGTGCTGGGATACCCCGCATCGCCCTTCGAGCCTTCCAGCGCGCCCGCCAAGCGTATTTCGCCGCCCCAAGTTTTGCCGAAGTCGCCGCTGATTTTAGCGTAAACGCCCTCTTTTCCCTTGGCGCGTTTTGCGTAGGTGCACAAAATGCCCCTGTCGCCCAAATTCAGCAAATGCGGCGGGTAGCCTTCAATGTCTACTTCGTGCGCAAGCGTCCAGGTTCTGCCAAAATCGAAGCTTTCCGACTGCAAAAGTTTTGTGTTGGGCTTGTCAGAATCGGTCTTGTCCTGCCTGCGCATTTGCGCCAAAAGCATTCCGTTTGAACATTCCACAACGCAGGGTTCGGAAACCGTTTTTTTGTCGGTATCTACAAACTTTTTTGCGACGGGAATTTCGCCTATAACATTCCATGTGCGCCCAAAATCTTTTGATTCTTCGGCAAAAACCTTGCCCGTGCTGCGGTCTTTCCACCATTGTTCGGGGTTTTCGTGCGGGTCTATTGCGCGGTCGCGGCGCTTGCCCACATACAGCAAATTTTTTGTGCTAAGCAAAATTGCGCCGTGCGGAGCCGAAGTATAGGTTTGCACCGGCCTTGCCCATTTGCGCCCCACGGTATCTACCGAGCGTATCTGCCAGTTGCCGAGGGCGGCTGCCCTCTCCTTTTCGGTTGTATTTTTAAACACTATTTTAGATTCCTCAAAGCCCTGCCAGCTTGCAACCCTTCTGGAATCCAAGCCCGAGTAAAACGATACCAGCAAATTGCCGTCGGGCATTTCGCAAACGCCCGCGTCGCGGTCGTCTACAAGCGACGAATAGACCGTTTCGGGGCTGCTCCAAGTTTTGCCAGAATCGTTCGAGCGTATAAGCTGGATTTTCCCCGAAAAGCACATTTTCGCGTTTCTGTCGCCCGAAAATACCGCTACTAACTCGCCGTTTTGGCGGGCAAGCAGCGTGCTCCACGCCAAATACCTGCCCTTTACAAAGCAGGCGGGCTTTATCCATTCAATCTTGGCCGCACCCTGCTCGGTGGGAACATCGGTTATCACAAAATCGTTGTCGGCGGCAAACGCCGCAAACGTTGCAAACATTGCAAAAACTGAAAATATTTTTTTAATATTCATAATGTCCGTTTTGTTGAAATTATATAAACTACTTTGCCTTGCGCCTGAAAAAGCCGCGCTTTGGCTTTTCCGTATTTATGCTGCCCATGCCGTGAACTTTCCTGTATTTGTCGGCAAACACAACCTTTGCTATGCAAAATACGAAAAATAAAACCACGCAGGTTGTGGAAATTAAAAATGTAAGCCAGCCGCCGAATGTCATTTTCTTAGCCTCCTTGCCCTGTATGCTTTCGAAAACTTTGCAATTCCCGCAAAGAACAAATATATAAAGAGCATAATGCAAACGCTCATAACCGCAATCTTGTCGGGGTTTTTGCCTATAATGTCGCTAAAATACGAGCTTTTGCCCTCGAAGAGTATCTTTACCTCTTTAGAAATCCAAAATATGAAAATTGCGAAAAGCGCAAATGGGGCAAAATACTGCAGAATATAGGCGGTAATCATCGGCGCTTTCATTAGCGACCCCCTGTTTGCCATTCTTATGCCGCGCTTTGTTCCTATCACATAAACAAAAACCGCCGCCATAATCATCGTCAAAATATATATGCAAACCTGCCCCGCCCAAAAGTCGAAAGTATCTAGCGCCTTTAAATTTTTGGAAAAATACGCCACAAAGAACGATGGGAACACGCTAACTGCCAGCATTACCCAAACGGCGTGCCTGCGGCCGAAGTTTACGGCTTCGCCGAAAAACGCTATTGCGGGCTGCAACATTGAAAGCGAGCTTGTAACCGCGCCCAAAAACAAAAGCGAAAAGAACATAAAGCCGAACAAAGCCCCGCACCATAGCGAAGAAAAAAACACGGGCAAAATCTTAAAGCCCAAGTCGAACAAACTTAGGCAAGACCCCAGCGTTGCGCTTACGCCGAAGAACGCAACTGCGGCGGGAACGGTAATCAACCCGCCTATGCAGACTTCGCAAAATTCGTTTGTACTTGCCGCGCTAACTGCGCCCAAAACAATGTCGTCGTTCTTTTTTATGTAGCTGGCATACGTCATTATCGCGCAAAAGCCCACCGTAAGGCTAAAGAACACCTGGCCTGCGGCGGCAATCCATATCTGCGGGTTAAGCAGCTGCTTTAAAAGCGAAATTCTTACAACCCTAAATTCGTTCGGATTTTTTGCCGCAACGCTTTCGCCCCGGGCTATGGCGGGTGTGCCGACAAGCCTTTCGGCTTGCACCCATTCGTTTTTACTCGAATCGAATTTTTCCAGCAAAACCTGCTCGGGGTTCCACATAAAGCCCAAGCCCGTATTCAGGCTTTGTTCCGGCTTGTTTATGTCGGGCGTGCCCAGGCACATAACCCTTACAACCAAAATAAGCCCCAGCAAAAAAAGCATCGGCATTGCGTATTTGCAAAAGAACTCTATACCCTTCGAAACTCCCCTGTATATTATGTAAAAGTTCAGCGCAAAAACTATCAAAAAATACGGCAGCAACTTCTTAAAGCTGAACGAAAACGCGCCGCCGTCGGCGTTTATGCCCGTAAATTCGTTAAAAAACCCCGCCGATTCCGCTAGGGTTTTAAAGTGCAAATTGTCGAACGCAAAGTTTACCGCATAGCCCAAACACCAGGCCTCTATGTATATGTAGTACGAAAATACGATTGTCGTAAGCATTACCGCCAGCACCCCGATGTATTTTGCGCACTTGTTTTTCCATAGCGAATGGAATATGCCCACGGGCGAATTAAAGCCCAAAAGACCGCCCTCGCGCCCCATTGTCCATTCCACAATCGAAAGGGGCAAGGCTATGAAGAAAAAGGATATAACATACGCAATCATAAACGACGCGCCGCCGTAGGTTGCAACCTGCCCGGGGAATTTAAGAAAATTGCCCAGGCCTACGGCGCTGCCTGCAACCGCAAGAATTACGCCTATGTGCGAGCTCCAGTTTTCCCTCTTCACTTTTTTACGAAATTTTTTGGTTCATTGTTTTAGATGGCTCGGCCTCGGCGGCAACGCCAACGGGCTTTGCGGGAACGCCCGCAACGGTGGTATGCGGGGCAACTTCGTCGAGCACAACCGAGCCCGCCCCTATTTTTGCGCACTTGCCAACTTTAATGTTGCCTATAATTTTTGCGCCTGCGCCTATCAAAACGCCGCTGCCGATTTTCGGGTGGCGGTCGCCCACCTCGTTGCCCGTGCCGCCCAAAGTTACTTCGTGCAAAATCGAAACGTCGTCTTCTACAACCGATGTTTCGCCCGCCACAAAAGACGTTGCATGGTCTAGCATAATGCCCCTGCCGAAACGCGCCGCGGGGTGGATGTCTACCGCAAAAACTTCGCTGTTTAGGCTTTGCAGGTAATAGGCCAAATCAATTCTGTTGCACTGCCACAAATAGTGCGAAACCCTGTAGGTTGTAATCGCCATAAAGCCCTTGTAATACAGCAGGGGCATTATGTAGCTTTTGCAGGCGGGGTCTCGCGTTCTAACGGCCGCCAAGTCGTCCAAAACGGCCTCCTTAATTTCCGGGGAATTTTCGAAAGCCTCGTTGAAAATCGAATACAAATGGTCGTAGTCCATTGCAAGCGAAACCAGCCTGCGGGATATTCTCGAGGCTACCGCCTCGAATATGTCGGACTTTTCCAAAATGGTTGAATTTACCAAAGCGCGCAATGCCGGTTCCTTTTCGGCTATGTTTTTCGCCTCGGTTAAAACGTCGTTCCAAACCGCGCTTTCTATCTCCTTATAATTTTTGCCCATAGTTAAACCAAATTTTGCGGCGTGTTGTTTAAATACATTCTTAAATTTTCTTCGGCAATTTTTAAAAGCCTGCGTTTTGCCTGTTTTGTTGCCCAAGCCGTGTGCGCTGTAATGCGGCAATTTTCAACGCCAAGCAAAACGTTGCCGTCTTTGGGAGGCTCGGCCGACAAAACGTCTATTCCCGCAAACGCAACCTTGCCCGAATTTAGGGCATTTGCCAGCGCTTTTTCGTCTACAAGGCCGCCGCGGGCGGTGTTTACAAGCCAAACGCCGTCTTTGCACAAAGCCAAAGTCCGTTCGTTTATAATCTTTTTATTGCTTTCGCACAAGGGACAATGCAGCGATATTATATCGGCGTTTTTAAAGAGAAAGTCCAGCGAGACAAAGTCGGCGGTGCCGTCGCTCGTATTCGGCATTTTAGAGGGGGCATAGGCCAAAACTTTCATATCGAAAGCCTTTGCAATTTTAGCCACTTTTTTGCCTATTGCGCCGTAGCCTATAAGACCAATCGTCTTGCCGGCAAGCTCCTCTAGCGGGGTTTTTGAAAAGCAAAAATCGGGACTGTTTTGCCATGCGCCGCCCTTTACCGCAGCCGAATTTGTTTCGGTAAAAGTGGCAAAATTAAGCAAATGCGCAAATGTGGCCTCGGCTACGCTGTTTGTGCTGTATTGCGGAATGTTGCATACCGCAATGTTCCTTTTTCGGCAATAGGGCAAATCGACATTGTTGCAGCCCGTCGCCATAACGCCTATGTATTTTAGCTTCGGCAGACAGTCTATCTGCGCTTTGCCCATAACAACTTTATTTACAAGCACACATTCGCAGTCTTTTGCGCGGGCTACAATCTCTTCAGGCAAAGTTCTGTCGTAAAACGAACATTCGCCCATTTGCCTAATGCCCGACCAATCCAAATATGCGTCCGAAAGCGGAGCGTTGTCTAATACGGCAATTTTCATGGCAAATCCCATTAAAACGGGAACATTTCCTTCCAAAACGAGTTGCCCGCCTCTTTTTGTCTTTGTTTTTCGCTTTCGCTAAGTGGTAATTCGTGCACGGCCTGCGCTTTGTCCTGCAAAGCCTTCATTTGCTCTTGCGAAGAGTTTTTTGCAACCTGTTTCCTTTCGGGCTCTGCGGCATTTTCCGTTTCGATTTTCGCCGAATCAACCGCGTCTGCATTTGTTTTGTCGATAAGCACAAGCAGGTCCAAATCGGCCTTTTTGCCGGAATTGTCTATGGCCCTTTTCAAATTTCTGTTTTCGCGCATTAGGGCAAATGTTTGCGAGCGCGCTGCCTTTTCGGCAGCGTCTATTTTCGACTGCGCCAAAGCCGCCTCTTTTTCGGCCTTGGCAAGCTTTGCCTTAAGGTCTTGGCAGGTTTTTGTCAAAGATTCGGCCTTTTGGGCAAGTGCCTGATTTTGTTTTAGCAGCAAATCGTAGTCGCCCTGCGCAATGTCGCCGTAAGAACAAACTGTAGCTGCGACAAAAAGCGCGGTTATTGCATAAATTTTCATATCGCAACATACAATAGTAAAAACAACCGCATTGCAAGCCACTATTTAGGCTAAAAACTTGCAAAAAAAGGCTAAAACGGGCAATACAGTTTATGGAAATCTTCGGGGCTGTTTATGTTGCATATTTCGGGATTGTCGGAGGCTATTATTGCCTTCGAGTAGTCGGGAATGTTTTTTGCCCGCTTTTCGTTGTAGTTGGGGCTTATTGCAACGCCGCTTTCCGGCACATAAAGGCAAATGTCTTTGCAGCAATAATAGTTATGAAAACCCAAACTCTTCATAAGGGCGCCTATTTTGCGCTGCGTTTTTTCGTCTAAAAACTTAAACATTGCGTAGTTTGCCGCCAAATAAACTGCGTAGTTGCCCCTGTTTTCCCTTTTGTTTAAAATTTTCTTTAAATCCAAAAGTTTTGCGGGCTTTTTAGGTTCGCAATATCTTACATATACGCAAGTTGCGCTATTTTCGCCGCAGTTTTTGCCGAACGATATGCAAAAATCGCCGTTTTTTTGCAAAAAGCCCGACATAGCTTTGTACGAAAAATTTTTAAGCTCGCAATAGGGAATGTTTTTAAGGCTAAAGTCTGCGCTAAGCTTTAATTTTTTGGCATAGTATTTTGCAAAAATACCCCTTACAAAGGCCGTATTAAACAGGCATTTTCTGTGCAAAGTTGCCCCAAACAAATACTTTAAATACGCAAGTTTTTTAAAGGGCGAATTTGCCCCGTCGAAGCGGAAAGGCTCGAATATTCCGTTTTGCGCAAAACCGCCGCCGTTAAAAAACGCGTCTAAAAACGAAAATTCCGACACGGCAAAAACATCTATAGTTTTTTCGTATTTGCACTTGGGCGCATTTTGCGCGTTAAAAACCCAGTTTGTCATCTTGCTACCGTTTTATGTTTTGACTTTTAAAATATTCGGTTTCGTTTGTAGCGCATAAACAAAAACTATTCAAACGTTTTCTGAAATTCTTAAGCATAATTGGCACACAAAAAAAACGGCATAAATTGCATGTAAAAATTTCTTGTTAAGTTTGCAAAATATGCTTAGGTTCGGCTTTAATATGGTAAAAATATTTAAATTTTCACAGATAAAAGACTCTCCATTTGCCGCAAAAAAGGGTTTTGATAAACTGGTTGAATACGTTTTAAAAAACGATGTTTTTAAAATGCCGCTGGGCAAATACGAAATAGACGGCAAAAACCTGTTTTTTGAAATTTCGAACTGCAATTTGCGCGCAAAGCAAAATGCTCCGCTGGAAGCCCACAAAAAATACGCCGACTTGCAGCTTATTTTAGAGGGCGCCGAAACATTCGGGCTTTCCGACACAAACGTTTGCAGGAGTGTGAAAACCCCGTATAACCTGGAAAAAGACATGGAGTTTTTTGAAGACGCCCCCGAGCAGTACAAAAACCTAAGCGCGGGCGAATTTATGGTGTTTTTCCCCGAAAACGCGCATGCGCCTCTTATCGGCGAAGGCTCGGTAAAAAAGATTGTGTTTAAGATACTTCTTTAACTGCAAGTAAAATTTGTATTTGACCGAACGCGTGTTTATATAGATTATACACGCGCATTTATAAAAATCGGCAAACTCAAAAAAACAAAGCTTTTGCCGCTTTTTTAATGCAAAACACGTCTCCGCATAAAGGAGACGCTTTTTTTCTCTCTTACCGCACACATCTACATTATGTTCTTATTTTTAACAGGTATGCTTCTTTTGGCGGCCGGCTATTTTTTCTACGGCCGCTTGGTGGAAAAAATATTGTCGCCCGACGACAGAAAAACTCCGGCAATAGAAATGGCCGACGGCGTAGACTACGTTGTTCTTCCGCACTGGAAGAATATGCTTATACAGCTTTTGAACATTGCGGGGGTCGGCCCCGTAATAGGGGTTATTTTGGGCATAAAATTCGGCGAAATAGTTTTTTTGGTAATCCCCTTCGGCAATATGATTGCGGGGGCAACCCACGACTTTCTTTCGGGAATGATGTCGCTTAGAAACGGCGGCGCAAACTTGCCCGCAATAATCAAAGACAATTTGGGCAAGGGCTACTACCGGTTTTTTTCGGTATTTAGCGTGTTTTTGCTGTTGCTGGTTGTGGCGGTTTTCATAAACATTCCGGCAAACCTGCTAAGCAGCCTTGTGTGCGAAAACTCTTCGCTATTTTGGTATATGGTAATTGCAATTTTTGCCTACTACATTGCGGCAACGCTGTTTTCGGTAGACAAGATTATAGGCAAAATATACCCGCTTTTCGGCGCAATGCTTATATTGGGAACGGCCGCAATTTTTGTCGCCCTTATGTGGCAGGTATTTAAAAACCCCGCATTGCTTGCCGAAAGCGCGGCCTTTAAGGAAAGAATGTTTACCGCCGAAAACGGCAACCCCGTTTTGCCCGTGTTGTTTGTAACCATTGCATGCGGCATAATTTCGGGCTTTCACGCAACGCAGTCGCCCATAGTTGCGCGTACAATGAAAAGCGAAAGGCAGGCGCGCCAGTCGTTCTACGGAATGATGATTGTCGAAGGCTACATAGCAATGATTTGGGCGGGGGCTGCAATGGCAATCTACAACATTTGCCCCGACTATATGCTTATTAAAGCCGACACCGTTTTGGGCAAAATTACCGAATACTTTTTGGGGACAAATGTGGGAACTGTAACAATACTTTCGGTTGTAATTTTGTCGATAACATCGGGCGATACCGCCATGCGCAGCGTAAGGCTTTCGCTTGCCGAAATGTTTAGGCTTAACCAAAAACCGCTTTTTAACCGCGTTTTGCTGTGCGCGCCCGCCGTGGTTGTTGTGGCTCTTTTGCTGCTATGGTCAAACCAAAACGCGCAAACATTTAAGCATTTGTGGAACTATTTTGCGTGGGGCAACCAGGTTTTGGCGGCCTCCACTTTAATGGCGGCCACGGCCTGGCTTGTAAGAAGCGGCAAAAATTACTACATAGCAATAGTGCCCGCAATGTTTATGACTTTTATAGTTTCGTGCTACATAATTTGGGTTTCGCCCGAACACAAAGGCCCATACGGGCTTGGGCTTAATTTGAATTTGTCGTACATAATTGCAGCCGTATTTACGCTTATTGTTTCTTACGCCGTAATGCGCAGGGCAAAGAAGGCCCCCAAAATTTTTGACAAATAGCCACAAGCACAGATTCCTTCTTTTGCACACCGAAAACGCCGCAAAAAACCTGCGGCGTTTTTATTTTTTTAGGCCGAACAAAAACATTTATAATAAAAAACGCCTTTAGTTGTTTTTGCTTTTTACGATTTGTTTAACACAAACAAATATAAAAAAATGAATAGTTCGTCTCTAAGAATTACAGGTGTGTTTTTGCTGTTGTTGGGAATATTGTGCCTGGCGTATCCCGTTTTTTCGGCATTTTGGGCGGAAAGCTTTACGGCCATAGTTTTGGCCATTGCCGCAGTATTTACGTTTGCGCTGGCGGCCAAGGAAAGCTCGTATGCCGATAAGGCCATATACGCATTTATGGGCATAATATACATTGCAGGGTGCCTATTTTTGGTGTTTAACCCCGTTGTGGGGCTTACGGTTATGATGGCCGCCTTTGCCGTGATATTCTTTTGCGAGGGAGTTTTTGCGCTGGCATTGTTTGCACGCAAAAGCAGACACCGCAACTGGCTTATGCTTATAAACGCATTGGCAAGTTTTATTTTGGCGTTTTTGGTTTTTGCAAACGTAAACGAAGGCGTTTTGTTTATTGGCTTGCTTGTAGGCATAGATCTTATTTTTACGGGAATAGGGCTTTTGTTTTGGTCGCCGCAGGCCCGTTTAAACGAAAGCTAAAAGGCATACGATATTCGCGCAATAAAAGCGGCATACGCCTTGTCGGGGTATGCCGCCTTTAATTTGCCCGCCAAAGCGCCCTGCTACTTTGCCTTTGCGGCAGCGGGAACTTCCGTTTTTGCGGGGGCTTCTTTCGCCTTGTCTTTCCCGGCATTTTCCTTTTCGGCTTTCGCCTTCATATAGGAGCTTTGCGGCAAAAACTTTGCGTCTTTAAAGCAGCCGAAATACCATGCGCCGTAAAATATTGCCGTTATCAAAGCCAAAATAACCACAAAATTCCTTACGCCGTGGTGCGGCGAATACGGGTCTAGCAGGTCGCGCTTGGAACCCTTCGGCAAAGAGGCTGTGTTTGTAAGCATGCCGCCAAAGGCTATATTTATTTTTGCCCTGGTGTTAACGGCCCAACCGTTTGCGTCAAGCAATGGGCCTAGGTTGCGCATTCTAAGCTTTAAGGCCGCCAATACCATAGAAGGCAGCGATATTGCAAGTATTATGCCAACAATGCCAAGCGGTATATACCAGCCCAGGCCGAAAAACGAATCCAGCAAAATGCCGAATGTTGCGGTCAGGCCGCTTACGGCAACGCCCAAGGCAGCCACCGTGCCGACATCTATCTTCTTTTGAGGGGCTGCAACCGAAGTTTGCAGGTTTGCCTGCGCCTTTTCGTCGGCCTGGCTTGCAAATTTTGCAATTTGCTCGGAAATCCATTTCGAGCACTTTTTGTAGGGCGACCAAAAGGCCTGCGCAATGCTTATCGGGTTTTCGACCACTTTTACAACAACGGCGTCCCAGTCGCGGCCGAGGGTGTCGTAAAACACGCCGTTTCGCCCCGCCATTAGGTTGTCGTTGTCGCCCGAAGTTACGGCGGCTACAATGGTCATGGGCGGCATACCCGCCCTTTTGCAGTTGCAGTAAAGCAGGTATGTGTAGCTTAGCGCGCTCATTGCCGAATGGTTGCCGACGTTTTCCACGGCAATGCACAAATCGCAAACCCTTTGGTCTATATAAAGCCTGCCGACCTGAAATGCCGACTTGTTTTTGCCCTCGTAAAACGACTTAAAGCTTACAAAATTTGTAAGCACTCCGAGCAGGTCGGCGTTAAGACGAACAAGCTTTTCCACCGAGAATATCGCGTCGTATTCGGCGCGCAGCGTTTCGTCTTTTTCGACTATTTTTGCGAGCTTTTTGCGGTAGTCCAAGTCCGCAAATTTTGCGATAAAATCTTTGCCGAGTTTGTCGGGCAAGTCGTTCGGTTTTGCCGAAATCCATTTTGCAAAAGGCGCAAATTTGGCCGCTATTTTTGCAAAGTCGGCCGCGCTAATTTTGGCAATTTCGCCGCCCAAAATTTTAGAGGCTACGTCTTTAAAATTGTCTACCTGAACTTGCCAGGCGGGGTTTACGCCTTTTTCGAAATCGAAAAATTCGCTGTCGCCAATCAACGCTATGGGCAGCTTTTTAAGCTGCGCGTCGCGCGAATCTGCATCGGCAAAAATTGCAGCTATTTCCTCCTTTGCGGGGTTTAGGCTGTCGGCCGAGGCACTGTCGTAGCTAAGAACCGCCCTGCGGGTAAAGTAGTCGTTCAGCTTTTCGGCAACGGCATTGTAGGCGTCGTAGGCGGCCGCTGTTTCGCCGCCCAAAAACAGAATGTCTTTGTCGTTAACTTCGTTTTCCAACCAGCTTTGCGAAGCCTTTAAATCGTCGAAAAACGCGTTTATTTGCGCCAAATCTACACCGTCTTTGCCCGACCTGTCTTTTTTCGCGCCGTACAATTCCGCTATTTTCCCGATTAAATCGGCACAGACCGTGTCGCCTTCGGCCGATTCGGGAATGATTATGCCGTCGGCATTAAAAATTGTATTTTCGTATACCGAGCCTCTGTCGAAATCTTCGGGCAAAAGGGTGTTGTTCCTGCCGAAGTTTTTTGCCAAGTGTTCGGCGGCCGCCTTTACTATTTTCGAGTTTTCGCTGTCGTCGCTTATGTTCGAAATTTCAAGCTCGCGGCTGCCGTCCAAAAGACAGTCGGCGTTTTTCAGCATTTTGCATGTCCATTCGCAGGCGTCTATTAGCTCTTTTGCGCGTATTTTTCCGTCGCAGTCGGTATCTATAAAGGCGAGTGTTTTTTCGTTTAAATTCGTTCCCTTAACGGGGCAGCTTAACGCAGTCCACAATTTTAAGTCCAGATTGCGCAAATTTGCTATGTCGCTACCCGACTCGAATTTTACCTGATAAACGCCGCCCGCTTTAAAAAAGCTCCAAGTATGTTTAGTTTCCATAAGCCGTTAAAATATATAAACAGCCTATAAAACGGGCGCGCAATTTGTCAAATATGCTTTGCTTTAAAAGGCACAAAAAAAGCTTATGGCACCCCCTATCGGATTCGAACCGATGTTTTCTGAATGAGATTCAGAAGTCCTAACCACTAGACGATGGGGGCACTATAAGCTAAAATCAATTCAGGAAATATCGCCAAAAGCCGCAGAATTGTCAAGCAATTTGCGGCATTTTTTTGACGCAAAAAAACCAAACAATGCGCGCCGTTATATGTCTATCGTATCGCCGTTTTGCTTGTCGGGATTTTCGGCGGCAACAACCGTTTGGGACTGTTGCGAACTTTTACATTCGTCTTTGAAGAAAGTTGCACCGTATTTATTGTCGGAACTTTGCCCCCTGCAAAAAAGCAGGATAATAAACACAACAAAACTTGCAATAGGGACAAGCGACAACACCGAAAACCAGCCGCTTAGCCCCAAATCGTGAAAGCGTTTTGCGGATATTGCCAGCGTTGTATAGCTTATCACAATCTGAAATGGCAAAAATATAAATCTGGCGAGATTGGACGTTAAAATATCCTCTGCACTGGCCCCGTTCATGGAAAGGCCAATGGCAAAGGGAACCATTATAAACACTGCCAAAAGCCCGAAGAACAGACTGGACAATATAGAATAGATTAAGTAGTCCAAACGCCCTATTCTTCCCTTAAAGGAAAAGAACATTCTGACACACTTTTTTATAAAACTTTCTTTTTGCATATTTAGATTATAATCGCAAAAAATGCCTACTATTCAAGCAAATTGAAGCGGCAAATTTTTGCACAAAAAAATCTCCGAAGCAACTTTCGGAGATTTTCGTTTTTGCCTTTTGCGGGAATACCGATTGTCCTTACAAAACGCTGTCGAGCGCCTCTTTTAGGTCGTCGATATGCTCCAGGCCAATCGAAAGGCGTATAAGCTCGGGAGTTAGACCGCTTGCCGCCTGCTGGGCTTCGTCTAGCTGCGAGTGCGAAGTTGAAGATGGGTGCAAAATAAGGCTTTTTGAGTCGCCTACGTTTGCAAGGTTGCTGAAAAGCGGGATATTGTCTACCAACTTTACCGCCGCATTGTAGCCGCCCTTTACGCCGAATACTACCATTCCGCCGAAGCCATTTTTAAGATATTTGCTTGCAAGCGGGTAGCTTGGGTCGTCGGGCAAGCCGGGGTAGCGAACCCACGAAACCGACTTGTGCGCCTTAAGGAATTTTGCGATTTCAAGCGCGTTTTCGCTGTGGCGCTTTATGCGCAAAGGCAAACTTTGCAAGCCCTGCAAAAATATCCACGCGGCGTCGGGGGCAAGGGTTGGCCCTATGTTGCGCAAGCCTACCGTTCTTAGCCTTAAGATGAAGGCAAGCTTGTTGTTTTCGCCCAAGTCGTGCGCAAAGCGCAGGCCGTGGTAGCCGCCGTCGGGCTCGTTATACAACGCAAACTTTTTGTCGCTCCAGTCGAAATTGCCCGCGTCTATAACTGCGCCGCCAATGCCCGTGCCGTGCCCGCCAATCCATTTGGAAAGCGAGTGTATTACAATGTTCGCGCCGTAGTCTATCGAGCGTATCAATGTAGGAGGCGTAAAAGTTGCGTCTACAATCAGGGGCAGGTGGTATTCTTTTGCGATTTTCGCGTAGCCTTCAATGTCGGCCGCGTCCAAAACGGGGTTGCCCAAAGTTTCTATGTAAATCGCGCGCGTGCGCTCGTTTATGGCGGCCTTTACTTCGGCAAAATCGTTTACCTTTGTAAAGTGCGCCTTAATGCCGAACTGCGGCAAAATGGAATTGAACTGAACGTAGGTGCCGCCGTAAAGGTTGTTGGCGGCTACCAGCTCGTCGCCCGCTTTTAATATGTTGGTTATGGCAAACGCTATTGCCGCCGTGCCCGACGAAAGCGTAAGGGCAGCCGCCCCGCCCTCTAAGGCTGCAAGCCTCTTTTCGAGAACGTCGTTTGTCGGGTTCATTAAGCGGGCGTATATGTTGCCCGGTTCTCTCAGGGCAAAAAGGTCTGCACCGTGCTTTGCGCTTTTAAAGTTAAAAGCCGTTGTTCTGTATACGGGAACGGCCCTTGCCAATGTAGTCGGGTCGGGAACCTGCCCTGCGTGAAGTGCCAATGTTTCGGGTCTGTAGTTGCTCATTTTATTTTCCTTTCAAATAGTTTGTTGGTGTTTTGTTGGTGTTAAAATTCGTATTTTATAGAGGCCGCCCATGCGGTGTTTTCGCGTGTATTTAAAACCGTGCCCAAGTGGCCGTAGCCCGCGGTAACAGTAAGGTGCTCGTTTACAACGGCCGCAAGCCCTATCGTCCACCAGTCGCTTTCTTCGCCTACAAGCTGTTTGGAGCCCGCGCTTATCGGCGAATATTGGTTTATCTTTTGGCGGTATTCAAAGGCCGCAAAAAGCCAGTCGGTTATGCCGAATACCGCGTTGCCTTCGGCGGAAAATTCGTATTTGCCGGAATAGCCCGTATAGCCCAAGTTTGAAGCGTCGGTAGCCCTGCCCGTAATCGACAAAATTAGAGGGTGCCCGTAAATCAAAAATGTTTTCGAAGCGGTTATGGTAAATTCAACGCCGTATTCCCTGTCGTAGCCCTTTTGCGAAAGCAGGCCGCCGAGGTTGTCGTTTATTTCGCCAATGCCGTCGTTATACTTGCCATGAACGCCAACCGTTATTGCCGGCACAAAGCCTTCGTAAAAATCGTTTTCCTTTATCACGTTAAAGCGGGCGTTTACGGTGTGCAGCCAAACGTCGTTGCGGTCTATATTTGCCCCCGCATACTGCAAAATGTCGCTTTGCAGCGAACCCGTGCCGAAGCGGCTTGCGTTGTACGAAAGCTCCAATTTGCCGAACAGCGTTTCGCTTACTACAAAGCTTTCAACATTCTTTTGGCGCGCGTTAACGTAGGTTGCGCCAAAACTTGGCAGGGCAAAATCGGTGCCTTCGGGCCCCGGGTTTACCAAATAGGCTATGGGGGTTAAAACCACGCCGCCTACGCCGTCTATTGTAAACAAAGGCAAAGGAGCTGCCTTTTGCGGCTTTGCGCTTTGCTGCGTTTTGTTTGCGGCCTCTTTGGGCTGGGCGGCTTCGGCGTTAATGGCGGCTTCGTTCGAGGCCGCATAGGTTATGGGAGAAACGGCAAGGATTGCCGCCAGTTTATATATTGCAGAAATTTGTTTCATTTTTATTGTCCTTATGCTTTTTAATTTTTTTGTTTGTTTAATTTTTGCCTTTAATGGCGTGTTTGTTTTTTTGTCGATTTCCGTTTAAGAGCAACGGCGGCCAATTCCTTTTTTTGGAACAACGGTTAAACCGCCGCCGCAAACATTCGCATAGAACAACAACAGCTTTGTTTTTCGCTTATAAGATCGTAAAAATCTTTGTTGTGTGAAAATTGCCTGTAAGTTTCAAATTTCATTATGTCTACCGTTATGGTAATGTATTTTTAAAAGTCAACACATTTTTTAAAAATTTTTTATTTTTTAGTAAAATAGCCGTATAACTTGCATATTTACTGCATATTTTTGCATATATTCGCCCGATTTGCCCCAAATATTTTTCATAATATAGGCAATATAAAAGCCATTCACTACTTTTTTAATAGCGTAATATGCGCAACAGGAAAATGTGCGGCTAAAATGCGTATGCAATAAACGAATAAATAAAACAACAGTGCTTTTATTTTGAGAATACAACAGCCAAAAAAGTTTCCGATAAAAACATGTGGCAACCTACAATTTATCCACCAATAAAAAATGAGAATCTTTACCGCTATTTTGCTTATAATTTTGTGCATATTCCTGTTCGATTGCTCAACGCAGCCCAAGCTTGAGCCGCAGACCGCGCAAAATATAGACATAAGAAAATATATGGGGCTTTGGCACGAGGTTGCGCGCTCGAAAAACCTTTTTGAAAACAACATTGTAAGCGCCCAAGCCCAATATTCGCTAAATGCCGACAACACCGTAAGCGTGCTAAACACAGGCACGCGCAAAAACGGCATAACAAAAAACATAAAAGGCAAAGCCTACGCCCCAAACCTGCACGACTTTTCAAAGCTAAGGGTTACATTTTTTTGGCCCTTTTACGGCGACTACAATATTTTGGCCGTAGGCGAAAACTACAACTGGGCGCTTGTAGGCGGCGACAAATATTTGTGGATACTTTCCAGAACCATTCCCATACCCAGAAGCGAGCTAAACGACATTCTGCAAAAAGCAGCCTCTTTAGGCTACACAACCGACAACCTAATATACAACCAAAACACGGTAAAATAAGCTTTGTATTTTTTGATGTAAATTATAACAAAAACAAAAAATACAAAGCGACAAACTCACGGCAAACTTACGGTTTTTTTTGTCAATCCAGAGAGTTTTTCTGCAATTATTTTTCCGTAATATAAATCGGGCATATCCGCCTTAAAGTACGGCTTTTTCAAAGCGATAGCCTTTTCTATACCGAAGGGAACATATGGTTCTATATGAATCTCCGACACCGACGAAAACGAATTTGCCATGTCTGCAATTTTTTGCAAACAAAACCCGCTGTCGTTTAAAGAAGGAATCATAGGGCACCGCAAGAAAATGCGAGTACATGCATATTCGGCATTTTCCGCAATAGCCTTGTCTATAAAATTAAGATTATCAACAACTACATTTAACGGCTTGCCCGTATATTCAAAATGCTTTTTTTCGTCTAAAATTTTTATGTCAAAAAGCCATAAATCTACCAACGGCAAAAAGCGCGCAAGCACAGACTTTGCAGCATAACCGCTAGTTTCCACCGCCGTATGCACCCCGTGCGATTTTGCGCCTTCCAACAACTCAACAGCAAAATCGGGCGCAGCCAAAACCTCTCCACCCGAAAGCGTAAGCCCGCCAGCCGACGCATCGTAAAAATCCTTGTCTTTTAAGACTTCGTTTAAAACCGCCTTAGCAGACATTACTTTGCCTATAGGCGTTCCGTCGGGATACTGCCCTATTCCGAAATCCTGACTTTCTGGAGAATGGCACCAAATGCAGCGCAACGGACACCCCCTAAGGAACACAACAGTGCGTATTCCGGGGCCGTCGTGGGTTGAAAATTTGTCTATTTTTAAGACAACCGCTTTTTGCATGGACTCTACACAAGCCTGTGTCGTTCTATAACCTCGTTTTGCCAACGTTCCGACAAAGCGACAAAACGCGCAGAAAAACCGCATACTTTCACCATTAAATCCATGTGGCGTTCGGGGTGCTTTTGCGCGTCTATAAGGTCTTCTACAGAATTGCAGTTAGGCTGCAAAAGGTGCCCGCATTTCTTTGCAAAAACCCTAAATATGGCGGCAAAAGTCTCGGCACTCATAGCGTGCTTGTCGAAAGTAAGATTGGCGTTCGATGCAATCAGACATTCGTGAGGAAGCGTTGCGATAGAGTTCAAAACCGTTGTAATACCCTCTTTGCAGCGGTATTCGCTGGGCGAAAATCCCTGCGCAAAGCGGTCGCCGTTGTACCTGCCGTCGGGAGTCGCCTTTGCACCGTTTCCCCAATACATAAACTCTCTATATATCAAAATCGCCAAGTGGTACGAATCGTTTTGGTCGGTCGTAAAACCCTCTATGTCGTCGTGAATTTTCCGCATCCACCACACCATTTGCTCGCACGACTTTTTCGAACCGTCGCCCCAATACGGAGCCTTTAACACCTCTGCGCGCAAACGTTGTCCGTCGTCGCCCTCCCAGTTGTTTCGAACGGCATTCAGCAGCTCTTTTATAGTGCAAATTTTTTTGTCGAAACAAACGTATTCTATTGCCAACAGCGAATCCACAACATTGCCCAAAAACGCCAAAGTGATTACGCGCGGGCGAGATGCTACACCGCCGTCGGTAGTATCGCGTCGGCTTTCTATTGCACCTTTTAGACACATAGAATATACGGGATAAGGCGAAACCTTCGCAATTTGCCTTCCGTACCTAGTATATTGCCCCATCGCACTCCTGAAAAACTTTATAAAATTCCTGTATGCAATGCGCTGCGCATCGCCCGCGCTCTTTGCGTTTTGCAGGGGTTCAATTTCTATTTGCGCCTCTTTTTCTAAATTTTTATCCTGGTATATTGAAAGCTCCAAAGTTCTTACAACGGAAACATAGTTTGCGTCGTCTACGTCCATTACCGAATCTATGTAGCCATTCCAACAACCGCACGCAACATATTCCCTTGCATCCTCGTCAGAAAAACCGCAATTTTTGTAATATGGAATATGGCGGTCGTCGTTAAACAGCGCAAACACACAATGCCCCTTCATAAGCATATCTCCGATTTGCAGGAAATATTCTTGCGGCGAATTAGACGATATCCTGCAATGCAATTTTGGGAATACACAATCTGCGGCATAGTGCATTTCTATAAACATTTTTGTTAGGTCGTTATACACTACGTTCCCGTATTTGTCGCACCCGCCCAATGTTATGGGAATTTCCATTTCGTGGTCGTCGTATCCGTCTACCTTGCGCATACCGTCGTGATGGCAATCGGCGGTAATCATAAATTTTGCAATCAATTCCTTTGCCTGGGCTACAGTTAAACGCCCTTCGGCTATGTCGGCCTTGTACAGGCCATACAGCCAAGCATCGCAACGCCCCATTGCATACACAGAAACCCCGTCTATATAGCCGAGTATTTCGCGCATAAACCAAAGAGTGTTTAGCCCTTCGTAAAATGTTTTCGGCGGTTCCCACGGGCAACGCTTTGCGGATTGCGCAATCATATTAAAGTTATTGCGCTGCCTTTCGGTTAAAGACGGGTCTTTTAAACGCCTTTCTGCTTCGTCTGCAAACGAAAGCTGTATCTTATGCAGCGTTTTCAATCCTTCAATAGCTGTCTGCAACTCCTTTTTGCCCAATATATCGTCGCTTGGACAGCTCTTTAACGCTGCTTGAACATCGGCATAAACGCCGCCAAAACCCTTGCTTAAAATTGTTCTCGCAGGTGGAATATGGTGAATTGAATCGACAAAAGGCCCGCAACAAAGCGTGAGGCGTTCTTTATTGCGCCTCTTGAACACCTTAAAGGCTTCGTCGGGAATCAAGTTTTTTTCACGGTAAAAACGCGAACAAAGATGCCAAGCCATTCTGGCTGGGCGCGCTCCCGCCCAGCCACCGTTTACGCCAGCTTCAAAATAAAACGGCGATTCGGTAAAAATAAACGGGACAAAGTGCGTACGCATAGACTCGTACAATTTTTTGCGTATATCCAATGCATCATAATTGGGGTTGAGTTTTGTATACGCGATTATTTCGCTCTGAATTTTCTTTACGCTGTCTATTTGTCTAATGTCTTTTGCTTTACCGTGGCATTCGTCAGGATAAAAAGCGCGAAGCTGCTTGCGTAAAGCCGCATAGTCTTCGGAGCAATTTAAACTTGAAGCCCCAAGCACGCCATTGCCGGCAAAAACCGTTGCAGTTGCTGCCATAGCCGTATTTTTTAAAAAATTTCTCCTCGATATCATATACATAACATTTTGATTTTAGTATCCGAAGCGACATGGTATTTTACCACCGCAAAATTACAAGTAAAAAAAACTTTATCACAACTATTCCCGCAATAATTCCAATATTGCGCTACGGAAATTCAAAAAAATACAAATTTAGGGCACCTACCAACCTAATCTACAACCTAAATGCAGTAGAATACGATTAGAAACTTAAACACTGCAAAAAATACAGTTTCATTTATTTGTTATAAAATTGTTTTTCAAAACACAACAACAAAACAACAAGCACAAAACCGAACCGCCCGCAAACCCAATAAAAATGCGGGTTTTCCGAAGAAACCCGCATAAAAATTAACCGAGCCAGGTGTCGGGCTTGAACCGACGACCTGATGATTACAAATCAACTGCTCTACCAACTGAGCTAACCTGGCCAAGTATTAAAGCTGTTTATGAAAGCACTAGCGTGTTTATTTTGCAAGCTTTTTTTGATTTAAAATTACGTCTTTGCCGAAAATCCTTCTAATTATGTAATAAAATACGGGGGTCATTAAACAGCCGCATATTGTTACGCCCAACATACCGAACAAAACCGATGTTCCCAATGCCTGCCTTAGCTCGAAACCCGAGCCCGTGCCGTATGCCAAAGGAACTACGCCCAAGATAAATGCAAAAGATGTCATCAAAATGGGGCGCAAGCGGTTTTTGGAAGCATTGCTTACTGCGCTTACAATCTCCTCGCCCCTTGCCTCTCTTTGCTTTGCAAATTCGACAATCAAAATCGCGTTTTTGCAGGCAAGGCCTATAAGCACAACAAAGCCTATTTGCGACATTATGTTGTTGTCCATTCGCCTATAATCTATGCCGAGCACCGCAAACAAAAGCACCAGCGGCACAATAAGTATAACCGAAAGGGGAATTGTCCAGCTCTCGTACAGCGCCGAAAGCAAAAGAAAAATAAACACAACGCACACGCCGAAAATATACAGCGCGGTGTTGCCCGCCTTGCGTTCCTGATAAACAAGGTCTGTCCACTCTATGCCCATGCCCACGGGCAAAATTTGGCGGGCAAGCTCTTCTATTTGGTTGGCAACATAGCCCGTGCTATAGCCCTTTTTAAGGTTGCCCTGAATGGGCGCGCTTGAATAAAGGTTAAACCTTTCCACACGGTCGGGGCCAATGCCGCGCCTTATTTTTACAAGCGAGCCGAACGGAACGCTTTTGCCGTTTTTGCTGGGAACTTTTAAGTTGTATATGTCGTTTATGCTGCCCCTGTTTTCGGGTTGGCCCTGGGCTACAACCCTGTAAACGCGCCCCAAAATATTAAAGTCGTTAACGTAGGCCGAGCCGAAATTATACTGCATTGCGGCAAAAATTTCGGATATGGGAACATTTAGCTTTTGCGCCCTTTCGCGGTCTACCTCCATAAACAGCTGCGGGTCGCTTACCCTATACGAAGTAAACACGCTGTCTACGGAATCGAGCTTTCCTATTTCCTCTACCAAAAGGTTTGCATAGTGGTTTAGCTGCATAACGCCAAGTCCCGCCCTGTCTTGCAGCATAAATTTAAAGTCGCTACCCGACCCTATGCCGGGAACGGGCGAAGGCGTTAAAATGTTGCTCTTTGCCTCCGAGATATTTTCGTCGAGAACCTTCCTTGCCTCCTGCATGATATATGCCATTGTGTAGCCGTGGGTGTCTCTGTAGGGGCGTTCCCTGAAATTTACAACCAACCTGCCGCAAGAGGACGAAACCATACCCGTTGCCGCGTTTTGCCCCGCGTTAGACTGCGCATACATTATGCCCGCAATGCGCATAACAAGGTCGCCCGCGCGTTTGGTAACCTCTTCGGTTGTACTAAACGCCGTTCCGTTGGGCATATCAAGGCCTATGTTTATAAAGCCTCTGTCCTGCTTGGGTATAAAGCCCTTGGGGGTTGTTTCGAAAACGTGAACCGTCAGATACAGCAAGCCTATATACAAAAGAAAAATTATAACCGAAATTCTTATTAAGCCGGCAACCAAGCGGCCGTAGAACTTTGCGCAAAGATCGAAAAGCCTGTTGAAAAGCCAGAATATTTTGCCGAATGTATAGTTGTATAGCTTAAACAAAAATCCTTTTTTTGCATGGGGCTTTTCTTTAAGGAAAATCGCGCAAAGCGCGGGCGTTAGCGTAAGCGAAACTATGCCCGAAAATATTGTGGAGGCGGCTATTGTTATTGCAAACTGCCTGTAAAACTGCCCCGAAATGCCGCCCAAAAACGCGGTGGGCAAAAACACGCAGCTTAGCACCAAAACTATAGCTATAAGCGCGCCCTGCACCTGCGTCATTGCCTTTTCGGTTGCGGCTTTTGCGTCCAGACCGTCGGCCATATTGCGCTCTACGTTTTCGACAACAACAATCGCGTCGTCTACAACAATGCCTATGGCAAGCACCAAGCCGAATAGAGTAAGGTTGTTTATAGAATAGCCCAAAGCGTACATAACCGCAAATGTGCCGACAAGCGAAACGGGAATTGCAAAAAGCGGAATGACTGCCGCCCTGAATTTTTGCAGGAACAACAGCACAACAAAAACAACCAAAATTACGGCGTCGAAAATAGTGCTGTAAACGGCGTTGATTGATTCGGAAATATACTCGGTTGTATCGAAGCCTATGATATAGTCTACATCGTTGGGGAAGTCTTTTTTAAGTTCCTCCAGCTCTTTGCGAATGTTTTTAACAGTTTGCACCGCGTTAGACCCGGGCAACTGGTAGGCGCCCATGCCCACCGTACTTTTGTTGTTTATGTACGAGTCGGTATTGTAGTTGTACGAAGCCAGCTCTATTTTTGCCACGTCTTTTAGGCGGATAACCCTGCCGTCGGGCAAGTCTTTTACTATAATCGAGCCGAATTCCGATTCGGTCGAAAGCCTGCCCTTCATATTTATCAGCAGCTCAAGCGTTGCGTCTTCCTTGTGGGGCGACTGGTTTATTTTGCCCGCGGCAACCTGCTTGTTTTGCTCTTCTATTGCCGAAATAATCTCCTTTGCGCTCATATTCAGGCTGGCAAGCCTGTCGGGGTCTATCCAAATACGCATGCAATATTCCTTTGCGCCCCAAACGTCGAATTCGCTAACGCCGTATACGCGCGAAAGCCTGTCTTGCATATTTGTAATTGCGTAGTTTGTTAAATACAGTTTGTCGCGCGTGCCCTTCGGCGAAATAAGGTTTACCGTCATCAGCAAATCGGGCGAACGCTTTGCCACGGTTACGCCCTTGTCGCGCACCTCTTTCGGCAATCTGGAAAGCGACTGCGAAACCTTGTTTTGCACCAAAACCTGCGCCATATCTATGTTGGTGCCCGTTTCGAAAGTAACGGTAATTCTAACCGAGCCGTTCGAAGCGCACTGGCTTTGCATGTAAATCATATTTTCTACGCCGTTTATTTCCTGCTCGAGGGGGGCGGCAACCGTGTTCATCAAAACTTCGGGAGAAGCGCCCGCATAGTTTGCCGAAACCGAAATTGTAGGCGGCACAATATTTGGATATTGCGTAATCGGCAGATTTTGGAACGCAACGGCACCTACAAGTATTATAAAGATTGAAATAACGCTTGCAAAAATGGGCCTGTTTATAAAGAAGTGCGAAAAATTCATTATTTAAGCTCCACCTTTACGGGTTTTACAACCGAATTTAACTTTGCGCGGTGAAGCGCCTTTACAACAACCCAATCGCTGTCTTTTAGGCCGTCTAAAATTATTATGTTTTTGCCTATGCTTTCGCCTACGCTTACCGCGCGGTATTCTACAACGTTCTTGTCGTTTACAACCAAAACATAGCGGCCAACCAAGTCGGTGCCCACAATCTGCTCGGGCAGCATAAGGCGGTCTACACCCTCGCTGCGGCGCAAACTTGCCTTTGCATACATTCCGGGGAAAAGCTTGCCCTTTGAATTGTCTACATCGGCCCTAAGCTCCATACTTGCCGAATTTAGCTTGTTGTCGATATACGTCAGCACGCCGGTGTGCGACGCGGTCTTTTCGTCCATAAGCTTTATCTTTACGGGCGGGCCGCTGCGGGTGTCGCCGTTGATTTTGTCGATAAGGTTTTCGTTCGAATAGTTTATTATGTCGCGTTCGCTAACTTCGAAATACGCATATATTGTAGCCCTCGAAACCACGTTTGCCATAAGGGTGTCGGAGGCAGCAATAAGGTTGCCCGCGTCTACCATGCGGCGGCTTACATAGCCCGAAATGGGAGAGGTGATTTTCGTAAATTCAAGATTAAGGTTTGCCTCTTTTAGCTGCGCTTTTGCGCTCATTAGCAATGCGTTTGTTGTAAGATATTCGCTGCGGCGCGTTTCCAAAGTTTCCTTAGAAATTGCCTTGGCGGCAAACAGCTCTTCTGCGCGGTTTAGGTTGCTTTTTGCCAGGCTTACTTTCGATTCAGCCTCTATAACCGAAGCCTTGCAGTTTTCCACTACAACTTCGAAGGGCCTCGGGTCTATAAGGAAAAGCGGCTGGCCCTCCTTTACGTATTGGCCGTCGAAAAACAGAATCTTTTCGAGATAGCCGCTAACGCGCGAACGAATTTCAACCGACTTTTCGCCCTCAAGCCTTGCAACGTAGTCGTCCCAAATTTCAACCTTGCGCTTTATGGGGTTTGCAACCTCTACCGTAGTGTTCTGCGCAACCGGTTTAACCGTTTGTTGTTCGTCTTTGCACGATACCGCAAAAAATGCGCACAATGCAAACAATGCCAATGTATATAAATTTGTCTTTGCCATATATAAGATAAAGTTTTTTTAAGGCCCGGAAAAAAGAAAACTGTACCGCAATTTGCCGCAAAAACCGGCAACGCGACACCTAATAAAGCCCTTCCCCACAAGCCGTTAAAGTTTTAAAGATTTACAATTATATAAAAGGAAAAGCTTTTCAAGAATTTTTACCTAAAATTTTGCATTGTTTTTGCAAAAAAAACGCCCCGCCGAATGTCGGCGAAGCGCAGTAAACCTTGTGTAAGACAAATTAGTTTTCCCTTAAAAACTTTACGCACTTTTCCAAGTCTTTTAGGTTGTCTTTGTAGTTGGCTTCGTACTCGATAACAAAAAAGCCGTCGTAGCCCTGTTTGTCCAGCTCGGCAAGCATTGCCTTGTCGTTAAGCGCGCCCTCGCCCAGTGGAACGGGCTGGTTTTTTGCGTTTCCGAATTCGGCCTGGTCTTTAAAGTGAATGGAGCCTATGTTGCCTTTTAAAAGCTTAAGGGCGTCTACTGGGTTTATGCCGCAGCGCGACCAGTGCCCTACATCGGGGTTTGCCATGACGTTGTCGAAAGGCCTTGTGTATTTATTCATAACTTCGGGGTCGAAATACTGGTTTAGGCTGTCTTTTGCGTGGTGGTGCAAACACATTTTTACGCCGTATTTTTTGCCGAATTTATCCCATACGGGGAATCTCGAAACGGGGTCTTCGGTGATTATGCGCTCAATGCCGAATTCGTTTGCAAAGCGGCAGTATTTTTCCACATCGGCGTCTTTCGAGGTTCTTTTTACGCCGAAGCTTACCATTTTAAGCTTTGCGTCGGCAAAAAGCTTTTTCACAAACGCCTTTTGCTCGGCGGTCATATTAACGTCGAATTTCGCGTTGCCGAATTTGTCGGAAATTCTCTGGTTCGGATAACATTCAACGCCGTCTATATCAAGACCCTTTATCCTGTTTACGGTTTCTTCAAGCGTATAGCAGTTCATTGAAAACGCCTGAATTGCAATTTTGCGGTGCTTTTTTGCGGGAGATTCGCCATGCGCAAACGCCGACGAAATAGCAAAGGCCAACAACAGTATTAACGATATAATCTTCTTAGTCATAATGCCGATTTTCTAACTTCGGTAAAATTTTTATTCAAGAACTTTTTTAATTTTCTTGATAAAGCGCAAAACTATACATATTCGTAAATCAATTTATAGATATGTATATGAAAAACACAGCAAAAACATTTTTCTTTTTAGCCTGCCTGCTCGGTTGCATAAGCGCGTTTGCCGAAGCAAAAGCGTCGATAGACTCCGTTAAGCTAAACTATGCGCAGGCAAAAAGCCTGTATGCAAAAGTGGTGAAAGTTTCGGATTTCGGCGCCATTGCAAACGACGGCAAAGACGATACCAAAGCCATAAACGCCGCCCTTGAAAAGGCGGCCGAACTTGCCAAAAGCGAACCCGTTTGCCTGCTTTTCGAAAAAGGCAGCTACGACATTGCGCCCGAAAACAACGAGTTTTACGCATTAAAATTAAAGAACGCAAAAAACATTTTAATAGACGGCAACAACGCAACTTTAATAAGGCACAGGGGCGCCGTATTTTTCTTAAAAGACTCCTCCAACATTGCGGTTGCAAATTTTAAAATTAAAAACGCCGAACTGGCCATAACCGGAGGCGTGGTTGTAAATAACGGCGACGGATTTTTCGACTGCAAAATAGCCGAGCAATTCCCCGCCTACGAAAAACCCGTTTTGGCTGTTATAGGCTACGACGAAAAACACGACTGCTACAACGTGAAAGTTGCCGACATTTACCAGCTGGACAGCACCGTTAACGCGAAGAAAATCGCCGACAAAACTTTGCGCGTGTTTTTAAACAAGGGCAAAAAAGCGCCGCCTTTAAATTCAACCGTATTGCTGCGCTACGCCGTTTACGGCCCGCAGGCGGTTATGTCGGAAAAATGCAAAAATGCAAGGTTCTACAACCTTACAGTATTGGAACACTCGGGAATGGGCATTTTGGCGCTGAACACCGAAAACATTTATGTGGACAATTTCAACGTAAAAACAAGCGACAAAAAATATTGGATGGCGGCCACCGCCGACGGGCTTCACTTTAAAAACTGCAAAGGCAAAGTGTTTATATACAATTCCTATTTCGAAAAACTCGGCGACGACGCATTGAACATTCACCAAATGTACCTTACCGTTAACAAACGTATTTCGCCCAGAAAAATAGAGGTTTTCCATGCAAGGAATTTAAGCGAAAAGCAAAGGCACCCCGCAAAGGAAAGACCGTTCCCCTACTACCTTGTTCCCGACAAGGGCGACACCATTGTTTTCGGCGAAAGGGACAACTACCTAAGGCTGGGCTCGCCAAACAGGATTGTTGGCGCTCAGATTTTGCACGACAAAGGCTCGGCAATTTTCGAGTTCGAAAACGACCTGCCCGAACACGTCGACTACGGGCTGACTGTTGCAAACATTTCGCAAGACCCGTATACGGAAATAAAAAACTGCACCGTAAGGGGCAACAGGGCAAGGGGTTTCCTTATAAAGGTTTCGGAGGCCGTAATAGAAAACTGCACGTTCATACGCCCGACAATTAGCGGCATATTGCTTGAAAACGACGCCAGCTACTGGTACGAGGGCATTAGGGTTAAAAACCTGCTTATAAAAAACTGCAAGTTCGACAACTGCGGAACAAGATGGAACAGGAACAAGCTGCCGCCCGCAATTTGGGACGATGCCTCTTTTTGCAAGGGAGTTCCCAAAAACGGCTATGTAAACGAAAACGTTAAAATAGAAGACTGCGAATTTATAAACTGCAATGTTTTGCTGCAGCAGACAAAGAACGTAGCGGAAAAAAACAACAACTACGAGGAGGACTAATTTTTATTTTGCGCCCTTTTGGATAAAGGAAAATCCCGCTCCTGTTTGGGGGGCGGGATTGTTTTTTGTGTCTCTTTATAATAGCAGTTTTTTTAGTAGACAAAAAGCATTTCGCAATACTTGGGCAGCGGCCACAATTCGTTGTCGACTTCGCCTTCGAGCGTATCGGCAATTTTGCGGACTTGAGCCATTGCCTCGAGCAGCTTTACGGGAGCTTCGCCCTTCTTTATGAGGGCTTCAAGCTTGTCGGCCGCCAAAACCAAAGCGTTAAGCCTTGTGTCGATTTTCGACGCCAGCGTTTTTACCGCCGAATTCTTTGTGCCCAAAACCTTTTCGGCTTCGAGCGACTTGCCCAGCTTTTCCAAATAGGAAACAACCGCGGGAATTATGTGCGTGCGCGAAATCTTCAAAGTCAACCCCGCTTCTATTCCGACTTTGCGGGTGTATTCCTCCAAAAATACTTCGTAGCGCGACTTTAATTCCACCGAATTGAAGACTCCGTACTTTTCGAAAAGCGCAACGTTCTTGGGGTCTACCAAGGGCTTGATTGCCTCGGGGGTTGTGCGCAAATTGGGCAACTTGCGCTTTGCAGCCTCCTTCTTCCAGGCTTCGCCGTAACCGTCGCCGTTGAAGATAATCTTCTTGTGCTTTTTGATTATCGTCGAAAGAATCTTTTGCAATTCGTCGTGGAAGTTTGCGCCTTTTGGCAGATTTTCGAGCATTGTTGCGATTTCGTCGAAAGCTTCGGCAACGGCGGTATTCAAAACAATGTTCGGGCTTGCGCAGCTTTGCGAAGAGCCTGCGGCTCTAAACTCGAACTTGTTGCCCGTAAAGGCAAATGGGCTTGTTCTGTTTCTGTCGGTTGCGTCGCAGGGCAATACGGGCAAAATGTCGGCTCCGATTTTCAAAATCTTGCCGTGCTTGCTCGACTTTGCTCCGCCGTTTTCGATTTGCTCTACAATGTCGGCGAGCTGTTCGCCCAAGTACATCGAGATTATTGCCGGCGGCGCTTCGTTTGCGCCCAAACGGTGGTCGTTGCCAGCGCCCGCTATGGCCGAGCGCAACAAGTCGGCGTGCCTGTCGACAGCCTGTATTACCGCGCAAAGGCTTGTAAGGAATATCGCGTTTTGGTGTGGGTCGTCGCCGGGGTTAAGCAAATTGATGTCGCCAACCGAAATGGACCAGTTGTTGTGCTTGCCCGAGCCGTTTACGCCGTCGAAGGGCTTTTCGTGAAGCAGGCAGGCAAAGCCGTGCTTGTCGCCTATCCTCTTTAGCGCGTCCATAATAAGCATATTGTGGTCTACCGCCAAGTTAAGCTCTTCAAACATCGGGGCAATTTCGAACTGCGCGGGGGCAACTTCGTTGTGCCTCGTCTTTGCGGGTATGCCGAGCCTCCACAATTCGTGGTCCAACTCGCTCATAAACGACAAAATTCTGGGTTTAATTGCACCGAAGTAGTGGTCTTCCAGTTGTTGGTGCCTTTGCGGGGGAGCGCCGAAAAGCGTTCTGCCCGTTTGCATTAGGTCGGGGCGTTGTACATAAAAACGCTTGTCGATTAAAAAGTACTCCTGTTCGGCGCCCAAGGTTACCTTTGCGTTGCCCTCGAAAGTTTTGCCGAAGCACTTTAGCAGGCGCTTTGCCTGTGCGCCCAAAACCTGCATCGAGCGCAGCAAGGGGGTTTTCTTGTCGAGAACCTCGCCCGTGTACGAGCAAAACGCCGTGGGAATATACAAGGTTGCAACACCGTATTCGCGCTTGATAAAGGCGGGGCTTGTCGGGTCCCATGCGGTGTAGCCGCGGGCTTCGGCCGTAGAGCGCAAACCGCCCGAGGGGAAACTGGAGGCATCGGGTTCGCCCATTATAAGGTTTTTGCCCGAAAATCTTGCAATAACTTCGCCGCCGCCGACCGGTTCAAGGAAGGAGTCGTGCTTTTCGGCGCTGGAACCCGTAAGGGGCATAAACCAGTGCGTGTAGTGGGTAGCTCCCCTCTTTATCGCCCAGCTTTTCATTGCGTGGGCAACATCGTCGGCAATCGAAGAATCTATTGCCTTGCCCGTGTTCATTGTTTCCATCAACTTCTTGAAAACGGGCTTGGGGAGGTATTCCGACATCGCCTTGATGTTGAATACGTCGCAGCCGTAGTCTTCTATGAAGTTGCCTGCCGCCGCCGTTTCGGGAACGGCGGTGTCGGCAATATTTGCCAGTGCTATTTTTCTGCTATTCATATTTTTGTCCTTTCAAAATTTGTCTCTTTAAAAACTATTCGTTCGAGAAGATTTGGAATCCGTTGTAGGCCTCCATTGCGTGTTCGGAAATATCCAAGCCCTTCAATTCGTCGCTCTTGCTTACCCTTATACCCATTGTCTTTTTCATTGTGTAGAAGATTGCAAAGCTTATCGAAACGCTTGCCGCAGCCACTGCAACTATGCCTATTATTTGCGGTAAAAGCTCGTGGTCGGGCGAGAACAGGCCAACGGCCAAAGTTCCCCAAACACCGCATACCAAGTGTACCGAAAGCGCGCCAACGGGGTCGTCGATTTGCAGCTTGTCGAAAGCGTATACCGCAATTACAACTATCACACCCGAGATTGCGCCGATTAGGCACGAAGCTTGAATCGATACGCAGTCGGCAGAAGCCGTAATACCTACCAGGCCAGCCAAGCAGCCGTTAAGAACCATCGACAAGTCGGGCTTGCCTTGCGCTATCCACGAAGTGAACATTGCAGCCATTAAGCCCGCCGCGGCCGACAAAGCCGTTGTTGTAAATACGTAGGCCACCATTACGGGATCGGCGCTAAATACCGAAGCTCCGTTAAAGCCGAACCAACCGAACCACAGCAAAAATACGCCCAATGTTGCAAAGCCCAAGTTGCTGCCGGGAATTGCGTGAGCGGTCTTGCCCACATACTTGCCGATTCTCGGCCCTACCAAAATTGCGCCTACTAAGGCCGCCCAACCGCCTACGCTGTGCACGAATGTAGAACCCGCCAAGTCGTAGAAGCCGAGCTTTGCCAGCCAGCCGCCGCCCCAGCCCCACGAGCCAATAAGCGTGTAGCCGAACGCCGCATAGATTATTGCAAAGATTATGTATGCGCTAAACTTTATCCTTTCGGCAACCGCACCCGAAACAATGGTTACGGAAGTTGCGGCAAACATGCCTTGAAAAATAAAGTCCGTCCAATAGCCGTAGTTGCCGCCGTTATAGGCAATGGCTCCCAACGCGCCCTCGGGCGAGGAAACGCCCAAGCCGATAAAGCCCAGCACGCCGTTTATAAGCCAGGAATCTTTCGGATACATAATGCTAAAACCGATTACCACATAGGTAAGCAAACCTATTGCCACCGTGATAACGTTTTTAGACAGAATGTTTACGCTGTTCTTTGCGCGGCATAAACCCGTTTCTACCAGTGCAAACCCGGGGTGCATTGCAAAAACCAAAATTGCGCCCAAAAGTATCCACAAGTTGTTAATTGTAAACATTTCGTTCGACACAGCGGGCGCTGCAGCCTCGGCGTTTGCCGCCACCTCTTGCCCGAATGCGGAACACGCACCCATCAGTGCGCCTATATATAACAATGTCTTTAGTCTCATAACCGTAAATTGTTTGAATTTTTAACCTATTGCCTCGCGCCCCGTTTCGCGCGTTCTTACGCGAATACACTCCTCGACGTTCAATACAAAAATTTTGCCGTCGCCGATATGGTCGGTTTGGGCGCCTTTTATAATAGACTCTATGGTCTGGTCGAGATACTCGTCGTTAACGGCGATTTCCAAGCGTACTTTTTTAAGGAGGTTTACCTCTCTAACATTTCCGCGATAGTTTTCGCTATAACCCTTCTGCCTTCCGCAGCCGAGTGCGTTGGTAACCGATAGCCTGTATATTTCGTTCTTGAAGAGTTCCTTTTTTACCTCTCCAAGTTGTTCGGGCTTAATGTATGCTATTATTAGTTTCATTTTTTTGGAATGATGAGATACTTTCTTGATAAGCATAAAGCGTGCCAGTTTTTTTGCGCATTTTTGCAAAAAGACGGCAAAACCCGAAAACCCCGCATAAATACTAAGACCTACAAGAATGTATGCACCTGCAAAATTGGCGCGCACAAAAAAGTAGTCGGCATAAGGCCTATTTTTGGCCTTTGTATGCTACAAATTTGTTGCAACTACATTTTTGTGCTACTACAAATTTGTAGTTCGGTAAAATATACAACAAAAAAGGCGGTGCATTTAAGCACCGCCCGACAACAATCCAATTTACACAAATTACATATTGGGAATGTCTTGCGTTAAAACGCTATCGAACATTTCGTATACCCCCACTTTTGTAGCGGGCCCGCTCATTGTTATAGAATAGTCGGGTTTTATAGAAATTTTCAAAATTCCCCCCGGCATATGGACAGTTATGTCGCCCTCGCATAAGCCAAGTTTGTAGGCAACGCTTGCCGCCGCGCTAGAGCTTGAACCCGAAGCCAAGGTATAGCCTGCGCCCCTCTCCCAAATTTGTATGTTAATGTTGTTTTTGTCTACAACCTCCAAAAACTGCACATTTGTTCTGTTGGGGAATTTTTTCGTCATATTCTCCAAAACGGGGCCAATTTTGTGCGCAATTTCCGACGAAACCTTTTTCATGGGCACAACGCAATGCGGGTTGCCCACCGTTGCACAGCAGTATTTATAGGCAACGCCGTCTATTACAACCTCCTGGTTTATAACTTCACCCTTTACTCCGTTTACGGGAATCTTGTCGGCGTCGAAGCTTACGCGCCCCATTTCAACGGTAATGTAGTCGCCGTTTTGCGAAACCGTGCACGAAACTACGCCGCCTAAGGTGTCTACCGTAAAGGGTTTGTTTTCCTCTACGCGCCCCGTGTCGAACAAATAGCGCGAAAATATCCTAAGGCCGTTGCCGCTTTTTTCGGCCTCGCTGGCGTCGGGGTTTAAAATGCGCAATTTAAAGTCGGCCTTGTCGCTCTTTTCGGGGCCGAACAAAATTCCGTCGCTTCCCAAGCCGAAATTTCTGTGGCAGATTTTAACAACGTCCAAGCCCTGCGGGCAAACGGGGCAGTCTTTGGGGTCTAAAACCAGATAGTCGTTGCCCAATGCGTGGTATTTATAAAACTTCATTTTTGTATCCTTGTTAAAATTCGAATTTCGACTGCGACATTCTCTTTTTGATTTCGGCAACAACGGCCTTTTCGGCCTCTGCGCCGTGCGCTTCGAAGGTTACCGAAAACCTTACATACGGGCCTTCGTCGTCCCACGGGACAGTGCTTATAAGGTGCTGCGAAATCATCCACTGCGAAAAATCCTCGCCCGATTTAAACTTTGTTTTGCTCCCGTCTTTGTCTACCGCGGCTTTTGGGGCTTTCATATAAAGGAAAAATCCCGCCTTGGGCTTTTTGGGGCAAAAGCCCAAATCTTTTAGCACGCCCACAAGCAAATCCATACGCCTTGAATATTTGGCGGCAATTTGCCTTGTAATAAGCGGGTTTTCAAGCCCCTTGGCTCCCGCAAGCTGTATGCCCAAAAACTGCCCTGAATCGCAGTTGTCCTTAACGTCGCCGTAGGCTTTTACAAGCAGGGGGTTGCCGCAAACCCAGCCTATTCTCCAGCCCGTCATATTGTGGCTTTTCGACATCGAATGCAGCTCAAGAGCCACGTCTTTGGCGCCTTGAACCTGAAATATCGAAAGCGAAGGCCCTTCGAACGTTAAAGACGCGTACGCGGCGTCGGAAATTATTATTATGGAATTTTCCTTTGCAAACTTTACAAGCTTTTCGAAAAATTCAAGAGTTGCGCTTGCGCCCGTGGGGTTGTTCGGATAGTTTACAACCATAACCTTTGCCCTTTTCCTTATGTCTTGGGGAATGGAATCCAAGTCGGGCAAAAAGTTGTTTTCTTCGGAAAGCTTTACGTTGTATACTTCGCCGCCCAGATATTTTGCGTGCGTGCCGAAAACGGGGTAGCCGGGAATTGTCATTATAACAACGTCTTTTGGGTTTATAAAGCAATAGGGCAAAATGCTCAGGGCCGCCTTGGAACCTATCGAGTGTATGATTTCGGTGTCGGGATCTAGCTGTACGCCGAAAACCGCCTTCATATAGGAAGCGGCTGCAACCTTAAAATCCCTGCCGCCGTTGTCGGCATAGCCGCGGTTTGCGGGGTTTTTCGCCGCCGCATACAAAGCCTCTACAACTTCGGGGAAAGCCATTTCGTCGGGCTCGCCTACGCCCATGTCTATAAGTTCAACATCGGGCTTGGCGGCTTTGGCCGCGCGCTTTGCCCTCTTGATTTTTTCGAACTTGTAAATTTCGTTCGTTTTGCCGTAGTTTACTCCGCCTATTCTTTCGGCGAACATATTTTGAAGGAATGTCATTTTTGTACGAGTGTTTTGATTGTTTGTTATTTATATAAAAGCGGGTCTATATTCAGTTTTTTTATTTTATAGAGTATAATGCGCGGCGTGGTCTTTAAATATTTTGCGGCCGCGCTTGCGTTGCCGTTGTTTTTCTTTAGCGCGTTTATTATTATTTCGCGCTCGAAGTTGCCGACAAGCGTTTCGTAGTCGGTATTTTCGGGCTCTGCGCCGTCGCCCGCAAAGGCGGGGGCCGACGCCGTCGACAAATCGGTCTGCAAAGTCGGCGGCAAATTGTAGCCGCTAATTACGTTGTCGGAAGTGTTTAAAACCGCATATTCCATGCAGTTTTCAAGCTCCCTTACGTTGCCCGGCCAATAGTATGAAGTCAGCATATTTATGGCCGTTGTGGAAATTCTCGAAACGCTTTTGTTGTGTATTAAATTGTATTTTTCCAAAAAGTGCTCGGCTAAAGACGTAATGTCGCACTTGCGGTTTCGCAGTGCGGGCAGATATATCGGGAATACGTTTAGGCGGTAGTACAAGTCTTCCCTAAAAGTTCCCTCCTTAATCATTTCCTCCAAATTGCGGCTTGTTGCGGCCAATATGCGCACGTCTACCCTGCGCTCCTGGCTCGAGCCTACCCTAAAAAATGTGTGCTCTTGAATGAAGCGCAAAAGTTTTAACTGCATAAACAAGGTTAAGTCGCCGACTTCGTCCAAAAACAAAGTTCCCGTGTCTGCAACTTCAACCAAGCCCGCCTTGCGGTTTACAGCCCCCGTAAACGAGCCCTTTTCGTGGCCGAACAATTCGCTTTCTATAAGGCCTTCGGGCAATGCCGCGCAGTTTATGGAAACAAACGGTTTGTCTTTTCTAAGCGAATTTTTCTGGATTGCGCGCGCAACAAGCTCTTTGCCCGTGCCCGATTCGCCCCTTATTAAAACCGTAGCGTTCGAAGAGGCCACTTTGAAAATCATCGAATACACCTTTTTCATATTCGCGCAATTCCCCACAATTTCGGTGGGGCGCAGCTTGTTTTCAAGCTCAAGGTGCAAACGCTTGTTTTCGCTTATCAGCTTTTCTCGCTCTTCAACTTCGGCGTAGGCTGCGTAAACGGCGTCGGCCATAATGTTGGCTATAATTTCAAGCAGGCGCAAATCGGCGTCTAAATCGGTGTTTTCGTCGGTTTTGCGGTCTATGCTTATGGTGCCAATTACGTCGTCCATATATATAATGGGAACGCAAATAAAGGCCACGTTTGTTTCGCCCGAGCGCGCGCCCGTGCGGTTTAAAAAGCCTTTTTCCTTCGAAACATCGGCAATTACGCGCGGCTTGCCCTCTAGCGCAACCATGCCCGTAATGCCCTCGCCTATGCGGTAGGTGCCGCGCTCGGCCTCGCGCTTGCTAAGCCCCTGCGAGGCCTCTATTACAAGCATATCGCCCTCGCGCAGAGCCACAGTGCCCCTAAGCAGACCCATTTCGGTATGCAATGTATCCAGAATCTGCGAAATCATCTCCTGCACCGACGATCTCTTTGCCACAAGGTGGCTTATTTTCTTTAATACTTCAATGCTAACGTGTAGGTGGTTGTCCATAAGCTGGTGTTTGTTTTGCGGCACAATGCAGGCCGAAGGCGAAAACTTTGTTATATGTTTTTTAGCTCCTTTTGCATTGTGCCCGTTTAATTTTCCGGTTTAAGAATTTGCGCGCTTTGCCAAGGCAGCCCTGTAGTCGATTGGGAACACTTTTACAAACTTCGGCAAAAATTCGCTCCAGTTGTTTAAAATGTTTTCGGCAACATAGCTGTTTGTTGCGTTGTAATAGTCTTGAATAATGCCCCTTAGTTCGGCGTCCGACTCGGAATTTTCGGCAATGCTTTCCAAGTCTACGCTTTCAAGGTTGCACCTTCTGTCGAACTGACCGTCGGCGTCGAGCACATAGGCAAAGCCGCCCGTCATGCCGGCCGCAAAGTTAAAGCCTGTCGGGCCCAAAACTACAACGCGCCCGCCCGTCATATATTCGCAGCAGTGGTCGCCCGCGCCCTCGGTTACAATAACGGCCCCGCTGTTTCTGATTGCAAGCCTTTCGCCCGCAAGGCCGTTTATGTAAATCTTGCCGTTCGTAGCGCCGTAGCCGATTACGTTGCCGGCAATAACGTTCTTCGAGGCGTTTTCCCTTTCGGCGTCGTACGCCTTTATGAAGATATTGCCGCCCGAAAGGCTCTTGCCTATATAGTCGTTGGCTTCGCCGGTAAGGGTAAAGTTTATGCCGTGGCACAGGAACGCGCCAAAGCTTTGCCCGGCGCAGCCCGTAAAGTTTGCGTTTACGGCGTTTTCGGGCAAATTGCCGTCGCCCCACTTTTTGGCCGCTACGCCCGCAAGCATTGCGCCAACGCTTCTGTCGAAGTTGTGTATTTCAAAGCTTTCGGTGTGCGAAGAGCCGTTTTCCAAACTTTCGGCAAAGGCCCCAAGCAGTTTTTTGTCGTAGGCGTCCTTCAATTCCCTTTCGGCAAGGCCGGCCGACTTTCTCGGAGAGTTTTCGTCGGCAATTTGCGCAAACATCTTCGAAAAGTCCAAATTCTTCGACTTCCAAAAATCCAGCGCGCCGTCTTTGTCGAGCAAGTCGCTGCGGCCTACGGCCTCGTCTATGGACCTTAGCCCCAACGACGCCAAAATTTCCCTGGTTTCTTCGGCTACAAAGCGCAGGTAGTTTTCGATATGTTCGGGCTTGCCCGCAAACTTTTTGCGCAACTGCTCGTCTTGCGTTGCAACGCCGACGGGGCAGCAGTTCTTGTGGCATACGCGCCTCATTACGCAGCCTATTGCAACCAAAATGGAGGTTGCAAAACCGAATTCCTCGGCGCCAAGCAACGCGCCTATTACAACGTCGCGGCCCGTCTTTATCTGGCCGTCTACCTGAACGCGAATCTTGTCGCGCAGGCCGTTTAGGCGCAGCGTTTGCTGGGTTTCGGCCAAACCTATTTCCCAGGGAGCACCCGCATATTTAATGCTGGTTAAAGGAGACGCCCCCGTGCCGCCGTCGTGGCCGCTAATAAGAACCATGTCGGCCTTGGCCTTTGCAACGCCCGCCGCAACCGTGCCTACGCCGGCTTCGGAAACAAGCTTTACGGAAACCCTTGCGCTTTCGTTTGAATTGCGCAGGTCGTATATAAGCTGGGCAAGGTCTTCTATTGAATAAATGTCGTGGTGCGGCGGCGGCGATATCAAAGTTACCCCCGGAATGGAGTGCCTGATTTTTGCTATTATCGAGTTTACCTTGTAGCCGGGCAGCTGGCCACCCTCGCCGGGCTTTGCGCCCTGGGCAACCTTTATCTGCAGTTCCTTTGCGTTTGCCAAATAGGCGGCCGTTACGCCGAATCTGCCGCTTGCAATCTGCTTTATTGCGCTGGAGCTTTCGGTGTTAAAGCGGCTTTCGTCTTCGCCGCCCTCGCCGCAGTTGCTCATTGCGCCAAGCCTGTTCATTGCAACGGCTATGGTTTGGTGCGCCTCGGGCGAAAGCGCGCCGAAACTCATTGCGCCGCTTACAAAGCGCTTTACAATGCTTTCGGTGCTTTCAACTTCGCTTAAAGGCAATGGGGTTGCCGCCGTCTTAAACTTGAACAAGCCCCTTAAAGTGCAAAGCCTGCGCGCCTGGTTGTTTACAAAATCGGCATACTGGCGGTAAAGCTTTTCGTCGTTATTCCTTACCGACCTTTGCAAAAGCGATATGCTTGCGGGAGTCCACAAATGGTTTTCGCCGTCTTTTGCATACTTGTATTTGCCCGCGTTTTCCAAAACGTTTTCCTCGCCGAACTTCGGGTAGTGCGTGTTGCGGTACCTTTCCAAAATTTCGGTTGCAACCTCGTTTATGCCTATGCCGCCTATTCTGGACGACGTGCCCGAAAAATAGGTGTCTACAAATTCCTGCGAAAGGCCTATTGCCTCGAAAATCTGCGCCTGGCGGTAGCTTCGCAAAGTGGAAATGCCCATTTTCGACATTATCTTTAAAAGCCCCTTCTTTATGGCGGTTATGTAGTTTTCGGCGGCTCTTGCGGCGTCGATATTGTCTATCTGGCCGTCCTTTACCATTTCGGCAACGGTTTCTATAGCCAAATAGGGGTTTATTGCCGTAGCTCCATACCCAAGCAAAAGCGCAAAGTGCATAATTTCGCGCGATTCGCCCGTTTCGGCCACAATGCCCGCGGCATAGCGCAAGCTGCACTTTACAAGCCTTGTGTTTACGGCGGCCACAGCCAAAAGCATCGGTATAGGCGCATAGCCGTAGTCAAGGTTCTTGTCGCTTAAAATTATAACCGTTTTAGAATCCCTTACCGCGTTTTCGGCGTCGTCGCAAATTTTTTCCATTGCGCGCTTTAGGGCTTCTACGCCGCCTTCGGCCGAAAACTGCGCCTTAATTGTTACCGACTGGAACGTAGGCAACTTGGAAGAGCGCATGCAGGAAATGTCGTGGTTGGTTAAAATCGGGCACGGCAGCTTTAGCAGGTGCGCCAACGAAGGCGACTCTACAAGCGAGTTTCCGCAGTTGCCTATGTAGGTTGTCAAGCTCATTACAAGCGACTCCCTTATCGGGTCTATCGGCGGGTTTGTTACCTGGGCAAACAGCTGCTTAAAGTAGTCGTACAAAAGCTGCGGCTTTTCGGAAAGCACGGGCAAAGCCGCGTCGTTGCCCATCGAGCCTATGGGCTCTTTTGCGTCTACGGCCATGGGCTTTAAAATCAAATCCAAATCCTCTTTTGTATAGCCGAAAAGTTTTTGCCTTTGAATAAGGTTTTCGCCTATGGACGGAGCTTCGGAATTTTCGAATATGCCGGGCAGCTCTATTCTGTTTTCCTGAACCCAGCGGCGGTAGGGCTTGGCTCGGGCAAGCACCGTTTTAATTTCGGTGTCGTGCATTACCCTACCCTTTTCGGCGTCTATATAAACCATTTCGCCGGGGCGCAAACGTCCCTTTAAGGCTATGTCGTTTTCGGGCAAATCCAAAACGCCCGTTTCGCTTGCCAAAACAAACAAGCCGCTTTTCGTTATCGTATAGCGGGCGGGTCTTAAACCGTTGCGGTCTAGCAAAGCGCCCGACTGCGTGCCGTTGGTAAATACCAAGGCCGCGGGGCCGTCCCACGGTTCGCTTACGCCCGAATGGTATTCAAAAAAGCCCTGAATGTCTTTGCTGATATGGAAAGACTTGCCCCACGCCTGGGGAACAAGCATAAGCATTGTATGCGGTAGCTTGCGCCCAGCCTGGCAATAAAATTCGACGGCGTTGTCCAAACAGGCCGAGTCGCTCTGGTTGGGGCTAATTACGGGCAAAAGCTTCTTTATATTGTCGCCGAAAAGCGGGGTTGAAAAATGCTCTTGGCGCATATTCATTTGGTTGATATTGCCGCGCAAGGTGTTTATTTCGCCGTTGTGGGCCAAATATCTGAAAGGCTGCGCCAAAGGCCATGTCGGGAAAGTGTTTGTAGAATACCTTTGATGTATAAGCGAAATTGCGCTTACATAAGTTTCGTCGCTTAAGTCGGGGTAAAACTGCTTTAGCTGGGGAGCGTTTAAAAGCCCCTTGTATACAACCGTTTTTGCCGAAAGCGAGCAAATGTAAAAAGATTCAATATTTTCGGCCGCAATTTTGTTTTCTATTACCCTGCGCAATATATACAGGCTGCGCTCCATTTCCTCTGCGCTTAAGCCGCTTTTTGCTATGAACAACTGCTCTATGTTCGGGCAACTGTTAAGGGCTATGCCGCTTATTGCAGACTTGTCGACGGGAACCGTTCTTTCGGCTACGAACGAAAACCCTTCGCTTGCCAGACAGCCCTTGAAAATTTCCACACACTTTTTTACCGAAGATTCGTCTTGGGGCAAAAACAGCATTGCAACTGCATATTCGCCAAGCTTGGGCAGCTTTTCGCCCAATACCTTTCTAAAAAACGCGTCGGGGATTTGGGTTAGAATGCCAGCGCCGTCGCCCGTGTGCGAATCTCCGCCAACTGCGCCCCTGTGTAGGAGTCTTTCCAAAACTTTAATGCCGTCCAAAACAATTTGGTGGCTTGCGCGGCCCTTAATGTCGCTGATAAGGCCAACACCGCAAGCGTCGTGTTCGTTTTTGGGACTATACATTCCCTGTTCTTTTGGATAATACATCTGCATAATTGTAATTGTTGTTTGCTAATTATGTAGCAAATTGCGTGCCAGTTTCGAAAAACATTTTTGCAATTTTACATAACTAGCTTATTATCATATTTATATCTTAGAACATATGCGGAACAACTTTTTTGTAGGCATTCCCGACAAATTTGCAGACTACAAATTTGTCGCAAACAAATTTGTTGAAACTACATTTTTGTTGCAAGAAAATTCTTATTTTTGCTACAAAAAAGTTTTTTGGCGGCATTTTTTGCCCACTTTTTAAAAACCTTAAGCTTTTAAGGCACAAAAAAGTAGTTTTATTTGTCAAAAAAGCCGCGCGCGCTTACGGGAATTTTGCGGTCGGTTAAAAATGCCGTGCCTGTAAGCTTTGGCCCAAGCGGATATTGGCTGCGCTTGCCCTGTGTTTTTGCAAGTTTATTTAGAACGTCTAAAACAATTTCCCTTTTGTAGCCTTTTTCGATTATTTCCTCCGCCGACATAAAGTTTTCTATTCTAAGGCGCAAAATTGCGTCTAAAACTTCGTATTCGGGCAGGCTGTCGCTATCTTTTTGGTCGGGTCTAAGCTCGGCCGAGGGCGGTTTTGTTATTGTATTTTGCGGAATTATCTCTTTGTTGTGCAACTTATTTATGTATTTTGCAAGGGCGTAGACATCGCATTTGTACACATCGCAAATGGGGGCATACGCGCCGCAGGTGTCGCCATATAAAGTGCAATAGCCGACAGCACATTCGCTTTTATTACCAGTTGTAAGCAAAAGACTTGAAAATTTATTCGACAACGCCATAAGCAGCAAAGCCCTTGTTCTAGACTGCAGGTTTTCTTCGGTTGTATCGCGTGGCAAACCCTTAAACAAATCGGCCAACGTATTTTCGGCAGAACTTACAACTTCTTTTATTGCAATAATATCAAACTTTATACCTAAATTTTCAGCCAAAGCCTGGGCGTCTTGCACACTGCCTGTGCTTGAAAATTTAGAGGGCAAAGCCACCCCCCTTACATTTTCGCACCCTAAGGCGTCTACAGCCAAAGCGGCAACTACGGCCGAATCTATGCCGCCGCTAAGCCCCAGCAACACGCTTTTTGCCCCGCACTTTTTAACAAAATCGCCTATTGCCATAACTATTGCAGAATATATATCCGCTATGCCAGAAAAGTCGCTACCATTTGAATTAAAGCCCGTTATGGCGTTTGTATCTATAACAAGCCCGTCTTCGGCGAATTTTTTAAGGCATACCGAAGCGTTTTTGTTTGCGTCTATATACGTCGAAGCCCCCGCAAATATTATCTCGTCGGTAGCCCCAACTAAATTGCACCACAAAACGGGAGCTTTGACTTTTTTCGAGATATTATAAAGCATTCCGTTGCAATGCCTTACATTGTCGTTTGTCTGCGAAAACACGCTGGCCGAAATATTTATAAGCAAGTCGCAGTTTTCCATTTCGTCTAAGGGGTGCTTGCTGTACCTATAGGCGGTTTTTACTTCGTTTAAAGTCCAAATATCTTCGCAAATGGTTATGGCAATTTTTTTACCGTTAAAATCAATATAGGCACATTCGTTGCCGGACTCAAAAACGCGGGGGTCGTTCAGGGCGCCGTAATTCGGCAAAAGGCGCTTATCGTAAACAAGTTCCACCTTTTTATTTCGTATCCAAAAAGCCGAGTTGTAAACGTGTCCGTTTTTGCCTATGCGAGGGCAGCCCACCAAAACGGGCAGTTCAAAATAGCGCATTGCACCCTGCAGGGCTTCTTCTGCGCCGCGCACAAAACTTTTATATTTTGCAAAGTCTTTTATGGGATAACCCGATACCGCGCACTCTGCAAAAACCGCAAAATCGGCTCCCTGTTTTTTTAAATTGCGCGTTGCCTGCACAATTTTGGCAACATTTAAGTCGAATGCGCCAACCTGCGCGTTAATCTGCCCTACTCCAATTTTCATAATCAACATATTTGTAGCAAAAGGCGTGCCACTTTTGTATAAAAATTTCGCCGTTTATTTGCATTTATATATGTATAAATAAGTTATAAAAATGCAAATTTTGCGCAAGACACACTACATATAGACCTGCAATAAAAACAAAAAAAGCAAACTACAAAATTGTAGTTTGCCCTGTTTTGCGCGGGTTTTGAATTTGTCATTCTTTTATGCTGCTTTTTATAATTTCAAAATATTTTCTTGTCTGCAAAACTTTGTCTACGTTTATTTCGCTAAACTTTCGGGCATTTTGCCCCATTTGCCTTAAGCTGTCGCGCTCGGCATAGGCCTTTAGGAAAACATCGGCAAGCTCTTTTGCGCTGCCGTGGGCAACAGTGTAGCCCAAGTTGTTTTTCCTTATAATTTCGGCAATTTCGCTATTTTGGTCTACAATAGAAAGCAAGGGCGAACCCGCCGACATTATAGCCCAGGTTTTGGACGGCAGCGACATTCTCGAAACGCCCGATTCTATCGAAACCATTTCGACATCGCCGATACCGTAGACTTCGGACACGCGCGAAACGGGCTGCAAGGGGAAAACCGAAACGTTTTTCATTTTGTTTTTTTCGACATATTCAAGCAGCTGCTTTTTGTAGGAGCCGTCGCCAATAAGAACAAAGTGTATGGGAGTATTTTCAACGCTCTTTATCGCCTGCAATATCATAGGCCAGCCCTGAAAATAGCCGATATCGCCCGCATACGAAATTATAAAGCGGCTTTTGTCTATATTAAGCTCGTCCATTAGGCGGTTTTCGCTGCGCGGCACGGGGCAAACGGTTTTAGTGTCTGTCCAGTTATACACCGAAAAAACCTTGTCGGGGTTGCCGCCGTTTTCGACTATCGTGTTTTTCATATCGGCCGAAATTGTTATCACGGCGCTTGCCGCATTATACACGCGCTTTTCCATATATCTAAAAAAGCGTATGGCCAGGTTCCTTTCGCCCAGATTTTTTATGCGAATGATTGTGTCGGGAAAAAGGTCTTGCGCGTTGTATACAACGGGGGCGAATTTTGAAAGCAAAATGCCCGCCCACCCCAAAAACGGCGGCGAAGAATATATCAAATACGCGTCGGTTTTTATCTTCTTTGCCTGCCTATACAAAGTGTAGCTTAAGCGCAAATATTTTAACATTCGCAAAAAAAGCCCGCCGCCCTCGCCGCCTTTCGAGCCGAAACGCATTACGGTAAGGTTCTCGGAAATCTTTTCGACACTGTGCGAAATGTAATACTCGCGCTTTTCGCGCGATATTTTCCTTGAGGGGAAACCCGTTATAACCGTAACTTTTGCGCCGTTTTCGGCAAGCTGGGTTATAAGCTCGTTTTGCAGGGGGTGGTTTTCCTTACACAAATAACCTGTTATGTAAACTATATTCATAATGCGCAAATATGCACGCAAATGCCTGCATAAAAAATCTCCCCAAATTCTTCCAAACATAGCCCGCCGTGTCGAGATTTTTCAATTAAAACGCTTTGCCCGACAAAAAACTGTTGAATTTGCGTTAAAAAATTTGTACCGTTTTGCACACTATTAAACAAGCATTATGAAAAAGTTATTATTGGTTTTATTGACAATAGCATCGTTAAGCTGCATTTCGTGCACTACACCCACAACCGACCAGGGCTACGCAATGGCCAAGGCCGGGCAATACGACACAAGTTTTTACTATGTCGGGACAAAGGCCGAATTGCGCAAGGCCACAATTAACGCCCTTGTAATGAAAAAATGGGAGGTAAAGGATTTAGGCGACGCCATAAGCGCAAGCCTAGACCACAGGGGAATGTCGGCAAGGCTCTTCATAACATTTGCCGAGAACCAAATAAACGTAAATTCGAAAGGCTCGAACATATCGGGCAAAGCTATTGTGCCGATAAGATACATAAACAATGTTAAGGCCGCAATCGGCAAACAACTCGGTTCTAAGTAAAAACCTTTTCGATAAAACGGCGCGCAAAAAAATTTGTGCACCTTATTTTTTTAACTTTTAAGCTTTAGTTCTTGACTAAAAAGCCAGCATATAAAGAATCTTTGTTTTTAAAAATTGCGTAGAACGCAAATTTTGCTCGAGTGGTGAAATTGGCAGACACGTATGATTCAGGTTCATATGCACCTCGTGCGTGGGGGTTCAAGTCCCCCCTCGAGCACCATTTAAAGCCCGCATCCCGACAAGGTTTGCGGGCTTTTTGTTGGCTTAAATACTGGGCTTGCGGGCGGTTTTGCCCCTTTTTTGCGTTAAATAGCTGTTGAACATATGTTGAAAATATGGCGTATTTTTGCTTGAAAAGTCCTCACTATTTCCGGGTCAACCCCAAAGGTTGTGGAATAAGGTTTTTTTTGTAATTTGTTTTTCATAGTTTTATTCCGCATTCTACGAGT
>CAKUIA010000002.1 GCA_934660865.1 uncultured Opitutales bacterium
GGGCATTGTAAGAGATTTTTTCTCTTCTTTGCCCTCCTTTTTTTTATCCATTCCACTATCTTTGACGATGAGCGAAATATTTTTATACAATCTGCGCGCTTACTCTTGAATTGTGGCAACAGTATAATGCACATTTTTATTAAACGACAGATGTGTCGCACATGCCTTACAAAAGCTAATTTGAGCAAGACAACAACACCCAGATTGCGAAGAAAGAAAATTATGCCGACGGCGGACGGCTGCGGCTATCTGGTTGCGGGGGCTATTCGGAAATTGCGGATATGATGGAGTCGACGTCGGCTAGTCGGCCGATGCCCTCTTTGCCGCAGGCAAGCATTCCGCATTGGGGTTCTATAAAGTTTACGCCCCATTCTTTAAGCGTTTTTATGTTTTTTTGAACCGCCGGCGAATTATACATATTGCAGTTCATTGCCAACGCCACATATTTTTTTGCGCACGAGGCCATAAAACAAGTAGAAAGAAAATCGGGAGCCAAGCCGTTTGCAAAGTTGCCCAATGTGTTTGCCGAACACGGGGCTACCAAAAATATTTGCGCAAAATCGGCAAGGGATACGTGTTCTACCTCCCATTCGTCGCGGTTTTCCCACATAGAAACGTACACTTTGTTTTTTGAAAGCGTTTGGAATATAAGCGGGCTTACAAGCTTTGCGGCGTTTTCGGTCATCACAACTTTAACGCACGCCCCCGCCTTTACCAATTTAGAGGTTAAATCGGCGGCCTTGTATACGGCAATAGAGCTGCATACGCCCAACAAAATGTGCTTGTCTTTTAGCGGATTCACGCAAAATATAATTTTACTGAAACTTTGAATAATCAAGCATAAATTTATGTCGGGAATAAGAGCATACGCCGAAAATTTAGACGGCAATACGATTTCGCTAAACCAGTTCGAAAGCCGCCACCTAATTGCTGCAAGGCGCGCGCGCTGCGGCGACAACGTGTCGGTTTTCGATTTGTCGGGCAGTGCGTATCTTTGCAAAATAATTTCGGCAAACCCGAAAAAGGCCGAACTTGAAAAAATCGAAAAGCTGCAGCTTTTGCGGAATCCATTTACGGTTGCGCTCGGGCAGGCAATACCCAAGGGAAAAACTTTCGACGACATTTTAAGGCAAAGCATAGAATCGGGCATAGACGCGCTGTTCCCCATTTTGTCGGAAAATTGCGAGGTAAAAATATCTCCCGAAAATGCGCAGGACAAGCGGCAAAAATGGCTGGCGCAAATTGTAGAGGCTGTAAAGCAGTCGTCTAACATGGCAAAATTCGATTTGCAAACACCCGCCTCTTTAAGCGCATTTTTCGAGTATTCAAAAGATTTCGATGTAAAAATCATCGCCAGCCTAGAAAGCGTTGCAAAGCCGATTTTAAACGTCTTAAAGGAATCGGTTAAAAGCAGTACGGCAAAAATCGCCATTCTTGTAGGCCCCGAGGGCGACTTTTCGCCAAGCGAATATAAAGAGGCCTACGAGCACGGGTTTTTGCCCGTAAAGATAGGCAACCAGGTTATGAAAGCCGAAACTGCCGCGTTGGCGGTGTCGAGCTTTTGCGAAAACTACATGCTTGCAATGCAGTAGCAAAAATTAAGAGGCAATTCTTCTTTTAAAAAAAATTTTTTCAAAATAGGCCCTAAAAAACACTGCCTTTATCGGGCAACAAAAAAAGCTTCGAAGTTTTCTCTTCTCCGAAGCTTTTTTATTTTTTATAAGCTTATTTGCTATTCGGCGGCATCTACCGAAATGTGCAATTCCTTAAGCTGCTTTTCGGTTGCAAAGCTGGGGCTTTGCGCCATAAGGTCTTGCCCCTTCTGGGTTTTGGGGAATGCAATAACGTCTCTAATGCTTTGGCGGCCGCAAAGCATTGCAACCATTCTGTCGAGACCCAAGGCAACGCCGCCGTGCGGGGGCGCGCCGTATTTAAACGCCTTAAGCATGTAGCCGAAGCGGCTTTTAACGGTTTCAGGCGGAATTTTAAGCACGTCTTCAAACACCTTCTTTTGTAGGTCGGGGTTGTGAATACGTATCGAGCCGCCGCCGAGTTCCACGCCGTTAAGCACAATGTCGTAGTGCTGGCCGCGAACGCGCTTCGGGTCGGTATCCAAATACTTTATGTCTTCCTCTACGGGAGCCGTAAAGGGGTGGTGCGCCGAAACGTATCTGCCCTGCTCTTCGTCGAACAACATAAGCGGGAATTCTATTACCCACAGGAAATTGTATTTGTTTTGGGGAATTTCCAGCTTGCCGCGCTTTTGCAAAAGCTTTGCGCTTTCAAGCCTAATTCTGCCCATAATTGTGCAGGCCCTTTCCCATTCGCAGGCCGCAAAGAACACCAAGTCGCCGTCTTCTATGTTGAGAATGCGCTTTAAGTCGTCCTGCTCTTGTTGCGAAAGGAATTTTAATATGGGGCTTTTCCATGCGCCGTTTTCGCTCTTTATATAAGCCAAGCCCTTTGCGCCCAAAGTTTTGGCAATGTCTTCAAGCGATTTAATTTCGCCCTGGGTGATATCGGACAAGCCTTTTGCATTGAACGCCTTAATTGCGCCGCCGCTTTTTACCACCGAAGAAAATACCTTGAACTGGCTGTCTTTAAATACGTCGGTCAATTCCTGAATTTCAAGTCCGAAACGCGTATCGGGCTTGTCTATGCCGTATTTGTTCATTGCGTCGAAATACGAAATTCTGGGGAAAGGCGTGGGAATATCCATATCCAAAACGTCTTTCCAAACCTTCTTTAGCATGCCTTCAATAAGGGCATACATATCTTCGCGTTCCACGAACGACAATTCGATATCCACCTGAGTAAACTCAAGCTGGCGGTCGGCGCGCAAGTCTTCGTCCCTAAAGCAGCGTGCCAGCTGGTAATAGCGTTCTACACCCGCAACCATAAGCATTTGCTTATACTGCTGGGGCGACTGGCTTAGCGCATAGAACTGCCCCGGATTTACGCGGCTGGGAACTAAAAATTCCCTTGCGCCTTCGGGCGTGCTTTTAAACAAAGCGGGGGTTTCTACTTCTATAAATTCCTGACTGTCGAGATAGTCGCGTATAGCCTTTGTAGCCTTGTGCCTTTTCTGCAAAAAGCCCAAGTTGCGGGGCCTTCTAATGTCCAAATAGCGGTATTGCAAACGCAGGTCTTCGTTTACTTTGTCGGCCTGTTCGTCTCCCATCGGGAAGGGCAAAACTTCGCAAACATTGTGTATTATAAGCTCTTTTGCGTCTACCTCTATTTCGCCCGTGGCCATATTGTGGTTAACGGTGTCGGCGTCGCGCTTGCACACCGTGCCCGAAATTTGAATTACGCTTTCGTCTTTTAGCTTTTGGGCCTGTTTGTAAATTTCGTCGTTATCGGGGTGGAATACAATCTGTATAATGCCCGAACGGTCGCGCAAGTCTACAAACAAAACGCCGCCGTGGTCTCTTACGGTGTCTACCCAACCTATTAGCTTTACCGACTTTCCTTCGTCGGCAAGCCTCAATTCATTGCATTTATGCGTTCTTTTCATCTTAGCTTATATAAAATGTTTATCTATAAAAAATCCGCAGGCCGCCTTGTTCGGGGCGGCCTCGGGTTAAAGGGCTATTCTCCGAAGTTGTAGGCGGGCAGCTTGGGCTCTACCATAACTTTCGAAAGCTTTACAAAATTCGGCAAGCCGTTCTCGTAGGGAACTTGAACTTCGCCCTGAATAAGGGGCAAAATATACTTGTTGAATTTGTACGAAATCGACATTTTGTCTTCGCCGAGCCAAAGTTCGGGGAACTTCTTTTCAACGTTGGCAACGTCGGAAAGGGGAATCATTGTTGTCGAGCACGAATACTTTTCGGTATCGCCGCGAACCAACGCAACCATAAGGCCGCTTTGGCCTTCAACTGCAGCCTTAACGGCTTCCTGACCGCAAAGGAAAGCTTCGTTCGAGTCCGTCAGCGACGAAACCGTGGAAGCCGCCCTCTGAATGTGCCCAAGCTTGGACGAACGCGCCTTTACGCCCGGCAAAGATGTCGAAACCAAATTTTCGAGATATTCGCCGACACCGCCCAACTGCGAGTGCCCAAAAGCGTCTGTCGAAGTGCTTGCCGCAACATAGTTGCCGTTTTCGTCTTTTAGACCTTCGCTTACGGCTACCAGGCAGAACTTGTTTTCCTTAAGAACTTCCTGAACGCGGGCTATAAAGTTTTCGGCGTTAAAGGCAACTTCGGGCAAAAGAACGATATGGGGAGCGTCTTCGGGGTGGTTCTTGCGCTTTGCAATGGCGGCCCCCGCGGTTATCCAGCCCGCGTTTCTGCCCATAAGCTCTACAATAGATACCAAGTCGTGGTTGCCCATTGCTTCGTGGTCGCACGAAAGTTCGCGGATTGTCGAGGCAATATACTTTACAACGCTGCCGTAGCCCGGGCAGTGGTCGGTAACGGGCAAGTCGTTGTCGATGGTTTTGGGAATGCCAATTACGCGCATTTTGTGGCCGAATTTTTCGGCCGCAATCGACATTTTGTTTGCGGTGTCTTGCGAGTCGTTGCCGCCAATATAGAAAAAGTAGCGAATGTTGTGGGCTATGCAAACTTCTATAACCCTTGCGTAGTCTTGTTCCTTCTTAAGCTTGAAGCGGCATGTACCCAAAGCCGCCCCGGGGGTGTGGCGCAAGCCCCTAATGTTTTGCTGGCTTTCGGCGGCCAAGTCTATAAGCTGTTCGTTCATTATGCCGGCTATGCCGTTAAGACCGCCGTAGATTTCTTCTATACATTCGTGATTAAGAGCTTCGGTTATAACGCCCGCCAAGCTGGCGTTTATTACTGCAGTCGGCCCGCCCGATTGGGCAACCAACACGTTTCCTATAAGTTCTTCTGCCATAAAACTAGTCTTTCCTTTATGTTTAAAAATTGTTTTTAGTTTGCCAAAAATACGCCGTTTGGCAACACTAATATTATCAATTTTACTCCTTTTTTTTTGTTGAGAATAGCGCCGATAAATGGAATAATACCCGAAACACAAAAATTATGGCTACTATTGCAAAAAACAGGGTTTTAGGCATCGACATTGGCGGCTCGGGGGTAAAGGGCGCCATTGTAGACATAAAAAAAGGCGAATTTGTAGGCGAAAGGGTTAGAATTCCCACGCCAATTCCCGCCACAAAAGAGGCGCTTGTTGCCGCAATAGGCGAAATAATAAAAACCCTAAACTGGAAGGGCAAAGTAGGCTGCGGGTTTCCTGGCATTGTAAAAGACCAGGTTATAGAAACCGCCGCAAACTTGGGCGACGACATTTTTAGAGGCACAAACCTTGCCGAGGAAATTGGCCGCAATTTCGGCAACGACGCCTGGATTATAAACGACGGCGACGCCGCGGGCCTGGCCGAACTTTATTTCGGAGCGGCAAAAGGGCAAATGGGAACGGTTATAATGCTTACCATAGGCACGGGCATAGGTTCGGCAATATTGTTCGACGGCCACCTTTTGCCGAACAGCGAGCTTGGGCACATAAGGGTTGCCGACCCGAAGAAAAAGGGCAAGGCAATTTCGGCCGAAAAATTGTACAGCGACGCCGCACGCAAAAAATTCGAATACGGGTGGAAACAATGGGCGGTAAAATTCAACGAATATATCGCCTATGTAGAAAGGCTGTTTTCGCCCAACCTTATTGTTTTGGGCGGCGGCGCAGCCTCGAAGGCCGACAAATATTTTAAATACCTGCGCAGCACCTGCGACATAGCCATTGCAGACCTTGAAAACAAAGCAGGCATTATAGGCGCAGCCTACAGGGCCCACCAAAAGCTTTAGTGCAAAAACCCGGGATTTGCGCGGCAAATGCTTTGCGCAATGCTATTTGGCATGCGCAAAAACCTAGGCTTGCAAACAAAGCCCTTTTCTTATTGCCGCCTTTTTTCGGAATTTAAAATGCCGCAGGCATTGTAAAAATCTCCAAAATTTTTGCCTTATTTTTTATCCGTTCCAGAATATTTTTACGGAAATACGGCGCTTGCGCCCTTCCGATTTAAGACATGTTATTATCAGGCAAAGCTCCCTTTAAAGCTTTAGCCCTTTGTGCCGATTTAATGGTTGTATGCGGGTGTAGCGCCCGAATTTTTACAACTTTACCACAAAGGAATTGCTATGGATAAAATGTTTTGTTTTCAGTGCGAGCAAACCGCTTTCGGCAAAGGCTGCAAAATTAGGGGTGTATGCGGCAAATCTCCCGAAGTTGCAAATTTGCAGGATATGCTTATAGGGGCAACTATTACGCTTGCAAAAACGGCAAAGCAAAACGGACAAAACACAGACTTAATTATAGAGGCGCTATTTGCCAGCATAACAAACGTAAATTTTTCGGAAAAATCCGTAAAAGACCTTTTGGGAAAAATCTCCGCAAAAACCGCCGACGAAAGCGCCTTTAATATGCACAATATTTGGAATGCCTCCCAAGACGAACGAAGCCTAAAATCGCTTATTCTTTTCGGGCTAAAAGGAATGGCCGCCTACGCGCACCACGCGCGCGTTTTGGGTTATAAAGACGGGTCTGTAGACGGATTTTTCTACGAGGCGTTAAAAACCGTTGCCGACGAAAGCGACAAAAACGCCCTTTTAAAATGCGTGCTAAAGACGGGCGAAATAAACCTTAAGTGCATGGAGCTTTTGGACGCCGCAAACACAAAAACCTACGGCGACCCAATACCCACAAAAGTTGAAACTACAATAGAAAAAGGCCCATTTATAATTGTAAGCGGCCACGATTTGCACGACTTGGAACTTTTACTAAAGCAAAGCGAAAACAGTGGCGTAAATGTATACACCCACGGCGAAATGCTGCCGTGCCACGCGTATCCGAAGCTAAAAAAATATAAGCACCTAAAGGGCAATTTCGGCACCGCATGGCAAAACCAGCAAAAGGAATTTAACAGTGTTCCCGCCGCAATTCTATGGACTACAAACTGCATTATGCCCGTAAAAGACTCGTACAAAGACAGGGCGTTTACAACTTCGGTCGTGGAATTTCCCGAATGCAGGCACATTGGCGACGACAAAGATTTTAGCCCCGTTATAGAAAAAGCCCTGCAGCTTAAAGGCTACGAGCGCAACACTACAATTTGCGGGATTAACGGCGGCACCGTGCTTACTACGGGTTTTGGGCACAATAACGTGCTAAAAAATGCCGAGCTTATTTGCCAAGCCATAAAAGACGGCGATATTAAACACATATTCTTGGTGGGCGGCTGCGACGGCGCAAAAACGGGGCGCAACTACTATACCGAATTTGCCGAAAGCGTACCGAAAAACTGCATTATATTGACGTTGGCCTGCGGCAAATACCGCTTTAACGATATTGATTTCGGCGACATAAAGGGCATTCCGCGGCTTTTGGACATGGGACAATGCAACGACGCATACAGCGCCATTGTTGTGGCAAGCGCCCTTGCAAAGGCCTTTAAATGCACGGTAAACGACCTGCCCATTTCCTTTGTGCTTTCCTGGTACGAGCAAAAGGCCGTTTGCGTTTTGCTTACGCTGCTTAGCCTCGGCATAAGGAACATATATCTAGGACCCAGTTTGCCTGCGTTTTTGTCGCCCGAAATACTTAAAATTTTGGCAGACAACTTTGCGGTAAAACCCATAGGCAACCCGCAAAGCGACCTAAAACAAATGCTGGGCTCGTAAACCGCAAAATCCGCACGCCTTATGCGGTTGACACGCCCGCGCTTTTTAGGTTGCATTAAAAAAATGTACAACCCATATATAAAGCGCGCGCTGGATTTTTGCGGAGCATTGTTTTTAACGGTGTTGCTTTGCCCCGTTATGCTTTTTATAGCATGCACAATTTTGATTTTTATGGGACGCCCCGTTGTATTTAGGCAAAAGCGCATAGGCATGGGCGAAAAACCGTTTTACCTGTACAAGTTTAGAACAATGCTAAACACGCCGCCCATAGGCGAAAACGCCCCCAACGACGAACAACGCCTTACAGCCTTAGGCAGAATTTTGCGCAAAAGCAGCCTAGACGAGCTTTTGCAGCTGTTTAACGTCTTAAAGGGCGATATGTCATTTGTCGGCCCGCGCCCCCTTTTACCCCGCTATTTGCCGTACTACACAAACGCCGAACGCCTTAGGCATTCGGTTAAAAGCGGCATTACGGGGCTTGCCCAAACGCGCGGCCGCAACAACCTTTCGTGGGACGAAAAGCTTGCCCTAGACGTTGAATATGCAAAAAACGTAAGCTTTTTAAACGACTTAAAAATTGCGGCAAAAACCGTATTTTTGGTTTTGCAGTGCAAAAATGTTAAAACCTGCCAAGCCGAAGAATATTTAGACGCCCGCCGCAAAAAACAAAATCGGCAAAGCTAGGCGGCATTGAACCTTTCCGCAAACAGCGCGCGGCATTTAGACATAAAAAAAGCGTGGCGCGCCCAGCAGGAGTCGAACCTGCAACCATCTGATCCGTAGTCAGAAGCTCAATCCAATTAAGCTATGGGCGCCCACGCTGTGTAAAAAAATGTGGATCATCCGAGACTCGAACTCGGAACCAATTGCTTAAAAGGCAACTGCTCTACCATTGAGCTAATGATCCATCAATTAAAGACAACAACCATACCCCATGCTTTTTTTATTGCAAGCTTTTTTTGTTTATTTTTTCAAAAAAAATTATAGGCTTTGCCTGATATGAAAGATTCGGCAAGCTTGTTTACTGACGGTTTAAATTGCGCCCAATCGGTTTTTGTGCCTTTTGCGCGGCAATTTAATATAGACGAAGAAACGGCAAAAAAACTGTCGGTTGCGCTGGGCGCAGGCGTAGGCCGCATGCGCAATGTTTGCGGTGCATTCTCGGCGTTGGCAATGCTTGCGGGGTTAAAGTTTTCTGAAAACGACACGCCCGAAAACAAAAAGCGCATATACCAAATAACCCAAAAGCTGGCCGAAATTTTCAAAGAAAAAAACGGCTCTATCATTTGCGCGGAGCTTTTAAAGCTAAAGGAGGGCGAAAACTCGTCGCCTGCGCCGCAAAGCCGCAATGCGCAATACTATAAAACGCGGCCGTGCCTTGCCATTGTGCAAAACGCAGCCGACATTGCGGAAAGTAAAATTTTAAGCGGCAAAATTGCCGAAAATATCGACGCCAAATAGGCCTCGATTATTCCACAACTATGGTATAGACAACTTCAAAAACGGGCTTTTGCGCCTTTTCCCACGGGCGACGGTACTTAAAAACTATTGTGCTTTTACCCGCTTTTCTTGCCGAAAACAAAAACACTTGCCTTGCGGGAGCGCCCACAAGATTGTTGTTTTGCGAAACAATATCTTCGCTTTCAAGCTCTACAACGTATGGCGATTCGTTTTCGAAATCCCACCTATAGCCCGTAGAGGGGTTGCCGTCTAACGTAATTTTTACGGTATCGCCCTTTCGGCATTTTGCAAAAGTTGCAGTGTTGTCTAGCTGTAGCTGCGCGCTGCCCGCACACGCGGGCAAAAACAGCAGCCATACGGTTAAAATCGAAAGCATTGCGGTAAATTTTCTCATATGCATATCCTTGTTTATTATATCGCCAAAGAATAAAAGACACCGCGTTATTTGTTTTGTTCTACAATTTTTGTTTGAGGCGAAGTGGTAACTATATATACGCCCGCAAACACCAAAATCGACGCAAAAAGCTTGCCCCACGAAAAGCTATCCTGCCCCACAACTACAGCCACTGTCGACGACACTATCGGCTGCACATAAATATACATTGCAACAGTGGCTGGCCTCATTCTTTTAATGCCCATTGGCAAAAGCAAATACGAAATAAAAGTGGCAGCCCCCACAACATATAAAACGCCCGCCCAGTCGCAAAAGGCAAGCTTGGCAATCTTTTCGGCGTCTTGCGGGCAATAGGCTATAAAGAACGGCGCAAACATAATCGACGAAAACGTAAACATCCATTTCATCATTGTAATCGGCGAATATATTTTTGCATAGGGCTTAGACGTTACAAAATAGGTTGCGGCGCACATTGTGGTAAAAAGCACCGTTAAATCGCCGAACACCGAGCTTGAGTTGCCGGACACCCCGCCCGAAGCCGTAGTTATCAGCCAAACCGCACCTATTGCGCCAATGGCTATGCCCAAAAGTTTGCGCGCAGTTACGGGGTCTTTCAAATAAAAAGCCGAAATAAACAATGCCGCAAACGGGGTTGCCGTTAAAATCACCGAAGCGTCTATGGGCGAGGTATGCCCCAGCGCAAAAATAAAAAGCCCCTGGTTTAGCACAACGCCCGTAAGCGCAAAAAAGAAAAACCACGCCAGCGTTTTAATGTCGGTTTTTTGTTTTTCCACAAAAAGCGACGCCGTCCAAAAAAGCAAAGCCGCCCCCAAAACCCTAAACATTGTAAGGGTCATGGGCGAAATGTGTCCGCCCATAAGATATTTTGAAACGGGAATAAAAACCCCGAAAATTGTATTTGCGGCCAATACGCAAATGTGGCCTTTTATGCGTTCTTTTGTCATAATAAAGGCGCAAATTATACACTTTAGTTGCGCACTATCAAGGGCTTTTTGCAAATGCGCCCGGCTCCAAAGCCGTTATTGCCGCATAAGCGCCTTTGCGGCGTTTTCTATATGCCTTGAATATTTAAAGTTTTCTATAAACTCCCTGCGCGACTTTTCGAATTTTTCCGAATCCGAATCGAGGGCGGCCTCGAACATTTCGCCTAGCGAAAGCAGCGTGTTAAAATACGCCCCGTTTATCGACGACAGCGCCATTTTTATTTCGGTTATGCGCTGTTTTAGCATTGCCCTGGTTTTCGGGTCTTGGCGGTTTAAAAACACCGCTTTGTCGGCAAAGCCTGCGCTTTCAAAATCCGGGCAAATAAAGCACATCTTTTTTATAAATTCGGCCGACTCGCCGAAAGTCATAACCCCGCCCTTTCTCGAATATATTTCGTGGTTGTACACGCACAGCCACAGCTTTTTAAAGTTTGCCTTTGTGGCGTTCTTTTCGAGTGCAAGCAGGGTATTTTCGGGATCTTTGCCGCTTAGGGCGTAAAGCATTGTTTTTTTTGCAATGGTTTTGTCGTCCAAAAAGTCGCGTATGGCAAGAAGTGTCCAATAAGAGCTGCATTTGGCGTTTTCGGCGTCGAATTTGTCGGAGGCTTTCAGCGCAAAAAGCTCTTTGCTTTCCATTTTCCCATTTTCAAGCGCACGGCGCACCAACTGCGCCAATTCGCCCATAGACACCTTTTGGTAGACATACTCGGCAAAGCCCAACTTAAGCCAAAGGGGAATTTTGTCGGGCTCGTACCCAAAACTTTGGGCCGCCCTGCGTAAAAGCGCGTCGGATATAAGCGAGCAAAAGTCGTCCAGCAAAAGCTTTTCGTCGAACTTTGCGCTAAGGCGTATTTCCTTTGCGTACTGCGCCGAAACGCCAGAATCGAACTTGTCGTTATTTTGCGAAACAACCTGCAAAACGATTTTCGGCAGCGAAGCGTCTGCCGCGAAACCGAAAAACTCGTATGCGGCATTTTCGGCGGCGTACACAACGGGCAAAACGTAGTTTACCGCCATTGCGGCGTCGGAAATAACTATAAACGACGCCGTTTGGGCGTCGTATAGCTGTTCGGAGGGTTTGTTCTCAAGCACAACCGGGCCTTTTAAGGCCGCGTTTTTGTCTGCATTGCCGAAAGCAAAACATGCACAAAACAAAAACGCCGCTAAAAAAAACCTAAGCATACGAGCAATTAAAAGAACGCCCTGCCTTCTTTTTTCTCGTAGAAGTTTATGAACGAGCGGTTTAGCACCTTGTAGCCTCCTGGGGTCGGGTATTGGCCGGTAAAGTACCAGTCGCCCAGCGAGGTCGGAACGGATTTGTGCAAATCTTCTATGCTTTGGAAAACAAGCTGAACTTCGCCCTTCCACGGAATGTTTACAGGGTATACCAACTCCGAAATTTTCGCGGTGATTTCGTCGGTGGTAAACTGGTTGTAAATCATATCCACATAGTTTTTCACTTCGGCTGCGGGCTTGTTTTCCTGCGCTTTGCAAAGGGCGTAAACTTCGTCGATAAGCGAGCCTTTGCCGCGCTCTTTTGTAAGCTTTACCGCGGCCTGAAAGGCTATGAACTTGCTAAGCTCGCTCATGTCTATGCCGTAGCAGTCGGGGTATCTTATTTGTGGGGCCGTTGCCGCGATAACGATTTTCTTCGGGTTTGTGCGGCTTAAAATTCTAAGGATTTGCCTTTGCAAGGTCGTACCGCGAACGATGGAATCGTCAAGACAAACAAGCGTGTCTTTGTCGGTTACAACGCCGTAGGTGATGTCGTAAACGTGCGAAGCCAGCTGCATTCTGTCTTTTTCCTTGCTTATGAATGTTCTTAGCTTGATGTCTTTGTGGGCTATTTTCTCGCCCCTTGGCCAGTTGTCGAGAACGAGCCTGTCCAAATCCTCCGACGTGATTTTTTCGCCCGCGTTTATCTTTTTAAGCAGTTCCTCCTTAACCTGGGCGCGGCGTATTTTGCGCATGCCGCTCATCATGCCGTAGTAGGCAATTTCGGCGGTATTGGGAATGTAGCTGAAAACCGTGTGCTTAAAGTCCCAATTTGCACAGTCCATAATGGGCTTGCAAAGGGCTTCGCCCATGGCCTGTCTTTCCCTGTATATTTGCGGGTCGTTGCCGCGCGAAAAATATATTCTTTCGAAAGAGCACGCCTTCTTTTCCCTCGGCTGGGTAAATTCCGAAAGGTTGAATTCGCCGTTCTTTTTAACCGTAAGCATATTTGCGGGCTGCAGTTCGGTTATGTCCTTTTCTTCGGCGTCGAAGATTGTCATAAGCGCAACCCTTTCGGAGGCAACCGCCAAAATTTCGTCGTTTTTAAAATACCAGCAGGGGCGTATGCCGTTGGGGTCTCTTAGCACAAAACAGTCGCCGTTGCCTATAAGACCCGCCAAAACATAGCCGCCGTCCCAATATTTGGCGGCCTCGCGCACAACCCTTACGGGGCTTAGGCGGTCGTCCATCATTCGCAAAACTTCGGGGCCCTTAATGCCCTTGTTTCTAAGCTCTCTGTAGATTTCGCCGTGCTCTATGTCCAGGTGGAAGCATATTTCCTCCAAGATTGTCTGCGTATCGGTATTTACAATGGGGTGCACGCCGCGCTCTACCAAACGCTGGTTTAGCTCTTCGGGATTGGTTATCGAAAAGTTGCCAGCCAGCATTACATTGCGCGCAGGCCATGTGCTTTTGCGGCAAAAAGGGTGGCAGGTTGCCTTTTCGTAGCGGCCGCTTGTTCCGTATCTTAAATGACCCAAAAGCAATTCGGCCGCATAGTCGAAATTCTCCTTCAAAGAGTCGGGGTCTTGCGGGTCTACCAAGCCGCTCTTTATCATCTTGCTAAGGTGCTTTGTCTGGTGGGCAAAAATGTCTTTCAGCGCGCTCGGGTCTACGGAGCGCTCCCTAAACAAATAGGGCTTGCCGGGTTTTACGTCGAATTTAACCGCGCCGATGCCTGCGCCGTCCTGCCCTCTGTTGTGCTGCTTTTCCATAAGCAAAAACAGCTTGTTAAAACCGTAAAGAGCCGTTCCGTATTTTTCCTGATAGTAGCTAAGGGGCTTTAAAAGCCTTATAAGTGCTATTCCGCATTCGTGTTTAATGGCGTCGCTCATATTTTTAAGATTCTATTTGTTTTTAAGGGTTATGAAAGTTTTTCGAGAGCTTTGTCGATGCGCTTTAAGACTCTTTGCTTGCCCAAAAGTTCCACCATGGGCATAAGGTCGGGCCCGCCCGAAAGGCCGGAAATTGCGAAGCGCAAAATCGGGAAATACTCGGTAAATTTCACGCTACGCTTTGCAGCCTGCTCCTCGAAAAGTTTGTGCAGGCTGTCGGCGTCGAATTTGTCGGTTTCGGCAAGAAACTGGCGCGCTTCGCGCAGTCTTGCAAGGGGGTCGCCCTTCTTGAAAATCTTTTGTTTTGCAGTTTCCGACAATTCGAAGTCGTCGGTAAAGAAATACGATATTATCGAGCTTATGTCCTCTAAATTTGCAAGCTTGGGCTGAACAAGCTTTAAAACGCCCTTAATGTAGGCCTCGTCGCCTTCGGGAATTGCGCCCTTTTCGGCAAGCGATTTTTTTGCAAGCTTTTCGAAGGTGTCTATATCCAGCGCCCTTATGTGCTCCTGGTTAAAATAGGCCATTTTGCGCTCGTCGAAGCGCGCGTTGCTTTTTACAATGCCGTCGAAATCGAAGTGCTCTACAATTTCGCCTACCGACATTATTTCCCTGCCGTTTTTCGGGTTCCAGCCCAAAAGGGACAAAAAGTTTACCACGGCCTCTGGCAAAAAGTTTCTTTCCATATATTCGGAAATAAGCGCGCCTTTGTCGCGCTTGCTCATTTTGCCCTGGCCCTCGCTTTTAAGAATCAGCGGAATGTGGGCGTATTGGGGAATCGGGGCGCCGAAAGCCTTGAAAATTTCCAAATGTTTGTTCGTGTTTGTAAGGTGGTCTTGCCCCCTTATAACGTGGGTTATCTGCATTTCGATGTCGTCTACAACGTTTACGAAATGGAACACAGGCGAGCCGTCGGAACGGAAAATCGGGAAATCTTTTTCCTCCAAGCGCCCTACATCGCCGTAAACGGCATCGTGCAAAACCTGTTTTTCGCCCGAAACTTTAAAGAAAATAGCCCCGTCTTTGTCGTAGGCGCGGCCGTTTTTGCGCAAAATATCCAAATACTTCAAATAAATATCGCCCCTTTGGCTTTGAAAGTACGGACCGAAATTGCCGCCCTTTTTCGGACCTTCGTCCCAGTCCAGACCAAGCCAGCTTAGGCTGTCTATAATAACGTTAAGGTATTCCTCGGTGCTTCTGGCCTTGTCGGTGTCTTCTATGCGGAGGATAAAGTCGCCCCCTGTGTGTCTTGCATAAAGCCAGTTAAAGAGCGCGGTTCTCGCGCTGCCGATATGGAAAAAGCCCGTCGGGCTAGGTGCAAATCTTACTCTTACTTTCGACATAATGATATTGTTCTAAGAAATTTGCCCCATATTTAAAAAATCTTCAAGCTTTAAGCGCAAGTTCGAATTCTTTTTGCAAATTTCGGCAAAATATTTGTATACATAAACGAAGGCCCCCGAAAATTTTTCGGGCTTTGCGGCCATTAAACGCTCTATTTCGGCCTTTGTGTACCAGTCTAGCGAGTCTATTTCGGCCGGAGGGAAAACAAAGGGGCCATTGTGCCTTAATACATAGACTTTTACAAACTCCATATCGGTTTGTTTGCAGGCGTTTAGCTTGCCTATGTAGATATAGTCGGAAAGCTCGGTATCTATGCCCAATTCCTCCTTTGTCTCTCTAACTAGGGCTTCTTCGTAGGTCTCGCCGTAGTCGACGTGCCCCGACGACGATGTCGTATAGCAAAGAGGGGCTCTGTCCTTATATTTCGAACGCATTTGCGCCAAAATCCTGCCGCCGTTGCCTATTACAATGGCGTGAACCGCCCTGTGCAGCAACCCGTTTTTGTGCACATAGCTGCGGCGCTGGCGGTCTATAACGGTGTCGTTGGCGTCTACAACGGCAAAATAGTCGTCGCTTTGGGCGGCAATGTTTTTATCTAACTGACTCATTGTTATCTATTTAATGGAACAAATTTTAGCTTTGCAAAGTCGCTTTCGCCTATTTGCAGCTGCCTGCAATACTCGAACATTACGGGCTTTTCGGCGGATACGGGGAATCCCTTTTTTGCCCTGTTTGTGCATAAAAATTCCCAGGCTACGGCGTCGACGGCGCAGGGGTTTTGGCTTGCAATTAAAAGCCTGTCGGAGGCCGTATAGGCGTTGTTGAACACGCTTCCCCCTACAACCTGCCCGTATTGGAAGCTTAAAATGTTAAGCAGCAAACTTTCGTTTAGCTCGGGAATTGCCATAACTTCGGCAACGGCAACGGGCGCGTTTGCGGTCGCCTCAAAAAACCTTTCGCCGTTCGACATATTCCATATCGACGCATTCGCCAGCGCCGCCGAAACGCCTATGGAATCCATGTCGGTTATAACGGGCAAATTTATCCAAAAATCCACATTCAAAAATAGGGGCACGGGCAAAAAGCTTTTGCGACGCGTTTTTTCCGACACGCCGAACGGCTCGCTTTCGTCGGCAAAACGCGGCACTTTTGCGGGCATTTGGTTGTCGTAAAACCAGTTTTTATCGTAATATTTGCGGCTGGCCAAATCGTATACGGGGCAGCCCTTGTAGTTGTCGGGCCTGCCCGAAACAATCTCGCCTATTTTCGGCAGATAGCCCGACTGCCTAAGGTAGTGGCGGCGCATATCCACAATGGCTATGTTTTTGTTGGCATAGCCCCTTAGGTTAAGCTCTTTTATTACGGCGTCTACCAAAGCCTGCGGCGTTGCAAGCCCCCCTCCCGAATTTGTGTAGATTTTAAGTGCAACTTTGCCGAATTTTGCGGGTCTAATAGGTTTGCCCAGCGCGCTTTCGGTTGCCGAAAATACGGCGCCAACCGCATTTTCGTATTCCGAATCCGAAAAGTTTTGCATGGCATACTCGTATACAACGTCTCTAAACTTTGCGCTATAGGCGGCAAAGGGCTGGGGGGGCGTTTGCGGTTTTGCGCTTAATTTTTCGGAGTTTTCGCCGTTTTGGGCAAAAACGGGGCACAATATGGCAAAAAACGATTGCAAGAACAAAAAATATATTGAAAATGTTTGCGAATTCATAATGGAGGAACTGCGCATACTGCCCTAAATGTTTTACGCTATAGAATGTTTCGGGCAATGCGTATGTAAAGACTTTTTTTAAGACAAAACTTTTTTCGGGATATGGCAGGCAAATTTTTTAAAACGATTTCTTTCATATTTTTATCGGCTGCAATTTTCGCAAACTCGGCTTGGTTTTTCGACAGCCCCGAGGAAAAGCAGCGCATAAAAAACCAGCGCATACAAGAGGCCGTAAAAAACTCGCAGGTGCTGATGTTCGACGAGAAAAACCAGCAGGCCATAGAGCTTTTGGAAAAGGCCACTAACGACTACGGCGAAAACGAAATTTTGTGCGAGGCCCTGGCCTACGCCTATTCGCAAGACGCCCAGTATTCGAGCGCCGCAATATATTTCGAAAAGGCGGCATCGTTTAAAAACGCAAACCAGTCGCTTTTGCTTAACGCGGCGCGCTCGTACGAGCTTTGCAAGTCGTACGACTCGGCTTTGGCGGCCTACGAAAAATACATAAAGGCCTCGCCGAAAGACGCCCCCGTATACAAATCGATAGCCAAATTGCTTGACCAAAAGGGAATGTACGACTCGGCTTTGACAGCATATATGGAATTTGTGAAACACTCGTCGCGCCACCCGAACACCTCCGAAGCGGCCGACATAGGCGAGCTTTTCCTTAAAGGCAAAAACGCGGTTCAGGCAAAATTGTGGTTTAACGCCGCCCTAAAAGTTTGCGACAACTCCAACAAAGACGTTAAGGCCAGAATACTTGCAGGCCTTGTAGACGTTTACCTTGCAGAGCAGGACACGCAAAATTTGGAGGCTGCCGTTAGGGAGCTAAACAAGGTAGACCCCGATATTTTGGCGAAAAACTACCCCGACTTGCAAAAACAGCTAAACGAATATAACGCAAAACTAAAGGCGGCCAAAGAAGCGGTAATTGCGGCGCAAAAAGCCGAAGAGGAACGCAAAAAGGCCGAAGCTTTGCGCATACAAAAGGCAAAAGAGGCCGAATTGGCGGCCCAAAAGGCGGCGCAAGAGCAAAAGCAAAAGGAGTTGTCCCTTAAGAGGGAAACCGAGCAAAAAAATTCCGCCGAAAACGCCAAAGCAAACGGGGAATTGCCCGAAACAAAAATAGAGGCCGCCGAGTTTACCGACATTGCAGCCCCCGTGCTTACCCAATACGAAAAAGACACCGATTTGTGCAACGAACTGCTTGCCCAAAACAAGACAAAAGACGCCGAAAAGCTGGCCCTTAAAATCGTGGGCAAAAACGGCGAAAAGCCGCAGGCATGGGCCTTGCTTGCCCGCGCCTACTGCGCAAACGGCAAATTTTCCGACGCGTATTTGTGCGCAAAACAGGCCTACGAGTTTGAGCCCGAAAACCTAAACGCAAACCTGCTCTACCTAAAAACGGGCTCTTTTATAGAGTCTAACGAAATATTTTTAAACAAGCTTTATTTGGCGCACGAAAAATTCCCCTATTGCAGCGAAATTATGCTCGGCCTGGCAAGAACCTACGCGATTATGCAAAATGCGAGAGAGGCAAAATATTTTTACGAAAAGTTTTTGGGCAACGCACAAAGGCTGCACCCGCTGTATTCCGCCGCCCAGCAGGAGCTTAAAAACCTGTTGGAAGGCACCTTCCCCGCATTTAAGCCCTCGCAAATAGGCTCGGCTTTGACGGATTAAACCTGCCTACGCGCGCAAATTCGGCATTTAATGGCTATAATAAAACAGTCCAGCATAGACGAAGTAAGGGACAAAGTAGACATCTATTCCCTTGTATCGAACTATGTAAACCTAAAAAAGCGCGGCGGCCGCTATGTCGGGCTAAGCCCCTTTAGCAACGAAAAAACACCCTCGTTTTATGTGGATACGGCCAAAAACCTTTACTATTGCTTTAGCACAAGCCAGGGGGGCGACATTTTCAAGTTCGTGCAGACAAAGGAAAACCTGTCGTTCCCCGAAGCGGTGGAATTTATCGCCGACAAGTTCAACATAACCCTCGAGTACGAAAATTCGCGCGGCGGCGAATCGGCGGCTGCAACGCGCTCGCTAAAAAAGCAGATATGGGAAATAAACGAGCTTGCCTGCGCCTATTTTCAGGAAAATTTCCTCGCCGAAAACAATGCCTACATACGCGATTATTGGACAAACGAGCGCCGCTTCGATTTGGAGACGGCAAAAAAATTCCGCATAGGCTTTGCCCCCGTAAATTGGGACAACTTTAAAAACAGCCTTTTAAAAAAGGGCTATTCGAACGAAGCCTACGAAAAGTGCGGGCTGTTTTTTTCGAACAGGCACGGTTCGTCGCTGTCGGGAATGTTGCCGCGCTTTAGGGGGCGTTTGACAATTCCCATAACCGACAAAAACGGGCAAATAATAGGCTTTACCGCGCGCAAGACCGAAAAGACCCCCTCCGATATGGACTACGAGGAGGGCAAATACATCAACACGCCCGAAACCCCCGTATTCTCGAAAAAGAACATTTTGTTTAACTTGTACAACGCGCGCGAAAAGGCGGTAGAAAAAGGCTATTTTATTATTGTAGAAGGCCAGCTAGACGCCGTAAGAATGAGCGTTTCGGGCTTCGAAAACACGGTTGCAGGGCAAGGCACGGCCTTGGGCGACGGGCATTTTGCCCTCATAAAAAACCATGTCGGCAAAGTTGTGCTGCTGCTCGACTCCGACAGGGCCGGCCAAGCCGCAATTTTAAGGGTTTTGCCCATTTGCCTGGCCTGCGGCATAGAGCCGCTGGCCGCGGTTTTGCGGGCAAAAGACGGCTCCGACAGCAAGGAAGACCCAGATTCTTTCATACAAAAATACGGGGCAGCCGAAATGCAAAGCGTTATAGACCGCGCCGAAAACGCCGTTAGCTTTGTGTGCGAAAAACTTTTTAAGGCCGACTTCGACTCGTCTTCGCCGCAGGGCAAAATAAACGCGCTAAACTCGATTTTTGAAATCGTAAGCGCCTCGCCCTCAAACGTGGTGCGCAGCGACTACATACAAATGGCGGCCTCGGCAATAGGGGCCGACTACACGGGCGCAATGCGCGACTTCGGCGAATACATGGCAAAGAAAAACAGGTTTGCCCAGCACGGCGGCGAAATTCCGAATATTGTTGCAAATAAAAAACAACGAGGAATATTGACAAATGCCGAATATGACACTTTATTTATATGCTTACACAATGAGAAAGTGGGAAACCGTTTGGCGGAAATAATTTCCGACGAATGGGTTGACACGTCTTCTTTGGCGGGGGCTGTTCTCGCCAAATATTTGGCGTGTACGAAAGAAGGCATAGAGTTTTCGGTGTCTTCGTTCGACTCGGTTCTCGAAAGCGAAGATGAAAAAAACCTTGTCTACGAAATTTTATCAAAAGAGGAAGTATCCAGCGACGATGTTGTGCGCGAAGCCAACGAATGCGCCGAGAGAATATGGAAAAAACATTGTAGAAAGCATATAGCCGCCCTGAACGAGCAACTGCGCGATTCGGAAATTGCATCGGACAAACTGATGGAAATTTTAAAAAATCTTAAAATTTGGCAGAAATCTTTGCAGGATTACCCTTGGAAACTTGAATAACAAATATATGGCGAGTAAAAAAACCAAAAAGAACGAAACAAAAACTTCTAAAATTGCGGCAAAAAAACCCGCCGCAAAAAGCGCGGCCATAGCCAAGCCTAAAAAAGTTGCAGCCTCCAAAGCTGCCGCAAAAAAGCCTGCGCCCAAAAAGCCCGCCGTTTCGCCAAAAAAACAAGTTAAGGCAGCCAACGTAAAAAAGGCGGCAAAGCCCGCGGCAAAAGTTGCGGCCAAAAAAGAGGTAAAAAAAGCGGCGCCGAAAGTTCAGGCAAAAGCCCCCGCAAAAAAGGCAACCCCAAAGGTTCAGCCAAAAAAGCCCGCGGCAAAAGCCCCCGCCCCAAAAAAGGCGGAAACAAAAAAAGCCCCGGCCAAGGCGGTCGAAAAACCAGCAAAAAAAGCGGCCGAACTGCCCGCCGAAACCCAAGAGACAAAAAAAGAGCTTAAGCCCACAAAAACCATTAAAAAGGCAAAAGAGGTTTTAGAGGCAGAGTTGCACGCAGCCCAGCCGAAGTCTGCCGAAAATATGACGCTTATGGAGCGCAAACGCTTCCTTAACGACAGAATCAGGGCTTTAATTCACTTTTCAAAACAGCAGGGCTACCTTACTATTCAAGACATAAATTCTTCGCTTTCCGACATTTTGGGAGACCCGAAAGAGCTTGAAAGCGTAATGAACATTCTCGAAACGCTCGACATAGACATTCTCGACAAGGACGATGTTGAAGCCTTTAAACGCCGCCAAACCGAGCAGGAGGAAAAGCAGGTAAAGGCAAGCGCCTCCGACAATCTCGACGACCCCGTAAGGATGTATCTAAAGCAGATGGGGCAAGTTCCCCTGCTCTCGCGCGACGAGGAAGTTCAAATTTCAAAACGCATAGAACAGGCCGAAACAAAGGCCACAAAAGCCCTGTTTTCGGTTGCACTGACAAACGCATACCAGCTGGACTTGGCAAAAAAGCTCGTTCAAAGGGAAGAGCGTTTCGACAAAATAGTTCTCGACAAAAAGGTGGACAGCCGCGAAAACTACTTTAAGGAGCTACCCAAGGTTATCGAGGAAGCCGAAGATATGGAAACGAAGCTTACCAAAGCTTGGGACGGCTACGAAAACGCGGCAAACGACACCCTTAAAAAACGCCATTTAACGCAGTTTAAAAACCTAGAGCTAAAGCTTAAAGACATCTTCAAAAAATACCACTTTAAGATGAAGGTGTTTGAAGAATATCTCGAAACTTTAAACCCGCTTTTGCAGGAGATAGAAGACCTTTTGTATAAGCGCAGCGCGCTCGAAAAAATCGGCAAGCACGCAAAGTCGGCCGACATGGAAAAGTACGCGGGCAGACTGCGCGAAATAGAAAGCCAAATAAGAATGAGGCCCGAAGAGCTTGTAGAGCTTGTAAAGCTTGTAAAAAGCTCGATGAGGGAAGCCCACAAGGCTAAAACCGAAATGGTTAGGGCAAACCTTAGGTTGGTAATTTCTATTGCAAAGAAATATACAAACAGGGGATTGAATTTCCTGGACCTTATTCAGGAAGGCAATATGGGCCTGATGAAAGCCGTGGAAAAATTCGAATACAAGCGCGGCTACAAGTTTTCGACATATGCAACCTGGTGGATTAGGCAGGCCATTACGCGCTCCATTGCAGACCAGGCAAGAACAATCCGCATTCCCGTGCATATGATAGAAACTTTGAACAAGGTTATGCAGGTTCAAAAGCAGCTTTTGCAGGAGCTTGGCCACGAACCTACCGCCGAAGAAGTTTCCAACGAAATGCAGCTGCCCGTAGAAAGGGTTCAGGCAATAATGAAAATGGCGCAACAGCCCATTTCGCTGCAAAGCCCCGTAGGCGATTCCGACGACACAAACTTCGGCGACTTTATCGAAGACAAGGGAGCCGAAAACCCCTACGATATGACCGCCTATTCGCTTTTGCGCGAAAAGATGATGAACGTTTTAAGCTCGCTTACCCAAAGGGAGCGCAGCGTTTTAAGCCTGCGTTTCGGCTTGCAGGACGGCTATTCGAGAACGCTTGAAGAAGTAGGCAAGCAGTTTAACGTAACGCGCGAAAGAATAAGACAGATAGAGGCAAAGGCCCTGCGCAAAATGCGCCACCCCACAAGAATACGCCAGCTTCACGGCTTTTTCGAAGCCGAAGTAGACACTTCGGGCCCCGGCTACGACCAATTTAAACAGGAAAAGGAATAAACGTTTTGCGCCTTTTGCCCACGCGGCAACAGGCGCGGTTTTTTTTGGAAATGTTTTTTAAAATTGCAGTATTTTTTTTGGCGGCCTTTTGCGTTTGCAATGCAAGGCCTAAAGACTTTACGTCCGTAAAAGTTTCGCCCACGGCAAAGGCCGCGGCAAGAGAAACGCTTACCCCGCGCGAAGTTTTCCAAAAAATAGGCTATGTTGCCGATATAGACGGCAAAATTGCCGTTGTGCGAATTACCAATCAAATTCCGTTTGGCGACGGCAACACCTACTTTTATTCGCGCTCGGCAAACGGCGAAATTTCGGCACTTTTAAACTACACAAACTTAAGCCGCCAATATATGCGCGCAATGGATATTACAGAGGGCATACCCGAAATAGGCGACTTTGTTTTTGCAAAGTTTGTGCCCGACAGCCTCGAAACTAAACAATAAAAACTATGGGCAACTTTTTTGGCTTACAGCAAGTTTTGGCTCTGTTTTTGCGTTTTAAATCGTTTTATTTGGGTTGTTTTGGTTTTTTCTAAAAAAATTGTTGACTTTGCAAAAACAAGAAAGTAAAAGGATACACGTTAAACGTATAATTAACCTATTTTTAAATACGAAAGACTATATATGAAAAACAAAATCAGCAGGAGAGAATATATAAAGGGGGCGGCCGCAATGGTTGCAGCCGGAGCAATAACACAAACAGCTGTAGGCTGCACAAACGATTCGGCAAACACGGTTTCGTTTAGTAGCGAATTTCCCGTAAAATATAATGTAGACGTATTTATTGCAGGCGGCGGCCCCGCCGGGTGCGCCACGGCGGTTAGCGCGGCCGAAACAGGCCATAGCGTATTTTTGGCCGAAGCACATTCGTGTTTGGGCGGCATGGGCACTGCCGCAAAAGTTCCCGTATTTATGCAGCTAACCGACGGCAAAAACTTCCTTTGCGCAGGCTTTGGCCGCAGAATTATAGATTCGCTTAGGAAAAACCGCCGCCAAGGAGGCGAAGCCAACGATATCGAAGCCCTTAAGCGCGTTTACGACGACTTAATGGTAAAATCGGGCGCAAAATTCACATTTCAGACAACGCTTATGGCGGCAAAGAAAACGGGCAACAAAATAGACTACGTTTTGTGCTGCGCGCCAAGCGGCGTATTTGCGGTAAAGGCAAAAGTTTATATTGACTGCACGGGCAACGGCGACTTGGCCGTTATGTCGGGCGCAAAATGGGAAATGACACCCTCCAACGAAGGCCGCATTCCCGCAACTCTTTGCGGCGTTTGGGGCGGCATAGACTGGAAAAAGTGGCACGCTGTTATGCCCAAAGACAACCCCCAACCGCAAGGCTACAAGCTAGTTCAGGCAATTAAAGACGGCGTATTTACCGTTCCCGACTACCATATGACGGGCACCTACCAGCTTGGCGACAACATCGGCATTTCTAACATAAGCCACGCCTTTAATGTAGACGGCACCGACGAAAAATCGCTAACAAAAGCCTTAATCGAATCGCGCAAAACCCTTATAGAGTTTGAAAACTACTACAATAAATACATAGAGGGCTTTGAAAAGGCAAAGCTTATAGGCACGGGCTCGCTGCTTGGCGTAAGAGAAACGCGCCGCATTATGGGCGACTACGTTCTTAACTTTGAAGACTACAAAAAACGCGCCGTCTTCGACGACGAAATCGGCCGCTATGCCTACCCGATTGATATTCACCCATCGGGCGGCGACATGGCAGAGTACGAAAAGCACCGCCGAGACTTCGACAGGCTCTACAGATACAAGAAGGGCGAAAGCTACGGCATTCCCTATAGAATCTTAACGCCAAAGGGCATAGACAACCTGTTGGTTGCGGGCCGCTGCGTTTCGGCAGACCACCTCGTTCACGGCTCCGTAAGAGTTATGCCCGCCTGCTACATTATGGGGCAGGCCGCAGGCTTGGCGGCATGTCAGGCGGCCGACGCAAAAGTTTCGGTGCACGATATAGATGTAAAGAAACTTCAAAAATCGCTGCTTAAAATAGGCGCATTTTTGCCCAACGCAAAAGCCTAGGAAAGCTAACTGCACATTTACAAACAACAAAGCCTTTTGGAATTCCCCCAAAAGGCTTTTATTTTTGCGGACAAGGCTTGGGTTTTTTCTCTAACTATAAAACACAAAAAAATGCGCGTAAAAAAACATGCATTTTAAAAATTTTTTGCATTGCTTTTGTATTACTTGCGGCGTCTGTAAACTGCCAAGCCCAAAGCCAACACGCCGAATATTGCAGCATATGTAGAGGGCTCTGGCACCACATTTTCTGTAAGCGTAAACTGAACCGTAGTTAGCCCTTCTATTCCCATACCGCCCGACGCCAATTCGGGAACAAGCGAAGTGTCTATCGAAATTGCAATCGTAAAGTAGTCTTCGTCGGATAAATCTATGTCGAGATTTCCAAGCGTAAAGCCGTCCGTAAAATCTTTTGTAGTTAGCCCCGAAAATTTACCTAACGATGTTAATTTTGCGCCGGCATAGTCGGCTTTTGCATTGCCGGTGCCGCCCGCAAATATCTCCAGGCAAAAGGCGGGCAAATCGCTTGGAACATCGGCTTCGCCATTAGCGGGAGTATTAAAATTGCCGATTTTTTTGCAAGTTATGGAATTTATTAGACCAATGGATTCGGCCGAAATATCAATTTCGTAAAGGTTAAATTGCAGATACGACTCTCCGCCGGCATAGTAGTTGCCCAGCTTTATCTTGCTATTTACGGTCCACTGCCCTCCGTGCCCGTCGGGGCCATAGGTGCTTGCGGCTTTACTAAGCCAAACATTTTTCGTTACGGTTTCGGCGTTTAGCGCGGCAAAACCCGCAAGCGCAAACGCAAAAAATGCAAACATTATCTTCTTCATATAAAATACGTCTTTGCCGATTTCTACTTTTTGACAGACAACAATAGCGTCTGATAAGCCGCATGCAAACTAAAAAAGCTTTCGGCAAGGGTTTTACCGAAAGCTTTGTTTTATGGACTAAAATCTTATTCTATTTTTTTGCAATGCCAAGTTTTGCCAGCCAGTTTTGCACCGTTTTTTTGGCGCCGCCAACCGAGCCGCCGCGAACGGGCAAAGCCTCCAGCAAAGTAGAATTTGCGCAAATCTTTTTTATGTCGCTTTCGGCTCGCCCCATGCGGCTGCCCTCGTGCGTCATAAAAGGCACAATCTTTTTGCCCGCAAAATCGTTTTGCGTCAAAAAAGTCCTTATGGGCGAAGATATTGTGCCCCACCAGTTTGGCGAACCCACAAAAATTACGTCGTAATCGGCAAGCTTTGCCTTGGCGTTTTTTATCGGGCGCAAAAATTTGGCGTCTACCTCCTTTTTGGCAATGGCAACCGTTTGGTTGTAGTCGGTTGGATACGCAGTTTCTGGCACAACTTCAAGAATGTCGGCCCCTGTTTCGTCCTTTATGGTTTGTGCCAAGCGGCGCGTGTTGCCGCTCCACGAAAAATATACTATAAGCATTTTGTTTTTGTCGGTTTTAGTTTCTCCAAAAGATACCGCAGCCGAAATAAAGGGGGCTGCCATTAAAGTTAAAAATGTTTTTCTTTTCATATATTTATCTATACGAGTTTTTGTAGATTGCAACGCAGTCGGCGTTCGAAAGCGCAACTTGGTCGGCCTCGAACAAAAAGCCCATGCAGGCTTTCGCGTTTTCGGCAAACTTTTCGAATTCGCTTTCGGCTATGCCGTAGTCCGACATTTTAAGGCTGTCTACGCCGCAGTCTGTTTTAAGTTTCTTTAAAGCTTCGATAAAGTCTTGAGGCGTTTTTGCGTTTTCAAAGCCCATTGCCTTTGCCATTTTAACAAAGCGCTCGGGGCATGCGCCCTTTTCTATCCACGCGGTAAAATATGCCTGGCATATCATAATAAGCCCGGCCCCGTGCGGCAGATTTTGGTGGTATGCGCTAAGGGCGTGCTCCAGCGAATGTTCGCTTGTGCAAGAACCCGTTGTCATTACCATTCCCGAAAGCGAGTTGCCGAACGACACATGCTCGCGCGCCTCCAAGTCTTTGCCGTTGTTTACGGCTCTAGGCAAATATTTTGCAATGTTTTCTATTGCCGTTATTGCATACATATCGCAAATCGGGTTTGCGCCTTTCGAAACATAGCCTTCTACGCTGTGCAAAAGTGCGTCGAAGCCCTGATAGGCAGTAAAGCGCGGCGGCACGCTTAAAGTTAATGTAGGGTCTACAATAGACAATACGGGAAACAAAGATTCGTCGAAAACCGCCGTTTTTTCGTTCGTTTCGGGGTTGGTTATAACGCCGCCTGCATCCAGCTCGGAACCCGTGCCCGCCGTGGTCGATATTGCAACCAATGGCAGCGCCTTGTTTGCAAAGGGCTTTTTGCCGCCCTTACCGAACAGGATATAGTCCCACAAATCGCCGTCGTTTACAGCCATTGCGGCAATGGCCTTGGAGGCGTCCATAACCGAGCCGCCGCCTAGGGCTATAACAAAGTCGCACTTGTTTTGGCGCGCAAAGTTTGCGCCCTGCATAACGGTGTCTTTTAGCGGGTTTGCCTCTATCTTGTCGAACAGGACATATTCAACTTTTGCCCTGTCTAGCTGGGCAAAAAGCCTGTCTAAATAGCCGTTTGCCCTTGTAGACTTGCCCGAAGAAATAACAACCAGGGCCTTTTTGCCGAAGAGTTTTTCCTCGCCCAATTTGTCGAACGAACCGCTGCCAAAAATAAATTTGGCGGGAATATGGTTTACAAAACCTTTCATTTTAATCCTTTCGTTTTACTGTTAAAAATAAAAATCAGGCCGCGCGTAATTGCGGCCGTTAAAAATACTATCGCCGCATTTTCGGCAAAAAAAAGCGCTGCGGGCAATTCGCCGCTCCAGTAGTCGAAAGAGTATCCGCAAAAAAGCTTTTGCAAAAACGCCCTGTCGAACACCGCATATGCGCCGAAAGCCGCAAACGCCGCCATTGCGCATTTGGCAAACGCCTTTGCTTTGCCGAAAATAAAGTTGAAATGCAGCCCCAAATGAATCCCAACAAACAGCATTAGGTAGTACGCCGCAAGCGAGTGCCACTGCCTTGCCTGCATATTGGAAATTCCAAAGCCGAATATGTATTGCGAAATTATTACGCCGGCAACTAAAACTGCCGCGCACAAAATAAGAAGCCCCGCGTTTACGGCTGTGTTAAAACTGCGCATTGCAAAATATCTGCCCGCAAGCAAATTTTTATACCACCGCCAATTTAAAATATTGTGCAACCCAAACAATGCAAGGGCTGCCGTTCCCAAAATTTCGTGCCAAAAAACGTCGGTTATGCGCATTCCCAAGGCGGCAACAAACGCCGCAAACATAAGAGTGTCCAGCCAAATGCGCATATTTTTAAGACCTTTCATTTCAGGGAAAATTTCGGGCAAAATGTTAGCATATGAAATTATTTGTGTAAATACACACAAGAACCGAATTTATGCCTAATCCTGCCAAAATGTTGATTTCAGAAGCTTGGCACAATTAGGCAAGTTTTAGGTTCTAATACACATTTACAGGGCAAAATTTTTACGATAATATTTCGGGTATGAAAAACACACTTAAACGACTGTTTTTTTACGGCACCTTAATGTGCGCAATTTTAACAACAAACAATACAATGGCTAACAACAAATTAAGCGACAAAGAAAAGAAAATAGTAGTTGCCTCGGCGCTGGCGGCAAGGGGCAATTTAAACGAGCTAAAAACCGCAGTAAACGACGGGCTAAACTCGTCGGTAAGTTTGGACGAATATAGGGAAATTTTTGTGCAAGTTTATGCCTATTGCGGTTTTCCCAAAAGCCTAAACGCGCTTGGCGTGCTTTTTAACGCGACAAAAGAGCGCGGCTTAAATTTAAAGGCCGCCCACTACGAGCGCCTAAAAGACAGCCTTAAAACGGGAGCCGAAAACCAGACAAAACTTGTAGGCCGCGAAGTTAAAGGCGAGCTTTTCGAATTTGCCCCGGCAATAGACGAATATTTAAAGGCGCACCTTTTCGGCGATATCTTTGCGCGCAACAACCTAGACTGGCGCACGCGCGAAATTGCAACCGTTGCAATGCTGGCTGGGTTGGAAAACGTTATACCCCAGCTAAACGCCCATATTGGCATTGCAAAAAACAACGGTGTAAGCGACGCCGAAATTGGCGAAATATTGGGCATTGTGCAAAATCAAGTAATTGCAAAAACAGGCATATTCCCGTTCGGCGAGGAAAATGTGGCGTACGCCAAATATTTTTCGGGCAAGTCGTATTTGGCAAGGCTTTTAAGCAATAAAGACTTAAACGTATCCGTTGCAAACGTAAGTTTCGAGCCTTCGTGCCGCAACAACTGGCACAGCCACACGGGCGGGCAAATTCTGATTGCCGTTTCGGGCACAGGCTTTTACCAGGAAAAGGGGAAAGCCGCCCGCAAGCTTAATGTAGGCGACATTGTAGAAATTGCCCCCAATGTTGTGCACTGGCACGGAGCCGCCCCGAATTCGAACTTTGCGCATTTGGCAATAGAGTGCAACGCCTCTACAAACAAAAATTCGTGGTACGAGCCCGTCGGCGACGAAGAATACAAAAAGGCAACCGAAGAATAAAATCAAAATACCTTAAAATACGCTTACTTAACCGAAAACAAAAGCCGCAGGGGATAATTCCCTTGCGGCTTTGCTTTGCGTAAATTGCCCGCCCTATCTTGTCTTTCGCAAAAAGCCTTATATCGACACGCGCTATGCGGTTTTTGCGCTTAAATTTGCGGATTGAAAAAACGGGCACTGTAGCCGCGCGCAAAAATTTACGATAAAAAATATATTGACAAAAACGCGGTTCATTCATTTGTTTAAATCATTTGTTTAAATCATATGACCAACACAAACATAATTTCTAAAATTGTAGAAGGCGACTTAAGCGACCCGAAGTCGAGAATTGCAAAGGCTGCCATCGAGGAATTTGCAATGCGCTCGCTAGACGGAGCCAGAACCAGGAAGATTGCCGAAAAAAGCGGCGTAAACCTGGCCTCGATTAGCTACTATTTCGGCGGCAAGCGCAACCTGTACAAAACCGTTATAGAGCAGCTTTCGTCTTTTTTCGACGAAGCGGTTAGCCCCTACTACGCCGAGGGCAAAGAAATTTTAAGGAAACGCGACAGCAAAGGCGCAATGCTTTTTGTGCAAAAATTTTTGATAGACTGCATACGCAAGTTCTCGAAAGTTGAAATTGTCGCCCCGCTTTGCCAAATATTGACAAGAGAGCAGGACAACCCCTCGGAGTATTTTAAATGCGCGTATGCCGCAATCTACGAAAAGCCCGTGGAGTTTTTGTCGGAGCTGCTTGCAAGGGCGTCTAAAGAAAAGTTGGCGCAGGATATGCGCATTGTTTTTGCGCACACTTTGTGGGCAACGGTGCGAACCTACGCCGCCGAAAGCCCCGCAGTAATGCGGCTTCATTCGTGGGGCAAGTTCGGCGAGGCCGAATTGTCGCTTATAGAAAAATCCTTAAACAAAGTACTCGAAAAAACATTAAACAGATAACCGTTATGAAACACTTTAAATTATATACAATTACGCTTTTTGCGCTAACGCTCGGGCTTTGCGGCTGCAAAAAAGAAAACCAACAAAAAACCGCCGCCCTGCCCAACACAGTGGTTGCGGCCTACCCCATTGTAAAAGACGTTGAAATTAAAAACGACTACGCCGCGCGCGCAGTCGCCTACGAAGAGGCCGAAATTAGGGCGCGCGTTGGAGGGTATCTGGAAAAGGTGTTCTTCGGCAAGGGAGCCACTGTAGAAAAAGGCGCGCCGCTTTTTAAGATAGACGACAGACCCTATATGGCTGCACTGCAGGCTGCAAAGGCAAATGTGCAGGCGGCGCAATCGCATGTGGCTTTGGCAAACGACAACGCCGAAAGGGCGCGCGGGCTTTTTAAGCGCAATGCAATTTCCAAAGAGCTTTACCAAACAAGGGAAACCGAGCTGCTTATAGCAAAGGCAAAGCTTGCCGAGGCCAAGGCAGCCCTTACAAACGCGCAGTTAAACTTGCAATACACAACGGTTTGCGCGCCAGTTTCGGGCAAGGTTGGCGAAAACCTTGCCGACACAGGCAACCTGGTATCGGCGCATGTTACAAAACTTGCAAGAATTGTAAACGATTCCAAAATTAAGGTATACTACGAGCTTAATTCGGCCGACGCCTTCCGCTACAAAACAAGCGGGCTATTAAAAGACATAGACAATAAAAAGGGGGTCAAGGTTTTGTTTGCGCCGAAAAATTCGGGGGGAGCTGTCTGCGGCGCGCTTTGCTACTACGACAACGCGATGGATTCTACTACGGCATCTCTTGTAATGCGAGCCGACATAGACAATAAAGACAACAGGCTTTTTGCGGGCTCGTACGGAACGATAACGGTTTTTGAGGGCGTAAAAAACAACGCCCTTTTAGTGCCCAGCAACGCCGTTGGAACCGATATGACGGGCAAATACCTTGTTGTTGTAAAAGACGGCAAAGCCGCAAACATTCCCGTAAAAACGGGGGCTGTTGTCGGCAAATTCACCGTTATAGAAAGCGGCATTCAAAAAGACAGCCTTGTTGTTGTAAAGGGTCTGCAAAGGGCAGCCCAAAACCCGCAGGTAAACGTGCAAATAGAAAAGCTGGAATTTTAACTAGCATAAAAATCTTTAGGCGAAAAATATGAAAAAGTTTTGCGATTTCTTTATAGACAGGCCGATTTTTGCCACGGTTGTGTCGATTGTAATTGTGCTTTTGGGCGCTATAGGCTTTTCGGGGCTGCCGATTTCGCAGTATCCCGACATTGTGCCGCCTACAATAGCAATAGACGCAATGTACCCGGGGGCTTCGCCCGAAACGCTGATGAAAACCGTTGCAACCCCAATAGAGCAGGAGCTAAACGGCATAGAAAATATGATGTATGTTACAAGCCGCTGCAATTCCGACGGCACTGTAAGCATAGAAATTGCATTCGAGCTTGGCACCGACATAAATCAGGCGCAGGTTTTAACGCAGAACAGGGTTGAAGTTGCAAAACCTGTTTTGCCCGAAGAAGTGCGCAACATCGGCGTGCGCGTTTCCAAACGCTCGCCCAGCCTGCTTTTGGGCATAGGGCTATATTCGCCCGACAAATCGCGCGATACCGCCTATATTACCAACTACTATCTAACCCAAATGCGCGACAGGCTTTTAAGGGTAGACGGCGTTGGCTCTATAATGGAATACGGCGCCAGGGAATTTAGCATGCGCATTTGGCTGGACCCCAACAGATTGGCAGACCTAAAAATTTCGCCCTTGCAGGTATATGCCGCAATAAAAAAGCAGAATAAAAACGTAGCCTCGGGCAAGCTAAACCAGTCGCCCACCGGCAACCCCGACGCCTCGCACGAAATTTTGATAGAGACAAAAGGCGGCCTTACCGAAGCGGGCGAATTTGCCGACATAATCGTTGCAAAAACCCCAGCGGGCAAACTTGTGCGCCTGCGCGACGTTTCAAGAATAGAGCTTGGCGCATATTCCTATACCGACGCCGCCTTTTACAAGGAAGGCAGCGCAATAGCATTGCTTGTATACCAAACCCCCGGGTCTAACGCGTCGAACACGGCGGGCGAAGTTTTAAAGCTTTTCGAGGAAATGAAAAAGGATTTCCCCTCGGGCGTAGACTACGCGGTGGGCATGGACAACACCGTGTATATTGCAGACTCCATTAAGGCTGTGTTCCGCACAATACTGGAGGCTACAGTGCTTGTTGTTTTTGTAATGGTGCTTTTCCTGCAAAACTTAAGGTCGGCAATAATTCCACTTTTTGCGATACCGATTTCGCTTATAGGCACTTTCTTTTTCATGAAAATTTTCGGGTTTACAATAAACAACCTTACCCTTTTCGGGCTGGTTCTTGCCATAGGCATTGTTGTAGACGACGCGATTGTGGTTGTAGAGAATATAGAAAGAAATATGCGCGGCGGCCTAAGCGCAAAGGAAGCCGCAAAGAAGGCCATGGCGCAGGTTTCGGGCGCGCTGGTTGCCATTGTTTTGGTGCTTAGCGCGGTGTTTGTGCCGACGGCTTTTGTAAGGGGCATTACGGGCGAATTTTACAGGCAGTTTGCGCTTACAATAGCGGCCTCTACCATAATTTCGGGCATTGTTTCGCTTACGCTGACGCCCGCCGTTGCCGCAATTTTAATGGAAAAGCCCGAAAGGGAAAACTTTGCCATTAAGTGCTACAACGCAATTTTCGGCAAACCCTTTTCGGCGTTCAACAAGCTGTTCGAAAAATCGGCGGCCTTATACGGCAAATGCGTGTTTAAAATTCTGAAAATTTCGGCGCTATTGGCGCTTTTATATGTCGCGCTTTTGGCCGCCACCGTGTTTGTGTTCGACAAATCCGACAAGGGCTTTATTCCGCCGCAAGACACCTGCTACTTTTACCTTGCAGTAGAGCTGCCCGACGGCGCAACTTTAGAGCGCACCGAAAACGTGCTTAAAAAGGCCGAAAAGACAATATATAAAACCCTGCCCGAAGCGCAAAAGTGCATGCTTATGGCGGGGCTAAACATTGCAAACTTAGGCAGAATGCCGAACGGAGCTACGGTTTTCATACAGCTTGAAAGCAAGGAAACCAGAAACGCAAAAGGCATTGCGTTGGAAGGCTCAATAAACCGCCTTATGGCGGCCTTGTATGCCGAAATTCCGGAGGCCAATTTTTACGCCATAAAACCGCCCGTTGTTTCCGGCATAGGCATGGGCGGCGACTTTAAAGGCTACATTCAAGACAAGTCCGCAAAAGGGCTGGGCGAGATAGAAAAAGACGTAAAAGCCATGGTCGCCCAAGCCCGAAAAGAGCCCTCGATTTCAACAGCACTTACAATGTTTTCCATTGCAAGCCCGCGCATTAGTTTGGATATAGACCGCCAGCAGGCCGAGAAAATGGGGGCCGACATATCTTCGGTATTTTCGGCGCTAAGCTTTAATTTCGGTTCGGTTTATGTAAACGACTTTAACATTTTAAACCGCACCTACAAGGTTGTTGCCCAAGCCGAGGGCAAAGACCGAAGCTCGGCAAACGACCTTCTTAAAATGAAAGTGCTTTTGCAAAACGGCAAAACCGCGCAAATAGGCAGCTTTGCCTCGATTAAAAGCACGGTTGGCCCCGAAGTTATAACGCGCTACAATCTGTATCCCGCAGCCGAAATTATGGGCAATGTTTCGCGCGGACATTCAACGGGGCAGGCAATAAACGCAATAGAGCAAATTGCAGAGCAAACCCTGCCGAACGGCGTGGGCCTTGAGTGGACCGACTTGGCGTTTCAGGAAAAGCGCACGGGCTCTACAACCGCGGTTATAACGTTTACCTTGTGCGTTGTGTTTGTATTCCTTATTTTGGCGGCGCTTTACGAAAGCTGGAAGCTTCCCCTTTCGGTTGTGCTTATTGTGCCGCTTGTATTGCTGTTCTCTATTTTGGGCGTGCAGCTTTTGGGGCAGGACGTAAACGTGCTAACGCAGGTCGGCTTTATCGTTCTTATAGGCTTGGCGTGTAAAAACGCAATTTTGATTGTGGAATTTGCAAAGCAGCGCCAAGACTCGGGCGAAGAAATTACAAGCGCAATTTCGAACGCCGCAAAGAACAGGCTGCGCCCGATTATAATGACATCGTTTGCGTTCATCTTGGGCGTAGTGCCCCTGGTGGTGGCTTCGGGCACGGGCTCGGAACTTAGAAACGCTTTGGGCACGCCCGTGTTTTTCGGAATGTTGGGCGTTACCGCAGTGGGGCTAATTTTTACCCCCGTATTTTTCTATTTAATAAGAAAACCGCGCAACACGGCAAAAACTGCGCAAAAATAAAAAGGCAATTTAATGAGCAACATAAAAAACATTTTGGCTATTGTGCCTATTTTCGCGCTTAGCGCGTGCATGGTAGCCCCCGAATACGAAGATCCAAACAAAAGCATAGGCGAAGGGGAAATTTTAAATTTCGAAAAATTTTCGCACGACAAGGGGCAGTGGAAAACCGCAAACCCGCAGGATACCCTAAGCCGGGGCAAATGGTACGACGTTTTTAACGACCCCGTACTGTCGGAATATATGCAAAGCTGCAAAGACGACAACCCCGACATAATGTCGCTTTACTACAAGGTGCAGCAGGCCGCCGAGGCCGCGTCTATGACGCGCAGCCACCTATACCCGAACGCTTCGGGCAGCGCCTACTATTTTAAAAACGAAGTCGGAGACCATTCGTTGATACGCCCCTTCGGCAACGCGTTCGAGGACTGGGCGCTGGGCGCTACCCTAACCTGGGACGCCGACTTGTTCGGCAGAATACGCAGCGTTTTGGCAGCATCGAAAGCCGAGGCGCAGTCGGCTTTAATGGAATACGAAAACGCGCTGCTTTCGCTACAGACAAAAGTTGCAGCCCTCTATTTCTCGATAGCCGAAATGCAAAGCGAAATTGCGGTTTTAAAAAACACTTTAAAACTTAGGGAAAGCCAGACAAAGTTTGTTGCAAGCAGGTGCGAAATGCAAAGCGCAAGCGCAGCCGACTTGGAAAGGGCAAAGGCCCTGCAGTTTTCTACGGCGGCCCAGCTTACACAACTTAAAGAAAGCGTGGCCGTTGCCAAAAACACAATGGCGGCCCTGTTGGGCAAAACGCCTTCGGCAATAAAAATAAAGGTTGCCCCCCTGGGAGGCAAACCGCCCGAAATTCCGCTGGAAGTTCCCTCTAAACTGCTGGAGCGCCGCGCCGACATTGCCGCCGCCGAGCGTATGGTTTTTGCCGCAAACCGCCGCATAGGGGCGGCAAACGCCGCGTTTTTCCCCACAATTTCTATTACAAGCTCGCTTGGAACCGAGTCTACCGCATTTTCGAAGCTGCTTAACACAAGCTCGTTTGCGTGGGGCGTTAGCCCGCAAATATACATACCGCTGTTTCAGGCGGGCAAGCTTAGGGCGCAAAAAAGGGCGGCTTTGGCGAAACACCAGGCAGCCTTGCAAGACTACAAAAGCAAGGTGCTAAACGCCGTAAAGGAATGCGAAAACGCCCTGGCCAAAAGCGCGCACACAAAGCAGCGGTCTAAACAGCTTTTGCTTGCCTACAACGCCGCAAACAGGGCCGACAAAATCACCCAAGAGCAATACGAAGCGGGCGTTATAGACTACTTTCAGGCGTGCCAGTCGCATGCAAGCGCCCTTTCGGCAAAGCTGGCGCTTATGGAAAGCCGCGGCAAAGAATATAGAAACGCAGTAGAACTTATACGCGCCTTGGGCGGGGCGTGGGAATTTAAAGCCCCCGAAAAAAACGTGCTTGAAAGCGCGCGCGACATTTTCGAGCAAAGCGAATAGCCGCAACGCAAACGCCCGTGCAAACGCGGGCGTTTTTACCTTTTAAACGGCCCATTTTCCTAAAAAAAGCATTGAAAAGATATTCAAACTATTTAGCTTTGTTTGGCGTATGAAAATTTGTTGCATAGGCGCAGGCTATGTAGGTGGCCCTACAATGGCCGTTATTGCCCAAAAGTGTCCAGATATTCACGTAAGCGTCGTGGATATCAACCAGGCAAGAATAGACCAATGGAATTCCGAAAACCTACCCGTATACGAGCCGGGGCTTTACGAAGTCGTTAAGGAAACAAGAAACCGCAACCTCTTCTTTTCCACCAATCTGGGCGGGGCGATAGAAACGTCGGACATAATTTTTATGGCGGTAAACACCCCCACAAAAAATTTCGGCGAGGGCGCAAACAAGGCGGCCGACCTGTCGTATATAGAATCCTGCGCAATGCAGATTGCAAAATACGCCAAGGACAAAAAAATCATAGTCGAAAAGGCAACGGTTCCCGTAAAGACGGCTGCGGCAATAAAGTCGATTTTGGCCAATTCGGAGCACCCCGAAAATTTCCAAATTGTTTCGAACCCCGAATTTTTGGCCGAAGGCACCGCAATTAGCGACCTAAACAACCCCGACAGAATTTTGATTGGCGGCGACATAGACACCGCCGAAGGCCAAAAGGCGGTAAATACGGTTGTAGACTTGTATGCCCGCTGGGTAGACCGCAAAAAGATAATAACCACAAACCTTTGGTCTAGCGAGCTTAGCAAACTTACCGCAAACGCATTTTTGGCGCAAAGAATAAGCTCTATAAACTCCATTAGCGCCCTGTGCGAAGCTACGGGGGCAAACGTATACGAAGTTGCCTCGGCAATAGGCGCCGACCACAGAATAGGCAAAAACTTCCTTAAAAGCTCGGTTGGTTTCGGGGGCTCGTGCTTTCAAAAAGACGTGCTAAACCTTTCGTATCTATGCGAATATTATGGCCTTACAAAAGTGGCCCAATATTGGCAAAGCGTTGTAGACATGAACAACTACCAGAAATACCGCTTTGCAAAAGGCGTATGCCAGGCCTTGTTCAACACAATGTCCACAAAAAAAATCGCCATATTCGGCTATGCCTTTAAGGCCGACACAAACGACATTCGTGAAACTCCCGCAATAGACGTTTGCCGCTACTTTTTAAACGAACGCGCAAATATTTCGGTGTACGACCCAAAAGTAGAGCCCGAAAAAATATTTTCGTCGCTGGGCGCAAACGAGGGCGACAACCACATAAAGGTTTGCAAAACCCCCTACGAAGCGGCAAGCGGCGCAAACGCCATTGTTGTTTTAACCGACTGGCAGGAGTTTTCGAAGCTAGACTACGGGAAAATCAAAACGCAAATGGCGTCGCCCGCCTGGGTGTTCGACGGCAGAAACTGTTTGGACAAACACGCGCTTAAAAAGCTGGGCTTTAACGTCTACACAATAGGCGTCGGCATTTCGCAATAGCGTTTGCAAACGGTGCAATTTTTGCGCCGTATTTTTTGCCGCGCACACGCGCGTTTTTCACGGAACTTAAAATATCGGCACACAATGAGGGCACTTATTCTTGCAATGGGCATTATAATGTCGCTTGGCGCGGCTTTTGCCGATTGCGCCCTTGTAAAAAACAACCTGCTTTCGGCGCAAATTTCCGTTGCCGAAAATGCCGACGCAAACGAGAAAGAGGCGGCGAAAATCCTGCGCGAAATTCTCGAATTTGCGGCAAAAGATTCGGGCTATGCCGCGCAAATAGGCGACAATGGCACCGTAAACATTGCGCTGGCAATAAACGAAGCTTCGCCAACCTTTAAAGACGCGCTAAAAAACAATTTCAAAAAACGCCCCTGCTACCGCTTTACGGTTTGCGACAACAATATAAAAATCCTGTACCCCGAAACGCAAAACGCCGTAAACGCCGTGGGGTTTTTCCTGCAAAAAATCGGCTTTAGGTTTTTCGGAACGCAAAAAAGCCAATGGCTTGTTCCGCAACTAAAAAGCATAAAGAATTTCGACGGGGAATTTACGCCCGCCTTTGCCTCGGCGCATGTCTACACCGACAACCCCACCCCGCAGTGTATGCTGTTTTTAAAACTAAACGGCAACAACCCGGCCTTTGGGGGCTTCGGGCACAACCTGCAAAACATATTCCCCAAAAAGCTGCTTAAAACAAGCCCGCAATTCAGAGCAAGCATAAAAGCGTGCAACCCCGAAAACCTGCGCTACGAAAACCCCAATTTTTTAAGCGATGCCGCAGCCTACCGCGCGGCCGACTACGCCGAAAAATATTTTTCGGCAAACCCCGACAAATTGTGGCTTTCGCTTTCGATTTGCGACGACGCGAATTTCGACGAAAGCCTGTACCCGCAAAGCGCGCAAAAATATTTTTTTAGAAATGCGCCCGACAAAAGCGGCGAGGTTTTTTATTTTACAAACAAGGCGGCAAAAATCGTTTCGCGGAAATTCCCCGACAGATACTTGGGCTGCCTTGCCTACCTAATTTGCGAAAAACCGCCCAGCTTTGGGCTGGAAAAAAACCTGATACCGATATTTACAACCGACAGGGAAAACTATTTTGACGAATCCTATAAGCGGCAGGATTTCGACACAATAGCCCAATGGGGCAAAAAAAGCAAAGTATTCGGCATATACGACTACGCGCACGGAACGGGCTATGCCGTGCCGCACAACATTGAAAACCATATTTTTGAGGGGATGGACTGCGCCTATAAAAACGGCGCAAAAATATATTTCGGCGAATACACTCCCTTTTGGGAATACGACAACTTCAAGATGTATGCGGTGCTAAAAAAGCTGAATTTTATAGACGCCGATTTAAACGAAATAAAAAGGGAGTTTTTCGGGTTCAAATACGGCAAGGCCGCCCCCTTTGTTATGGAATTTTTCGACGCCGCGCAAAATGTTTGGGCGTCGCAAAAAAGGCGGCCGCGCTGGCTGGGCACATATTTAAAGGAAAGCACACTTGCGCTTTTCGACGCAAACACTATCGGCAAAATGCAGCTTTGCATCGAAAAGGCGCTAAACACCCCCAATTCGCCGAAAGCCTTTTTAAACGTCTACGAGCTTTCGAAGGCGTTTGAATTTACGAAAGCCTCTGTGAAAAAATTCGAACTTCAGCAAAAGCTTTGCAACATTCAAATAAAAGACAAGGCGTCGGCAAAAGAGGCGCTAAAACTTTTCGCGCTTTGCGAAAAAGCCGAACAAAGGGTTTTGGCTGCAAGGCAAAACATTTCGTCGAACGGCAAAATATGCAAAGACATACCGCAAATAACATGGCCCATTGCAATTTCGAAGTTGGCGTTTGCGCAAAAGATAAAAAAGTTTTTGGCAGACGGCGAAATTGAGCCGAAAAGCGAAACTCTTAACAACTTCCTAAAAATCGCCCCAATAGAAAAGCCCTTGTTTTACTACTCGTTTAAAAACAAAAACGCGGGCGCTCAAGCCGCATTTTCGCCAATGCCCAAAGAGTTTTTGGCAAGCTACAAAGTCTACGAAAATATGCGCTTTAATTTGGGAGAATTTTTGCAGATAGCCGCGGCCGAATCGGTTTGTCTTTCAAGATACGAAAATGCCGCCCCCGGCAAAAGCTACCTTTTTAAAATCTCGGCAAAGGCGAAAATGCAAATCGGATCGCAATGGTCTTTGTTTTGCCTGTTTTTAGACAAAAACAACAAGGTTTTAAAAAGAAGCTACGTTTCGCTGCCGTCGCCGTGCAACTTTGGCGATTTTAGAGAATTTGCGATTGCCGAAACCGCCCCAAAAGGCACAAAAAAAGCGGGCTTTCAGCTTTCGGCCGCCTACATGAAAGAGGGCGACGAAATTTTGGTTGGGGATTTTTCGGTTTTTGTTTCGCAATAAAAAAGGCGCGCTTTTTGCAACGCACCTAACAAATATATAAAAGCGCAAAGAAAGACGAGAACTACTAGGGCAAATTAAGGTAGTCTTTCATTTTCATATAATAAAACTCGCGCAAAGAACCCCTAATGCCCCTTGCCGTTTTTATCTGCAACAGGTTTGCAACCAATTCTTTGGCCTCGGCAAGGGTTATTTTGCGCAGCAAAAACTTAACTTCGGGTATTGCCGAAGCCGACATGCTTAAATGCGTAATACCCAAGCCTATCAGCAGGGGGGCAAAAATCGGGTCCGACGCCAGCTCTCCGCAAACCGAAACGGGGCATTTCGAAGTGCCCGCCTTTGCAATGTGTTCTAGCACCCTAACCATTGCAGGGCTTGCAGGCTCGTACAAATACGCGACCTTGTCGTTTACCCTGTCTACTGCAAACATATACTGGGTCAGATCGTTTGTGCCCACGCTTATAAAGTCGCACATATCGGCAAAAATGTCGGCCATGATGGCTGCCGAAGGCACTTCTATCATCATTCCAACTTTCACGTTTTCGTCGAAGGGCAAACCCTTTGCCCTAAGCTCGGTTTTTGCGGTTTCCAGAAACTGCTTTGCCTTTCTTAGCTCCGAAGGCGCGCTTATCATCGGGAACATTATCCTAAGCAAACCGTGCGCCGAAGCCCTAAGCAGGGCCCGCAACTGGTTCATAAAAATGTCTTCGTGGTCCAGACAAAAACGTATTGCCCTGTAGCCCATAAAGGGGTTTTGCTCTTTTTTTGAAAGGTTTAAAAGCGCAAAGTTTTTGTCGCCGCCCAAATCCAAAGTTCTTATTATAACGGGCTTTCCGCCCATTTTTTCGACAACCGATTTGTATACGCCGTACTGCTCCTCTTCGGAGGGGAAACTCCCCGAATTTATGAAATAGTTTTCGGTTCTAAACAGGCCCACCCCGTTCGAATTTTGAACGGAAAAATCGTCTAAATCGGCAAGCCCGCTAATGTTCAAATCTATGTCGAACTTTTCGCCGCTTTTCAATTCGTTCGGCGACGGCAGCGAAGTTCTAAGCAGCATATCCATCTGCTTGTGCGAGGTTTCAACCTGCGCGTACCTTTCGGTAGTCTCCTTTAGGGGATTTATAAATAGCGTGCCGCTATAGCCGTCTACCAAAACAAAGTCGTTTGTGGCAAGCTTTTCGCTTAGCCCCGAAAGCCCCACTATGCAGGGAACTTTCATCGACCTTGCCATTATGGCCGTATGGCTTGTTTGCGAACCCTTTTCGGTTACAATGCCCAATATGTTGGATTTGTCGAGCAATGCAAAGTCGGAGGGGGCAAAGTCGCTACTGGCTATAATTTTCGGGTGGCTTAGCCTGTATGTCGCCGAATTTTCCTTGCCCAGCAAATTGTTTATAACCCTGCGCGAAACGTCTTCTATGTCGGCAATGCGCTCGCGTATAAAGGCGTCGTCTATTTCGCCGAAAGCGGCAATGAATTTTTTTACCGCCATTTGGTAGCAATAGTCTACATTATATTTTGTTTCGCGCAAAAGCCTTATAGTTTCGTCTATTAAGGCAACGTCTTCTATAACCAAAAGGTGGGCGTCGAATATGCCCGCTTCCGCCTCGCCAACGCGGCCGGCAATTTCGTTTTTTACCGCAAGCACGTCTTCGCGCGTCTTTGCCAACGCGGCCTTTAGCCTTGCAATTTCGTTGTCTATGTCGGAATCGGAAATTTGATAGTGGGTTATTTCTATATCTCCGTGGGATATAAAGAATACATTGCCTAAAACAATGCCATTGGAGGCCGCAATACCCGAAAGCTTGCGTTCGTCGCGCAGCTCGCTGCTGTCAAAGTCCTGTTCCATTTTTTATCTTCGATAATCTACCACTTTACCGAAAATTACAACTCTTTTTTAGCCGAATTAGTTGCGACAAACGCCCTGCCCGATATTTCGCACAAATACCTAAAGTAGCCTAGCGATGTATGTTTTGAATTGTCAAGAAGTTGCGAGCTTGCGCGCCATTGCCAGTTGCCGAAGGGCTTGCCGGGGGTATTCATTCTTGCAAAAGCCCCCAAACCGAGAATGTCCTGCAGCATAATTATGCCTATTTTTGCGGGCGAAAACATTGCCCCGTATATCATATCCCAATTAGGCTCTTTTGCGGCCGTTTTAAAATAGCGCCTAAAATAGTCTTTTGCGCGTTCCGAAGCCGTTTCGTACCAAGAAGTTGCAGTATCGTTGTCGTGCGTGCCAACATAGCATACAAGGTTTTGTTTTTGGTTGAAAGGCAAATACGCATTGTTTGTGTCGGAATCGAACGCAAACTGCAAAACCGCCATTGCGGGAATATTCAGCTCGTCGCGCAAATCGCAGGCTGCCTGGCTTAAAAGCCCCAAATCTTCGGCAATAAACTTTGCGTTCGGAAATTCTTTCTTTATGGCGTCGAAGAACTTAACGCCTGGGCCTTTTTGCCACTTGCCGTTTAATGCGCTTTCGGCCGAGGCGTCTACCGCCCAATAGTCGGCAAAAGCCCTAAAGTGGTCCAGCCTAATAACGTCGTAAATTTCCAAAGCTTTAAAAATTCTTTTCTTCCAGAATTCCAAACACTTATCGTAGGCGTTTTTCCAGTCGTAAAGAGGGTTGCCCCAAAGCTGGCCTTCGGGCGAAAAGTAGTCGGGGCCTACGCCTGCTACAACCCTAAGCGAACCGTCTTTGCGGGTATCGAAAATTTCGGGGTTTGCCCATAAATCGGCACTGTCTTTTGCCACAAAAATGGGCATATCGCCTATAATTTCTATGCCGTAGGCATTTGCAATTTTTTTTGTCTTTGCATACTGACAAAAGAACACCCATTGGGCGAACTTTGCGGTGCTTTCGGCCGCCAATACTGTTTTTGTAAGTTTTTGTTTTTTAGCTAAGTTATAATTTTTAAATTCTTTCGGCCACTGCGTCCAAGCCGCCCCCGAAAACTCCTTTTTTAAAGCGTCGAACAAGGCGTAGTCGTTTAGCCAAAAGGCGTTTTCTTTGCAAAAGCTTTCGTATGTTTGGCCGAAACAATCTGTTAGGGCTTTGGCCGCGCTTTTGTCCGCAAAAAATCGGCTTGCCGCCTTTGCAATAAGAGGCGGCATAAGGCGATACAATGCGCCGTAGTCGCAACGGTCGTGCGGCAAGGCTTCTATTTCGCGCAAGTCGGCATAATCTAAAACTCCCAAAGACGCCAACTGCCTAAAATCTATAAAATAGGTGTTGCCGGCATACGCCGAAAACGACTGGTATGGGCTGTCGCCGTACGAGGTTGGGCTAAGGGGGCAAATCTGCCAATATTTTACCTTTGCAAGCTTAAGATACTCCAAAAAGTTTTGCGCGCTATAGCCTATGTTGCCTATGCCCTGCAACGACGGCAAGCTGCTTATGTGCGCAAAAATGCCCGCATTTCTGTTTTTTATCCAGGAAAAATCGTGTTTCATAAATTTTTATCCGTGTGGGTGCGCCATTTTATATTCGGCGCGTATTTTCTTTAAACCTATATGTGTGTATATTTGTGTGGTAGACAAACTTGCGTGCCCCAACAAACTCTGCAAGCTGCGCAAATCCATACCCGCATTTATTAAGTGCGTCGCAAAAGAGTGCCTTAATTTGTGGGGGGTTATGTTGCTGGGCAAATTTGCCCAAAGCAGGTATTTTTTTAAATTGCGCTGCAAATGGCGCGGGTACATTGGGTTTTTCTTTGTGTCGCAAAAAACGTAATCGTTTGCCGTGCAAGTAGGTCTGTAATTTTTACGCCAAAGCCCAAGCAGCTGTACCGTAGACTTTGTAAGCGCGCAAACCCTTACTTTGTTTCCCTTGCCCAAAATTCGCGCGCTGGGCGGGTTCGACAAACTCAAATCGCCCCACTTTAGTGCGCACAACTCGCTTATGCGCAAGCCCGAACCATATAAAACTTCAAGGCAAATTCTGTCGCGCACGGCGTCGTCTTCACCTATTTGCCCCTTTGCCAAAAGCGCCTCGGGGGCGTCCAGCAGGCGCGGTATTTGGCTTTCCGTCATAAACACGGGCAGATTTTTTTCGCCTTTTGGTTTGGGTATTGCCTCGAATGGGTTTTCTTCGCACGAATTGCTGCACAGCAAATACTTGTAAAAACTGCTTAGTGCCGAAAGTTTGTTTTTTGCGGTGGCCCTGTTGTATTTGTCTATAAGGTAGGCCGCATAGTTTTTTGCCAATATTTTATCTACCGAGGCTATGTCGCCCTTAAAGAACTCGTTGTTTTTAAGCCACATATACCAGTCTTGCACCGCCTTTTTATAGTTGCGCACGGTGTATTTCGAGTATCGGCGCTGCCCGCCTATCATCTCGATAAACGAATTTATGCAAATGTCGTTATCCTGCGCCATAAGCTACATGCAAACAAGCTTTTTTACACCTTCAAAATAGTCTATTACATAGGGGCTAAGCCACAAGGCGTAAAGCAGCGCGCCCAGCGCCAACCACGGGCCAAATGGAACTGCCAGGCTTTCGTCGGTTTTTGCCCTGCGCTTTATAATCGGGTACATAGGCAAAAGAATTAAAGAACCCATAACCGACCCCCCAAAGAGTGCAAACAATGCCCCCTGCCAACCGCAAAACGCGCCTATTGCAATAGCCAAAATAACGTCGCCTTCGCCCATAGCTTCTTTTCCCAAAACTATTTGCGAAAAATACCTTATAATTGCAACGCTGCCCGCCCCCACGGTCATTCCCACAACCGAAAATATCGCGCCTTTAAAGGCGTCTACCGCAATAACTCCGCTTAAGTTGAAGTTATGTATTTGCGGGAATATTATAGACAAAATAAGACCTAAAAATGCCCCGCCTGCGGTAAGCGAATCGGGCAAATACATTGTGTCGATGTCTATGAAGGCCGCAACAAGCATAATGCAGCAAAAGAGCATAAATACATAGCCTGTAGCATAATCCGAAAAATGCAACCTGCACAGCAAAAACAGGCACGCCGTTAAAATTTCAATAAAGGCATACCTAAACGAAAAACTGCGGCCGCAACAGGGGGCTTTGCCCCTTAAAATAAACCAGCTTAAAATCGGGATATTGTTATACCACTTTATAGGGGCACCGCACGCGCAATGCGATGGCGGTTTTACCAGCGACTCGCCTTTCGGGATTCGCAAGATACACACGTTCAAGAAGCTGCCAACGCACGCGCCGAGCATAAAGAAAAACACGTTCCATACAATCTCGGTAAAATACTGCAGTTGCGCAGGCGTCATTTTGCGTTGTCCCTTAAGGTTTGTTCCATTAGTTTGCCGGTTTTAAACAGCGTTTCCGAGTCGAACCCAAACCAGTGTTGAAGCGATTTTGCCCCCTGCCATGCCAGCATTGAAATGCCCGAACACGATTTTATATTTTGTTCTTGGGCGGCCAGTTGCGAAACCGTCTGCCCTTTTGCTTTATATACCATATCGCAAAATACCGCCGATTTTTCGAACTGCGAAAAGTCGCAAACGGCATTGTCGCTTTCCTTTAATCCAAGCGAAGTTGCGTTTATTATAACGCCTATTTTTTTTGCCCAATTTTCGGTGTAGGCCACTGCATTAAAGCCGTTGTCTCTTAGCGACTTAGCCAAGGCTTCGGCCTTTTCTTTGGTGCGGTTTGCAATATATATCTTCTTTGCGCCGCCTATTGCCGCGGCAAAGGCAGCCCCTTTTGCGGCTCCGCCCGCACCGAAAATCAAAATGCTTTCGCCGTAAAAGCTTTTGCCGAAATTTACCTTAAGCGAGCACTCTATGCCGAAGCCGTCGGTATTAAAGCCTACCCACGAAGAACCCTCGCGTTTTAAAGTGTTGCAAGCCCCGCACATTTTTGAAAGGTCGTCGGTTTTGTCTATTATTTGCAACACCTTCTCTTTTAGGGGGATAGTAAGGTTAAGCCCGTAAAAATTTTTTTCGGCAAACTTTGGCAAAACGCTTTCCAAAGAATCTGCCGAAACTTTAAATTTATAGTATTTAGCCTTTTGCGCCATTCCCAAAAAATCGAGGGCCGCCCCCTGCATTAGCGGGCTTAAACTGTGGGCGATTGGGTCGCCGAAAACCGCAAGGGGTATTTCGGGCAAATCCATTTCGGACAAGTTCTCTGGCAGATATACCTTATCCATAATATCTTTCGCCGAATAGTGCGGTGCCCACCCTTATAAGGGTAGCACCCTCTTGTATTGCGCGCTCTAAGTCGCCCGACATACCCATAGACAATTCCGGCAACTTAACCGAAAATTCGCTTTCAAGCAAGTCCCTTATTTCGCGCAACTTGCAAAAGCATTTCGAAGCCGTGTCTAAATTGGAATCTAAGGGGGCTATTGTCATAAGTCCCTCAACCTTTAAATGTTCGCATTTTAGTGCGGCTTCGGCAAGGGCTGGGGCGTCTTGAATGTCGGCACCGAATTTTGCGGGGTCGTTGCCCGCGTTTATCTGAAGCAAAATGCGCATTGTTTTGCCAAGCTCTTTTGCGTGGTTGTCAAGTTTTTCGACCAGCTTTACGGAGTCTACGCTCTGTATCCTTGCAAAGTGCGAAAGCGCCAAATTTGCCTTGTTGCTTTGCAGGTGCCCTATAAGCTCCCACTGCAAATCCAGCGGGGCAAGGGGAATTTTCGAAACGGCCTCCTGCACCCTGTTTTCGCCAACGGCTTTGTAGCCCGCCTTGTAGGCGAACAAAGCGGCGTCTACGGGGTGCGTTTTTGTTACGGGCATAAGCCTTACACCCCCAACTTTGCGGCCGCACTTTTCGCAGGCTACGGCAATGCGCTCGTTTATCTTTGCGCAATTTTCCAAAAATTCGTTATAGCCAATCATTTATTTAGATTTTTCCATTTCCTTTAGGCTTGCGTTCTGCTCGGCAGCCGCCGACATAAGCCTTTTGCCGAAACCGAAGAAACTGCCAGCAATGTTGCCGACATGGCTAAGAACATCGTCCAGCGAACTTACAAAGCGGTCTATCTCCTTGTCGGTGATGATATAGGGGGGCAAAATCTTCATACAGTCGGAATTGTGGTTTGCAACCTGCGTTAAAATCCTGTGCTTTTCCATCATTGCAGAAACCAGCATTTGTATAAACAGCGCCTTGTTTGCGGCCTTCATCGTTTTCCATGCGATTTTCTGCAGCATTTTCTTCGGCTCTCTAAACTCTATGGCAATCATAGTGCCGCGGCCCCTAACTTCTTTTATAAAGTCGTATTTGTCCTGCAACTTTCTTATTTCGGCAACAAGTTTTGCGCCCATGTCGCGCGAGCGGTCTACAAGCTTTTCGTCGTCTAAAACCGCAAGCGACGCCAAACCCGCCACGCACGCCAAATTGTTTCTGCCGAATGTGGTGGAGTGCACAACGCATTTTTCCAGCGTAGAAAACGAGCTTTGGTGAATTGCCCTTGTTGTTATAAAGGCGGCCACCGGAACGTATCCGCCGCTTAGGGTTTTTGCAACGGTAACAATGTCGGGGTCTAAATTCCAGTGCTCGAACGCAAACATTTTGCCCGTTCTGCCCAAGCCCGTCTGGACTTCGTCGGCTATAAAAAGCGTGCCGTATTTTTGGCACAGAGCCTGCGCTTTGGGGTAGTAGTCGTCGTCGGGCAAGTATACGCCGTGGCCTTGAATGGGCTCGAATATAAAGGCCGCAACATCGCCCTTTTTAAGCTCGGCTTCAAGGGCGTCTAGGTCGTTGAACTTCACGGATCCAAAGCCGGGAATAAATGGACCGTAGTTTTCCTGAAAGCACGGGGCAACCGTAAGCGACATAGACCCGTACGTAAGCCCGTGGTAGCCGCCCGTTGTAGAAAGCACGCGCGGCCTGCCGGTGTGCGCCCTCGCAAATTTTACAGCGCCTTCGTTTGCCTCGGTGCCCGAGTTGCAAAGGAACACCGCGTCTCTTTTGCCGCCCGCGCGCTTTACCAACTGCTCGGCAAGCAGGCCGCTAAGCAGCGCGCAGTCCAGCTGCACCATATTCGACAAATCCATATCTATTGCGTCTTTAATGGCCTTGCCCACCACGGGATGGTTGCGCCCCAAGCCGAAAACGCCGTAGCCGCTTAAAAAGTCCATATAGTCGTTGCCTTCGGCGTCGTATAAATATGCGCCTTTTGCCGACTTATACACCTTGTCGAAACCGATGGTTCTTAAAACCTTCGCCAAAGTTCTGTTCACGTATTTGTCGTGAAGTTCGTAGTTTCGCCCGAAATTTTCGGATACAACCTGTTTTATGTCGAATTGTGCCATAAATTTAAACTCGCTATTTTTAGCAATTATTTTTTACTGTACCTAAAATTAAAGCATAACAAAGGCAATGTTCAATCTTTTTTCAGGCAAATATATTGTGAATTTCGACCCTTTTGCGGTGCATTTTCCGCAGGGCTTCTTTTTGGAGGGAATAAGGTGGTACGGGCTTTCGTATTTGGCGGGCTTTGTTGCGGCACTGCTGCTTTTTAACCTATATTCGAAAAAGCGCATAAGCAAACTAAGCGCCGACGACAATTCCTCGCTTATATGCTACATGCTTTTCGGAGTGCTGCTCGGCGGCAGGCTCGGCTATATGCTGTTCTACAAATTCGGCGAGCTTTGCGCAAACCCGCTCGAGCTGTTTTATGTATGGCACGGCGGAATGGCAAGCCACGGCGGTTTTATAGGCGTAATTTTGGCGGCGTGGCTTTTTGCGAAATCAAGGAAACTCCCCTTTCTATATATAGGCGACCTTGTCGTTAGCGTTGCAAGCTGCGGCATACTTTTCGGCAGGCTTGCAAACTTTATAAACGGCGAATTGTGGGGCAAAGTCAGCGATTGCAGCCTTGCAATGATATTTCCCAACAGCGCGCCCAATTTGCCCTACGACCAGATTTTGGCAAGACACCCCTCGCAGCTATACGAAGCGTTTTTGGAGGGGCTTGTACTTTTCATCTACGCGCAAACAAGGTTTTGGCGCACAAAATTCAGGCTTGGCGCGCTGTCGGGCGAATGGCTTGTTCTTTACGGGATATTCAGGATAATCTGCGAAATTTTCAGAGAGCCCGACAGGGGCATAACGCTCATTATGGGGTTGAGCCGCGGAACATTCTATTCGGTTTTCACGATTTTCGCGGGGCTGCTATTTATATTATATTCGAGAAAAAACAAAAGGTTTATAGACTACAATGAAAGTTCCATTCAATAAAAATTCTTTGGGCGGGAACGAATTCGACTACATAAAACAGGCTGTAGCCAACAACTATCTGCAGGGCGACGGCCAGTTTTCGAAAAAGTGCCACGAGCTTTTGCAGCAGCTTTGTGGCACAAACTGCGCGCTGCTAACGTGCTCTTGCACTCTAAGTCTCGAAATGGCCGCAATCCTTGCCGGCATAAAGCCAAACGACGAAGTTATTTTGCCGAGCTTTACATTTGTTTCCACCGCAAGCGCCTTCGCCCTTAGGGGTGCAAAACTTGTCTGGTGCGATGTAGATTCGTCTACAATGAATATGGACGCCGACTTGCTCGAAAACCTTATAACCGAAAAGACAAAGGCCATTGTTCCCGTGCACTATGCGGGGGCTGCCTGCGATATGGACAAGATTTGCGCCGTGGCCAAAAAGCACAACATTATGGTTATAGAAGACGCCGCCCAGGCAATGCTTTCGTACTACGGCAAAAAGCCGTTGGGAACATTCGGCCCGCTGGGCTCGGTAAGCTTTCACGGCACAAAGAACATAGTTTGCGGCGAGGGCGGCGCGGTTTTGGTAAACGACCAAAAATACGAAGACAAAGCCTACATAATCAGGGAAAAAGGCACAAACCGCCGCAAGTTCCTCAAGGGCGAAATAGACAAATATACCTGGGTTGATTTGGGCAGCAGCTACCTGCCAAGCGAAATCAACGCCGCCTTTTTGCTTTCGCAACTAGAGCACGCAAAAGAGCTTACGCAAAAACGCGTGCAAAAGTGGGATATTTACGCAAAAGAGCTTTCGCCTCTCGAAAAATCCGGCAAAATAAAAATAGGCAAAATTCTGCCCAAAGCCGAGCACAACGCCCACATATTCTACTTTTTAACCGAATCGGAAAAGGTTGCCGATTCTCTTATGAAACACCTTAAGGAAAACGGAATTGCCGCATGCTCGCACTATGCGCCGCTGCATATGTCTCCGATGGGAGAAAAGTTTTCGGCAAGGGGGCGCCAAAGCCTGCCCGTAACCGAAAAGGCGTATAACAGCCTTGTAAGGCTGCCCATTTACGCCGACTTGGACGCCGACAGCCAACAATACGTTTGCGAAAAAGTTTTCGACTTCTGGAAATGATAAAAATCGTTGCAGTCGGCAAAATGAAAAACAGGCAGCTCGCCGAACTTGCCGACGAGTACATTAAAAGGCTTGCGCGTTTCGACAAGGTGGAGCTTGTCGAAATAAAAGACTGCACGGTTGAAAAGGAGGGACAAAAAATGCTCGAGCTTTTGGAAAAGTTTAAAGGCTCGGTTTTTGCGCTCGGCGAAGAGGGGGCGGAATTTACCTCGGAAGAGTTTTCGAAGCTGCTCGAGAAAAACCCGAACTCGGCCTTTTTGATAGGCAGCGCCTACGGTTTAAGCGGCGGGGCAAAAAGTTTTGCAAAGCAGATTGTAGCGCTTTCTAAAATGACATTTACGCACGAATTTGCGCGGGCCTTTTTGGCGGAACAGCTTTACAGGGCAAAGAGCATTACTGCAAACACCGGCTACCACCACAAATGAAACTTTTTATTGCAAACGCAAACATTGCCGGCGAAAACGAAATTTTGCCCGATAGCTCGCTTTTGTCCGAAAACGGGCAAATTACCGACTTCGGCAAAATAAAGGCCCCGAAAGACGCCCAGATAATAGACGCAAAAGGCGCGCTGCTGCTGCCCGCCTTTGTAGACATTCACACGCACGGCTGCCTAAATTGCGACTTTTCAGACGGCGACATTTTTGATTTCGAAAAAATCGCCGAGCAAAAGCTTAAAGAGGGCGTTGCCGCAATTTTGCCCACCAGCCTTACTTTGCCCGAGCCGAAAATAGCCGAATTTTTGCGGGCGTGCGCCGAATATTCCAAAAGCGAAAAGTTTTGCGAATTTTTGGGGGCGCATTTGGAGGGCCCGTTTATAAACAGTGAATTTGCAGGCAGCCAAAACCCCGAATTTGCAAGACCGTGCGACATATCCGAAATAGACAGGCTAAGGCGAATATACACGATTGCAAAAGTTTCGTACTCGATTGAGCAGGACAAACAAAACGGGCTTTTTGCGGCGGAGCTTATAAAGCGCAACATTGTGCCTTCCTGCGCGCACAGCAACGCAACTTTTACGGACTTTGCAAAGGCGCACGAGCTCGGGCTAAAAAACATAACGCACTTTTTCGACAGGTGCTCGCCCTTTACGCACAGGCAACCGGGCATTGTGGGGGCGGGCTTGTATTTTAGCGACACCTATTTGGAGCTTATAGCCGACTTTAAGCACGTCTGCAAAGACGCCCTAAAGATTTTGCTTAAGCTAAAAGACAATAAAAAAATAATTTTCATAAGCGATTCAATAAGGGCGCAGGCAATGCCCGACGGCGACTACATTATGGGCGGCGTTCCGATAACCCTTAAAAACAACACGGCCCTGGTGCAAAATAAAGGCGCTTTGGCCGGCAGCGTTTTGGCGTTAAACGAAGCCTTTAAAAACGCTTCTATCGGGCTTGGAATGGGTGTTATAAACGCCTCGAAATGCCTTTCGTACAACCCGTTAAAATCGCTTGGCATAGAAAATTGCGGGCTTATAAAAAAGGGCTTTAAGGCCAACCTTACCCTTTTAGACGGAAACTGCAACGTGCTTTTAACCGCAGTAGGCGGCGTTGTAAAATATCAAAGAATTTGACAAACACAGCCATAAGGAGTTTTATTTACGCAAAATGAAATCTTTTTACATAACAACAGCTATAGACTATGCAAACGGCTCGCCCCACTTGGGCCATGCCTACGAAAAAGTTTTAACCGACGCAATAGCAAGGTTTAGAAGGCTTAAGGGCGACAACGTAAAATTCCTTACGGGCCTGGACGAACACGGCCAAAAGGTGCAGCAAAGCGCAAACAAAGCGGGCATTAGCGCGGCCGAATTTTGCGACATGCACGCCGAACAATTTCTGGATATGTGCAAAAAACTGAACATATCCAACGACGACTATATACGCACCTCGCAACCGCGCCACATAAAGGTTGTGCAAAACATTCTGCAAATGCTTTTCGACAAGGGCGAAATCTATAAAGCCGAATACAGGGGCTTTTATTCTGCACGCCAGGAACAGTTTTTGCAGGAAAAAGACAAGGTAGACGGCAAGTGGCCCGAAATTTTCGGCGAGGTTTCCGAAATTACCGAGTCGAACTACTTTTTCAAAATAGGCAAGTATCAAGACTGGCTTATACAATACATTAAAGAGCACGACGACTTTATCTTCCCCCGCTTTAGAACAAAGCAGGTTTTGGAATTCCTTAAAGAACCCCTTAACGACCTTTGCATTTCAAGGCCGAAAGAGCGTCTGCAATGGGGCATAGAGCTGCCTTTCGACACAAACTTTGTAACCTATGTTTGGTTCGACGCGCTTGTAAACTACATATCGGCGGCGGGCTACGGCACGCCCGATTTCGAAAAATACTGGCCTGCCGACTTCCACGTTATAGGCAAAGACATTTTAGTTCCCCCGCACTCGGTATATTGGCCCATTATGCTGAAAGCCGCAAACATACCCCTGCCAAAATCGCTTTTAGTTCACGGCTGGTGGCTTTCTTCGGGCGAAAAAATGTCGAAAAGCCTGGGCAACATTGTAAACCCGCTGGAACTTGCCGAAATGTTCGGCGCCGACGCATTCAGATATTTCCTTATGCGCGAAATGAATGTCGGCCAAGACAGCGACTTTTCGTTCGACTTGTTCCTTACAAGGTACACTTCCGACTTGGGCAACGACTTGGGCAATTTGGTAAGCAGGCTTTTGAATATGACAAAGCGCTATTGCGAATCGAAAGTGGCCACAGCCGAAGTAAGCGAAGCCGCCGAAAGCGAGCTTAAAGAGCTTTGGGCAAAAACCGCCCCTCAGGTTATGGACTTGTACGGGCAAATGCAGTTCCACACGGCGTTGGACAAGATATTTACATTTATCAGAGCCATAAATAGATACGCAGAACAGCGCGCCCCGTGGAAGCTTGCAAAGTCGGCCGAAAGCGCCGACAAAAAGCTTTTGCTTACAACTTTGGCGAATATGGCCGAAGCCCTGCGTTTGGCGGCCTGCACTCTAAGCCCAGTAATGCCCGAAATAAGCGCAAAAATACTTGACTTGCTTTCGCTGCCTAAGATTGAAACTTGGGGCGACAACCTAGTATGGGGCAACAGCCTTGAGGGCAAAACGCTTAAAGACCCGGTAATTCTTTTCCCGCGTCCGCAAAAAGACGAAGAAAAGAAATAGGCGGCAAAATTTATAATATTGCAAAATTTTTTAAAAATTTTCTTGATTTTTTGGAAAATCCGACCGATATTATAAACATAATTTTCCTCCCCCATCATATATACAGAAAGACAGGCGCTAGTTCGAAAGACTTGCGCCTGTCCCATTTTTCGGGGAAAGCCCGCGCAGACTATTGGCCGCACCTCGGGGAAAGTACCCAGCAAAAAACATACAAAATTTTATAGACACCGCCCTTTTGCGGTAGTAGCGTATTCTTATGTTTTTCAGAAAGAGGAAAAAGGTATATTATGTTAAAAAGGATTTGCCGTTCGACTTAACCAATCCTCTCGAAAGGCGCAAGAGCATTAGGCAGACAAAATTCACCCGAAGCGATATTCCAGGCAACACGTCGCGCTCGCTGAAAATAATAATATGGCTGGCGGTTTTGCTGGCCCTAATTTGGTTTGCAAGGGAGTGTTTCCTTTCCATAAACATATTCCAGTAAATATTTGTTGCCGTGCGCCGAAAATTATTTCAATAATATAAGCTAAATATGAATAAAATAGATTTTAAGGGAGTTTGGACTGCAATCATAACCCCGATGAACGACGACGGCTCGGTAGACTACGCGAGCCTTGAGCAAATGGTAGAACAACAGGTAAAGGCCCGCGTTGCGGGCATTGTTTCGGTTGGCACTACGGGAGAATCGCCCACGCTTTCCAAAAGCGAGCACATAGATGTTATAAAACAAACCGCAAAATTTGTAAACAAGCGCATTGCGCTGCTTGCGGGTACGGGCTCGAACTGCACGCAGGAGGCGGTACGCTACACAAAAGAGGCCGACATAGACGGCGTAGACGGTTTTCTTTCGGTTGCACCCTACTACAACAAGCCCAGCCAGGAGGGCGTGTTTAGGCACTTTGCCGAAATTGCAAAGGTTACCGAAAAACCCATTTTGCTATATTCAATTCCCGGCCGCTGCGGCATAGGCATAGAAAACGACACAGCCATACGCCTAAGGGAGGCATTCCCGAACTTTTGCGCCCTAAAGGAAGCTGGCGGCAAGGTTGAAAAGGTTATAGACCTGCACAAAAAGGCGGGCGACGCAATTTCGATTTTAAGCGGCGACGACGGCTTGACTTTGGAATTTATGAAGGCCGGCGCGCGCGGCGTTGTAAGCGTAGCCTCGAACCTTATTCCAGCCGAAATGGTGGAATTTGTAGACCTTATAGAAAACGGCAAATTCGACCAAGCCGAAAAGATAAACGCAAAATACGCAAAATTCTTTAAGGATTTGTTTATAGAGCCGAACCCCGTGCCGGCCAAAACGGCGCTGGCTTTTGCGAAGATGATTAAGTCGCCGTTTGTAAGGCTTCCGCTTTGCGAAATGAGGCCGCAAAATGCCGAAAAACTGTTTAACACATGCAAGGAAATAGGTTTATGCTAAAGATATTGCTTAACGGATACAAAGGCAGAATGGGCTGCGCCATTGCGTCGGCCGCCGCCGATTGCGGTTGCGAAATTGCGGCCAAAACCGATATGGGCGACAACCCGGCCGATTTTATAAACGGCGTAGATGTTGTAATAGACTTTTCGTTTAGAGACGTCACCCCCGTTTTGGCCAAGCTTTGCGCCGAAAACAAGAAACCCCTTGTTATAGGAACTACGGGCCACTCGCAGGAACAGCGCGCCGAAATTTTAAAATACACCTCGAAAATCCCCATAGTTTGGGCGGGCAACTATTCGATTGGCGTAAATCTTTTAAACTACCTTACAAAGATTGCCGCCGAAATTTTGCCCGACAACTACGACATAGAAATTGTGGAAATGCACCACAAGTTCAAGAAAGACGCCCCCAGCGGCACGGCCGACAAACTCCTTAAAATTTGCCAACAGGCAAGAGACGTTCCCGACTCGAACGTAAAATACGGGCGTTGCGGCATTACGGGCGAGCGCTCGGCCTGCGAAATTGGCGTGCACTCGCTAAGGGGCGGCAGCGTTGTGGGCGACCACACCGTTATTTTTGCGGCCGACGGCGAAAGGCTAGAGCTTACCCACAAGGCGGCCGACCGCAAGATTTTTGCCAACGGCGCATTGAGGGCGGCAAAATGGGTGGCAGACAAAGCACCCGCTTTGTACGCAATGGAAGACGTTTTAAATTTAAAGTAAATGATTGTAGCCATAAAGGGCATTTTGGCAAAAAGTATGCCGCTTTCGGCTGTTGTCGAAACGGCGTCGGGGCTTTTTTACGAAGTAAACGTTCCCATTACCACGGCGGAACACCTGCCGCGCGTAGGCGAAAAGGTTTTTCTGCACACTATTGCCGTTTATAAGGAAGATTCCCAAGCTCTATACGGCTTTGCCAACGAAACCGAGCGCGATTTTTTTAAGACTTTAATTGAAAAAGTTTCGGGCATAGGCCCGAAGATTGCGCTTAACATTTTAAGCAGAATGTCGGTTGAAACCCTAAAGGGCGCCATTGTTGCAGGCGATGTTTCCCTGCTTTCGAAATGCCCCGGCATAGGCAAAAAAACCGCCGAACGCCTTATTGTTGAATTGCGCGACTTTATGCAAAACCAATCGCTTGCAATTTCGCCAAAAGGCGGCGAAAGCGGCCCGCAAAATGCGCAAACTTCGGCGTTTTCCGACGCGGTTGCGGCCCTTGTTGCCCTGGGCTACAAATTGGCCGATGCCGACAAGGCGGTGCGCAAAGCGCAGGACAAACTCGGAAGCAACGCCACAACCGAAGAGCTTATAAAACAGGCCTTTAAAGGGTAGCAAAAGCTTTGGTTTTTACTGCGGGGGAGCTTTTTTGCCTCCCCTTTTTTGTTTTTCGGAACTTTTACGATAGCATATATTGCGAAACTTTTATTTTTTAAAACTGTCTATATAAAAATGGCCAAGAACCTTTTATTTTTTACAGTAAAAACGCTTGCCGTATTTGCGGTTTTTTCGCTTTGCGGCTGCATAAGCATGCCCGAAACCGAGCACGAAATTATTGCGGGCAAAGAGGAGGCCCAAAGGCTACAGGGCAAGGACATTTCCGACATAAAGCTTGAAACGCCCGACAGCATTTCGAAGAACGACGTAAGCGTTTTGGGAATCTATAAAAAGCTGAACTTTAACCCCGGTGGCCGCGGAGTATACCAGCAAGCCCTTAGGGACCCCATAGGCGCGCACTACGCAAGAATTCTAAAAAACCACACTGTTGCCCTTGTAGAAGAGCTTTTCCCAGGCATAGACCCGGTAGACAACGAAGCCGACGCATTCCGCCACGCGTATTTTAGCTTTATGCTTGCCGACAAAATAGGAACAAAGCGCGCAAAGGCCTTTACCGACGCCTACGAAATTTCATTTCTAAACACGATGGGAGCGCGCTGTATGGATTTGTGGAACAACAACGAGGGACGCAAGATGTGCGAAGAATCTAAAAACGACACGGCCCTGCCGCGAAACAAACTGGCCCGACAACTTGTCTTAGACGCCATAAAAAACAAGCGCCTTGTATTAAAGCCCTTTGTTTTGGTGGAGACGCCCGAAGGGCAAAAAGCCGCAAAATAGCTGCAAAATTTTTGGACACAAAAAAATGCTTCGGCAATAAAACCGAAGCATTTTTTGTTTTTAGCCTAAAACCAGACAACTAGGGCATTTTAACCCATGCGCCGTCTTTTTGGTTCGATTCTACCGCGGCTTCTACAAAGGCCATACCCGTTCTGCCGTCGTCTACAGTAGCGTATTTAGAACCGTCGCACTTAAAGGGCTTGCCCTCCCAGTAGGCGCGCACGTCGGCTTCAAAGCTGCGGTGCAAGCGCGCGTAGGCATCGTGGAAACCTTCAAAGTGCCCCGAGGGAATTCTAGGTTCCTTAAGCAGCCATTCGGGAACGTCTTTTAGGAAGCCGTCGTTGGGGGTTATGCCGCCGCGCCAGTAAACCCTGTCGGGCTGGTTAATCATGTTAATGCGCACGCATTCCGATTCTTCCTGCTTCCAGCGCAAAGTACCCTTTGTTCCAACAACTTCAAGCGAAAGGTCGTTTTTGTGCCCCGTAAAGATTTGCGAAGCGCGAACCGTTGCCTTGCCGCCGTTGCTAAGGTCGCAATAGGCCATAAAGTTGTCGTCTAGCACGCGACCCTGAACAAAGTTTTCGAGGTGGGCGCTTACCCTTGTTACGTCTAAGCCGGTAACAAAGCGCAACTGCATTAAGGCGTGAATACCAATGTCGCCACCGCAAAGAGACTTGCCCGATTTTTTCGGGTCCGTACGCCATACTTCGGTTTTTTGTTCGAGCTTTTCGGCCAACCAACCCTGCAGGTACGAAGCGTCTACAAAGCGGATTTCGCCCAAAAGACCGCTTGTTACTATAAAGCGGCTAAACCAGGTTGTCCAGTGGCCCAAATAGGTGTGTGCAACTGCAAAGGGAACGTTCTTTTCCTTTACGGCTTTAACAAGGGCGTCGGCCTGCTCAAGGGTAAGTGTCATAGGCTTTTCGCACATAACGGGAATGCCCGCCTGCACAAACTTCATTGCAGGGTCGAAGTGTACAAAATTGGGGGTTACAATAAGAACATAGTCTAGGCGTTCTTCTTTGGGAAGTTTCTTTTGGTCTTCCAGCATAAGGTCGTACGATTCGTAGCCTTTAATCGGATACGGCCAATTTGCCGCTTCGCTCATCGCAATTTCGGGATTCGGGTGCAGCGCGCCTGCAACTACTCTGCGCGTACCGTCCGAATGAATAGCCTTTTGGTGGGGCTGCGCAATAAATGCGCCCGCGCCGCCGCCTATTAAACCAACTCTCAAGGGTCTAGGAGATGCCATAATTTTTTGCTCTTTCTTTTTGTTGTTAAAAAACCGTGTTAAAGTTGTTATTGACGAAATATTAAAACCGCACACCCCGTTTTTTTCAAGCAAATTTGAAAATTGCGGTAAAAATATCTGTTGCAAAAAAGGCATATTGGCCGCTAGTATGCCCGTTTAAAAATTAAAGATGATTCAATTTCATGTTATATCCAGTTCAAGCAACGGCAACTGCTCGCTTTTGCAATACAAACAAAGCAAAGTTTTAATCGACGCGGGCATAGGCATAAGAAGTCTTGAAAAATTTTTGCAGCCGAACGGGCTTACGGTAAACGACATAAACGCGGTTTTTATAACCCACGAACACGGCGACCACTGCAAAATGCTAAACAGCCTTTCAAAATACCCAAACCTTTGCGTTTTTGCCAACGAAATGACCGCCGAAATGGTTATGGCAAAATATCCGAAATCGAAGAAGCTGCACTGGAAAATCTTTCATACGGGCGACTTGTTCGAATATAACGAAATGAAGGTGCAGTCGTTTTCGGTTCCGCACGACGCCAACGACACCGTAGGCTACAGGTTCGACTGCGACGGCGAAAATTTTGTGTGGATGACCGACTTAGGCTACCTAAGCGAAAACTGCATAAATATGGCAAAGCTTGCAAATCTGCTTGTGCTGGAATCCAACTACGACCCGCAAATGCTTGAAAATTCAACCCGCACCTATTCTCTTAAACGGCGCATTAGGGGCAGCAGCGGCCACTTGTCGAACGACGACGCCCTTTCGCTTTTGCAGCAATTAGATTTCGAAAAATTAAGCAGGGTATATTTAGCGCACGTTTCGCGCGAATGCAACAGCACCGAGCTTATCGCCGACAAGCTGAAAACACTGGGGCAAAACGCCCGTAAAATAGAAATTGTAAACCCTTTTGCCGAAGTTTTCAGGCAGGTACACTCGCTTTAAAAGTACCTATACGCCGCCAAATATTGCGGCTTTCAAAAAAAACAAAAAACCTTTCGGAACTGCCCGAAAGGTTTTTGCGTTTAATGTATCTGGCCGCTATTTTTTAAATTCGAACGAGGGGGGAACCGCGTCTATTGTAGTTGCCCAAGTTTTGTTCGGGCGCAAGCCCATTTCGAATTCCAAAACGCCGCCGTTCATAATTTCGTCGTGCGTAATCCACGAGCGGTTAAGCGGCTTGCCGTTAAGCTTTGCCGACTGTATGTATTTGTGCTCGGGAGCGTAGTTGTTGGCTACAACCGTAAACTTTTTGCCCGATTTAAGGTTGATTTCGGCCTTCTTAAAGAAGGGAGTGCCTATTACGTACATCGGCATACCGGGGGTTACAGGGTAAAAGCCCAAAGCCGAGAATACGTAGAACGAACTCATCGAACCGCCGTCTTCGTCGCCGGGCATACCGAAGTAGTCGGTTCTAAACCACATATCGGTTAGGCGGCGTATCAAACGCTGGGTTTTCCAGGGCTTGCCTATGTAGTTGTACAAATACGGAATGTGCAAGCTGGGCTCGTTGCCCATTACAAACTGGCCTACCATACCCGTCGAGTCCGGCATTCTGTCGGGCCATATTCTGCGGGGGCAACCCAAAGTTTCTATGAACATTCTGTCGAGCTTGTCTTCAAACGCCTTTGCCGAACCGAACAGGCCGTATACAAGGTCGTTGGTATTGTGGGTTACGTCCCAAATGTATGTCCAGGCATTGTTTTCGGCAAAATATGCGCGCGCGCCAACTCCGCCCGAAAGCTTCGGGTTAAAGGGTTCTATCCATTGGCCCTTCTCGTTTTTGGGAGCAAAAAAGCCCGTCTTTTTATTCCACAAATTGCGGTAGTTTACCGCCCTTTTAAGGAACATATCGCGGTCTTCTTTAAGACCCAATTCGTTGGCCATTTGCGCCATGCACCAGTCGTCGTAGCTTTGCGCCAAAGTAACGGTAACCGCCTGGCGCTGCTCAAAACCGTTTACAATCGGGTAGATTTCCTTTTCGCCCTCGGCCAAGCCGGGGAAGTATCCGTGCTTGTTGTAGAATGCGTCAAGCTCCATTGCCGGCGCATATATCCACGGAATCATTGTCGTTTCGAATATGGTTTTTTTGCAAAGGTCGTAGGCCTTTTTAAGGTCTATACCCCTAATACCCTTGCAGTAGGCGTCCCACACAATGGAGGCGTAGTGGTTGCCGTTCATGCCGTGCATATCGCCGTAGATTTGCGGGAATGTGGGCATTCTGCCCGACTGTTCGCCCATCTTTATATACGAAAGCACCTTTTCGCGCTGCAATGCGGGGTTTAAGATTGTAAAGAGGGGGTGCAAATTGCGGTAGGTATCCCACGACCAGTCGTCGCAATAAAAGTCTGAAGTTGTGTCGATGTGTATTTTGTTGTCGTAGGCGCTGTAGTATTGGCCGTCTTCGCTGTAGTTCGCCATTCTTTCGTGGCATCTATAAAGCGAAGTGTAGAACATATTTTGCTCTTCGGTAGTGCCGCCTTCTATCCGGATTTGGCCTAAGCAGTCTTCCCAAGTCTGTTTTGCCAGGGCAACTTGTTCGGCAAAACTCTTGCCGCGCATTTCCTTTTCGAAATTCTTTTTTGCCTGTTCTTCGCTTATAAGCGAAATTGCGTATTTAACTTCGGTCTTCTTTACGCCCTTGTTGAATTTCACGTTCACGCTTTGGCCGTTGCCGTTCTTTATAACCGCCGCCGATTTTACGTCTTTGCCCAATTCGGCGTAAACAAACACTTTTACCGAGCGTATGTTATTTTTAGGATTATCTCTATAAAAGAAGTCGTAGCCACTAATTGTGCCGTCTTTTTGCGAAGCCGTTAGCTTGCCTCTTTGCGAAGTAATGTAAACGCCGTTTTCTTCGCCGTCGAATTTCAGCTCGAAAATACCGCACTTTTTTGCGGGCGAAAACGAAAGCTCTACGCCGTTTTCCTGCAAATATACGTTGTATTTGTAGGGTTTAGACGTTTCGTTGTCGAACCAATAGTCGGTATTGGGGTTTTTCATATCGCCCGAATAGGGGGCAATTCTGAAAGTGCCGTCGCGCCTGTGTCCCAAGTATGCAAGGGGAAAACCCGAAATTCTTTCCGAGGTAAAACCGTCTCTGCGAATGGGGTAAAAGCGCACTTCGCCCTGGGGCAAATGCACCGTCTGGTAGGTGGGAACAAGCAAGTGGCTTATCCCGCCCGAATAAGAGCAAACCTTGTCGGCCAAACTTTCCCCGTTGGCGGCATAAGCCCCAAACGACATAAGCGCCGCCGACACCATCAATCCAATATATTTTATATTCATACTGCCCAAAAGCTATACATACAAAAAAAATATTTCGAGCAAAATTTTAAATTTTTTAATCGTTATATTTTTTCCTTGAAACGGTGCCCGTTCAAAAAGATAATATCCTCATTACTAAAACCAAACATTTAAACAAAACACCAAAAATATCGGGAGGGATTATGGACTACAAAAAAGCGTTTGCTTTGTTTGCATTTGTCGGGCTGTCGCTTTCGGCAAGTGCCGATTTTGCCGACTTCGGCGAAGAAAGAAAATGGCGTTCGTGCATTGGCGGCGACGAAATAGAGCTTATAGAAGACTATTCAAAAAACATAGGCAGCGCATACAAGGTTTTGGCAAATTCGGCCCCCAAAATGTGGTATTTGGAAATAGGCCCGAAAAAAACGCCCGTTGTAGCCGACAATAAAGGCGAGCTAGACTCGCTTAAATTTAGCTTTTACATACTCTCTTCACAATCCGACTGCTTTTCTTCGGCAGCAATGCGCTTTACCGACGCAAAGGGCGAAATGTTCCAGATAAGGTCTTCGGCGTTCCCCAAAGACGGACAATGGACTTTGGTTGAATTTACATTCCCCAAAAAGGGAAACATAGAATCGTGGGGCAAAGACAAAGACGGCAAAATAGACTACCCGCTTTCTTTTCATTCGCTTGTTGTAGACTATTCAAGGCACAACCTTAACAAGCCCGAATTTTACATTGCAAAATTCAATATGCAAAAACAACCCGCAAAAAAATAACATCTTTTTCAGCACACTATGAAATCTAAAATTTTTATACAGACATTGGCGGCTTTTGCCTCGCTTTTTATCTTTGCGGGCTGCCAGCAAAAGGAAAAACAGCAAGCGCCCCAACAAAAGCCGGCAGAAACAAAAACGGTTCAGGCCCCCAAAAAGGCCGAAGCCGAAAACGAGCTTGGCAACCTAAAATTCCCCGAAAAATTCTATATGGGGGCAAATACGCACTTTGCGCAAAGAAAGGGCTATTTAAGCAAATCGCTTTCGCTCTTAAAACAGGGTGGCTTTAACTCTTTAAGAGACGAGCTTTCGTGGGGCGGCACGGAACGGGAAAAAGGCGTATATAAAATGCCCGTTCACACCCAAAACTACGTTGATGCAGCCTACGAAATGGGCATTGCCCCGCTTTGCGTTTTAGACTACGGCAACCGCCACTACCTAAACGGCGGCTACCCGCAAGACGACGAAAGCCGCAAGGGCTTTGCAAACTTTTCGGCTTTTATGGTAAAATCTTTCGGCGACAAAATTCCATTTTACCAGGTTTGGAACGAATGGGACGGCGGCTGCGGAATGGGTAAATTCCGCGGCACACAAACTTCGGAAGGCTACGCCGCTTTGCTTAAAGAAACCTACAAAAAAATAAAGGAAACAAACCCCAACGCCATAGTTGTTGCCAACAGCATCTGCTGCGGAGATAACTATTTCGACGAATATTTGGCAAAGGGCACAATTAAAGACTGCGACGTTTTGTCGATTCACACCTACAACTATTCAAACAGGCACGGCACGGCCGAAAGCTGGTATTTCCGCATGATAGGGGTAGACGAAATCATTAAAAAACACAATGCGGGCAAATCGAAATATACCTTTGTAACCGAAATGGGATTTCCCAACCAGGTAAACTTTAACGGGTTTTCCGACTACTACAGAACCGCAAAGGAAAGCTGCAAAGTGTATTTGCTTGCAAGGTGTTTCCCGTGGCTTAAGGGGCTTTGGTGGTACGATTTCCAGGACGACGGCACCGACTATAAATATAACGAAGACAACTTCGGCCTTATCAGAATGGACTTTACCCCCAAGCAGGCATACTTTGCTCTGAAAAGCATTGCCGACATTGTAACAAAGGGCGACTTTGTAGAAAAGGTGGAGTTCAAAAAATTCCCGTCGGTTTGGATTCTTAAATTCAAACTTAACGGCGAAGACGTCTTTGCCATTTGGAATTCCGACGACAACAGCGAAGCCGTAGTTAAATTCAAAAATTCGGCAAAAGACAAAAAGGCCATAAAAAGCTTTATTGCGGGCAGCCCCGAACGCACCCAAACTTGGGGCGGCCGCGACTGGCTAAAAGACCGCAACGCAAAAGCCGAAGCCGACATTCTCGAATTTACCGCAAGGGATATGCCGCTTATCCTAAAGGGCGATTTTTCGAAAGCCGAAATTGCGGACATAAAGCTAAACCCGTTTAACGTTGCTTTAAGCGAGCTTTCAATGCCGCGCCACAAATATGTTGTGCGCAAAAACGCGGCGCAGTCGCTTGTAGAGGATATTTCCTTTAACCGCTTCGACAACCGCAAGACAAAGGAAACGCAGGACGAAATGTTCAAGAACCTTTCGGGCACCTTTTCGGCAAGCCACAACACAAAAGAGCTTACCCTTAACATAGACATTACCGACGATGTTTTTGTTAAGGCAAAAAGCGAAAACAACTACAAGTGTTCCGACTACCTGCAGTTTGAATTTAAAAGCAAAGACCCCGAAACGCTTGTGGAAAACAACGCGAAAATCTCCGTAATACATTTGGGCGGCAAAACCGTTGTTTTGGGGGTAAATTCGGAATATGTTTCGGCAAAAACCGAAGTTTTAGACGGCAAAAGAAAATATACAATAAGCTTTAGGCCCGAATTTTTCGGCATAAAAGGCTTTGAAAGCGGAACAACAATAGCGGGCTCATTCTTTGCGCACGACAGCGACGACGCCGCGATAAACAACCCCGAAAACGCCTTTATAAGATGGGGGCGCGGCGTAGGGCCTTTCGACGCGACAAACTCGAGCGGGTTTTATATGATGATTCTCGAATAACTTTAGCCTGAAGGATTTTATATATTATGAAAAAATTTATATTAACTTTGTGCGCGCTGTCGGCTGCAACCGTGTTTGCCCAGCAGGACATTCAGCCGAAATTCTATGTGGGCACAAACACCCACTACGGGCAAAACAAGGGCTTTATTGAAAAGGGAATAGAATCCATGCAATTCGGCGGCGTAAACTCCATACGCGACGAATTCTACTGGGGCGTTGCCGAAAGGAAAAAGGGCGAGCTTGTTTTGGACGGGCGCTACGGCTACATAGGCGCGCTAAAAGACGCGGGCTTTAACCCCCTTATAATTTTAGACTACGGCAACCATAACTACGCAAACGGCGGCGGCTTCCCTCAAGACGACGAAAGCGTTAAGGCCTTTGCAAGGTTTTGCGGCTTTGCGGCAAAAAACCTGAAGGGCAAAGCTTCGTTCTTCCAAATCTGGAACGAATGGGACGGCGGCTGCGGCATGCCCGCAAAGTTTAAAGGCCAGCAAACATATGCTGGCTATGCAAAGCTTTTAAAGGCGTCGTATAAGGCAATAAAAGAGCAAGACAAAAACGTCAAGGTTGTAATAAACAGCATTTGCCGCGGCAACAAGGATTTCGAAGAAATGCTTAAGGCGGGAACTATGAACTACTGCGACATTCTCAGCCTGCACACCTACAACCACAGCGAAGGCAAGCTTCACCGCACGCCCGAAGCCTGGCATGACAGGCTTGCCAACAGGGTAGCCCCCATAATAAGGAAATACAATAATGGCAAAGACAAAGACCTGTTTGTAACCGAAATGGGCTTTACAACCCCCACAATTTGGCTGGGCTATTCGTACAACCAAAGCGCCGATTTTGCGGCAAGGCTTTACCTGCTAGCCCGCACAATACCGTGGCTTAAGGGCATTTGGTGGTACGACTTCCAGGACGACGGCACCGACGAAAGCAACGCCGAAAACAACTTCGGAACGGTAAGGGCAAACTTTACGCCGAAACCGTCGTACTACGCGATTGGCGGCGTATCCGACATTGCAAAATACGCCGACTTTGTAGGCAAAATAGACACGGGCAACCCCGACGTTTACATACTTAAATACAAACTAGGCAACGAAGACGTTATTGCCATGTGGAACTGCAACGAAGACAAAATAGAAAGCGTGCGCTTTACCACAACCGAGCAAAACCCCAAAGACCTGACGGTATATTTGGCGGGTTCGCAAAAAATAAGCATGCCATTCGGCATAAGGCAGGGCTCTAAACTAATCCCGAACAAAATAGACTTTTCGCTCGGGCAAAGGCCCTTGATTGTAAGGGGCGACCTTTCGAAACTAAGCTACGAGAAAACCACAACATATCCTTTTGTAGAAAGCGAAAGGCAAAGGCCAACGGCTTTGCACATGCCGGCAGTGGCGGCCTTTGTAAAGGAAAACCCCGGCGATTCGCCAAGCTACAAGCTTATCGCCAAAAAGGGCGAAAAAAAGCCCGACAAAACCGATTTTTCGGCATCGTTTAAGGCGTGCTACAACAAGGATATGCTGGCATTGCAAATCACGGTAAAAGACCAAAAGGTTGAAATCAACAAAGACATAAACAAGGGCGACAACGCAATGCTGTTTTTCTTTGTAGACAAGGAAAGCAAAACATTCGGCAAATCGACCTCGGTTAAAATTGCGCCCAACGGCAAATACCGCTTTAGGGACAGGCAGTTTAACCAGGACGTTTCGGGCTTTTCCGTAAGCTGCAAAAAAATAGACGGCGGTTGCGTATACACCGTAAAGCTAAAACCCGAAACTTTGGGCTTGCTGGCTTTCGAAAAAGGCTTGGGCATAGGCTTTGCCATGAATATAACCGACTTCGACAACGGCAGCAAAAAATCCTCCCTGCACTTCGGGCAAAACTACTCGGAAAGCTACCACGCAAAAACGAAATTCAACATATTGTATTTAGACTAGTTTTTCGACAAAACACCGGACACAAAAAAACCTTTCGGGAAACACCGAAAGGTTTTTTGTTTTCCATTCAAAAATCCGAAAAAAGAAGGCCTGCGGCAAAAAACACCGCAGGCCATTTTTATTTAACCGAAAGCCGCAGCTTTCTTCACACCAAAAAATTAACCGTAGCTTTGCAAAACCTTGTTGCTTAAGGCCAGGTCTTTTGCCAGCGAAACTTTGGGCTTTATGCCGGCCTTTTTCATTTTGTCGTGGTAAAGTTTAACGGCGTCTTTGGGGCTTAGCTCGCCGTCGGCAACCGCCCTTAAACATTCGATAAAATGCAGCGGCGATTGCGAATTGTTTATCTTGCGCCCAAACAACGCCACTTTTGCGCCGTATTTTTGCGCGTCGTGCAGCAATGTAAAGGCGTCGAGCGTAGTGCCCGAGCTGCCGCCCAAAATGCCCACAATTAAACGGCTGTCGTAGTTGGCAAGTTCCTCCATTGCCTTTGGTCCGTTGTAGGCAATTTTAAGGAACAGCGGACGCTGCGCCTTTACAACGCCCGCCAGGCACCTTGCAATGCAGTCGTTAACATAAAAGGGCATATCCTTTTCCTTAATGCCGTTTAGGGCATTGGGGTTAAACACCTCCAAAAAGTACCTAAACTTTTTGGCTTCGGCCTCTTCCCTAAAAGCCTTTAGTTTTGCAAGGGCTTCGTAGTCGTAGTCGAAGCGGTTGTTGAATGTAACCGAATACAGCGCCAAGTCGGCGCCCGCCTTTTTAATCGAGTCTATGCTTGCGCTTGAAAACGCTCTTGAAGGCTCTTTTGTGTAGCACGAATTGCGACAAACCCAAATGTCGGTTGTGTCGTTGCCGCGGGCGGCGGGCGTAATTTTGCTGTTTTTAAACAAGCCCTCCTCCTTTGCAAGAATCTCCAAATTCGAAGCCGACATAAGCATAATGTCTACAATGCCCTGCTTTACAACCCTGCGTATCTGCTCGCGGTAGGCGTCCATATTGCGCGGGGCGCCCGTAGTGCCGTCAAAGCCGCCGGAATATATGCCGTTTGCCATATCGGCGTCTTTTGCGTCGGCAATTATGAAGTTTTTTCGGCTAGTGTCGCCCTTTAATATTTTTGCTATTTTTAAGTCTAACGATTTCATTTTTAGAATTTTTCGTACCCGTAAATTTCGGGGAGTTTAAGACATTCGCGCCAGTCTACCATACCGTCGGAAGCCGCCGCGTTTGTAAGGCACTGCGTTGCGGCGCATACGCCCATTTTAAGACTATCGGCAATATTCCAGCCCTGGTGAACGCCAAAAAGAATGCCCGCATACATCGCGTCGCCCGCGCCCACCGCGCCCTTTATAAGCTTGCGGGGGAAGTCTATGCTGGCGCACTTTGCCATATCCCCGTTTTGCCCGAAGGCGTATACACATTCGGGGAAATGCACTACCATATACTTGTTTATGCCGCGGCTTAAAACAATGCCCGCACACTTTTTTAGCGCGCTTTCGTCCTTTATGTTCGAAATGTCTTCGGCGGCTTTGCCGACAAGCATTCTAAGCTCTATTTCGTTAAGCGAAAGATAGTCTAAATAAGGCAGCGAAGACTTTGTGGTTTTTTCGAAATCTATCTTTCTGCTCACAAGGTCGGCCGCGGTTATAAAGCCAAGCTCTTTTGCCTTTTTAAAGATTTTAGAATGCCCCGTTTCGCCGTTTTCGTCGATGGCGTCCATATTCTTGTGCAGGCCGAAATAGCCCTCCAAAAATATTTTTGCGTTCGAATTTTCAAGCTTTATATGTTCGGGCGTTAGCAGGTCGTTGCTGGCGGGGTTGTGGAAAAATGTTCTGCGCCCCGTGCTTTGCACCGTCATTACATCGGTAAACGACGTCGAAGCCTCGTCGGAAAACATAAAAAGCGAAGTGTCTATGTTGTGGGCTTTGCAGTCGCTTTCTATAAACTTGCCGTCTACGTCGTTGCCGAGCAGGCCGCACCCCTGCAGGGGGGCCGGAAAGTTCATTTTCGACAAATCCTTAAGCACGTTATACGGCAGGCCGCCGTTGGCGGGCTTGCTCGACAAAACGGTGCACAAAGTGTCCTGCGCCGGCCATTCGTCTACCATTTTTATATGGTCTACAATCCATGTGCCGGCACCCAAAATGCCGTTGCGTTCCATAAACTAAAGAAGCTTGAATTTTACGGGTTCGTCTTCCTCTACTTCGGGGAAACGCCCTATTTCGGGGTCCGTAAAGAAATTGTCGTTTACGTCGTCGTTGGCGGTTGAAACTTCGCCGATAATGGTTTCTGGCTCTACGGGGGTAAATTCGTGGTAGATACCCTTTGTCAGCGTAATGCGGCTGCCCGCGGGAATTATCACGTCGGCACCGCTTACCAATTCGGTGGGCTTGCCGTTTATGTTAAGAACAACCATTTTTCCGTTTGTCTTTTCGGGGCAGTCCCATACCCTTACAAGGAATTTGCCGTGGCGGCAGATAATGTCTTCCTTCTTGAATTTGTGGCAGTGGCAGGGGGTATATTGCCCGCAGCGCGCGTACATAAGCTTTTCGCAATATTCCTTTTCTTCGGCCAAATTTACGAGAACTAGCGCGTAGTTGTCCAAATCGTTTTTGCCGAAATCCGAAAAGTCCCACTTGGGAACGGGCGGGAGTGTCCAACCGTGTTTTTCGAATACGTCTTTCGCCTCTTGGCACATTTGGTTTATCAGAGATCTTTTCATTTAGTCAGCCTTTCTTTTGTTTTATAAATTGCCGAAAAAAACTATTCCATTACAACCGCAATTTTTATGCCCTTCATCGAAACGTTGGTTTCCAATGCCTCGTTGATTTTTTCGAGCGGGAATTTGTGGCTTATAAGTTTGCCCATGGGCAGGCCAATGCCGACCGCGCGCTTTAGGAAGTTGAATGTTATCGGGTAATCCTGCGGGGTGTATACCCACGAGCCCACCAGCGAAATTTCCTTGTTGCAGATGTCGTAGTGGTGGTTTATTGCGCACTCGCCGCCGTCCATAAAAAAGCCCACTTCGCACATGCCGCCGCCGCGCTTTACATATTTCCATGCGTTTGCAGCGGCCTTTGCAGAACCCGTGCACTGGAATACGAAATCGGCTCCCAGGCCGTTGTGCACTTTCTTTACGTCGGCCAAAAGCTCGTCGAACTTCGGGTATTTTGTAAAGTTAAACGTATGCGTAGCCCCGAATTCCTTTGCCAATTCAAGCCTTGAATCGTTGCCGTCTACAACCGCGATGTTTTCGATACCCATTGTGCGCAACACGCTTATAACCAAAAGGCCTATCGGGCCGCAGCCCTGAACTAAAACCTTTGTTGCAAAGTTAAGCAACCCCGTTGTTTTTGCGCGCTCTACGCAGTGGACGGCAACGGTTGCAGGCTCTACCAAAATTCGCATATCAAGCGAAAGATCGCTTACGTTAAAGAAAGTGGAGTTTTTGCGGATAACCAGATATTGGCCGAAGTAGCCGTTTAGGTGCACGTCGTCGTCGGGCATAAGGCCGTAAATGCCGCAATGCTCGCAAAGGTTTGTTCTTGCGGGCGTGTTTTTGCACGCGTCGCATTCGCCGCAGGGGATAATGCAGGTAACGATTTTGTCGCCCAATTTTACGGGAAGCCCCGCGGTGTCGAACTTAACGTTTTTGCCTATTTTAACGATTTCGCCCGTGCCTTCGTGGCCGAGAACAACGGGACACAAACCGAAGGGGTCGCGCAAATATTCGTGGCCGTCGGTGCCGCAAACGCCGCAGGCTTCAACCTTAACAAGCATTTCGTCGTCGCCGACAGTTTCGGGTATGTCGAATTCCCTGAATTCGAATGTTTTTGGTGCAGTTAAAAATGCCAATTTTGCTTTCTTGCTCATGTATAATTCCTCTCTGTTGAAGTTGCCCAAAACGCTAGTGTTTAAGCCAATCTTTGGCAAGAAAAAAGTTTAAAAATGTTGGACTTTTGGGAATATGTTGGATTTCCCAAAACTTTTTCTTCGTTTTTTCTTTATGGAACTAAAATTCGTGTTTCTTTGCTTAGGAATTTGTGTGCAAAAAGCCCGCACAATAAACCGCATTTTGCGCGTTTTTTGCGCGCAAAAAAATTTTAATTTGCGCAAGCACAAAAAAACGCCGCTTTGCGAAGTGCGAAAACGGCGTTTTTGTTTTGTTTAAATTGCGCAAATTAAAGGCTGCCCCCGCTTGCAACAATAAGCTGGATTAGGGCCTTAAACTGGCTGCCCTTCAGGCTTATAACCTCCCTTTCGTTTACAAGCGAAAGCCTTTGCGCGTCGCTAACTTCAAAGTAGTCTACATAGCCTAGGTCGTACTGCTTTTTTGTGAGGCTTTCAACTTCCTTTGCGGCTTTCATACAGCGCTCGCGGTCGTTATACTCGTTTTCCAGGTGCTTTATGGAAGTTAAAGAATCTTCCACTTCCCTCATTGCCTTTAGCACCGTTGCCCTATACGATTCCAAAATTTGCTTGTGCTCGTACAAAGCGGTTTTTCTTTGCGCTAAAAGCTTGCCCGCCTGGAAAAGCGGCAGATAAATTCTCGGGCCTACGCCCCAGGCTAGGCTGCTGGCGTCGAAAAGTTTGTCGATGTCGGCCGCGGCGTAGTCGGCCGAAGCGCTTATGGTAACCGTCGGGAAAAACGCGGCGTTGGCAGCGCCAATTCTTTCGTTGGCCGCATACACAAGCCTTTCGGCCGACGCGATGTCGTAGCGGCGTTGCAGAACCTGGCTTGGAACGCACTTGGGAGCCTTCGGCAGCGAGTCCGACAACACCGTGTCGCTTATATTTATTTGCGAGCGCGTTTTGCCCAAAAGCAGGGCAATGTAGTCTTTCGTTAAGTCGGCCGACTTTAATATCGCGCTATACTGCGCTTTGGCCTCGTATAGCTGCTGTTCTGCGCGGCGCAAATCAACCAAAATGGAAGTGCCCGACTTAAACCTTTCGTTTACAAGCTTAACCTGCTCTAGACGGACGTCTATTGTTTCCTTAAGCAAAATCTTTTCGGAATTGTATTGCTTTAGCGAAAAATACGCTGTCGCCAACTCCGACTGCAGCTTAAGCATTGTGTCTTTGTAGGCGGCCAATAGCGACTGCGCCTTTGCGGCGTCGGAATTCATCAAATTGCGAACCCTGCCGAAAAAGTCCGGATCCCAAGTAAGGCTGGCTCCTATAAGCCACTTGTTGTATGTCGCGCCGCTAGAGCCGAACGTGTTGTCGGAAAGCCCCGTTCTGGAATATTCGGCGTCGCCGTTAAGCCATGGATACAATTCCGCCTCCGTCATTGCGGCGGCCGCCCTTGCCTGTTCTACGGTGTAAAACGCCGATTTCAAATCGGGGTTGTGGGCGGCAAGTTCCTCCATATAATTCGAAAGAACCGCGTCGTTGAATATGCTCCACCAATTACCCTTGTTTTCGGTATCGGCGGGTTTGGCCGAAGTCCACAAATTTGGGGCGTGGTAAAAGTTTTCGCCAACAGCCTTTTCAAGCTCGGCGTCTTTTTTGGGGTCCTGATAGTCGGGAGCCATGCTGCATGCGCAAAGCAGCGCAAGCGGCAGCAAAGATATGCTATTTTTAAATATTTTCATATATACTTTTATTCCTCTACTGAATAGCTTTTACTTTTTTTGTAGTCAAACGCTTTATTACGTAAAATGCAACGGGGGTAATGATAAGGCCGAACAATGTAACGCCCATCATTCCGTACATTACGCTTGTGCCCAATGCCTGACGCAATTCCGCGCCCGAACCCGTGGCATACGCCAGGGGAACAACGCCGAATATGAACGCGAACGAAGTCATCAAAATGGGCCTTAGCCTGTTTTGCGAGGCGTGGCTTACCGAGCTTACAAGCTCTTCGCCCTTTTCGACGCGCTGTTTTGCAAATTCCACAATCAAAATCGCGTTTTTGCACGCCAAGCCTATCAGAACAACAAAGCCTATCTGCGTCATTATGTTGTTGTCCATACCCCTAAACCTTACGCCCAATATTGCGAAAAGCAGCACAAGGGGAACAACCATTACAACCGCAAGAGGCAGTGTCCAGCTTTCGTACAAGGCGGCAAGCAAAAGGAACACAAACACAACGCAAAGCGTAAATATCAATATTGCGGTGTTGCCCACCCTCTTTTCCTGGAATGCCAAGTCGGTCCAGTCTATGCCCATGTCTTTGGGCAGAACTTCGTCGGCAAGCTTTTCGATTGCCGCAATGGCCTGGCCCGTACTATAGCCCGGGTTTACATTGCCCTGCGCTTCGGCCGAAGAGTATAGATTATACCTTACGGTTCTGTCGGGGCCTATAATTCTGCGAATGTCGGCAACCGAGCCCAATGGCACGTTTTCGCCCAGCGAATTGGGGACTTTTAGGTTGTATATGTCGGAAATGTCGTGGCGGCTGGAGCCTTCGGCCTGGGCGACAACCCTGTATACACGGCCCAAAATATTAAAGTCGTTAACGTAAACCGAGCCCAAGTTATATTGCATTGTGCTAAATATGGAGCTTATGGGAACGTTAAGCTTTTGCGCGCGCTGGCGGTCTATGTCGGCGTAAAGCTGCGGGGTGGTTACCCTGTAGCCCGAAAACGCAAACGCAACCTCGGGCAGCTGGTTTACTTTTTCCAACATTTTGCCGGTATATTCCGCAATTTGCGAAACGCCCAAACCGCCCTTGTCTTGAACGTAAAACTTGTAGTCGCCGCCTACACCGATACCGTTTACAGCGGGAGGCGTTAATACGTAAACGGAAGCCTCCTTTATTTGCGTTCCCAATATCCTGTTCATATTAGCCACAATGGAATCGGCGGTAAAGCCCTGCTTTACCCTTTCTTTGTGGTCGCTTAATGTAATGAAAACCGCACCGCCGTTAGAGCCTTTGCTTTGCGTTGCCGCGTTAAAGCCCGTAATGCCGACGGTGTGTTTTACGCCGCCTTCCTTTTGCATAAGGGCAACGGCCTTTTTAACGACTTCGTCGGTTCTGTAAAACGAAGCTCCGTCGGGCAGCTGCAGCGTTGCAAACAAATAGCCCTGGTCCTGCTTGGGAATAAAGCCTTTAGGGGTGTTTATAAAGCACCAAACGGTTGCGTATATCAAACCCGCATAAAGCAGCACAACCAAAGGCGAGCATTTTGTAAGCAGCACAACAAACTTGCCGTATTTTGCGGCAACCCAGTTAAAGCAAATGTTGAAAATGCCGAAGGCCTTGCCCAAAGTGGTATCCCAAATTCGGGTAAAGAGGTCTTTCTTTGCGCCTTCGTCTTTAAGCAAAACCGCGCACAACGCGGGCGTAAGCGTAAGCGAAACTATGCCCGAAAACACGGTGGAAGCGGCAATGGTAAGCGCAAACTGCTTGTAGAACGCGCCCGAAATGCCTTCTATGAACGCCGTGGGAATGAACACGCTGCTTAGCACCAACATAATGGCTATAAGGGCGCCCTGCACCTGCGTCATCGCCTTTTTGGTAGCCTCTTTTACAGACAAGCCCTCCTTTCGGTTTCGCTCTACGTTTTCCACAACAACAATCGCGTCGTCTACAACAATGCCGATTGCCAACACCAACCCGAACAGCGAAAGGTTGTTGATTGAAAACCCGAACAAATCCATAACAAAGAATGTTCCGACAAGCGATACGGGAATTGCAAAAAGCGGGATAATCGCCGCCCTCCAGTCTTGCAGGAACACCATAATTACAACAACAACAAGCAAAATCGCGTCGATAATAGTCGAATATACGCCGTCGATAGACTCCTGTATATAGTCGGTGGTATCTACGCCGACATCGTAGGCAACGCCCGAGGGAAAGAGTTTCGACAGTCTTTCGAGCTCGGCCCTAACCCTTTTTGCGGTGTCTATTGCGTTTGCGCCAGGCAGCTGGTAAAAGCCCAGGGCCACGCTTTCCCTGCCGTCGTAGTACGACTCGTCGTTGTACAAATACGAGCCCAACTCTATTCTGGCAACGTCTTTTAGCCTTACAATTTCGCCGTTGGGAGTATATTTTACGATGATTTCGCCGAATTCCTCTTCGGAAGCCAAACGCCCCTGCGCGTTTATGATAAGCTCGTAGGCGGCGCCCTCGTTGTTGGGGGGCTGGTTTAGCTTGCCGGCCGCAACCTGGCTGTTTTGCTCTTTAAGCGCGTTTATAACCTGCATTGGCGACAAGTTTAGGTAGGCGAGCCTGTCGGGGTTTAGCCAAACGCGCATTGAATATTCCTTTGCGCCGAAAACCTGAATTTCGCTTACGCCGTGCACGCGGGCAAGCTGGTCTTTCATCTGGGTAATGGCGTAGTTTGTCAAATACAGCTTGTCGCGCGAGGCGTCGGGCGAAAACAGATTTGCAATAAGCAGCATATCGGGCGACTGCTTTTTAACGTTTACGCCAATGCTTTGAACTTCGGCGGGCAAACGCGGCTTTGCAATGTCGACCCTGTTTTGCACCAAAATCTGCGCCATATCGATGTCGGTGCCCGTTTCGAATGTTACGGAAATGCGCATCGAGCCGTCGGCCGAGCACTGGCTTTGCATGTAAAGCATATTTTCAACGCCGTTGATTTCCTGCTCGATGGGGGCGGCCACCGTGTTCATTATAACTTCGGGCGACGCTCCCAAATATGTGGTGGAAACCGTAATTGTGGGGGGCACAATTTCGGGATACTGCGAAACGGGCAGCCTTAGGTAGCTAACCGCGCCTATAATCATAATCACAATGGAAATGACGCTCGCAAAAATGGGGCGGTCTATAAAAAAGTGTGAAAATTTCATTTTGCAAAAAATTTTTTGTTTTAAGACAAAGCTATTTAAGCTCCACCAACTTCGGGCTTACAACCGTGTTGGGGGCAGCCCTTTGTATGCCGTTTACCACGACTTTTTCGGTGCCGTTAAGCCCGCTTCGTATAATGCGCTGGCCGTTTAAAAGCTCGCCAACGTTTACGGGAGTGTAGCGCGCAATGTTCTTTTCGTCTACGGTCATAACGTAGCGGCCGACCAAGTCGGTGCCTACGGCCTCTTCGGGAACAAGCAGGCTTTGCGAGTTTTTGTTGTAAAGCATTGCGGCCTTTGCGTACATGCCCGGCATAAGCTTTTTGTCGGCGTTGTTTATGTCGGCGCGCAATTCCAAATTAAGGGTGTTTAACGAGTTGCCTACATAGCTTAAAACGCCCTTGTGCCCGAAATCCTTTTCGCCCATAAGCTTTATCTTTACGGGTATTTTTTCGCTCTCCATATTGTTGAAGGTGCCCTCGTTTAGGTATTTAATGGCGTCCCTTTCGCTGGCTTCGAAATACACATAAACGGTATCCCTTGAAATAACCTTCGCCAACAGGGTGCTGGAAGCGCTTATAAGGTTGCCCTCGTCTACGTATCTGCGGCTTACATAGCCCGAAACGGGCGAAACTATTGTTGTAAACTCCAAATCTAGCTCGGCCTTTACCAGGTTTGCCTTTGCAAGCGACAAATTCGCCTTCGACATAAGCAAGTCGGCATTTCGCGTGTCGAGCACTTCCTTCGAAATTGCGTTCGACTTAAACAATTCGGCCGCCCTTGCGTAGTTGCCTTCGGCCAAAACAACGCGGCTTTCGGCCTCCTGCACCGACGCCTTTGCCGCGGCAACAACCGCCTTAAAGGGTCTTGCGTCTATAAGGAAAAGCGTTTGGCCTTTTTTTACGTATTCGCCATCTTTAAAGCATTTCTTTTCTAGATAGCCGCTTACGCGCGCGCGTATTTCGACGCTCTGCTCGCCGTCTATGCGCGCGGTGTATTCGTCCCACAGCTCTACGGATTTTTTTATGGGCAAAGCCACGTCTACCTCGGGGGCGGGTCTTTGCATTGCCGCATTGTTCTGCTTGTTGCAGCCCGAAAAAAGGAGGGCCGAAACAGCTGTTATAGAAAACGCCAATATGTATTTTCTTATATTCATTTATTTTTGTCCTATAAAATTGTCTATTGTTTTGTCTACTATGTCGGAAAAGTCGGCGCAAGTGCCGTCGTCGAAAGCCTTTTTGTTTGCCAGCTTTAAATAGCCCGTTTTGCACAAAAGCTGCGAAACGTTTAGCGACAAAAGCGAAATTGCAAACGCCAACGCCTTTTCGCGCGATATTTCGGGGTTGTCGGCTCTAATTAGGGCGACAATGGTTTCGTTTAGGGGCTTGAAAACGCCGTCGAACAAAATCGGGAAGGCGTCGGTCGGGTAGCTTTCTTCGCGCCGTATAAGCAGCTGGAAGCTTTCGGAGCCTTCCAACACCATTGTTTCGCGCCCCTTTGCAAGCAAAGCCTTTATGTATTCGCCCGATTTTTTACGGTCGCTTTTGCCGCTTTTAAGATATGCGTCTATTTCGGATAAAAGTTCGCCATAGTTTTCGTTAAAAAACCTTACAGCCCTGCGCAAAATTTCCACATACATTTCGTGCTTGCCGCCAAAATAGTAGTTTATGCAGGCGTGGTTTACGCCGGCTTTTTTGGCAATCTCGCGGGTCGAAACCCCGTGAATGCTGTGCAGGGCAAACTCGTGCAGCGCGCACGACAGGATTTTGTCGACAGTTTCGTTGTCGCCAACAACCTTGCGGCGCGAATTTACCTTTTCCGATTTAACCATTTGGTTTAAACTCTTGGTGAATTTATTTTTTTGTCAAGCGAATTTGCAAAAAAATCCGAATTTTGCGCACAAAAAATCCGCCAAATATCTTGGCGGATTCTTTCTTTTAGCCCAAACAACGGCTTTTGGCTATTTAAGATTTTTTACAACTTTGCCGTTTATAGTAAAGTTTTTCAGCTCCTTAATAGACGAATTTTCCAGGCCTACCGCGGGGCGTTTGTCGGGGCTTTTGCAGCTTATTGCAAAGTTTTCGAACTTTAAATCTTTTGCATTTTTTGCAAAGAAACCCCAATAGGGCAAAATGTTTATTTCCGTAAGGGGAGCCTTTTTAGTAGACGCTTTTACGGCATAGTCGGGGGCGTCGCCCACATATTCTACCGAAACATTTTTAAAGGCCACGTCTTTTATCGAAGTGCTTTTGCGCCATGTTGCAACCGAAAGCGGAATGTATCTGCAATTTGTAGCCTTTATGTTTTCGAAAAGCACGCCGTCTACTTCTACGTCGAAATTTGCAAGTATGTACAAAGGACAGCCTACGTTGTCGATTTCAACGTCTTTTATCTTTACGTTTTTAACTTCGCCCGGCGAATAGCCCCACGCCCCGGGCTGAATGGAAAGCCCGCAAAGCATATTTTTGCGCCCGTTTTTGTTGAATTTATACGAAGTTCTGTGCGCGTATTCGCCGGGGCCTTTAAGCTGCAAATTTTCCATTAAAACATTCTTTACGGGGTGTATAAACCTTACTCCGTTGCACGCCGAATTTAGATAGCAATTCCTTACAATGGCCTTGTCCCAATAGCCGCCTGCAAGGGCGTCGTCGCCCGAGCGCACTTGGCAGTTTTCAACCAAAAGGTTTTTGCATACCCTAATGTGTATGCCGTCCCAGCCTTCCCTTACGTCGATATTTCTTACAACAACGTTTTCGGTTGCAACCATAACCAACGCATAGTTCGAAGCCCTCTTAATTTTTATGTCCTTAACGGTAATGTTTTCGCATTCTACAAGGAAAACCGCGTGCGGACCCCTCATTTGCTCTTCGCCCGTCGGGTCTTCAACATGGCCGCCGTCTATAGTGCCTTCTCCGCAAATCTCTATATTCTTTGCGTACGAGGCAAAAACAAGGCCCCTTGTCCATTTGCCGGCTCTGACAAGAGCTTTGCCTGTGGAATCGTCGTGGCAAACGTAGTCGTTCAAATTTGTTGTCCCCTTTAGTACGGCGTCTTTTTCTATCTTAAGCGAAACGTTGTCCTTTAAAACAACGCTGCCCGTGGTGTATTCGCCGCCTTTTACCAGAACGGTTCCACCGCCGTCTTTGCTGCATTTTTCTATTGCGGCGTTTATCTGTTTTGTGTTGCAAAAACCGCTTTCGGGCTTTGCGCCAAAATCTCTAATATCGTACACGCCGCCGCCGAACGCGCACTGAAAAATTAAACATACAAACGTTGTAAAAAATATTCCTCTTGTCATAAGTAAATATTCTTATTTTATAGAAAAATCTTTTCAAGAAATAAATGGGCAATTTTTTTAAACATGCAAAATATGCGGCAATTTTGGCCGTTGTAGCGGTTGTCGGCATTTCAACATTGTACATTCCAAACTGCCTTGTTGTAAACGAATACGAAATTGGCGTAAAAAACTGGAACAAAGATTTGGGCGGCCTAAAAATTGTATTTTTTGCGGACAACCATACAGACGGATTTTTCGGTACTTTAAACAAACTAAAAAGAATTGTGCGCACAATAAACGGGCAAAAGCCCGACATTGTGCTGTACGGCGGCGACATTATGCGCAATTTTACGTCGCCATTTATAAGCCAGGCCGAAGTTGCCGCCGAATTTGCGAAAATAAAGTCAAAATACGGGATTTACGGCGTATACGGCAACCACGATTGGCAAATGGGCATGCTGAAACTGCGCGAAAGTTTTAAGGATAGCAACGTTAAGTTTTTGGAAAACGAAAGCGTTTTGATTGAAACCGACAAAGGCGCTTTTGCGCTTGTTGGCTTGGCCGACTATTCCACGCGCTACATAAACTACACGGCGTCTTTTAGGGATATAAAAAACTACCCAAAAGACACGCCTATTATAGTGCTTTCGCATTCGCCCGACGCATTCCCCGAATGTCCGAAAGACTTTTCGCTTATGCTGGCGGGCCACACCCACGGCGGGCAAATTGTCGTTCCATTTTACGGGGCCCTGCTAGTTCCCTCTAAATACGGCAATAAATATGCCTTGGGGCTTTTCGAAGAAGGCGGCAAAAAAATGCTAGTTACAAACGGCGCTGGCAGCGCTCTTATTTTTGCGCGCATTCCCTACAAGCCCGAAATTGCCGTTTTAAAACTTGTGCCCGAAAAACACTAGCAAAACAATAAACCGAAAAGGCCGCCCCAAACAGGCGGCCTTTTGCGCAAAAGCTTATTCCTTTTTGCCTTTTCCGTTTTTGCCCAGCGATTTAGAGATTCGCATTGCGCAGAACTTCGGGCCGCACATCGAGCAAAACTCTTCGGAACCATTGCATTTGCCCCTAAATTCGCGCGCCCTTTCGGGGTCTAGCGATAGATTGAACTGGTCGGCCCACCTAAACTGCGCGCGGGCCAAGCTCATTGCATTATCCCTATATTGCGCCGCGGGGTGCCCTTTTGCCAAGTCGGCGGCGTGGGCTGCAAGCTTGTAGGTTACAACGCCCTCTCTTACGTCCTCCCTGTTCGGCAGCGACAAATGCTCTTTTTGCGTTACATAGCAAAGCATTGCAGTGCCCTGCCAGGCAATCATTGCAGCCCCTATTGCGCTGCTAATTTGGTCGTAGCCTGCGGCAATGTCGGTAACAATGGGGCCCAATGTGTAAAACGGAGCTTCGTTGCACCAATCAAGCTGGCAGTCCATATTATGTTTAATCATGTGCATCGGAACGTGGCCCGGACCCTCGCACATAACCTGAACATCGTAATTCCAGGCGGTTTTGCAAAGTTCGCCCTGAACCTTTAGCTCGCCAAGCTGGGCCTCGTCGTTGGCGTCGGCCTGGGCGCCCGGGCGCAAACCGTCGCCAATCGAAAACGAAACGTCGTAGGCCGCCATAATTTCGCAAATTTCGTTCCAGTGCTCGTACAAAAAGTTTTCCTTTTTGTGGGTGTCGCACCATTTTGCCATAATAGAGCCGCCGCGCGAAACAATGCCCGCCATTCTCTTTTGGGCTATCGGCAAAAACTTTTGCAGCACGCCCGCGTGTATCGTAAAATAGTCTACGCCCTGCTGGGCCTGCTCTATCAAAACGTCTCTAAAAATTTCCCACGAAAGGTCTTCGGGGTTGCCGCCAACCTTGTCCAAAGCCTGGTAAATCGGAACTGTGCCCATGGGTATGGGGCAGTTTCTTATCAAAAATTCCCTTGTATCGCTAATGTCTTTGCCTGTCGACAAATCCATAATCGTGTCCGACCCCCATTTAATCGACCACAGCATTTTTTCTATTTCCTCGTCGATTGAAGACCCCAGGGCGCTGTTGCCTATATTGGTGTTTATTTTTACCAAAAAGTTGCGGCCTATAATTGCGGGCTCTAGCTCGGTATGGTTTATGTTTGCGGGTATAATGGCCCTGCCGCACGCAACCTGCTGCCTTACAAATTCGGGGGTGATTTCTTCGGGAATGGCAGCCCCCAGCGAATTGCCCTTGTGCTGTATATACAGCGAATTTCTCGGGGCGTTAGGCGACATTTTGCCCGACAAATTGTTCTGCAAAAGCATATTTTCGCGCAGGGCCACATACTCCATTTCGGGGGTTATTATGCCCTGTTTTGCATAGTGCATTTGCGTGGGGCGCGCATTCGGCTTTGCGACAAAAATCTTTCCACTGCCGAAGGGATTGTTGCTTGTCGGGAACTGCCTTTCCTTGCAGACAACGTCGTTGCGCGCAAGCACCCAGTCTTTTCTAAGCTTTGGCAGCCCCTTTTTTACGTCGCCTTCAAAGGCGGGGTTTGCCCACTCGCCCGCGGTATCGTATATTCTAACGGGTTCGTTCTTTGTGCCTTTGCCGTTTTCGTCGAGAGTGTCCGAAAGCAAGACTTCGCATAGCCCGACTTTCACGCCGTTCTTTTCCATGTAAATTCTGCGGCGCGCGGGGTTGTCCAAAAAAAGTTTCTTAATATCCATATTGGTTTTAGATTGAACACAAGTGTAAAAATTTTCGCAACGTTTTTCGTTAAAGTATGTTTTCCATTATGTTTTTCTTAAGCTCTTCAAGCCTTTCGCGGGAGGGAACGGCGGCGTCGGAACTGTGTATATGGAAGTTGTCGAACGCCATTCTGTGGTCGGTATTTACCATTGCGTACGAAATGCTGAAACCCGATTGCGAGATTATGCGCGCCCCCCTCGAAAGCAAACCCGTGCTGTCGGGCGCCTCTATTATAAGTATGGCGTTTTTTTCGCCGTCTTTGTGCGAAATTTTTACAACCGGCTTTATTCGGCGCCCTCCCTTTTTTATGTTGAAATTCCTAAGCGAGCTTATTTCGTCGAACAGGTCTTCGCCGCTTAGAGCGCGCGTCAGAGCCTTGTCGAACACCATTTTTGCGGCGTCGCTTTGCACAAAGCCACCGTCGGGCCCCGTTACAAAGAACGAGTCCATTGTAATGCCGTCCGACCTAATCAAAATTCTGCAGCTTAATATGCTTAAATTTGCGTAGGCAAATGCGCTTACATAGCGGTAGAAAAGCCAGGGTTTGTCTCTGAATACGATGGAGGCTACGCTTACGCTTCGGTTGGGGTCGTCCCTCCACTCGATTACGGGCGAATTTAAGTCGCCTGCGGCCTCTTTTGCCTCCAAAGTTTCTATCATCTTCAGGTGCATAAGCAAGTCGTCTTTGCCGTGGAACAAAAAGTAGTTTTCGGGCAGCATGGCCATACATTTGTTCAGCTCGTCTTCGCCGCCCAGATACTCTCCGCCCGTCAAAACGTCTTTATACGCCGATTTTTTCCTGTTTTCGTAAAATTCGCGCACATGCTGCTCGTCGTTTGCAAGCTGCATTAAAGTACCGTAGTAAAGCCCCTCGTGCAAGGATTCCTTATACGAATTCCACAAGTCGGGCGAAGTCGCCTTCGAATCGCAAAACGTGGCTATAAAAAGATAGCGCAATTTTTCCTCGCTTTGTATGGCGGCGGCAAATTCCTCGGTTGTTCTGCCGTTTTCTATGTCGTGCGTCTGCCAAACTCTTGAAAAATCCAAATGGTGCTCTATTATAAAAAGCACAAGCTCTTTGTCGCTTTCGGGCACGCCCAAACGCTCCATTGCAATGGCCGCCGAAAGCAATCCGTTTTTCGAATGGTTGCGTATACCGTAGGCCTTGCCTATGTCGTGCAGCAAAAGCATAAGGTATAGCAACGACGGATTTTGAAGCTCGGTGCAAACCTTGTGGTATATGCCGTAGGTTCCGTCGCTAACCGAGGCCGAAAAAACTTTGTCGAGCTGGAATATGCAGTTTAAAGTGTGTATGTCGGCGGTGTATCTGTGGTATATTTCGTGCTGAACCAAACACGTAAGCTTGCCGAATTCCGGAATGAACTTGCCCAAAACGCCGTGGTAGTACATCAAAAACAGATATTCGCCCACATAGCCCGTCGCCGACATTATCTCCATAAAGGAGTCGCAGGCGCCGCGGTCGAAACGGAGCTTGCCGTCTATCAACCCCAGCGAGTCTTTTATTAAAAGCTCAAGCCTTTCGCCAAGCGGGGCGGCGTATTTTTGCGCATATCTAAAAACCTTTATCAAACGCGCGGGCTGGTGTTTAAACACGCTTTTGTGAGCATATTCCAAAACGCCGTTTTTTATCACAAAACCGTCTATCTTCAGCTTCGACACGGGCGAAGGCGGAATGTAGTGCATTTCGTTAGGGGCCAAAATGTCGGGCGGCAGCGCAATGCGCAAACGCTTGCGCGAGGCTTTAGAAACGGCGTCTATATCCCTAAACGAAAAGTATACTTTGCGCATAAAAGTTTCGTCGGCCGAATTGGAATTTTCGGAAGAAAACCCCAAAGCCTTTGCAACCGAAACCTGCGAAGCCAAATCTAAAACATCGTTTTCCCTTTTGGCCTCGTAGTGCATTTGGTTTCGCACCCTAAGCAAAAACTTTTGCGCGCGCCTTACATGCGCGTATTCCGACGGCTTTAGGTAGCCTTTTTTTGCAAGCGCAAAAACCGTGCGCACCCTGAATTTTAGCATGCCAATCCACACCATAGTCTGGTAGTCGCGCAGGGCGCCTATGCCGTTCTTTATGTTCGGCTCCTGGTAAAAGGGCGTCCATTCGTACTTTTTGTGGCGCACTTTTTTAAGCCTAAGCAGACCCGTTATAAATTCGTTGCGCGTTTTCGAAAACAGATTCCACAACGCCTTTTGCAGCCTGCCGAAAAGACGGCCGCTGCCGCAAATAAGGCGCGCGTCTAAAAGCGATACCTTTATCAGAATTTCGTTCGAGGCGTCTTCTACGCTTTCGGCAACGGTTCTGCTCGAGTGCCCCAACTTCAGCTTGCCGTTCCACAAGCCGTACATAATTTCGTCTACAACCGCCTTTTTAAATTCGGCGATTTTTTCGAACGGCTCGTCGCCGTATATAAATGTTATGTCTATGTCGCTTTCGGGGCAAAGCTCGGCGCGGCCGTAGCCGCCGAGGGCGACTATCGCCAAATTGTTTTCGGCGTATTTTGCAAAGTCGCAGTGCCTGTCGCAAAACTTTTCGAAGAGGGCCGCAACAAGATTGTCTACCGTGCGCGAATTTGCCGAGCAAACCGCAGTGCCCGAAGCGCCGTCTTCGTGCGCCTTTTTTATGGCGGTTTTGGCGGTTTTTAAATATTCCAAAACCGTATCCGAATCGGAACCGTTTTTAAAAGAGATTTTTGCCAGCGAATCCACATACGCCAGCAGCTCGTTCTCTGAAGGATTTTTTCGCATACTTGCGCTTATGAGAGCATAGACTTGCGCTTTTCTCAATATAAAAAACGCTGGCTTTCCTTTCGCAAAGCGGCATTTTGCAGAAAAAGCGGCCCATGCTTTGCCCGCATAAAAAAACCTGCATTTTAAACTTTACTAAGCGCGCAAAAAGGTGTGGTATATAGCGAAAATTTTGTGCGGGCGTAGCTCAATTGGCAGAGCGCGAGCTTCCCAAGCTTGAGGTTATGGGTTCGACCCCCACCGCCCGCTCCAAATCCAGAATATTTAAAATCAGTAAGCCCGCTTCAAAATAAAATCGATGCGGGCTTTTGTTTTGTCAGTTTTGCCAAATTGCCAAGTAGCCCATAACAACACAATCTGTAAGAACTTAATCTTGGCCTGATTATTTTGAAAACTAAAGATATCGCATATTTTAAGGATTTCATTCCAGAAATATGTATATATTTTGGGATTTAATTCCGCAAATAATTCAGTTTTTCAGGCATTGAAGCTGAAATGCTTGTTGGATTTTTGACTACAGCGCGAATGCGGGGATTGTTTTTACGGTGCCTTTGATTAGGATTGAATCGGAATAGAGACTTATTAGGGCGCCCGGGCCGACTGGCGTTTTAAAGTCGGCAAGTTTGTTGAAGTGTTTTACGTCCGCCTTTGAGACAGTGGCCGCCTTCTTAAATTCCACTGGGTAGATTTTGCCGTTGCGCTCTATTACGAGGTCGATTTCGTTTTTATCCTTATCGCGGTAATAGTAAAAATTGGGAGTTTCTCCCGCGTTTACATAGCTTTTAAGAATTTCCGAAACGCACCACGACTCAAAAAACGCGCCCACTTTTGCGCGTTCTAAAAGGCGTTTTATATCTTTTGCCTCCATTTGGTGGTTCAACATTCTGCCCTGCATTGAGTTCCTTTTTTAGTTTTACTGCATTGTGCTTGTCCGCAAAAACCGGCAAAAGTTAGAGACTGTTGCAAGAATTTTTCAAACTCGGCAAAAGCAAACCGCAAAAAAAGAGGAAGACATTGTTTGCCTTCCCCTGCACGCATTTTTTAATGCCTCCTTTTTTCGGTCTTTAAACACCTTTGTTGGCGGAAACGGAATTTTAGACCGAAGAACAATTACCGCCCTTTTTTTTCTTTGTTTTTCGCTCATAGTATTTTCGATTTGTGCGCGGTATGCAATATTGCGCGCAAAATAATGTCAAGCGGCAAATCGAACAAAGCCTGCAAAACGCGGGAATCCCCCCGTCAAACACCCTTTGCTTTAATATGCAAAAATCTTTAAACAAAAAGCGGCCCTTTTGAAAATAAAAAGACCGCTTTTACAGCTGCTTTTGCCGTGTTTTTTATTATCTTCTTTTGCGGTAAACCGCCAAAGCCAGCGCCAAAGCACCGAAAATTGCCGCCCATGTAGACGGTTCGGGAATGGCCGAGGTGGAAAGCCAATAGCCGTTTGTGCCGTCTATATAATTGCCTTCAACCAAATATAAATCGTCTTTTGCGTAGGTATTGCCCGCCGTGTCGGAAAGCGAAACGGTTGTAATATCTTCCCAACCCGTAATATCCTTAAAGAAAATGCTTTGTTCTACAAAGTCTTTTATATTAAGCGTTATTTTGCCCGCCGTATACGAAGAAAGGTCTAGGCCGTTAAAATACAAGTGGGCGCCGTCGGCAACCGTAATCGTCAACGTTGTGTTGCTAGACCTGTTAAAATAAAGCTTGTCGAATTTATTGTCGGCCAAAACGTTCAATGTGGCGTTGGCTGCACTCAGCGCTTCGGCTCTAATGGCAAGGCTTACAAGCTTGCCGTTGTTGCCTATGGCGTTCTTTGCGGCTATGGTTAGTTCGCTTTTATCCTTTAAGTTTACCGTTGCGTTGGTTTTTGTAAGGTTTACTTTGGCGTTGTCCAAAATTTTAAAGTCAGAACCGTTGTTAAGCTCTAAAACGCCCTCCGAATTCATTACGCCGCTGCCGCTAATCTGCGAACCTTTGCCCGTTAAAGACACCGAGCTTTTCGAATTAAGCGTGCCCGTAATTGCAACTTCGCTTAGGTATAAATTTGTGCTGTTGTAATTGAATGTGCCGTTTACGTTAAGCAGCGAGCCGTAGGCTGTCATATACAAAACGCCGTTTACCGTTAGCGTAGAGCCTTTGTCTACCGACATTTCGGTGTTTGTTTTAAAAGTGCTGCTTTTTACGTTGTATACTACGTTGGAATTGTTTGTAACCCAAATTGCGGGAGGCAACGGGCTTGCCCCGTTCGTTTTCGCGGTAAAATCGGTGCCTTCTACAACCGCGTTTGTTTTAAAATGCAAACCGTAGTCGCCAAGGTTGTCGGAGCCTGCAAAAGTAAATTCGCCGAGGTCTACTTTTGCAACGGCGCTATTGCCCGTCGAATTTACAAATTCAATTTGCGAATTTCCCGTCAACGTCATCGAGCCTGTGTTTACAAAGGCTTCGTATTCGCCCGAATCGGCCCGGTTTATGTCTATAACGGTGTTGCCGTCGCCGATATTCCAGCTAGACGGCGTACCCGTTGTTTTTAGCGAGCCTATTGTGTTGCCGTTGCCGAAAAAGAATGCGTCGCCGGCGGGCGCGCTTGCGTTCGGGTTTAAAACTACGTCTAAATTCGAACCCTCTGCCTTAATTTCGGTTGCCGAAGAGCTATCGGCGCCGCCGAATATGTTTGTAGTTGTTTCCTGCGCCGCAGCCATGTGCGCAAAAAATGCAAAGCCTGCCAGCACCGTGTAAAACTTGTTGCCAATTTTCATATCTTAAATTTTAGCGGGTATGTATATACCAATTAATATATTTTTAAAAGTTAAACCAACATGCCAAAAATTCAACAAAATAATATTTTGAAAATCAAAAACGGCGCTCACGGCAAAATTTATGCTTCTAGTCGGCAAGCTGTTATAAAAATAACGGCCTTAAGCTGCCCGCATGCAACATGCACGGCATTGACTAAAACGCAATGTCTCCCTAAGCTTGGGCGCAAATTTTATTTACTTTTATGCACGATATTTGGAATCCGTGGCACGGTTGCACCAAAAAAAGCGAGGGGTGCGCAAACTGCTACATGTATTTTTTAGACAGACTGCGCAACATAAACCCGACGCAGGTTTTCAGGGTAAAAAACAATTTCGACTACCCCCTGCAGCGCAACGCAAAAGGCGAATATAAAATAAAGAGCGGCGAGACAATAAGGGTTTGCATGACCTCCGACTTTTTTATAGAGCAGGCCGACCCGTGGCGCGACGAGGCCTGGGAAATCATAAACAGCCGACCCGACGTGATTTTTTACCTTCTTACCAAACGCCCCGAATTGGTCGAAAAGCGCCTGCCGAAAAACTGGAACGAAGGCTACGAAAACGTGTTTTTCAACGTTAGCGCCGAAACCCAAGCCCGCGCCGACGAGCGTTTGCCCATTTTGCTGGAGCTGCCCTTTAAGCACAAAGGCGTTATGGTTGCCCCGTTTATAGGCGAAGTTTCGCTTGCAAAATATCTGGAAAGCCGCGTTATAGAGCGCGTTGTTGCAGGCGGCGAAAACTACGACGGCTCGCGCGTGCTGAAGTGCCAATGGGTTGAAAAGCTCTACAACGAATGCGTGGCCGCCGATACGACATTTTGCCTTATCGAAACCGGCAGCCGCTTTGAAAGAAACGGCAAAATATACAACCTGCCCGACAAGAAACTGCAAAGCCTTATGGCCTATAAATCGGGCTTTTACTACGAGGGGCGAAAGTTCCAATACAAACTTAAAAGCCACATGCTGCAAACCGAATTTGAGTTCGGAAATACCGCAAGTTACGCGCCCTACTTTGGCGAGCAATGCAAAGAATGTGCAAGCCGCCCCATATGCAACGGCTGCTCGAAGTGCGGCAAATGCGGCCTAAAATTTTAACGGCTTTAGCGCCCTGCAATTTGCTTTTCCGCCTTAGGCCGACTTGCCCATTTTATAGGCTTCGTCCAGCGCTTCTTTCGAAATTTCGCCTATATTTGTAGCGCCTACGCCGCGAACTACGCCCTTTAGCGAGCATTTTTCAAAGCAGCTTGCCCAGCCGCTTATGTCGCTTACGGCGCCGTCCATTGCGCTTTTCGAATCGTCGGCAGCCGAGGCCAAAAGGTATATGTCGGTAAACTTGTAGTCGCTTGCAAAAAGCGGGTTTGCCCTGTCCAGCATGGTCTTTAGCTGGCCGCAAACACTATAGTAGTATATGGGGGTTGCAAACGCTATGACATTTGCGTTTTTCATTTTTTCGGCAATCTGCACGGCGTCGTCGTTTATAACGCATTTTAGCGTTTTTTGACACGCCAGGCAGCCCCTGCAAAACGCAATGTTTTTGCCCGCAAGCGAAACAACTTCAACCGAATTGCCCGCCTCTTTTGCGCCTTTGGCAAAAGATTCGGCAAGGGCGCCGGAATTGCCGTGCTCCCTTAAAGACGATGTTATAACCAAAACTTTTTTTATCATGAACAACCTTTCTATTTACGAGCATTCTACACCAATTTGCCGAAAAGTAAATCGGTAAAATACCGTTAAAGGCTGTATCCGCTTTCGGCAAGTATGTTTTTTACGCTTTCAACCGCCTCTTTGGAGGGGGGCTTCATATCGCTTAGGGCATATTTTAGTCCCAGTTTTTCCCACTTGTGTTTGCCCATATCGTGATATGGCAAAAGCTCTATCTTTTCGATATTATACGGCCTTAAAAATTCGGCCAGCGCCTTTGCATATTGCTTTGTTGCGGTAATATTTTCGAGCAAAACCTGCCTAATCCAAATGCGTTTGTTTTGCGCCGATATATAGTCTAAAAAAGCCCGCGTTTTGCCGAACGGTTTACCCGTAATTTCCATGTGTTTTTGCCCGTCTAAGTGCTTTATATCCAGCAAAAAAATGTCGGTAAGCGAAACCGCGTTTTTTACGGAATCGCTTAGGGCAACCCCTCCGCAAGTGTCGGCGCAAGTAGAGATATTTTCGGCTTTTAGCATGGCAAAAAGCTCCTCCAAGAAAGCGCTCTGAAAAAAAGGCTCGCCGCCCGAAACCGTAATGCCTCCGCCGCTGAATTTAAAAAATTCGGCGTATTTTTTTACGTCCAAAAAAACCTCGGCCGCCGACTTTTCGTTGTGCGCATCTACAGCCCACGAGTCGGGGTTGTGGCAAAACAGGCACCTAAAAGGGCACCCCTGCAAAAACAGAACATACCTTAACCCCGGCCCGTCCAAAGCCCCCATTGTTTCCACCGAATGTATGCGGGCTTTTTGCATGCTAAAAACGGCTGTGGAATGTACGGCTTATTACGTCTTGCTGCTGCGGTTTTGTAAGCTTTATAAAGTTTACGGCATACCCCGAAACCCTTATGGTAAGCTGCGGATATTTTTCGGGGTGGTCCATCGCGTCTATAAGCGTTTCGCGGCAAAGCACGTTTACGTTCAGGTGCTGGCCCATTTTTGCGGCATAGCCGTCTATAAGCGAAATCAGGTTTTCCACTTGCTGCGCTTCGTCTTTGCCAAGCGAATTGGGCAAGATTGAAAACGTGTTCGAAATACCGTCTTTTGCGTGTTCGAAAGGCAGTTTTGCAACCGAGCAAAGCGAAGCCAAAGCCCCGTTGCAGTCGCGGCCGTGAAGAGGGTTTGCCCCGGGGGCAAAGGGAACGCCCGCAGGGCGCCCGTCGGGCGTATTGCCGGTTTTTTTGCCGTAAACTACGTTCGAAGTAATAGTTAAAATCGACTGCGTCGGCACCGCATTTCTATACATATAAAGCTTGCGGATTTTATCCATAAACCTCTTTACCAAGTTTGTGGCAATGGCGTCTACGCGGTCGTCGTTATTGCCGTATTTTGGGAAGTCGCCCTCTATTTTAAAGTCTACGGCAATTCCGTTTTCGTCCCTTACGGGTTTTACTTTTGCGTATTTTATTGCCGAAAGCGAGTCTACCACAACCGAAAAGCCCGCAATGCCGCAGCCGAGCTTGCGCACGGCGTCTTTGTCCATAAAGGCCATTTGCGCCTTTTCGTAGTAGTATTTGTCGTGCATGTAGTGGATTATGTTCAGAGCGTTTACATAGGTTCTGCTAAGCCAATCCATCATTTTGTCGAACTTTTTGTCGACCTCGTCGAAGTCGAGATACTCGCTTGTAATGGGCTCGAAACCGTCGGCGACCTTTACTTTAAGACGTTCGTCGTAGCCGCCGTTAATGGCATATAGCAGCGCCTTTGCCAAGTTTGCCCTGGCTCCGAAAAACTGCATTTCCCTGCCGATAATCATCGGCGAAACGCAGCAGGCAATGCCGTAGTCGTGCCCGAAAATCGGGCGCATTAAGTCGTCGTTTTCGTATTGTATTGCCGAAGTTTTTATGGAGGTTTTAGCGCAAAATTCCTTAAAACCCTTCGGCAGATTTACCGACCAAAGCACCGTAATGTTGGGCTCGGGGGCCGGCCCCAAATTCGACAATGTATGCAACAGCCTAAAGGAATTTTTGGTTACAAAAGTTTTGCCCGAATTGCTCATTCCGCCAACCGACTCGGTTACCCACACGGGGTCGCCGCTAAAAAGTTCGTTGTATTCTGGGGTTCTTAAAAAGCGCACCATGCGAAGCTTTATGATAAAGTCGTCCATAATTTCCTGCGCCTGCTCTTCGGTAATTGTGCCGTTTTTAAGGTCGCGCTCGGCGTATATGTCCAAAAAGCTTGTGGTTCTGCCCAGGCTCATCGCCGCCCCGTTTTGGTCTTTAATTGCGGCCAAATACGCGAAGTACACCCACTGCACCGCCTCTTTGAAACTTGCGGCGGGCTTCGAAATGTCGCAGCCGTATTCGGCGGCCATTGCCTTAATCTGCTTTAGGGCGTTTATCTGCTCGGAAAGCTCCTCCCTTAGGCGTATGGTGTTTTCGTCCATAACCGCGTTGTCCGACTCGGCTTTTTGGACGGTTTTGTCGGCAATCAAAATGTCTATGCCGTATAGGGCAAGGCGGCGGTAGTCGCCTATAATGCGGCCGCGGCCGTAGGCGTCGGGAAGCCCCGTTATAATCGCGCTGTGGCGCGCCGCCTTAATGTCGGGGGTATATGCGTCGAAAACGCCCTGATTGTGCGTTTTTCTGTATTTGGTAAAAATTTCACGAACAAGAGGGTCTTCCTGCAGACCGTATGCCTGGCACGACGACTGCACCATTCTGTAGCCTCCAAAGGGCATAATTGCGCGCTTTAGGGGGGCGTCGGTCTGAAGGCCTACAATAATTTCGTTTTCTTTGTCGATATAGCCCGCCTTGTGGGAATCTATTTGCGACGGAGTGGAAACATCGGCGGCCAAAAGCCCGTTGTTTTGACGCTCCTTTTCCATAAGGGCAAGCACTTGTTTCCAAATCTTTTCGGTGCGCGAAGTTGCCGCCTTTAAAAACGAGGCGTCGCCCTCGTAGGGCGTATAGTTAAGCTCCATAAAATCCAAAGTGTTTACGCTGTCGCACCAAGCGCCCTTGCAAAAGCCGTCCCATTGTTTTTGATATTCCATTTTTTAATCCTGTTCCTAGTTGGGCTACAATAATATTGTTAGCAGTTAATATTTACATTCTATAAAACCACTATTGCAACTTTTGCGGACTTTGTAAAATAAAATTAAAGCTTTAAGCGAATATTGTCGCAACCCGACAACAGCCACATAGTTGCAACTTTCGGGAAATGCGCGCTTTTTAAACGCCGTTTTTTTGCGATATTATGTTAGGCGTAAAACATCGTTTACCTTGCAAAATTTATAACTTAAAAATAAACAGTCTCTTAAAACACTATATATTATGAAAATTACCGCAAAAATTTTGGCTATTTTATCGGCTTGCCTTGCGCTTTGCGCATGCAATTCCTTCAACAAAACTGGCTACGAAACAGTCAGGGTTGCAGCCCCATTCGATATGCCCGATATTGTTCTTGCAGACTTTCCCTCCAACGACTTTTTTATAACCGACTTCGGCGCAAAAAGCGGCGGTAAAACGGACAACACAAACGCCATTGCAGCGGCAATAGACGCCTGCAGCAAAGCTGGCGGCGGCAGGGTTGTTGTACCCGCAGGCAAATGGAAAACGGGGCCGATACACTTAAAAAGCAATATAAATTTGTATCTTAGCGACAATTCCGAACTTGTCTTTTCGGGCAATCCCTCCGACTACCTGCCCGCGGTGCTCTCTTCGTGGGAGGGCATAGAATGCTACAACTATTCGCCGCTTATTTATGCCGTAAACTGCCAAAACATTGCAATTACGGGCAAGGGCACCCTGCGCGCCGAAATGCAGGTTTGGAAAACGTGGATGGGCCGCCCCCAGGCGCATATAGACGCATTAAGGCAGCTTTACACCTACTGCTCTACAAACGTTGTCGTAGAAAACCGCCAAATGGCCGTCGGCGAAAACAATCTTCGCCCGCAATTTATACAATTTAACCGCTGCAAAAACATAAGGCTTGAAAACTTTAAGATTGTAGACAGCCCATTTTGGACAATACATATCTTCCTTTCCGAAAACGGGCTTATACGCAATGTGGATATTAGGGCGCTAGAGCACAATAACGACGGCGTAGACTTTGAGTGCAGCAAGAACTTTTTGGTTGAAAACTGCACATTTTACCAGGGCGACGACGCCATTGTCATAAAGTCGCTGCGCAACCACGACGGCTGGAGGGTAGACACCCCATCTAAAAACATTGTGGCGCGAAATTGCACCGTAAAGGCGGGGCACGCACTGCTTGTTATTGGCAGCGAACTTTCGGGCGGCGTAAAAAACATATTGGCCGAAAACTGCCAAATTAAAGACAGCCCCGAGGCCAAAACCTGGCGAGTTTTAAGGATAAAAACAAACGAGCGCCGCGGCGGCTTTGCGGACAATATCTACATACGAAACGTAAGCGTAGACAATGTTTCAGAGGGCGTTGTTTCGATAGAAACCGATGCGCTTTTTCAATGGAAGGATTTCCCCACCTACGAAACGCGCCTTACAAAAATCGGCAATATATTTGCCGAAAATATTACCTGCAAATCGGCAAGCTACCTTTGCTATATAGACGGGACCGACAAGCTGCCGCCCGAAAATATTTCGCTTAAAAACATAAAGGTAGACACAATTAAAAAATTCCCATACATGCTTAAAAACTGCAAAAACCTGAGCGTGGAAAACGTAGGCTACGAAAAAATAAAGTGATACATCAAAAAAGAAAATTTTAAAAACCGCCCCTTGGGCAATTCGTAATTTTTAGGCATAAAAAACGGCAAAGCCCTTTAAACTTTGCCGTTTTTTGTTTGTAGTTGGCAATGCCCTATTTAAGCAATTTGGCCAAGCGGTCTTCATAGGCCGCCCAATCGCTTATGGGCGAGCGGGCTACGCCCGAGTCGATGGCAGCCTTTGCAACCGCCGCCGAAACCTTAACAATAAGCCTCTTGTCGAAAGGCTTGGGCAAAAAGTATTCCCTGCCGAAAACGAGGTTTTCGCCGTTAAAGATTTTCTTTACGTCTTCGGGCACGGGTTCGTGCGCCAAAGCGGCCAGCGCCTTTACCGCGGCAATTTTCATTTCCTCGTTAATGCACTTTGCGTGAACGTCTAGCGCGCCCCTGAAAATGTAGGGGAAGCCCAAAACATTGTTTACCTGGTTCGGATAGTCGGAACGCCCCGTCGCAAAAATTATATCCTTGCGCGTTGCCATTGCCAACTCGTACGAGATTTCGGGCTTGGGGTTTGCCAAAGCAAAAACGATGGGGTTTTCGTTCATGCTAAGCAGCATTTCGGCCGAAAGCACATCGGCTTTCGAAACGCCCAAAAATACGTCGGCGCCCTTTACGGCTTCCGCCAAGGTTTTTGCCGAAGTTTCTACCGCAAAGAACTTCTTTTGCGAATTCAGGTCTTGGCGCGAGGTGCTTATAACGCCTTTCGAGTCGCACATAAAAATGTGTTCGCGCTTTACGCCCAAGGCTATGTACATTTTTGCGCAGCAGGTTGCGGCAGCCCCCGCCCCGCTTACAACAACTTTTACGTCTTCGGCTTTTTTGCCCGCAATTTGCAGGGCGTTCAACAAGGCGGCTCCCGTTATAATCGAAGTGCCGTGCTGGTCGTCGTGCATAACGGGTATGTCCAGCTCTTCCTTTAGGCGGCGCTCGATTTCGAAACATTCGGGGGCTTTAATATCCTCCAAATTTATGCCGCCAAAAGTCGGGGCAATGGCCTTTACGGCCGCAACGAATTTGTCGACATCGGTTTCGGCAACTTCTATGTCGAAAGAATCCAGCCCCGAAAAGATTTTAAAGAGCAAGGCTTTGCCCTCCATTACGGGTTTGCCCGCAAGCGCTCCAATATTGCCAAGACCCAAAACGGCGGTGCCGTTCGAAATAACCGCAACAAGGTTGCCCTTGCCCGTGTAAGTGTATGCGTCGTCGGGATTTTTCTGAATTTCCAGACAGGGCTCGGCCACACCGGGGGTGTAGGCAAGCGACAAATCTTCCTGCGTGGAATGGGGTTTTGTGGGCACAATTTCTATTTTGCCCTTTTTGCCGCAGCTGTGATATTGCAAAGCTGCTTCTCTGTTTATTTTAGACATGTTTATGTTTTCCGTTTTCCCTTGCAAAGGAGGCATTTTCACACGCCTCCTCGTTTATATGTAAAAATAATCCCTCCATGCTTGCACAAAACAAAAACTTTTCCAAGCGTTTTTATCGCAAAATCCCCCCAAAGCGCACCCCCAACCGCAAATAGCTAAAAAATCAACAATTTTGTATATTTTGAAAAAACAAAAAAGGCATACTGTCATATGGCGGTATGCCTTAATTTCAACTTTAAAATGTTCTTTACCGTGTTTGTTGTTGCAAGGGAAGGTGGGATGTAGTTGTTGTTTTGGGGAAGAAGCCAAGGCCTAAGATAAGAAGTAGGCCCAGTGCCACAAAGGCAAAAAGTGCGGTTTTGCGTTTATGGCAAAGGGCGGTTTTTATAAATTTTGCGTTTAGCAAAAGGTGCAACAAGGTGCTTATTAGCATTACAAAGCCCGCAATCGTGTGCAAAACTTCCCAGTCGTGCTTGGTTAGCGACATAACCGTTTGCATGCCGGCGCCTCTTACAAAGCTAAACTCCAGCATTATGCCCGTGCCCGCCAAAAAGCAAAAAAGCACATACAAAATTATGTCGTTAATCTTCCTTACCGTATTTGCATTCATATTTTAAGTAAACGCCGTTTACGCAAATTTTGTTTCGCTTAAAAATATAGAACGTAGGCTAAAATGGCAAAGCCTGCAGCCACTGCCGCAAAACTGCCCGTTGCGGCAAAAAGCCCCGCCCAAGCCGCAACTAACAGGCAAAAGGCAACGCCGACAAGCACGGTTTTAAGCGCGCATTTTGCCGAGTTTTTGCACGAAAGCCTTTTATATATAACATTGTCTAGCGCAAAAGCACCGCCGCCCGAAATTGTAAGGAAAGCATACATTGCCAAAAATACGGTAGGCAGTGCCTTAACCGCGCAAAACGGGTCGAAAAAGTGGAACTTTACCGCAACGGCCATATTTGTAAAAAGCATAAAGGCGGCAAAGCGCGACTGCAAACCCAGCACCATCAGCAGCGAGCAAAATATTTGCTGGAATATGCAAATTATAAGACTTGTTTCGTTGCCGATGCCGATTGGGTCGCCGAAAAAGTTTTCCTTTAAAGTTGCGTAGCGCTCAACTTTGCCGATACCGTAGGGCAGCATTGCCAAACCCGAAAATATGCGCAAAAAACCTATTGCGGAATTTAGGGCGCAATTTTGCGGCGCACTTGAAGCAAAAAACCAGACAATGAGTTTTTTCATAAAAGCAGCCTTCTATTTTACATAAAAAACCCTGTTGGGCTTGCGCGGGTGTTCGGCGGGATAAGCGCCGTCTACATAGCCTATTGCGCAATGGCCGATGCCCTCGTAGTCGCCTTCTACACCTATTTTTGCAAGGAAGTCTTTGCCCCATTGGCTTTCGAATTCCTCTTTTGCCCTGTGTATCCAGCAGCTGCCCAAGCCCAGTTTGTGCGCCTGCAGCATAAGGTTGCCCATAACCAGCGAGCCGTCGTAAACGCGGTTTACGCAGTCTTTTTTTGCAAGAACAATAAGCATTGCGGGCGCGCCGTAGAATGGGTCGAAGCCGTCGGCCCAGCCGCCAATCTTGCAGTTTATGCGCGAAATTTCGTCCCTAACTTCCCTGTTTATAACTTCAACAATAATAGTGTCTTGCGTGTTTTTGCCGCTTGCGGCATATAGCCCCGCCTGGATTATCTTGTCCAAATCGGCCTGGCTTACGGCGTCGGGCTTAAATTTTCTTACGCTTCGGCGCGTTTTTATATTTTCAAAAACTTCGTCCATAAAACTATCCTTCGGTTAAAAAATTTACGCGGTAAACCCTATTACAAAAGCAGGCTCACCTCAATAAAAAATTTTTTTGCCCATATAATAAAGCGCGGGAAGCGTACGCAAAAAAACACACTACACACGCGCAAAATGCGCAAAGAACACCCGCAAGACACCACAAGCGGCATACGAAAAAATGCGCAAAAAAACCGCCTTTTTGCGCACATAAATTTTCGAAAAGCGCTAGTTAAACAGCGCCCTAAACACCAGTGCCGAAATTAAAACGGCAAAAAGCGCGGGAATAAGCCTAAATACCCCCAGCAGCGAGACAAACACCAAAAATGCGGCAAAGTAGTGTATGCCGAAAACGGCGTCGTTTAACCCCAAAAATTGCAGCGGCAAAAACCATACGGCAATGCCCACTACAACGCACAATATAAACGATAATATCTTTTTAGTCGTCTTATTCATATCTTTGTCCTGTTAAAAAAAATGCCAATATAGATTGTGTAAAATTTTCGGTATAAACCGCGCAAAAGCCCTATATGTTATTGTTTTAGCGCCCTACCACTTAATAAACCCGAACTGCTCCAAAATCATTGCGGCAAAAAACACGCCCAAAGCAACGCAAAGGCTTATCAAAAAGGCGTCGAGCACCTTTGCCGACGGCTTTGTTTTTTCGCGCGCTATTTGCAGCATGTAGTTTTTGGAAAACATATAAAGGGCAGGCACCGTGCACAGCGCCAAAAAATAGTCTTCTACAATGCCGTATAGATGCGTTTTAGGAACGGCCAAAAGCGACCAGTGCAAAAGCATCATAGCCAGTATCAAATTTATGTGTTTTTCGAAGCACAATATAAGCCCTACCGAAAACACCGCAACCGAGCACGGCATTATAGGCGCGGTTATTTCGGGAAAGCTTCTGCCCAAAAATTTTGAAACTATCGGGTATATGAGGGGCCCCAAAAGCAAAACAAGCGAAACTATGTTAAGCGAAACCTTTATTTCGGGATTTTTCGAAAATATCTTGCACGCCCAAAGCACCGACATAAAGCCCCAAAATACGGCCAATATTTCGCCGTAGCCGCGCGATGGGCAATACAACATATAGTATACAATGGCAATCCACGCGCACACAAAGGCCATATACAGCTTCATTAAGGCATACCTTAAATTCGTCTGCTTGGCGAAAAGCGAAAGCGTTAGGGCCGCTCCCACCGCCACCATGAAAATCTGATACACCCAGGTATCGGTATTATATGCGCCGAGCGTGCGCCAAAAAATTTCTGCTGCATTGTTCATTGTATGAAACTACCTTGTTTTTTCGTGCTTTTTGTCCGCAAAAGTTGCCGCCGCCTTTTGCCTTGAAAGCGTATGCGACTTGTTTTTAAAGATAAGCGACGGCAGCGCCGCCCCCGCCACCATAAGGGCCACAACCGTAACCGAAACCGTTGCGTTCAGGAAAAAACTTTGCATGTAGCCTGCGCTTTTTTGCACGTCGCTTAAAGTCTGCAAAAACATTATAAGCGAAAACACCGTTTTATACGCATATATGCCGGGTATCATGGGCAAAAGGGCGGGAATGTATAAAATGGTGGCGGGCACTCGCATTTGCCTTGCAAGCACCAAACTTATAAAACCTATTGCCATTGCCCCCAAAAACGACGCCGTTGCAATGTCGCAATTAAAGTGCATTAGCACAAACCTTAGCGAATGTCCTATTGCCGCCAAAACGGCTATGCGCGAAAACGCGCGCACGGGCGGGTCGGAAATCGCGCCGAAGCCCATTGCTGCCACCGCGGCAAAAATGCAGTCTTGAACTATCGCAAAAAAGCTCACATTAGCACCCCTTTCGCAATAAGCAGGCTTATCGACAGGCCTATTGCTATGCAAATAACCAAAATGCAAGCCCCTATAAGCCTGCCGCAACCGAACACGGCGTAGCCGTCGAGAATGTCCAAAATGCCGTTTATAAGCAGCACGCCTGGCACCAAAAACAGCACGCTGGCCGCCACCGCGGTTTCGGCGGTGCAGTCGAAACACAGCGCCGTAGACGCGCAAATGGAGGCCAAAAACGCCGAGATTATGAAAACTATATATTCGTTTACGCCCTTTTTCTGCAAAATCTGCTTTATAGAAAAGCCCGCAAGCGTAGAGCTAAAAACTATTGCCATTGCAAGAAAGTCGCCCCCGAAAAGCCTGCAAAACGAGGCGTTTGCAAACCCCACCATAAACAGCACAAACAAAGAGTCTATTCTGGGCTTTGCCATAATCTTTTCGTAATCCGCCTTTATTTGGGCAAGCGACATATGGTTGTCCAGCGCCTTCCACGAAAGGCAGCACAAGTCGGCGTTTGTTTCGAATGAAATGGGCTTTGCGGGAATTTTTACCACCTTTGTAAGGCAGATTTTGTTTTTTTCGTCCTCTATCGAAATTATGACGTTCGAATAGCCCGTCACCAGTTTTATGTCCAAGTCCAAAGCCTTTGCCATGCGCGACGCCGAGCGCATAACCCTCGACACATACGCGCCGCTTGCAAGCAAACTTGCGGCGTATTTCGAAATAAAATCGGCTTCTTCGTATAAGGGCAGTCCCATAAAAATCCTTTGTATGCGGAAATTTTACGGCAAACCGCTTATAAGCTCAATATATAATAATAGCTTTGTTGATAAGTTTAAAAGATTACACTTTAAAGGTGTCCTTTAATATTTTTATGAAGTTGCCCAAGGGTTTCGACACTTTTCCGTTCTTCCAAACGCCCACATAGCGCACGTCTACATTCAAATCCAAAACGGGCTTTAAAACAACGCCCTTGTAGTTGTTCTGCATTCTAAGCAGCTCGGGCACAAACGAAATCAAGTTCGAGTTTGGCAAAGACCTTAATATGGCGTCGAAATTGTATATTTCCTCCACCACATTCGGCGAAAGTATGCCGACTCTGCGCAGCGCAACGTCTATAATCTGGCAAAAGAAAGGCGACTCTTCGCGCGGCAGCATAACAAACTTTTCGTTTTTTAAATCGGCAAGCCTTACCGAGCGCGCCTTTGCAAGCCTGTGCGTTTCGGGAACGGCAAGCAAAATCTTTTCGTGCCCTATTTCCACATACTGCGTGCCCAAAGAGGCGGGGTTTACAACCCTTATTATGCCGAAATCCAGCACCGAATTTTCCACGCACTCCAAAATGTTCGCCGACGAGTGCTTGCTAAGCTTTAAAAACACGTTCGGCCACCGGCTGCGCATTTTGTTTAGCGCGTCGAAAAATTTTGCCGAGCTAAAAAACGACGGTATTATGCTTATCGAAAGCGAGCCGCCGTCGCCCTTTGAGGCCTGCAGGGCCCTGCGCTTTGCGGAATCCACATTCGAGATAATCTGGGTTGCGTCGTCGCAAAAAACGCGGCCTGCCTCGGTAAGGGTAAGCTTCCATTTGTTGCTGCGGTCGAAAAGCGTGCAACCCATTTCGGCTTCAAGCTGTTTTATTTGCTGGCTTAGCGCCGACTGCGCAATGCCAAGCTCGTCGGCCGCGCGCGAAAAGTGCAAAGTTTCGGCGGCCTTTAAAAAATACCTTATGTGTCGTAGCTCCATATAGCCGTTTAGATTACGCAAAAACTCTGCAAAATATGGCGGCTGCACGCAAGCCAAAACAAAACGGCAGCAAAAAAAGCCTCCCAAAATCAGGGGAGGCCGAAACTAACACATATAAACCATAAAAAATTTTTTGCAAAAAACGGGCATTAAAGCTCGTCGCGCTTTTCGGCTATAAGCGTGTGCGCAGTGTCGCACAAAACCAGATTGCCGTTGCCGTCGAACTTAATTGGGGCGCTAAAGTCGCTTTCGTCCGACAGGGGGTGTACAATTTCCACATTGTTCCACGGCACAATGCGCTCGGTAATTGCGCCCGAAAAAATCTGGTTTTTCATGCCGTCTACAATTCTGCCAAAGTGGAATGTTTTGCCCATAATTGCTATGTAGTTTTGGTTTTCCTCCAACACGCGGCCAACTATTATGTGCGTGTGCGCGCCCTGATAGCTTTTTTTGCAGCGCAGCTTAACCATTTTCGATTTTAGATATTCTTGCATATTTGTCTTTCTATTATCCGCACAATAGTAAACTGCTTTTGTTAGAGTTTTATTAGCCAAAAGATAGCTTTTTGTTAGTTTTAAGAATGCGCGCATAAAAAATATTTCCACAAAAACGTAGGCGCCTACAATTTTGGCAAATGTGCACACAAATTTGTTGCACACAACACTATTGTTTGCGCCGTAAAAAAGCCCTTTTGCCAACAAATCAACATATCAGGCTAATATGCAGCAAATTACATATACTGCAAAAAATTGGCACGCATTATGCTACAAAACAAAAATATCGACAAAGATTTTCCTTTGCCGGCAAAAAAAACTAACAGATAAAAAACAAAATGAATATAAAAAACGCGTTTACTGCCGCCTTGATATGCGGCGCATTATCCACCGCTTTTGCCGATGATGCGGCGAAAGCCACGCCGACGACCACGGCAGCCGAGAGCATTAGCGCCCTTGCAGGCAACGAGACCGTAAAAGACATGGTCGAAAAACTTTCGGCATCGGCTATGGTCGGCTACGAATCTGAATTTATATTCAGGGGCAAACAGCTTGCAGGCCATGTAATTTCGCCCGAAGTAGACTTAAGCTACGACATAGGCGCGGGCTTTGGCGCGTATGTAGGTTGGTGGGGCTGCTATACGGCCGACAATTCAAACTACTCGGGCAACTACGAAGAAAACGACATCTATTGCGGAATTACCTATTCTATAGAAAACTTTACGATAGATTTCGGATACACCGCCTACACCTATCCCATTGAAGGCTGGCAAAACGAGCACGAGCTAAAGCTCGCATTAAGCTACGACACTTCCGAGCTTTTGGGCGACTTTGCAATTTGCCCGTATGTTGCAGGCTACTACAACTTTACGTATTCTGGCACTACAATAGAGGCCGGTTTGAGCTATTCGGCTCCCATAACCAAATGGCTTATAGGCGAAGAATGGGGCACGCTTGATATTGCCTGCTTTGGCGGCTATGCCGACTATAAGACAGGCGGTCTTGCCGACGACTGCGGCTACGGCTATGCGGGCGCAAAAATAGACGCCGTTGTAAAAATTACCGACTTTTGGGCGCTTTCGGCGGGCATAAGATACGCCGCAAACAGCGACGGCAAAGGCGAAGGCAAAGACAGCCTCCTTTGGTACGGCGTTTCGACGACTTTCGGATTTTAACAATCGCACATCGTAGTCTGATAAAATCAAAGTATGGTAAAAAAAAGACCGCCCTCTTTTACGGGGGGCGGTCTCCTTATTTTGAATGTGTTAAATCACACTACTTTGCGCACTGTTTTTGTGCGGAGCATGCCTTTTGGCAGTCGGCGGGCTTTGCGCAATTTGCAGCCTTTTGGCATTTTGTTGCGCAAGTGTCCATATTGCAGCCGCATTTGCAACCCTTTACGCAGGGATTGCACGCGCACTTTTCGGCGCACTGCTTTTGCATGTCGCAGCCGCATTTGCAGTCTTTAACGCAGGGGTTGCACTGGCACTTTGCCGCCTTTTGCACATTCGTTAGTTTTGCAAACGCTAGAACATGCGCTTGCAAAAACGGATACAACCGCAACAACAGTAAGTGTTGCCAACTTTTTAAACATTTTTGCTTTCATAATAAAAATTAGATGTGTCTAACAATAGAACCCCCCTTTGCGCTTTTTCAAGCAAAATCTATATAAAAAAACGCTAAAATCTCTCGAATTTTCTGCCGTAGTCTATGCGCTCGGGCATAAACATTTTGTTGTAGGTTTCCATAAAATAGTCGTCGGTCATTGCCGAAATAAAGTCGGCGGCAATGCGCTCGGGAGAATTTTCGTTTAAATACGCCTCGCTAGACTGGCTTATAAAGGCCGCAAATATTGCCGACTTGGCATTCCTTTCCTTTATGTCTTTTACAAACTTTTTAAACATTGCTTTCAGCATTGGAATAAACCTTGAAACCTGCGCCGTTATAAGCGGGTGGTAGTATATGTTTTCCACGCTGAACTTTTTTAGCTGCAACACCGCCGAATATACCCTGTCGGAAAACCTTATGGCCTTGCCGTCGTAGCTGTTGTTCATAACGTCTATGCAAAGCGAATTTACTATGTCGGAATTTTGAGCGCCCAAAACTAAAACCGCGTTTTGCGGCAGCTGCTCGCGCTTTATAAGCCCAAGCCTTATTGCGTCGTCTATGTCGCGCCCCAAATAGGCTATTGTGTCGGAAACCCTTACTATGCAGCCCTCCAATGTAGACGGGAAAACCGATTTTTCGTAGCCGACTTTGCGCGGGAGCGTAAGGCACTTTTCGGTGTCGTAGTCCAGCCTTTCAAAGTCCAAATTCTTGGGGTTGAATTTTATTTGGTTGCTTAAAGTTTCGCCGTTGTGCCCCAAAATGCCGTCTAAAACCTCCAAAGTTAAGTTAAGGCCCTTTCGGCGTTTTTCTATTTTGTCGAACACCCTTACAGACTGCGCGCTGTGCAGAAAACTTCCCTTTTTGCACTCCTCCATACAGGCGGCCAACGCGCTTTCGCCCGGGTGGCCGAAGGGGGTGTGCCCTATATCGTGGGCAAGGGAAATCGCCTCGGTTAAATCTTCGTTGGCGTTCAAAAATCTGGCTATTGTTCTGGCGATTTTCGACACAAGCTGGACATGCAAAGCCCTTCTGGTTATGTGGTCGTTGCCTACCTGAAAAAACACCTGCGTTTTGCCCAAATAGCGCGAATAGGCCATGGAATGTATAATGCGGTCGGCGTCGTGGGCAAATGCCATTCTAAGGTTTTTCGCGTCCGAAATTCTTTCGGGGCGGCGCCTTATGGCCTGCGCCGACTTTCTGGCGTTTGCCCTAAGCCCGTTCTCGCGCTCGATATTGCGCGAAATTATTTCGTTTGTAAATTTTGTGTTCGGTTTTGCCATAGCTTTAAACCATAAAAATAAAGCGGGACGGCCAAATCAATTATAAATTTTGCGCCGCCGTATTTTTGCGCCCGATACGGGGCAAAATGCAGCAAAAATTTTTATGCGATTTTTTTGAAACACGGGCAAAAAATCCTTGTTTAACCATTTGTTTAAAAAACAGGATAACAATTCTAACAAAGGAATAATTATGAAGGGGAAACTATTAAAGATATTTATTGCAGGCTTGTCGGTTTTGCCGCTTCTGGCATTTGCCCAGCCGAGACCGCCCGCCCCGCAACCAAAGCCGCCAAGGCCCCCCGCCCACAGGCCGGCTCCGCCACCGCCGCCGCCCAGATTCCATCCTGCCGGGCCGCCGCACGGCGGGTGGTTTGCCGTAGGCGGGATTTCGTATATGTTCGGTTCGGCAATAAGAGCCTACGAAAGGCCTTCTACAACAATAGTATATACGCAAAGCACCCCGCAAACTGTTGTATATACGCAGCCTGCACCTAAAACTATCATAATACAGCAGCCCGCGCAAGACACCGTAAGCCGCGCCTCCCTAAAGGCCGATATTGCGGGCCTTTTAAACGAGCAGCTTAAGGGCGTTCCGTGCGCGGTAGAAGTAGACGACTTCTACCTTTCGTCGGGCAACTACGGGGCAACCATTACAGCCACCTGCACGCTAAACGGCACCAACTATTCCATAACCGCAAGCGCGCTGCAATCGGGCTACGACAACCTTAAAAACAAAATCGTCGGCGACATCGTTTCGGCAATAAACAGGGCAAATTCGAACTCACAAGGCGAAAGCGTAAAAATCAGGCAAATCCCGTAGGCAAAAAACAAAGTCCATTACGCGCATTGGCAAACCCGCCCGTGCGCTTTTTTGGTGCTTGTACTTTTTGCTTTTTCGCTCTAAATTGGCCTGCAATATTTACATACTATTATGATGAACTGGAAAAAATCTACAGCCTTGTGCGCAATGTTTTTTGCGTGTATCTGCTCTTTTGCCGCGGCAAGGGAGCTTAACCGAGTAAAATACGTCTTCCTATTCATAGGCGACGGAATGTCCATTCCGCAACGAATGATGACCGACGAATTTTTGCACATGAACAACATGGAGGGCTTGGCGATAAACAAGCTGCCCAACAACGCCATTACGTATACGCGCGCGGCAAACTCGTTTATTACCGACTCGGCCGCAAGCGGAACGGCCATTGCCTGCGGCGAAAAGGCCAACAACGGGGCTTTGGGCATAAACGCCGAGGGCAAAAGGCTGCAGTCTATCGCCGAAGTTGCAAAGGCAAACGGCAGAAAAGTAGGCATAATAACAAGCGTTACAATCAACCACGCAACGCCCGCCGCCTTTTACGCGCACAACGACAGCCGCTCGAACTACTACAAAATTGCGCTTGATATGATAAACAGCAACTTCGACTTTTTCGGCGGCGGCGGAATAGGCGACGCCGACAAAAAGGAGGCCAGCCACTATAACGACGACGCCTACAAGCTTGCCGAACAAAAGGGCTACAGCGTATATTTCGGCAAAGACGCCCTTAAAAACGTAAAAAAAGGCTGCGGCAAAACAATGGCTTTTGCCGAAAAGGGAGCTTTGCACTACGCAATAGACGACCCAAGCGGTCCGAGAATTGCCGACTTTACCGAAAAGGCGATAGAAATTTTAGACAACCCCAAGGGCTTTTTTGTAATGGTAGAAGGCGGCAAGATAGACTGGATGTGCCACGCAAACGACGCGGCAACGGTAATAAAAGAGGTGCTTGACTTCGACAAAGCCGTTAAAGTTGCGCTGCAGTTCCAAAAAAAGCACCCCGACGAAACCCTTATTGTAGTTACCGGCGACCACGAAACGGGCGGCCTTACCCTCGGCTTTGCGGGCACGGGCTACAAGTCGTACATAAACCTTTTGCAGTGCCAGAAAAACTCGCGCGACTTTGTCGTAAAAGCCGTAAAAAAGCACATGCAAAACCCCTCTCTTGGCTTCGACGACCTAAAGGCGGACATTTCAAAATTCTTCTCGTTTAAATTCGAGGGCGACTTTAAAAAAGACCGCACCGTTTTAACGAAAGACGAAATTGCAAGGCTAAAAGCCAGCTTCGACAAAAACCTTAAGGGGCAAAAGCCCGACACGAAAAGGGCCGAAAACTTTACAAATACGCTTATAACCGTTTTGGACAACAAGGCGGCCGTTGCATGGACTTCGAACGCGCACACGGCGCTGCCCGTAAGCACGACCGCAATAGGCGCGCAAAGCGAAGCCTTTAACGGCACCATAGACAATACCGACATAGCAAAAATGCTAAAGCAGGCGGTAAAATAGCCCATGCAAAACAGGCGCGATTTGTTTGTTAAAGACCTTATAACGGTTCTTGTCTTTGCCCTGGTATGCGGGGCGGCCCTATTCATAAAGCCCTACAACGAAGTGGGGCTTTGCGAAGGCAGCAAGGAAAAGGCCGTGGTTTTGCAGGTCGACAATTCAAACGTATTTACCGCAGGCATTGTAAAGCGCGGCGAGCAGTCGCTTAAAATAAAAATCCTGAGCGGCAAACACTCCGGGCAGGTGTTTAACGGCGCAAACATATTAAGGGCACAAATGGATTTGGACAAGATGTTCAACGTAGGCGATACCGTTTTGGCGGCCGTGCCCGAAAACGCCTCGCCCGAAAAGGATACAATAAACGCACAGGATTTTTACCGGACAAACCAAATGGCGGTGCTGTTCGGGCTTTTTGCGCTTTTGCTGCTTGCCTTTGCCGGAATGACGGGGCTTAAAGCCCTGGTTTCCTTCGTATTTTCGTGCGTGGTGGTATGGAAAATAGTAATACCGCTTTGTCTTGACGGGGCAAACCCCATATGGGTTTGCATGGCGGCGGTTTTCATACTTTCGGCGGCGATAATATTTTTGGTTGCGGGCTTTACCAGAAAGGGAACTACGTCTTTTTTGGGGACAATGCTGGGCGTTTTTGCAAGCTGCATTACCGCCTATTTTTTCTCGAAACTATTCAGGATAAACGGGGCGGTTATGCCCTACTCGCAGGCGCTGCTGTATTCGGGCTTCGAAGACCTTAACTTGGCCGACATATTCATAGGCGCCATATTTTTGTCGTCGTCGGGGGCGGTTATGGACTTAAGCACCGATGTTGCCGCGGGCATGCACGAGCTAGTAAGGCGAAACCCGCAAATAGGCAGGGCAAAACTTTTGGCTTCGGGGCTAAACATCGGCAGGCTTGTTGTGGGAACAATGTCTACAACCTTGCTGCTTGCCTATTCGGGAGGCTATATCACCCTTATGATGACATTTGCGGCCCAGGGCGTTTCGCCCGTAGACTTTCTAAACAACCCCTATGTTGCAAGCGAGGCGGTAAAAACTTTGGTCGGCTCTTTCGGGCTTGTTTTGGTTGCGCCCTTTACCGCGCTGGCGGGGGCTTTCATTTTAAAACCCAAGCTTTAGCCCTTGACGAACACCCGAAAATAGGAAAATCTTTAACAAATCGCTACAAGCTTAACCAACTACCATGTTTAAAAATAAAACCTTACTTATAACGGGCGGCACGGGGTCTTTCGGCAACGCCGTTCTAAAGAGAATGTTAAACTCCGATTTCGGCGAAATACGCATTTTCAGCCGCGACGAAAAAAAGCAGGACGACATGCGCCACGCGCTGCAAAACCCCAAGGTTAAGTTCTATATAGGCGACGTGCGCGACCGCCAAAGCGTAGACAACGCAATGGACGGCGTAGACTACATATTTTCGGCAGCGGCGCTAAAGCAGGTGCCAAGCTGCGAATTTTTTCCCATGCAGGCGGTAAGGACAAACGTTATAGGCACCGACAATGTTTTGGACTCGGCGATAGCGCACGGGGTAAAAAACGTGGTTGTGCTTTCGACCGACAAGGCGGCCTACCCCATAAACGCCATGGGCATTTCGAAGGCGATGATGGAAAAAGTTGCAATCGCAAAAGGTAGGGCTTTGGGCGAAAACGCAAAAACCGTAATTTCGTGCACAAGGTACGGCAACGTTATGGCCTCGCGCGGGTCGGTAATTCCGCTTTGGATAGACCAAATAAAACGCAGGGCGCCCATAACCCTTACAAACCCGCACATGACGCGCTTTATGATGACGCTCGACGACGCGGTAGACCTTGTTATATTCGCTTTCGAACACGCGCAAAACGGCGACTTGTTTGTGCAAAAAGCGCCGTCTACCACACTTGACGTGCTGGCAAGGGCGCTAAAAGAGCTGTACAATTCCGACAGCCCCATAAACATCATAGGCACGCGCCACGGCGAAAAGCTCTACGAAACTCTGGTAACTCAGGAGGAAATGGCCAAGGCCATAGACATGGGCCAGTACTACAGAATTCCCTGCGACACGCGCGACCTAAACTACGACAAATATTTCACCGAAGGCTCGCACAAAATAAACGAAGTGGAAACCTACAATTCGCAAAATACCGAGCTTTTAAGCGTAGACGAAATGAAAAAGCTTTTGTTGAAGCTTGAAAAGGTAAGAAACGACGTCTGCGCAAAATGAGCCTGCCCGAACTTATAGACGGCGAAATTTTCACCGACGAAAGGGGCAGCGTTTCGGCGCTAAATTCCTTTGTTTTGGGCGGGCAAAAAAGACTTTATGTGATAAGGCAAAACCCGAACATAACAAGGAACTGGAACGGGCACAAAGACGAAAAAAAGTGGTTTTTCTGCATTTCTGGCAGGGCAAAAATCGGGCTTGTAAAAGTCGACAACTGGCAAAACCCGTCTAAAGACTTGCAGGTTTTTTGCCATTTATTAAGCGGCGAAAAAAGCCAGATTTTGTGCGCGCCAAAAGGCTACGCAAACTGCATAAAAACAGGGGACGAGCATGCAACTATTTTGGTGCTTTCCGAAAAAACGCTAGACGAGGCTTTAGGCGAGCAGATAAAGTATCCGCCGCAAACTTGGGCTATATAAAAAAACAATGCAAAAGATAAAAGTAGGCATTACGGGGCAAAACGGGTTTATAGGCGGCTGGCTGTACAACCTTTTGGGCACAATGCCCGAGCGCTTCGAGCGGGTGGAATTTTCGCGCGGGTATTTTTCCGACGCAGCCCAACTTGAAGATTTTGCGGGAAAGTGCGACTGCATTGTGCACTTGGCGGGCGTTAACCGCTGCCAAGACATGCGGGAGCTGCACGACACAAACATATCGCTTGCAAAGCGGCTTATAGACGCCGCAAAAAAAGCGGACGGCAATTTGCACATAATTTTTTCCAGCTCTACGCAGGAGGCAAAAGACAACCTTTACGGACTAAGCAAAAGCGCCTGCCGCAAAATGTTTTGCGACTGGGCCGCCGAAAGCGGAAATCGCGCCTTTACAGGCTGCATAATACCCAACGTGTTCGGCCCTTTTTGCAGGCCCAACTACAACTCGGTTGTTGCAACATTCTGCCACAAGCTTACGCATAACGAAACGCCCGAAATAAAAACCGACGCGCTTTTGCCCCTTATATATGTGGGCGACTTGTGCGAAGAAATCGTAAAACACATAGAAAACCGCACAAACAACGCCGCCGTTGAAATGCCCGTAGGCGCAAACCTAAAAGTTTCGCAGCTGCTGAACATTTTTGAGGGCTTTAAAAGCCAATATATGCAAAACGGCATTATCCCCGATTTAAGCGACAAAACCCGCATAAAGCTTTTCAACACATTCCGCTCGTATATAGAGCCAGAAAGTTTCTTTCCCTTTGCGCTTAAGTGCAACCGCGACAACCGCGGGGTTTTTGTGGAAACGCTAAGGCAAAACGGCGGCTGCGGCCAATTTTCGTTTTCTACAACCGCGCAAAACATAACGCGCGGCAACCACTACCACACCCGAAAAATAGAACGCTTTGCGGTGATAAAAGGCAGGGCAAAAATAGAGCTTCGCCGCATAGGAAGCGACAAAACGCACTCGTTTATTCTCGACGGCAGCAACCCGTCTTTTGTGGATATGCCCGTTTGGTATACGCACAACATAACAAACATAGGCGGCGAAGAGCTTTACACCCTTTTTTGGATAAACGAATTTTTCGACCCGACAGACCCCGATACATTTTTTGAAAAGGTTTAAGCGATGAAATCTAATTTGAAAGTTTTAACCATTGTTGGAACGCGCCCCGAAATAATAAGGCTTTCGGCGGTAATGAAACTGCTCGACAAGCACCTAAACCACAAGCTTGTACACACGGGCCAAAACTACGACTACGAGCTAAACCGCATATTTTTCGAAGAGCTTGGCCTGCGCGACCCCGATTACTATCTTTCGGTAGACACTTCGTCGCTGGGCCACGTTTTGGGCGAAACCCTTACGAAAATCGAAAAGGTTTTTATGGACGAAAAACCCGACGCCGTGCTTATTTTGGGCGACACAAACGCGGCCATTGCGGGCATTATGGCAAAGAGAATGCAAATACCCATCTACCATATGGAGGCGGGCAACCGCTCGTTCGACTTCAACGTGCCCGAAGAGATAAACCGACGCATTATAGACCATATTGCGGATTTCAATTTGGTGTATACCGAAAATTCGCGCCGCCATCTTTTGGCCGAGGGGCTGCCGCACCGCTGCGTTTACGTTACAGGCTCGCCAATGTTCGAAGTTTTAAACGCGAACATGCAAAAAATTAAAAGCTCGGACATTCTAAAAAAGCTCGGCCTTACGAAAAACGAATACTTTATAGTAAGCTGCCACAGGCAGGAAAACGTGGATTTGCCCGAAAACCTGCTTAAAATAATAGACATTTTAAACGCTGTTGCGCAAAAATACGATATGCCCGTTATCGTTTCGGCGCACCCGCGCACGCGCAAGCGCATAGAGGCGCTTGAAAACGCCGTTATAGACAAGCGCGTTCAATGGCTAAAGCCGTTCGGATTTTTCGACTACAACGCGCTGCAAATGAACGCGAAATGCGCGATTTCCGATTCGGGCACAATAAGCGAGGAATCAAGCATGCTGAATTTCCCCGCAATAACCATAAGGCAGGCGTTGGAGCGCCCCGAGGCTATGGACGCGGGCACGATAGTGCTTACGGGCCTGGACAAGCAAACGGTTTTAGACAGCATAGAGCTTGTTATAGACGAATTTGCCGAAAACGGCGGCTACAAAAAAATATGCCCCGAATATACGGTGCAAAACACGTCGTGGCGCGTGCTAAAGCTTATTATGGGCACGGCAAAACTGGCGGCGCGCTGGTACGGAATAGACAAAAAGTAGTCGGCTACACATAGTGTCAAAACAAAAAACCGCCGGGTTAACCCGGCGGTTTTCGCTTTTTATGCCGGCGGTAAACGCCGTTTTCTACATTCTTATTGTGCCCTTTTCAAGCTCGTCCAAAAAGTTTTTGTAGGTTGCTTTTACGCCCGAACGTATGTCGTATTTGGGCTTCCACCCCAAAGAGCGCAGCAATGTTGTGTCGCAAAGCTTGCGCGGCGTGCCGTCGGGCTTGCTTGTGTCGTGAACAATCCTTCCCTTAAAGCCGACGGTTTCGGCCACGATTTCGGCAAGCTCGCCAATCGAAACTTCCTCGTTGCTGCCCAGGTTTACCAAGTCGGGCGGGTTGTCTATTTCAAGCAAATGCACGCATGCCGAAGCCAAATCGTCTACATGCAAAAATTCGCGCAGGGGCTTGCCCGTGCCCCACAAAACAACTTCACTGTCGCCCCTCTTTGCCGCTTCGTGGAAACGGCGTATTAAAGCGGGCAAAACGTGCGAATTTTTTTCGTGGTAGTTGTCGCCGGGACCGTAAAGGTTTGTGGGCATTGCACTGTGGTAGCAAAGCCCGTATTGCTTGCGGAAAAATTCGCACAGCTTTAACCCCGCAATTTTGGCTATTGCATAGGCTTCGTTCGTCTTTTCAAGCTCGCTTGTAAGCAGCGCGCTTTCGGGAATCGGCTGCGGGGCCATTCTCGGATATATGCAGGTGCTCCCCAAATAAAGCAGGCGCTTAACGCCCGCCTTTTTCGCCGCGCGTATTGTGTTTAGCGCAATGGCCAAATTTATCTCGATAAACTCGGCCGGATACGTTGCGTTTGCGTAAATGCCGCCCACTTTTGCCGCGGCAATAACCGCAACATCGGGCTTTTCGGCAAGGAAAAACTCCTCGGTTTGCCGCTGGTCGGTTAAATCCAGGTCTTTGTGCGGCTTAAGCGCAAAGTTGCCGTAGCCGCCGTTTTTTAACGCCCTTAAAATTGCGCCGCCAACCATTCCGTTGTGGCCGGCAACAAAAATCTTATCGCTTTGTTTCATCTATTTTAATTTCGCTTCGGTTTGCGCCAGCTTAAAGTCGCTGTCGGTCATAATTTCAACAAGCTTTTTGAAGGTTGTTTTGGGCGCCCAGCCAAGCTCTTTTTTTGCCTTTGCGGGGTCTCCCAACAAAAAGTCCACTTCGGTGGGCCTATAGTATTTGGGCGAAACTTCTACAACAACCCTGCCCGTTTGCCTGCATATGCCCTTTTCGTTTTCGGCCGAGCCCTGCCAGTCTATATCCATACCCAAACGGGCAAATGCCAGCTGCACAAACTCCCTTACAGTGTGAGTTTCGTTTGTGGCCAAAACGTATTCGGAGGGCTTTTCGGCCTGTAGTATGCGCCACATGCCCTCTACATATTCGGGAGCATAGCCCCAGTCGCGCTTCGAGTCCATATTGCCCAAAACAAGTTTGTCCTGCAAGCCAAGTTTTATTCTGCCCGCCGCCCTGGTAATTTTTCGGGTTACAAAAGTCTCGCCGCGCCTTTCGCTTTCGTGGTTGAACAAAATGCCGTTCGACGCGAAAATATTGTAGGCTTCGCGGTAGTTTATAACAATCCAGTAGGCATACTGCTTTGCAACCGCATAGGGGCTGCGGGGGTAAAAGGGTGTCGTCTCCTTTTGGGGGATTTCCTGCACCTTGCCGAAAAGCTCGGAGGTAGACGCCTGGTAAAACTTGGTTTTCTTTACAAGGCCTACGTCTTTAATGGCGTCCAAAAAGCGCAGCGTCGCAATGGCGTCTACATCGGCCGTATATTCGGGAACTTCGAAGCTTACCTTTACATGGCTTTGCGCGCCCAAGTTGTAGATTTCGTCGGGAGAGGTTTTTTCGAGTATGCGGTTAAGGTTGCTCGAATCGGTAAGGTCGCCGTAGTGCAAAAAGAACCTGCCCGAAAAGCTTTTGTCGTTGTAAATGTGGTCTATCCTTTGCGTGTTAAACGAGCTAGACCTGCGTATTATGCCGTGAACGGTGTAGCCTTTTTGCAACAACAACTCGGTAAGATACGAGCCGTCCTGACCCGTTATACCCGTAATTAACGCTATTTTATTGGTGTTTTCCATGTCTGATTTTTGTTTAAATTCTTTGAATGTCGTCTTCGCTTAAAATGTCGCCGAGCTGAACTTCTATTACGGTAAGCGGCGTTTTTGCGGCAATAGAGTGCAAAAGGCCCCTTTCAAGCTTTACGGTGTCGCCCGCCGATATTTCGCGCTGCCGGCCGTCTACAACAACCGTGCCCGAGCCGTCTACACATGTCCAAATCTCGGTTCTGTGCGCGTGCCTGTGGTAGCTAATCTGCGCGCCTTTTGCTATTTTTAAAAGCTTTGTAAGCGACTTTTTGCCGGAATGTTCGCCGCAGTTTAAAACCGCATATTCGCCCCAAATTCTGCGCTCGTACATGGGGCGCGTTTTTACGCTTTCGGCATACTCTTTTAGGTTTACAACCGAATTTTTTTCGGCAACCAAAATGCCGTCGTAGGAGGCTGCAACTACCGCATTCTTAAGCCCCAAGCAAACAACGGGTATTCCCAACTCGTTGATTATGTGCGAGCCTTCCGTATTTTTATCGCATACGGCGTTGCCCATAATATTGGCCGACATTTCGCCGCACAGCGTATTCCATGTGCCCAAATCCTTCCACTTGCCGTCGAAACCAATCATTGCAACGTTTTGCGCGGTTTCGGCCACCTCGTAGTCGAAACTTATTTTGGGCAGCTCGTTGTAGCGCAGGCAAAATTCGCCGAAAGAACCGGCGCCTTTTATGTATTTTTCGGCAATGTTTTTTATGTAGCCAAGCTTGAATGCAAAAACGCCGCCGTTCCAAAACGCGCCCTCGTTTATCAGGGCCTGCGCGGTTGGGGTGTCGGGCTTTTCGGCAAAGCGCAAAACTTTGAATACGCCGTTTTTGGACGGGTGTTCGGGCACAATGTAGCCGAATTTTTGCGAGGCAAATTTGGGCTTAATGCCCATTAAAACCAAATCGGCGCCGCCGTTTTTTGCATATTGCGCCATTTCGCCTACAACCGAAAAATAGCCCGACTCGGTATACGGGTCTATGGGCATGACAACGGCAACATCGCTTTCGCCTAAGTTCTTTTCGCGCAAAAGATATTCTACGGCCAATGCAATGGCAGGGAATGTGTCGCGCCTTTCGGGCTCGGTTATAACGCCCGAAACTTTGCCGCCAATTTGGTCTGCAATGCAGTCTTTTTGGGCGGCGTTTGTGGCCACATATAAATTCGCGCGCAAACCCGATTCGCCTATTTGGCGCACAATGCGCTGCGCCATGGATTCGCTTTCGCCGTTGGGGGCTTTTAGCAGCTTTAAAAACTGCTTCGAGCGCACGCCGTTCGACAGCGGCCAAAGTCTTGTGCCCGACCCTCCCGAAAGCAAAATTAAATTAACGGCGTCCATATATTTGAGTTTGTCGTTTAATATTTGCCTTATGGCGAAAGAAAAGCGAGCAAAAAGCGAAATATTCTATTTTATGCCTATGTCTTTTTTAAGAAAGTCTTCGTAGAGGGTATCGAACACGTTTGCGTATTTTTTGGCCCTTAAAAAGTTGTCTTTTACGGCGTCAAGCCTTTCGGCGTAATCGCTTTCGCCGCACATTGTTGCGATTTTCGCAATTTCGGCTTCGGCGTTTTCGGGCGACACTTTTATAATCCCCTTGCCGTTAAAAAAGTCGTCTATTTTTGTGGCGCCTATGTATATGGGCACGGTCTGCGCGGCAAAGGCCGCTATTATTCTTTCGGAGAACTGGTAGGGGCGGATGTCGTTTTCGACAATTACGCTGTAGCGGTAGGCATCGTATACATCGGCAAGCGAATCTACCCTGGCGCCGCCGTCGAAAGTGCCGAAAGTGTCAACTTCGTTTAGGCGCTTGCAAGCCCACGCCAAATCGTACCTTAAATTGTGCATGGCGCACGCCCTTTTGTGCGACGAAATCATAGAAACGTTTTTTGTTTTACGCAAAAACCTGTTTTCGTCGGCAAAGCCCTGCGGGTAAAATACGCCCAAGTCGGCGCAAAAGGGAACAAATTTTGCGTTCTTTACGCTTTCCAAAATTTCGGCGTCGAACGTGAAAATCGCGTCGAAGTCGTCGGCCAAAGTTTTGTGCTTTTTAAATATTTTGTAGTCTTGCGGCACCATTGCGGGCGTTTCTATCAAAACGCCGTACCTCTTTTCGGGATTTCCCATTTGCTCGAGCATTGCGTTGTGCGAATAAAAATGCACGTCCAAGCCTATGTCGAACCTGTCGAACAAAAAGTATTTCGAAAAATTGTGCCCCGGCATGTGCGCCGAATGTAAATCCCTTAAAAAGAAAGTCTGCATTTTCTGCCCGAATTTGTTGTATATGTCGGGCGCTTCGTTGCCGATTAGCGCGGCCTTGTTGTAGTAGGGCATGTAGATTTTCCCGTAAGTTTTGTGCCTTATGCAATACGGCTTTTCGTAGCCTATAAGGGCGTTTCTTACGCGCTTGCGCAGCACTTTGTTCGGGATTAGCGAAGAAACCGCCTTTGCCAGAAATCTTTTCATAGTCTTTATGTATCCTTATTTGTTGCAGTCGTCTACAAGCCTTTTAAATTCCAGGCCAAAAAGCCTTAAAACTTTCGTTTTTTTGCCGTCTTTGTAGACATTGCCCGAAAAAAACAGCTTTTTAAGAAGCGGCGTTTTTTTGATTTTGGGCGCCGCCGAAGCTTCGTACTTTTCGCGCAAACTGGCTCCTATGGGGCTTTCGAAAGCGTATTTTCGCCACAGTTCGGCATACGAATGTCCGCAGCCTTTTACGCTAGGTTTTAGCCCCGTAAAGTGGATTATTTTCGGGGCCGCTTTCGCCTCGTTAAACGACTTTTTCCACGCGCCATTGTAGTCGTGGTAGTCGCCGCGCCACCAGGGTTCAAGGTAGTTGTATTTTAAATCGAGCATAAGCTTTTTTTCGTCTATTACCTTGTTAAGACAATCCTGGTCGCAATACTCCACCTTGCGCCCCGTTGCATATTCGGTTATTTTTTCCCTTAAATTGTCTTTGCGCCAAAGCGCGCAATTTATAAGCATTACGCCCGAATTGAAATATTCTCGGCTTTTCATTTTAAGCCTTTTGCAATATTTTTCCACATTCCAGATGTCGCGCACTACGGCCGCATATTTTCCCGAAAGGTCTATATTATACAGCTCGGAAATATCGCCGCAAACAAGGGTGTCGCAATCCAGATACAAAACCCTTTCGCAGTCTTTGCAAATGTCGGCAATGGCGATTCTAAACCAGGCCTGCACTCCCACCCAGGGCGAAAGCGGCAACCCGCTAAAGGCCGATTCGTCTACCCTTACAAACTTTACTTTCGCCCCGCCGCCCTCGGCACAAAGCGCTATTTTTTTTACGCTGCTTTCGGCAAGGCCGCTATGCAAAACCGCAATCTGCAAGCCCGTTTTACCCGCATTTTTCGCCGCCGAATATGCCGAAACGGCGGTAATGTCGGCGTAGCGGTCGTCGGTGGCATAGGCTATTGTAGGTGGTGCGTTTTTTACGGGCTGCATTTTCTATTTTAAGTCGACTTTTTTTACGCTTTGCCTGTACAGGAAAACCGCGGCGTTTTCCAGCGCATAGGCAATGTTCCCCAAAACGGGCACATCGCAAATTTTGGTTAAAAGCGGCAGTTTGCATTTGCCGTCTACCGCACGCACAAAATCCCCAAAAGGATAGTTTTTGGGCATTAGCATTGCGCACAAACTCCTTAGCACCTTGTGCGTTTTTATTCCGAACAAAAATTTTGCAAGCGCGCTTTTTGCGGCGGCGCCTTTAAAATAGGCAATGTAGTTTGCCGAAATCTTTTCGGCATAGCCGCAATCGTTGGCGGCGTTTGTGTCCTGCCCGTTGTGTATTCTGTAGCGCAAAAGGTTTTTATCGGTAAACGAAATAGCCGTGCCCTTGCCCATGCACTCGCACACGAAAATTTTGTCGTATATTTTGCCCACGCAATCGTCCCACCCGAAAACCTTTTTCCTTATATATTCGCTTTTGTATATTACGCTCGGATACGCCATTTTGCCCACGGCATACATAAAAAGGGTTAGCTCCAGTTTGTCTTTGCAAAAATAGGCTTTAGGATTCGGCTTTTCCCAATTTAGGGCGTTAATGTTTTCCGACAAAACGCCCCTTACGTCGCTCATAATCAAGTCTAAATCGGGGAATTTTTCAAGCGCTGTGTTTGAAAGGGCTATGTACGATTCGTGCAGAATGTCGTCGTCGTGAAAAAGCATAACGTAGGGCTTTTTTGCAAGCGAAACGGCCTTTTGCATATTGCCGTTGTAGCCCAGATTTTTTTCGTTTCGCACGTAAAAAACGTTGTCGAACTTTTCGGCCATTTCGGACATATATTCGCACGTACCGTCGTCGCTAGCATTGTCTACAACCGTTACCTGCGTTTTTACAGTCTGCGCCAAAATGCTGTTTAGCGACTCCCTTAAAAAGCGTATCCTGTTGAAGGTAAGTATGAATACCTCTATTTTGTTTTCCATAACGGCTTCTACATAAATGTTCTAGACCAAAAGTACGGCTTAAACAAAAACTGCGGGTTTCTTTTTAAGGCCTTTAAATACAGCGTTAACCTGGCCGCAATTTTGCCCCTGCGGTTTTGCGCGTAAAACTTTTGCAATTCGTCGGGCCGCATTTTCCAAGGCGTTTGCTGCAAATATGTTATAAACTTTTCCTGCATGGGGTGCAGCGCGCCAAGCCCCGCAACCCACGGCTTTACCTCGCCGAAAAAGTGTATTATAACGGGGGCTTTCAACGCCTCTTTATACTGCCTTAAATCGGCAAAGTAGCACGATTCGAACGCAAAGCGCGGAACATACTGGAAGTTGTATTTTAGGTGTATTATTTTCGTCTTTGCGCCGAACAAAATGTTTAGAATGTTTTGGTCCAGCAGCCACGCCCTGCTGGGGTCTTGTTCGATATAGTCGAAAAATTGTTCGCAAAGGGCGTTTTCGCGCCAATATTCGCAATTTATAAGGCATACGCCCGAATTAAAATAGGGCTGGTTTTTCGGTAGCCCATATTTTTTGCCGAGCTTTTTGTAGATATTGTCCTTGACGGCCGCAAGCGCAAAGCCGCTTAAATCTTCGGCAAATAAATCCCCAAGCGAGGCGTTTGCAATCACGTCGCAATCCAAATACAGAACTTTTTTAGACTGTATAAGTTGCGGAATTTTAAACCTATACCAAACGGGCTGGTGCCCGTAGTCGGGAAAGCCCCTGAATTCATCGCCGCCTATAAGGTGCAACTTTACCGAAAAGTTCTCTTTTTTCGACTTAAGGCTTTGCAGCATTTGCAGCGATTTTTGCGGCAAGTCGGCATTGTGCAGAATGTGGAAAACAAAACTTTCGCCCGATTTTGCGGTGTCTGAAATCGAAACCATTGCGGCGGCGCAGCAACGCGCGTAATTTTCGTCGGGGGCAAAGCAAATGTCGTATGTATTCATATATCTACAAAAACGGGCATTTCGAACATTTTGCATGCAGTAAACGCCTTCCGAAAAGCGCCAGTTTAGGAAATTTCTACCAATTATTAAAAAGCCCTGTCAAGAGCGCATTTCCCTTATTTTTTTGTTGAACAACTCTAACAATTAAATTGAATTTGTAATATGAAAGTACTTATTTTGGCAGGCGGTTTGGGAACGAGACTTACCGAAGAAACGGGAGTAAGGCCCAAGCCCATGGTTGAGATAGGCGGCAAGCCCATTCTCTGGCATATAATGAAAATGTATTCGTTCTACGGGTTTAACGACTTTGTGGTTCTTACCGGATACAAATCGCACGTTATAAAGGATTTTTTTATAAACTACGCCTACCGCTATTCCGACCTTACCGTAGACTTGGCAAGCAACGCCGTGCAGGTGCATAAAACGCGCACCGAACCCTGGAAAATCTCCATTCTATATACGGGCGAAAAGACAATGACCGGCGGCAGAATAAAGCAGGCCAAAAAGTATGTGGAAAACGAGCGCTTTTTGCTGACCTACGGCGACGGCGTTTCCGACATAAACATAAAAGAGCTTATAGAATTTCACGATAAAAGCAAAAGCGTTGCAACGCTTACGGCGGTGCGCCCAACGGGCAGGTTCGGCGTTTTGGACATTGCCGACAACGGAACGGTAAACACATTTAGGGAAAAGAACGAGGGCGACACTTCGTGGATAAACGGCGGGTTTTTTGTTTGCGAGCCCGAAATTTTCGACTACATACCCGACGGCGACGATGCGGTTTTCGAGCGCAAGCCGCTTGAGACTTTGGCGGCAAAAAAACAGCTGACGGCATACAAACACAAGGGCTTTTGGCGGCCTATGGACACTTTGCGCGACAAGATGGAACTAAACGGCCTGTGGGAAAGCGGCGAAGCTCCGTGGGCAAACTGGCTTAAATAATGGATTTTAACTTTTTTAAAGACAGGCGCATTTTAATTACGGGGCACAGCGGCTTTAAGGGCTGCTGGCTTTACACTTGGCTGAAGATTTTGGGCGCAAACGTATGCGGCTATTCGCTTAAGCCGAACACAACGCCCTCGATGTTCGAAGCAATATACGGGCAAGGCGACGGCAATTCTGTTTTTGCCGACATTTTAGACGAAAAAACGCTGGATAAAACTTTCGGCGAATTCAAGCCCGAAATAGTATTCCACCTGGCGGCGCAACCGCTTGTAAGGCTTTCGTACAAAGAACCTTTGAACACCTACAAGACAAACGTAATAGGCACGCTTAACGTTTTGCAAAGCGCGCTAAACTGTGGCTCGGTTAAGGCCTTTGTAAACATAACAACCGACAAGTGCTACGAAAACGCCGAAAAGGGGCTGCCCTTTACCGAAAGCGAGCCCATGGGCGGCTACGATATGTACTCGTCGTCGAAAGCGTGTTCGGAAATTTTGTCGGCGTCGTTTAGAAGGTCGTTTTTGGCCAACGGATACTTTTTGGCGACCGCAAGGGCGGGCAACGTTATAGGCGGCGGCGACTGGGCAAAAGACCGCCTTTTGCCTGACTGCATTCGCGCCTTTGTAGACGCAAAGGCCGTTGAAATCCGCAGCCCCGATTCGGTGCGCCCGTGGCAGCACGTTTTAGAGCCTTTGCACGGCTATATGGAGCTTGCACAAAAACTCTATAAATTCGGCAACAAATACGCCTCGGCCTACAATTTCGGCCCCGAACCCGACGGAATTTTAAAGGTCGGCGATGTTGTTTCTTTGGCAAGGCAATATTTCGGCAAAGGCTCGGTTGTGATAAAAAAATGCGACACTTTGCACGAGGCCACCCTGCTTAGGCTCGACATAACAAAGGCAAAAACCGAGCTCGACTGGAGGCCCGTTTTCACCCCGCAGCAAGCCGTAAAATTTGCGGTAGACTGGTATAGGGATTTCTACTCGGGCAAAGACGCGCTTGCGATTACAAAAAACCAAATAAAAGAATTTCAAAGCAAAATTTCGCTATAATGGACAACGATAAAATCAGGGAACAAATTTTGGATTTGGCAAAGCAGTTTGCCGAAAACCTGCCCGAACGCACGTTCGGCTACATACCGCCTTCGGGCAAAGTGCTAGGGGCTAACGAGCTTGTGAATATGGTGCAGGCCTCGCTGGATATGTGGCTTACGGCGGGGCGCTTTAACGACCAATTCGAAAGCGAATTTGCAAAGACAAGCGGGCGCAAATATGCGATTTCGGCAAATTCGGGCTCCAGCGCAAACCTTTTGGCGCTAAGCACGCTAACCTCGCACAAGTTGGGCGACCGCGCGCTTAAAAAGGGCGACGAAGTTATAACCGTAGCCGCGGGCTTTCCCACAACGGTAAACCCCATTTTCCAAAACGGGCTTGTTCCCGTGTTTGTCGACAACGAGCTGAAAAGCTACAATATCGACGCCGACAAAATCGAAGAGGCGCTTTCGCCCAAAACAAAGGCTGTTTTTGTGGCGCATACCCTGGGCAACCCCTTCGACCTAAAAAAGATTGCCGACATCTGCAAAAAGCACAACCTTTGGCTTATAGAAGACACCTGCGACGCCCTCGGAGCCGAATACGACGGCAAAAAGGTTGGAACTTTCGGCGACTTGGCAACCTACAGTTTTTACCCCGCCCACCACATAACAATGGGCGAAGGCGGAGCCGTAAGCACCGACAACGCCCTTTTGCACCGCATTGCAACATCGTTTAGAGACTGGGGACGCGACTGCTGGTGCCCGCCCGGCAAAGACAACACCTGCAAAAACCGCTTTAATATGAAGCTGGGCAAACTGCCCGCGGGCTACGACCACAAATACACCTATTCGCATATAGGCTACAACTTAAAGATTACCGACTGGCAGGCGGCGATAGGTTTGGCGCAGCTAAAAAGGCTGCCCGAATTTATAGAAAAGCGCACCAAAAACGCGCAGTTTTTGCTCGGCGAACTGGCCGACTTAAAAGACGTGCTTGTTTTGCCCGAATTTGAGGCGTGCGCAAAGCCCTCGTGGTTCGGATTTTTGATTTCGGTAAGGGAAAGCGCACCCTTTAAAAAATCGGAATTGGTGGAATTTATAGAGCAAAAAGGCATAGGCACGCGCCAGCTTTTTGCGGGCAACATTTTAAGACAGCCAATGATAACCGAGTCGGACTGCGTTTTCAGGATAGGCAATTCGCCCCTAATGCACGCAAAAGACCTAAGCGAAGACACCTACAAAAAGCTGCCAAACGCCGAATTTATAATGAACAATTCTTTCTGGATTGGGTGCTTCCCCGCCCTCGGTGAAAGCGAGCTTTTGCGCAGCGCGGCGGCGATAAGGGAATTTTGCAGAAGGTAGGCCGCACTTTCCGAAGCGAATCTGTATGGACGAAAAACTTTTAAACATAAAAAAGAATATCGTGCGAATGGCGTCGTATTCGCATGCCTCGCATGTAGGGTCGGCATTGTCGGTTGTGGATATTTTATATACAATCTACACAAAAGTCGCCCGCATAGACAAAAACAACATTTCGGCGCCGGTGCGCGACAGGGTGATTTTGTCGAAAGGCCACGCAAGCTCTGCAATGTATTCTGTTTTGGCGCAACTGGGCTTTATACCAAAAGAGTGGCTGGATAAATATTATGTGGACAACGGAATGTTGCCGGGACACCTGGACATGACAATTTCGCCCGCAATAGACTGTTCGTCGGGCTCGCTTGGGCACGGGGCTTGCATCGGGATAGGAATGGCGCTGGCAAACCCGAACTGCAATGTATATGTTGTTATGGGCGACGGCGAATTAAACGAAGGCTCGGTTTGGGAGGCTCTTGTTTTTTGCGGGGCCAGAAAGCTGAAAAACATAACTTTTGTTGTAGACAACAACAACCTGCAGGGCTTCGACAAGGCCGACGAAATTGCCGACTATTCGCGCTTAAGCAGCGCCCTTTGCAACTTGGGGCTAGACAGCTTCGACATTTGCGGGCACAACCTTGCGGAAATAGAAAATGCGCTAAGGAAAAGCTCCGAAAAAACAAAGGTTGTTATTGCCCACACAACAAAGGGGCACGGGGTTTCCTATATGGAAAACGAGCTAAAATGGCACTACAAGTCGCCAACCGAACAGGAATTGCAAACGGCGTATGAGGATTTGACAAATGAGAAAGACCTTTATTGACACCCTTATAGCCGAAGCCGAAACAAACCCCGACATTTGGCTGCTTACGGCCGATTTCGGTTTTGGCGTGTTGGAGCCTTTCAAACGGAAGTTCCCCGACAGATTTTTAAACACGGGCATTGCCGAGCAAAACACGGTGGGCATTGCGGCGGGCTTGGCCTTAAGCGGGAAAATACCCTATGTATATACGGCCATTCCATTTGTAAGCGCGCGTCCGTTCGAGCAAATTAAGGTAGACTGCGCCTATATGAACACAAACGTGAAACTTATAGGCGTAGGCGCGGGCTTTTCGTACGGGCCCGGAGGAGCAACACACCATTCAATAGAAGACATTGCAATTATGCGCTCTTTGCCGAATATGTCGGTACTTGCCCCCGGCTCTTTAAACGAAACAAAGGCGCTTGTAAAAGACAGCGCAAAAAGAAAGGGCCCCGAATACATAAGGCTCGGCAGAAGCGGCGAGCCCGACTTAAACTACAGCGTGCAATTCGGCAAATTTTCAACGCTAAAGGAAGGCAAAGACGTTGCGGTAATTTCAACTTCAACAATGCTTGCCGATTGCATTGCCGCAACCGACGCTTTAGAAAAAAAGGGCGTTAAGGCGTGCCTGTTTAGCGCGCACACCCTAAAGCCTTTCGACGAAGAGGGCGTTTTAAATCTTTTAAAGACGAATACGCCCATTGTAAGCGTAGAAGAGCACAACATTATAGGCGGCCTTGCCGACTGCATTTCGGCCGTTATTGCAAAAAGCGGCATGCCCTGCCGCTTTCTGCCGCTGGCCGTTGCCGACAAGTTCTCGCACTACATAGGCTCGCAAAAATTCATTAAGCAAAAAATGGGACTTGGCAACCTGTCCGAAAAAATAGAAAGCTTTTTATGAAACTTCTTTTAACGGGAAGCGGCGGCTTTATAGGCGCAAATTTAAGGGAGTATTTCTCGGCAAAAAACTTCGAAATTGTATGCCCCAGAAGCTTTGAGTGCGACTTGTCCGACAAAAGCGCCGTAGACGCGCTTTTTGCCGAAAACGGGGATTTTTACGCTGTAATACACTGCGCAAACATCGGCGGCGTAAGGAACGTGCAAGACGGCGCCGACACGCTGGAAAAGAACACGGCAATGCTCCTTAATTTGCTGGAAAATACGAAGGGCAAAACTCCCCTTATCGCGTTCGGCTCGGGCGCGCAATACGACAAACAGCGCAGCCTAAACAAGGTTTCGGAAAGCGAGATAGGCGCCATTGTCCCTAAAGACCTTTACGGGCTTTCGAAGCTTAAAACCGCCCAAATTGCTTGCGAAAACGAAAATATGCTTTGCCTTAACATTTTTGGCTGCTACGGCAAACACGAAAAGCAGACAAGGTTTCCAACCTACGCGCTAAACTGCGCCGCGCTAAACAAAGACATTTGCATAGAAAGAAACTCCCTTTTCGACTATCTTTACATAGAAGACCTCTGCAAAATAATAGACGCTTTTTTGCGCGATTTTCCGTTCGCAACGGGTAGCGTAAACACCACGCCCGACATTTCGAACACCATGTTCGAGATTGCGAATTGCGCGCTAAAAATTGCAGATTCGAAAGCAAAAGCGCTTCTTATGCCGCAAAGCGAAACGCCGCCCGCCTACACAGGCAGCAACGAAAAGCTGAAAAAACTTTTGCCGAATCTTGAATTTACGCCCATACAAACGGGGCTAAAAAAACTGTACGAATACCTGCAAAAAAACGGACGCTAATTTTTGCGCCCGTTTTTGCTTTTTTGCTACTCTTTTGAGCATTCGAAAACCACGGTCGATAGCGGAGGGGCTACAACCGTTGCGGTATATTCGAACTCGCCGTAGCGTTTTTTCTCGGCAAAAATTTCGCCCTTGTTGCCTATGTTTTGTCCGCCGTAGTCGGCCGAATTGGTGTTTAAAACCTCGCGCCACTTGCCGCCGAAAGGCAGGCCTATGGGGTATTTCGAACGCTCTATCGGCGTAAAGTTGCAGACAACTGCAAAGGCTTTTTTGCCGTCGGGCGAAAACCTTAAAAACGAAATTACGCTGTTAAAGCCGTCGTCGCAATTTATCCACTTAAAACATTTATAGTCTAAATCGCCCTCGTATATGGCCGGCTCTTTCGCATACAAGGCGGCAACATCGCAAACTACGTCTTTAATGCCCGAATGGTCTTTGTAGTCAAGCAAGTTCCAGTCGAGCGAGGCGTCGTACCTCCATTCGTGGCTTTGCCCGAACTCGTTGCCCATAAACAGCGTTTTTTTGCCCGGCCACAACCACATATAGGCATACAGCGCGCGCAAAGTGGCGGCCTTGTCGGGCCAATAGGACGAACCCATTTTGTTTATCATCGAGCTTTTGCCGTGCACAACTTCGTCGTGCGAGTATACTAAAACATAGTTTTCGCTAAACTGGTAAATGGCGGGGAACGTAAGCCTGTTGTGGTGGTATTTGCGGTTTATGGGGTCTTCCTTTAAATAGCTTAATGTGTCGTGCATCCAACCCATATTCCATTTAAAGTCGAAGCCCATACCGCCCTCTTTTACGGGTTTTGTAAGCCCCAAAAAGGCGGTGCTTTCCTCCGCAATGGTAACAACGCCCTTAAAGTAGGTGTGCACAATCGCGTTCATCGCCTTTATAAACTCTATGGCCTCTATGTTTTCGTTCGAGCCGTATTTGTTGGGTATCCACTCGCCGTCGTTTCTGGCGTAGTCTAAATACAACATGGAGGCCACGGCGTCTACCCTAAGGCCGTCTATGTGGAAGCGGTCTATAAGGGCAAGCGCGCTGCTTATCAAAAAGTTTTTAACCTCGTTGCGCCCGTAGTTAAAGCAAAGGGTGCCCCACTCTTTGTGCTCGCCCAAGCGCGGGTCTTGGTGCTCGTACAAACACGTTCCGTCGAAACGCGCCAAAGCAAAAGAGTCTCTTGGGAAGTGCGCCGGAACCCAGTCGACTATAACGCCAATGTTTTGCCCGTGCATATAGTCTACAAAATACATAAAGTCTTGCGGGCTTCCGTAGCGGTATGTCGGCGCAAAAAAGCCCGTTACCTGGTAGCCCCACGAGCCGTCGAAGGGATATTCGGTAATTGGCATAAGCTCTATGTGCGTAAAATTCATCTTCTTGCAGTAGGCCGCCAAAAGGGGCGCAAGCTCTTTGTAGGTAAGGCACCTGCCGCCGTCTTTTGCGTTTCTTAGCCACGAGCCCAAATGCACTTCGTATATCGAAAGAGGCAGTTTTTTTAAATCGCTATTTTGGCGCTTTAGCAGCCATTTGTCGTCGCCCCACTTGTAGGTTGTTAAATCGCAAACTATTGCGCTGTTGTAGGGCTGCGGCTCGAAGCTTACGGCGTAGGGGTCAGTCTTTAAAAAGGGCGTAGGCGAAAACTCGCCCAAAATTTCGTACTTATATTTTGCGCCAGCCCTTACGTTGGGTATAAAAATTTCCCACACGCCCGAATTGCCCAGCATGCGCATTGGGTGGTAGCGGCCGTCGTGCTCGTTAAAGTCGCCGACAACGCTAACTTTGCGCGCGTTTGGCGCCCACACGGCAAAGCTTGTGCCCGAAACGCCGTCTATATTGCACAGGTGCGAGCCCAAATGTTCGTAAACCTTGTGGTTGTCGCCCATGCCGAACAAATACAGGTCGTTCTCGCTAATTGTGGGGGCAAAAGAATACGGGTCGTACACCTCCGAAATTTGCCCCGAGTAGGATTTTACCTTAAATTTATATGCAAAAGGCTTTCTTAGCCGCGGCAAAAACAGCTCGTAAAAGCCCGAATTGTCGAGCTTTTGCATTGGCGTGCACTTGCCCGTGCGCATGTCGAGCAAGTCGGCCGACTGTGCGTTTATTAAATACGCCCTGACAACAAGCCCGCCCTTGCACTTGTGCATTCCCAGCAAATCGAAAGGCCTGCCGTTTTGAGCCGTTAAGAAAGAATTTAATTCTGCTTCATTGATAATCACGGCACGATTGTAATCGTCAAATTCGCAAATTTTCAAGGAAAAACCTACTTTTTACTTGAAGAATTCTCCGCCCGAATATTTTATCGAAAAAAAGACTTATGAGTGAATACACATCTGTAGAAATAAAAAACGGCGAACTTAAAATGAAAGTTCTGTCGCTTGGCGGCATAATTACAAACCTTTACACGCCCGACAAAAACGGCAAAAGCGGCGACATTGTTTTATGGAACAAAACGGCGCAAGACTACCTTAAAAACTGCGCCTATATGGGCGCCATTATAGGCAGGGTTGCAAACCGCATTGCGGAGGCAAAGGCAACCCTAAACGGAGAATCCCTAAAGCTTACAAAAAACGAAAAATCGTTTTCAAACTGCCTGCACGGCGGCGCAAAGGGCTTCGACAAGCAAAACTGGAGCATTGAAAAAATTTCGGGCCACTCGTTTAAGGGTGTTTCGTTAAATTATTTGTCTAAAGACGGCCAAGAGGGCTTCCCCGGCAATCTAAACATTACGGTAAACTACAAGCTTACCGACGAGCGCCAGCTGGTAATCGAATATACCGCATTTACAGATGCGCCCACCCTTTGCAGCCTTACAAACCACAGCTATTTTAACCTTTCGGCGGGCAAAAGCCCCACAATTTTAGAGCACGAAATGCAGGTAGGCGCAAATTTCTACACCCCGCTCGACAAAAAGTTTAGGCCGACGGGCGAAATTCTTAGTGTAAAAAATACGCCTTTAGACTTCTCAAAACCCAAAGTTTTGGGCCCGGCCATTCTCGAAAACAAAGAGTTTTTCGAAATTTCGAACGGCGGGCTAGACCACAACTACGTTTTGCCGAACGCAAACGGCGCGCTGGTAAAAGCCGCCTCTTTGCGCGACCCGTTAAGCGGCAGAATTATGGACGTATATACCGACCAGCCGGGGCTTCAGGTATACACAAGCAACTTTTTAGACGGCTCTATTTCGGGCAAATTCGGCAAGCCCTACAACAAATACGCGGCCGTTTGCTTTGAAACACAAAAGCTGCCCGACGCCGCAAACTTCGGACACTTCCCCACAATAGAGCTGTATCCCGACCGGATATATTCGGCAACAACCGTATACGCATTTTAACGCTCAACAAAAAAATTACCATGAGAACATTCAACCACTTCGGTTTCCCGACAAACGAAAACAAGGAATATATGACGTATATTCCCGCATTAAAACTTGCAGTTAGCGACATATCCAAAAGCAAGAACTCCATAGAATGGCTTAAGTTCGATTTCGACTGCACAATGCCCAAGCTTATGCAGGATTGCCCGCATATTGCATACACGGTAGACAACCTCGACGAAGAGCTGAAAACCGCAAACATTTTGGTGCCCCCGCACCCATTGGGCGAAAACGCGCGCTTTGCCTACATTGTAGAAGAGGGCATTCCCGTAGAGCTAATCGAAAGAAAATAAATAAAAAAGCCGCGTTTGATTTAAGCGCGGCTTTTTGCGCAAGAGCCTGCAAAATTTAATACAGCTTTGCGAAAACCAAAGCCGCAAAAACCGTTATTATGCCGGCAACCAAAACGGCAACCGAGCCCATTGCGCCCTCTACCTTGCCCATTTCGAACGCCTTTGTCGTTCCCATAACGTGCGAGCAGTTGCCAATCGCCAACCCCTTTGCGATTGGGTCGGTTATCTTGAATGTTTTGCAAATCCACTCGGCCGAAATGTTGCCGAATATGCCCGTTGCAACTATTATCGCAACCGTTATCGGCTCTATGCCGCCCAATTCCTGCGAAAGCGAAAGCCCTATGGGCGTGGTTATCGACTTCGGCAAAATGGTTACATATTGTATGTGCTCTAGGTTGAATAAAAACGCGATTGCAAGCACGCCGAACATTCCCGCAACAAGCCCCGAAGTTATCGAAACTAAAATGGCCGCTCCGTTCTTTTTTACAATTTCCAACTGCTCGTATAGCGGAAGCGCCAAGGCCACCGTGGCGGGAGCCAGCAAATACGACAAGGGCGACGCGCTTTCGGCGTAGCTGTCGTAGTCTATGCCCGCAAAATACAGCACCGCAATTACAAGGGCGGCCGCAACCAATATGGGGTTAAACAGCGGACACTTCAGCTTTTTCATTAAAAAATCTCCAAGCAAAAAGCCCGCGCAGTTGGCAAAAACGCCCCAATAGGCGCAATTTAAAAGCACATCTTTCATTTGCGCGCCTTTCGCTGTATCATCTTTTGCGAAACTTTGCCGGTAAGCACGGCGCACAAAATGGTCGTAAAAAACACGGCGCAGCAAACGGGTATAAGCATTGCCCCAAATTCGCCAAAATGCGCCGACACCCCCACGGCGGGAGCCACAAACATAAGAGGGAAAAGCGAAATCAAAAAATACGACGTTTCCCTTATGTATTTCGGTTTTAGCACCCTAAAATACAGCAGAGCAAACAAAACGGCCATTCCGTATATGCACGACGGAATTTCGAAAGGCAGCAAATATTTTGCAAGCTCGCCCAAAAGCGTGCAGCCGAAAATAACCGCCACTTGAAATATGAATTTAACGGGGTTCATTTCCTAAAAAGAATAAACCGCCAAGCTTTGCCCTTTTTTGCAACTAAGTCAAGCCCGCCAAAAAACAGCCGCATGCAATAACTGCCCACAGTTAAAAAACAAAAAACGGCAACAGAACATAACGCTTGTGCCGCATAAAAACACCAGAGCCGAAGATCGGATTTGAACCGACGACCCACGCTTTACGAAAGCGTTGCTCTACCAGCTGAGCTACTTCGGCCTGATTTATATTCGGTAGATACTTTATGTTTTGGCGGATTTAGTCAATTATTTTTTGCGGTAAAAATAAAAGTCGGGTGGCTATTGCAAACAACTGTTCCCCCTTTTTGCATTTTTGCCGATAAAAAATTATACTCGACACAACGCTTTTGTGCGCCTATAAAACGCAAAATTGATTTATGAAAATTTCTACAAAAGGCAGGTACGGGCTTAGAATAATGCTCGATTTGGCGCAAAACGACGGCGACACACCGAGAATGATTGCCGATATCTGCAAAACACAGGGGCTTTCGCCGAAATATGTGGGCAGGCTTATTTTAAAACTGCGCAATGCGGGAATGATTGCCTCTGTAAGGGGCGCAAAAGGCGGCTACAAAATAAAGCGCATGCCCAAACACATAACGCTGCTTGAAATAATAGAAACAATGGAGGGCCCGCTTTCGATTGTAGACTGTGTTGCGTGCCCGAAAAAATGCAAGCGGGCCCAAGGGTGCGCCGCCCGCGAAATATGGGGAGAATTAAACGAGAAAATCCGAAAGGATTTGGAATCCATAACATTGCAAGACGTTCTTAACCGCGAAAACGCCGCGGCCGATTTTTGCATATAAAAATTTTCGGCACCCGCAAAAAAACGCCGTTTCGGGGAAATTCCAAAACGGCGTTTTTGTTTTTTTAATTAAATGCCTAAAAAAGGTTTACAAAGCGCTGCCACAAGCCCGGCTTAAAGAGCCTGTATGCCATCGGGGCAACCAGTTCGCCGTTATATTCGAAAGGCGCCTGCGAGTAGTTTGTTATAATTTCGCTGCCGTCCGAAAATACCGATTTAAACACGTTGTCGGCAATTTGGCAATGGTCTTGCATAAATTCGTACTGCAAATAGCCGAGCTCTTTCATAAGCTCGTAGCCCTGTTTTACCGCGGCAACCGACTTTTTTGTCTCCTCGGGGTTGGAGCAAAGCAGGTCGTTTTTGCCCATCCAGTTCATGTCCAATTTATCGGAAAACGCCGAGTTAAAATAAAATGTCGGCTTTGTCGCAAACTCGGCAACCTTAAGCTGCGCCCACTTTTCCTTTATGGGGAAATTTACGGTGTCGGTTGCGGCGTTGCTCATAATTATGCCGTTATAAACTATGTGCCACATGGGAACGTATCTGTCGGTCAGCTTCGGATAGTTTTTCGGGTTTAGGTTGTAGGTAATATACAGGCCAAAATCAAGGTTTGCGGCCACAAAGTCGTAGCCGCCCTCGCTTGCGGCGCCGCCCATAAGGGAGGCTGCATCGGCAAGCTCCCTGTTCCAATATTCCGACGAGGCTTTCGAAGTTATCGGGTGTTCTTTGCTGTGGCAGGCAACTGGGCCTACGGTTGAAATTACGTCTATATAGTGCATGCCCCTAAAGCCCAATTCGGTAATTTTTTGTATGTTTTCCTTCGAAAACTTTTGGTAGTAGCGCTTCGGACAAAATCTGTAGTTTTGCCCGTTAGACCATACTCCGCCCTTTCGCAACTTCCCTTTTTCGTCTATCGAAATATCGTTTTTGTCGAAGTTGGGCGACACGTTGCAGGCCCCCACGGCGTTGGAGTGGCAGACAATCTGAAAGCCCATTTTTTGGGATTCCTTAATCAGATTGCGCAAGCCCTTTTCGCCGCCGAGTTTCGGCTCTACGGGGAATGAATCGGGCCAGCGGCCGTCGTGGCCGCTTTTGTTCCAGCCTACAAGGCAAATTTCGGCTTTGTCTACGCCGGCCTGCAACAGGTCTTTTTCTATTTCGCAAACCTTTGCAAACGGAATTTTAACCTTCATTTCGGGCTCGTTTTCCAAAGTCTGCTCTACAACCGGCGTAGGATACGGCTTCCACCCAAGCCTCATTCTTATTTCGCAGGATTGCACGGCATACGCCAATTCGGGATTGTCTTTTGCCCTTACCTTAAGAGGCACAACTTCGCCCGAATCAAGCTTAAGCTTTCTATATAGACGCGCCGCGCCCGCATAGGTTGCGTCTTTGCCTTTTAGGGGGTAAAACTTGACAATTAAATCTTCAAACGGCTTTTCGCTTTGGGTTAAATAAATGTATTCGTAGTCGTACACGCCGTTTTTTAGCGCAATTTTAGACTTGCACAAAAAGCGCAGCGTTTCGGTAATCATTGCAAAAGCTTTGCCGTTTACATTCACCGCCGAAAGCGCCAGCGGCTGCTGCCAGCACTGCCTTTCGCCATCGGGCTTTTGTGTAAAGTTTACAAGCATCGAATCCGGGCTGACAAAAAAGCCCTTGTCGCCGATTTTTGCCTTTGCAAATTCGGGGGCTACAATAACGTATTTTGCGTTTTGCGGAATGTCGCTTTTTGCGATTTTAAGCGTAAAGACGCCGTTTGCGTCTTCCGGCAACTTAATGCGCTGCTCGACGGGCTTGCCCGACTCGAATTTGTAGACAATTTTAACGTATTCGTCGGCAGCCAAAGCTGTTGCAAATGCCAACGACACCATAAATACGGCGAATTTTTTTAACATAATCATCATATATCAAGCGTTTGTAATTAGGTTAACGTTTATAAAAAATGCAAAAGTGCATATCAAGAAAATTTGTCTAGGCCTGCAGCTTTTCCTTTAAAAATTCGCCAAGCCTGTTTATAGAAAACAGCGTAAGCGAAAAGGCAATGCTCGGGAAAATCAAAAGGTGGGGAGCCGTTTCCATTAAGTCTGCCCCCTCGCTAAGCAATGTTCCCCACGACGGCAGCGGAGCCTGCACGCCCAGCCCCAAAAAGCTTAAGAAAGATTCCAGCAACATCACGCTCGGCACGGTAAGCGTTGCGCACACGATAACGGCGGGCAAGGCGTTCGGCAAAATGTGTTTTACTATTATCCTAAAAGTGCTTTGCCCCAAAACCGCCGAAGCCTCGACAAACTGCCTGCTTTTAAGCTCCAAAACCTGCCCCCTTACAATTCTTGCCATTGTCATCCACTCGGCAATGCCGAGGGCTGCAAACAAAAGCCAAACGCTTCTGCCAAAAGCCAGCGTAAGCAAAATAACAATAACCGCAAAGGGCAAAGAATAGGCAATGTCTACAATGCGCATCATAACATAGTCGCACTTTTTGCCGAAATACGCGCTTACAATGCCGTAGGCTACGCCCACAACCGACGCAAACAAAGTGGCAAAAATGCCTATCGCAAAAGACACGCGCCCGCCGTACAACATTCTCGAAAACAGGTCGCGCCCGAGATTGTCGGTGCCGAATATGTGCTTTAATGTAGGCGCGCATGCCCCAAGCTGCAGGTTTTGTTCGGCGTAGCTATAGGGTGCAAACACGTCGGCGCCCATGCACAAAACAAAGCATACGATTAAAAACGCAAAACAAAATTTCCTCATTTTCTAAGCCCCAAATTAGACGCGATTTTAGGATTAAGCACCGCCAGCAAAATGTCGGAGAGTATGTTGAATGCCACTATAAAAAACGCGTAAACCAAAACGCAGCCCATAATCATTGTATAGTCGCTGTCCAGCGCGCTTGAAATAAAGAAGCGCCCCAAGCCCGAAATTTGGAATATGCTTTCTATCACAAACGAGCCCGTAAGCAGGCCGGCGGCGGCGGGCCCTATGTACGACGCCAGCGGAATTGCCGCGTTTTTAAGCACATGCACAAAATAAATTCTAAAAGAGCCCACGCCTTTTGCGCGCGCGGTTTTTATGTAGGCCTTTTCGGTAATTTCGGCGCATTGGCTGCGGCAAAGGCGGGCAATCCACGCGCAATAGAACAGCGCCAGCGACACCGAGGGCAGCACCGCCGCCGAAGCCCCTTCAAAGCCTATTGCGGGAAATATCCTTATTTTCAGCGCAAACATTAAAATCAGCAGCGGCGCAACCACAAAAGACGGCAGGCAAATGCCCAGCAAACTTAGCGCCGACAAAACCCTGTCGGTTTTCGTATTTTTAAATGCGGCGCACACCACGCCCGTGGCAACTCCAAAAACAAGGGCTATAAGCAGCGCATACAAACCCAGCTGCAAACTTACGGGGGCTTTTTCGGCTATAAGCTCGTTTACGCTCCAACCCTCGTATTTATACGACGGCCCCAATTCGCCGTGCGCCAAATTTTTAAGAAACTGCAAATACTGCGCGTACACGGGCTTGTCGAATCCGTAGTAGGCGTTTAAAGCCTTTAGGGCGTCTTCGCTTAGTGGTCTTTCCCTGTCGAATGGCCCGCCGGGGACAAGCCTTACCATAAAAAACGTAAGGGTTGCTATTACAAACAAAACGGGAACAGCCCCGAAAATTCTCTTTAGCAAAAATTTAAACATTTAAAAGTGCGCCGATTTATAGTTGTGGTAGTCCAGCTTGTTTGTGCTCCAGCCCTTTAAAAGGGGGCTTTTTAAAAATATTCTCTTGTAGTAGAAAAGCGGAAGAACAACGGCCTCGTTGTCCATTATCTTTTGCGCGTCTTTGTAGCGCTGCTGAAAAACCGCTTTGTCGAAATCGGGATTTTTCCACCCCGAATTGTTAAGGGGGCTGTCGCTTAAAAAGTTCGACAAAAAGCTTTCGGGCGAAAGGTAGTCCGCCGTCCAGCTTGCCCTTGTAATGTCGAAATCGCCCTTGCTGCGAGCGTCGAGATACGCGGGCCACGAAAGATTGTATAGCTCTACAAAAACCCCCAGGTTTTTGCGCAGGCACTCCTGCAAAGATTCCGCAATGGGCTTGTGCTGCTGCGAAGTGTTGTATACAAGCCTTATTTTCGGGAAACCCTTTCCCCCGGGGTAGCCCGCCTTTGCCAAAAGCTCTTTGGCCAATTCTATATTTTCGGCGCGGGCTTTGTCGTTTACGTTTAAATCGGGCACAAGAGAGTATGCGGGAGTTTGCCCGCCCTTCATGCACGAATCTATTATGGGGGTTCTGTTTACCGCCAAGCTAAACGCCCTGCGCACAAGCGCGTTGTCAAAGGGCGGCCTTTTGGCGTTAAACACATAGTAGTAGGTTGCGTACCAGTCGCCCTTTTGCAGATAGCCCGAAGCTTTTTTGTTTTCCTTTTCAAGCCTTATTGCCGAAACGCTGTCGGTTAGGTGCAGCTGCCCCGCAAAAAACGCCCTGTCTTCGGTGTTCATATTAGTTATGGGCAAAAAGCGTATGCCGTTTATCTTTATGTTTTTTGCGTCCCAATAGCCCGGGTTTTTTTCGACTTGCACCTGCGAATTTATCTCGTAGCGGACAAGCCTAAATGCGCCGTTTACAACCATATTTTCGGGGCGCGTCCATTTGGATATTCTGCTTGCATGGGCGTTAAAGGCCTCCAGGTTTTTCTGGTTTAGCGGCATATACGAAGTATGGTACAAAAAATTTAAAAAGTCGCTTCTGGGGCGCTCGAGCTCTACAAGCAAAGTATCGTCGTCCAAAGCTTTTGCGCCCAGCGTTTCGGCGGCTTTTTTGCCCTTGTTTACGTCTTTTGCGTTTTTTATCGGGTACAACATTCCCGCATATTGCGCCCCGAGTTTGGGGTTTAAAATGCGCCGCCAGGCATACACAAAGTCGCCGGCTTTTACCTTGTCGCCGTTCGACCAATAGGCGGTTTTTCTTATCTTAAAAACATAGCTTTTGCCGTCGGGCGAAATTGTCCAGCTTTCGGCCTGGGCTGGCTTAATTTGCAGTGTGCTTTCGTCGGGGCTTACAAGCCCCTCGAACAGCGCGCCTATTATCTTCGATTCGCTAAGCCCCGTTGCAATGCTGGGGTCTAGGGAGGCGGGGTCGGCACTGTTGCCCATAAGCAGGATTTTTTGCTGCGCGCAAACTTCGGCGTCGCCCGAAAGGGGCTTTTTGGAGCAACCTAAAACAAGCGCCGCAAAAAGCGCCGCAAACAAAACTGAAAACCGATTCCTCATTAGAATACGGGAATTGAAGCTATAAGCTTTTTAGTGTACGGGTGTTGCGGGCAAGCTACAAGCTCTTCGGCGGCGCCCTGCTCTACAATGCGCCCCTTTGTCATAACCATTATCCTGTCGCTTATGTGCTCTACAACGGCCAAATCGTGCGCGATAAACAGCATAGAAAGCCCAAGATTTTTCTTTAGGTCTTCAAGCAAATTTATAATCGAGGCCTGAACGGAAACGTCGAGCGCGCTTACGGGTTCGTCGCAAACCAAAAACTGCGGCTTTACCGCCAGCGCCCTTGCAATGCCTATGCGCTGGCGTTGCCCGCCGCTAAACTCGTGCGGGAACCTTTCCATAAAGTCGGCCTTAAGCCCAACCGTTTCAAGCAAAGAGGCAACTTCGTCCTTTCGTTGGGCATAGGTCATATTCCTAAAATGTATTTCCAGCGGCTCCGAAATTATTTTAAAAACGCTCATTTTCGGATTCAGCGAATTGAACGGGTCCTGAAACACCATCTGTATTTTTTTGCGGAACGGCATAAAGTCTTTGCGCGATAGATTGTCTATGCGCGTGCCCCCGAAAAATATTTCGCCCTTGGCGGGTTTTACAAGCGATACAATGCTGCGGCCTATGGTGGTTTTGCCCGAGCCGCTTTCGCCCACAAGCCCTACGGTTTCGCCCTTTTTTACGGCAAACGAAACGTCGTCGACGGCGTTGAACGATTTTTTGCCGCCGCCGAAAAGCCCCGACGAATTGTCGAAGCTTACAACCAAGTTTTTCACCTCAAGCAATGTGTTTTGCGAATCCATTTTACAAATTGTCGTAGTCTATGCTTACCAGTTTTTCGTCCTTGTGCCCGAGCCTCGGAACGCAGGCGATAAGCGCCTTTGTGTAGGGGTGCTGCGGGTTTTTAAGCACGTCTTTTGTATGGCCGCTTTCCACAATTTGCCCCCTGAACATTACCATAACCTTTTCGCACAAAGACGAAATTATGCCGAAATTGTGCGTTATTAAAATAAGCGACATTTTGCGCTTTTCGTGCACCGATTTTAAAAGGTCTATAATCTGTTTTTGGATTGTTACGTCGAGCGCGGTTGTAGGCTCGTCGGCAACCAAAAGGGAGGGCGCGCAGCTTAGCGCCATTGCAATCATGGCCCTTTGCTGCATGCCGCCCGAAAGCTCGTGCGGGTATGCGTCGTACCTTAGGTTTGCGTCCCTTATGCCCACTTGTTCGAGCATTTTCACCACAAAAGCCCTAACGTTTTTCTCTTCGGGCATGTGTATTTTTACGGCCTCGGCAATTTGCGAGCCTATTGTAAAAACGGGGTTAAGCGAAGCCGACGCCTCCTGAAAAACGTAGGCGATTTTTGCGCCCCTTATTTTGCGAAGCTCGCCTGGCGCCATTTTAAGTATGTCGCGCCCGTTTAGCAGTATTTCGCCCGAAATTTCGCAGGCGGGCGGCTTCGGCAGCAGCTTTGTAAAGGAAAGCGACGTAACCGTTTTGCCCGAGCCGCTTTCGCCTACAATGGCAACCGAGTCGCCGTCGTTTATGTCGAACGAAACGCCCTTTACCGCCTCCGTTCTGCGCGAACCGGAATTGAAGGCAATTTTTAAATCCCTTACCGAAAGTAAACTCATTTTATACGCGTTTTTTCAATATAATTTCATTGGCGCAACCTTTTCTGGAATACGAAAATTCGTCCATATTCTTTTGGCAGAAATATATGCCCAGTCCCCCTATTTTGCGCTCGTCTATGCCCGAAGTTAAATCGGCTTTTTGCACCGCCTTTGTAGGGTCGAATTCGGGGGCAAAGTCGCGCAAAAGAACTTCGGCTGTATTTCCGTTTAGGGCAAGCTCCACCTCTATTTTGCCGTCGGGCTTTCCCTTGTAGCCGTATGTTGCCGAATTTGTAAAAAGCTCGTCCAGACAAAGGTTTATGGCGAATATTGCGGCACTGCCCACGCCCCTTTGCGCAAAAAACTCCTCCACGTCTTGGGCAAGACGCTCCACATTTTCCAGCGCGCTTGTGTATGTTTTTTTCGTCATTTTACGGACACTTTAAAGAGGCTGAAATCGTCGTCGAAATTGTCGCGGCCCTGAACGGTTTGCACCGCCTTTTTTATCTCCTTTAACGACGATGTTTGTTTTATTATTTCCGCAAAATCGTCTATTGTCATCATCGACTTGCAGCCCGACTTTTCCACCTCGTAAACGCCGTCGGAAAACACAAACAGGTCGCTGCCGGGCAAAATTTCGGTTTGCTCTTGAACATAGTCTATGCCCATGTTCGAGCCTACAACAAGCCCCCTTGTACCCAAAAAACGCAGGCCGTTTTTGTCCTTTAAAATGGCGGGCGGGTGCCCCCCGCTGGAATATTTTAAAATGCGCGTCTTTGTATTGTACACGCCGTACCACAATGTAAAAAACATTCCGTTTTGCTTTTCCATGTCGAAGGCTTTGCCCATTGCGTTAAGCACTTCGGCAGGCTCTTTAAAATCGACGCTTGCAAGCGTGCGCGAGCGCAAAACGTTTACCGCCGAAACCGACAGCAACGCCGCTCCGACGCCGTGGCCGCATACGTCTAGCAGGTAAACCGCGTAGTTTTCGGCGTCTATAAAGCCGTATCCGAAACAGTCTCCGCCGAGCATTGTAGAGCTTTGAAACTCCCAGTCGCACGAAAGCGAATCGTACGAGCATTTTTCGGGCAAAAGGCTTTCCACATAGCTTTGCGCCTGGTGCAGCTCTTTTTTTAGCGCGTTTTGGCTTTCCTGCAAAAGGCGCATTGCCCTGTTTTTTTCGCAATAGTTTATGTAGGCTTTCGAGTGGTATTCTATTCTGGCAAGCATTTCCAGCTTGTCGGGCAGCTTTACCATATAGTCGTTCGCGCCGTTTGCAAAGGCCTGGTATTTAATTTCGGCATTGTCGGTTGCCGACAATACAATCATCGGCACCTCGGCGGTAATGGGATTTTTTCTGAACTCCTTTACCAAATCAAGCCCGTCCATTTCGGGCATCGACAAGTCCTGCAAAATTACGGTGGGCCTTACCTTTTCGGCAACGGCAACGGCCTCGAGCGGGTTTTGGCAAAACGTAAAAACATAGCCCGTTTCGGCAAGCATTCGCTTGAGAACCTCGCCGAAAATGGCCTGGTCGTCAACCATCAAAACCGAAATTTTCGAGCCGAAACCGTTTTTAGCTTCGTCAAAAATCTGCATAGGAAATTTCCCTATTTTTTGCCCAGACCCAAAAAGGCCTTAATTCTGTCTTTCCAGCTTGCCTTTTCGGCTTCGGAGGGCGCGGGGGCGTCGTTTTCGTCCCACCACTGGGGAACTTCGGTTTCGAGACCGGCCGTATGGCGTATTACATACACGACTTTCTTTATAAGCTCCTGCATGTCGTCGGGCAAGGCGCCCTTGAACATAAGGTCTATGTGGTGTATGTAGTGGTCGCTTTGCTTCATGCTGCCGGGCACGCTTGTTATGGCGTAGATTTGCGGAATGGTTGCCGAAAACGCTTCGCTTGTAAGTTTGGCCACCGTTCTTTTTGCCATATTGCGCCTTACGTCGTCGAGGGTGTCGAAAATGAACGTCAACGACAGGTACTCGAGCGTGCTTGTGCTCGGGCGCGCAACCTTGCAAATGCCGTCTTTTTCGCCGCCGAAAGAATCGTCGTTCATTGAAAAGTCGAAAAATGCGAGGAATTTTTCGCCCTGTAGCATTTCAAGTAGTTTTTGGTCGTTGAATGAGCTTTCCATATTTTGTTTGAATTTTTGCGTTTAAAATGTTTGATATATTTCTGCTACAAGTTAAGCGCTTGTTGCCGTTTATTACAAGCACAAAACTATGGATTATTCTTTATACACGCAGCAGGTTGCGGCTCTGCTTTTAAGCGCGGTTTTTATAATCGCGGCCGTCGGTTCGTTTTTGCCCCTTTTGCCGGGGCCCATGCTTGCGTTTGCGGGCGTGCTTGTATACAAGCTATTGTTCCCCCAATCGCTTGAGGGCTGGTCGCTAATATGGTTTTCGGGGGCGGCGGCCCTTGTTTCGCAAATTGCCGACTATGCCTTTACGTATTTCGGCTCAAAAAAAATGGGGGCAACCTGGAAGGGTGCCTTGGGCGCAATAATAGGAGCAATAGCGGGCATTTTCATTCCGCCCATGATTTTATGGATATTTTTAGCCCCCCTTATTTTTGCACTGCTTTTCGAGCTTTTGGGCGGACGCCCCTTGGGCGAAGCCGCAAAGGCGGGCTTGGGGGCATTTTTGGGAACGGGGCTTTCGGCGGTATTCAGGTTTGCGGTTGTCGTTTCGATAGGCGCGGGCTTTTGGCTTGGGGTGCGCTTCGGGTAAAATCCCGGCTCGGCTTTCGGCAATACTAGCGGCAGCTATCGACAATTTCGCAAACGCGCTTTAGCCCCGAAAGAACTTTCGGCGACGGCAAACAGATAATGTCGCTTTGTATGTAGAATATTTTGCCGAGCTTTGCCGCATTTGTTTTGCTCCAAATGCCGTCTTTTAGGTAGAAGGCCTTTTTCGACTCGAAGTCGCGTTCGTCTTTGGCCTCTACAATTATTATTTCGGGGTTTAAAGCCAAAACAAACTCTTTTTGCGGAACAAACCACCCGCCTGCGCCGCCCGTTGCGCAGTTTTCGGCCCCAGCATACTCCAGAATTTCGCCTGCAAACGAATTTTTGCCCGCCGCCATTTTGTCGAACATAAAAATGCACTTGGGCCTTCTTTTGCCCGCCGAATTTTCGATTGCAATACGCTTTTGGCGGCGAAGCTCGGCTGCGACTTTTTCGCCCTCGTTTTTTCTGTTTAATGCGATGGCTACAGCCATTACGTTTTTGGCTATATTGTCGAAGCCGTCGCCGTATAGCGATATGTGGCGTATTTTAAGCAAATCCAGCCTCTTTTCCATTTCGGGGCAATTTTTGGACGCTATTATAAGCAAATCGGGGCCAAGAGATGCAATTCGCTCGTAATTTGGGTCTATTATTCCGCCTATTCGCGGCAAGTTCCGGTATTTTTCGGGCAGTTTGCAAAATTTTGAAACGGCAACCAGGCTATCCTGCGCGTTTATCGAAAAAACAATGTCGGTTGTAGAGGGCGAAAGCGATATAACGCGCATTGTTTTTTGCCCGAAATCGGCGGAGTTGCCCTGCGTATCGCAAGCGCCAAAAATTCGGGATACGCACAAAAACACCAGTAAAAATGCGGTAAAAACAGCCTTCATAGCGCAATGTTTTATCTTTTTTTCAATAAAATCAATATTTTTGTAAAAAAAGCTTGCATATCCAAAACTTTTAGGCAGTATAGGCGACTTAAATTCCTAGTACGGGCGATTAGCTCAGTTGGTTAGAGCGTCTGTCTTACACACAGAATGTCGTAGGTTCGAGTCCTACATCGCCCACCATTTTTTAAGTTTGTAAGCGCAATGAAACACACAATATCGGCTCTTGTAGAAAATAAGTTTGGTGTTTTGGCCAGGGTTGCGGGAATGTTCAGCGGGCGCGGTTTCAATATAGAAACACTAAATGTCGGGCCGATGCACTCGGGTAAATACTCGCGCATTACGGTAACGGTTGCCGACGGTAAAAATACCGTAGAACAGTGCGTAAACCAGCTAAAAAAGCTTGTAAACGTAATAGAAGTTAAGGATTTTTGCGAAACAACCCCCTTTGTTGCACGCGAATTGATTATCGCCAAAGTTAAGTGCACAAGCAAAACGCGCAGCGAGCTTATAGAAGTTGCGGGGCTTTTTAGGGGCAAAGTTATAGACGTCGAAAGAAGCTCCCTTATAATAGAGTGCACGGGCAACCCGAACAAGATTGCGGCGTTTCTTTCGATGATAGAGCCTTTTGGTGTTATAGAAATGGCAAGAACGGGCAATGTCGCACTCGAAAGAGGCGCGGCGGGCAAAAAGCAGTAGGTTTGCAAAAACCGCTTTTAGAAGGGCTTTTTTATGCCGGTAAAAATATACACTGCAAAAGACGGCAACATTAAGCCGTTGAAAGGCAAAACGCTTGCCGTAATAGGCTACGGCGCACAGGGCAGAGCCCACGCATTGAATTTAAAAGACAGCGGCCTTAATGTAATTATAGGGCTATACCCGAAAAGCAAATCCATTGCGGCCGCCCGCAAACACGGCTTTGAAGTATACACAACCGCAAACGCCGTAAAGAAGGCCGATGTTATTTTAATGGCCGCTCCCGATATGAAGCACGCCGAAATATACGAAAACGACATTAAGCCAAATATTTCGGAAGGCAAAACGCTTGTATTCATTCACGGAATGTCGATACACGCGGGCTTTGTAAAGCCGCAGGCGGGCATAAATGTTATTATGGTTGCCCCAAAAGGCCTGGGGCGCGAGGTGCGCGCGCAGTTTGTAGACGGCGGCGGAATACCGGCTTTGATTGCAACGGCCCAGGGCAACCGCGCCGAATGCAAAAAATTGGCGTTGGCTTGGGCGTGCGGCATAGGCTCGCTGCGGGCGGGCGTTATGGAAACCACCTTTAAGGAGGAAACCGAGGCCGACCTTTTCGGCGAGCAGTGTGTTCTTTGCGGGGGGCTTAGCGCCCTGGCTTTGGCGGGCTTCGAAACTTTGGTGGAAGCCGGCTACAAGCCCGAGATGGCATATTTTGAATGTATACACGAGCTTAAGCTTATAGTAAACCTTGTTGCCGAAAGCGGCTTTTCGGGCATGCGAAAGGCGATTTCCGAAACCGCAAAGTACGGCGACATTACCCGCGGGCAAAGGGTAATTGGCAAAGACGTAAAAAGGAGCATGAAAAAAATCCTTAAGGAGATACAGTCGGGCGAATTTACCAACGAGTGGAAAAAGGAATATGCGGGCGGCCTTGCAAAATACAACAAGCTTTTGGCTGCCGGCGAAAAACATTTGGCCGAAAAAACCGGAATGAGAATGCGCGCGCTAATGCCCTGCATTGCAAGGGAAAACATAAAGGGCGCAAAAGCTGCCTTTGCCGACGGCTACGCAAAATAGTATGGGCAAAAAATACAGGCTTGCAACCCGAAGCAGCCCCCTGGCTGTAAAACAAGCGCAAATGGCGGCCGACTTTTTGTCGCAAAAAATCCCCGGCTCGTCTTTCGAAATTTTAACCTACAAAACGGGCGGCGACCGCCGTCAAGACTGGTCTTTGGAAAAAATGGGCGGCAACGGGCTTTTTACAAAAGAGCTTGAAGACGCCCTTTTAAACGGCGAGGCCGACATTGCCGTGCACAGCGCAAAAGACCTGCCCGTAAAGGTTGCAAACTATTTGTATGTTGCCGCCTGCCTGCCGAGAGACGCCGCAAAAGACGTGCTTGCCGTAAACGAAAATGTGGAAATTCCGTCTTTGATAGGTACGTCGTCGCCCAGAAGGCGAAGCCAGCTAAAAAAGATGTTCCCTCAGGCGGTTTGGAGCGATATCAGGGGCAGCGTGGAAACGCGCCTAAAAAAAGTCGCCTCAAACGAGGCCGACAGCTTGCAGGCGACAATACTTTCGTCGGCGGGGCTTTTAAGGCTAGGCATAAAGAGCTTTGACGGCGTTAAATTTACCGAATTAAAAACCCAATGCTGCGTGCCCGCAGTTGCGCAGGGGATTATAGCGCTGCAGACAAGGTCGGACATTAAAGACGAAATAGAAAGCGTTGGCGACAAAACCGCAATGCTTTGCTTTGCGCTGGAACGCAAGTTTTTAGAGGCGCTAGGCGGCGGCTGCCAGGCTGCATTTGCCGCGCACTACGACGGCGAAGTTTTCCACATATTCCACGAAAACTGCGGCTACCAAAAATATATGTTTACGGGCGCAACCCTGCCCGAAATGCTGCAGGAAGTAGAACACATTGCAAAGGCGCTTTTGTAGGCGCATAAATTTTCAAATTTTCCGAAATCGGCAAAATCGCGCGCATTTTGCCGCAAAACTTTTTTGGGGAAATGCCGAATATCCTTTACTTGACGCGTAGATTTAGTTAGTTTTAACCTACTTTTACACGCATATTTTATTAAACACAACAAAAAGGATATATAAGATGGACAGAAGAAACTTCATAAAAAGCACGTCTGTATTGGGAGCTGCAACGGCCCTCGCCGGGTGCGCTACGGCAATAGGCAAAAATTCGCACGCATTGGGCTCCGACAGGGTTAAAGTGGGCTTGGTAGGCTGCGGCGGCCGCGGCACGGGCGCGCTTCGCAACATGATAGAAGCCGACCAAAACATCAAGGTTGTTGCCCTGGCAGACTTGTTCCCCGACAAGATTGTAAGCGCAAAGAAAATCATAAACGACTTTCTGTCGCAAAAATACCCCAACCAAAAGAAAGACATTTTCGATTCGGAAAAGGTAAAGACTTTTACGGGCTTTAACGCCATAGACGGGCTTCTTGCCGAAGATATAGACGTTGTAATAGAGGCAACCCCGCCCGTATTTAGAACCCCGCACTACGAAAAAATAGTAAAGGCAAACAAAAACGCCTTCCTGGAAAAACCCGCCTGCATAGACATTACGCAGGCAAGGAAAATGCTTGAATTGGCCGACGAAGCCGACAGGCGCGGCCTTAGCGTAGTTTGCGGCACTCAACGCCGCTACCATGCGGGCTATCAGGAAGCAATAAAGCGTTTGCAAGACGGCCAAATTGGCGACATTGTTTCGACCCAGTGCTACTGGAATTCGTCGGGCTATGTGGGCGACGGCCAATACAAAAACCTTGTAAAAAGCGGCGTAATGAAGGGCTTGACCCCCGACGACATGGAATACCAAATCAGAGACTGGTTTGCGTTTATCTGGACTTCGGGCGACCACATAGTAGAACAGCACGTACACAACATAGACGTTATAATGTGGGGCTTGGGCGACAACCGTTTCCCCGTGGAAGTAAGAGGCTTTGGCGGAAGGTCTACCGACTTGCCCACACCCGAATACGGCGACAGGTTCAGCCACTTTGCAATAGACTTCGACATGGGCAACGGCCTTAGACTTGCAAGCTTTTGCCAGCAAGACCCGAAAGCCGCAAGCGAACAGGCCGAAAGGTTTATAGGAACAAAGGGTATTTTGTATTCTTCGTTGGGCGGCAAGATTGTTATGACCGACCTTAAGGGCAAAGTGCTGTGGAATGCGCCTACGAACATCAACTGCCTTGTAGACGAACACCGCTACTTGCTTAACTGCCTAAGAAACGGCGTAAAGGTAAACAAAATCAGGCCGTTGGTAAATTCAACCCTCTTGGCGATAGCGGGCAGAATGAGCGCATTTTCGGGCCGCAAATTCAAGTTCGATTGGATGGTTAAAAAGTCTAAAGAAAACATTGTTCCCGAAAACATCTCGTTTAGGAAGAATCCCCTTGCGGGCGTTCCCGTTCCCGGCAAATACCAGCTTTCCTAATTTTTGGGAAACTTTAAAACAAAAAACGGCGCCTAATCGGCGCCGTTTTTTTGCAATTAGCCCTAAAGAAATCAAGAATAATATACGAATTGCGTATAAATTTATAGTAATCGGGCAATATTATACAAAATCCGTATATTTTTTGCGTGTTATTTGCGAAAATTTAAAGATTGAACCTAAAAACAGACTATAAGCAAAAAAGCCGCCGCAAGTTTTTCGAATTTGCGGCGGCTGCGTGTTCAACAAGTTTTTTATCGGGCAAAATCCTCAAAAAATTTGCCTATTTATTTAGCGGCATTTCCAAAACGTATTTGCCGCTTGGCAGTGTTATTGCGCGCTTTTCAATCGCCTTGCCGTTTATTGTGCAAGCCGGCAAATTACATTCTTTGGGAACAACAATGTGGGCGTTTGTGTTGCCGGGAGCCGTAATTTTCCACACAACTTTTTTGCCGTCTACAATGCGCCACGAGCTTAAAATTTCGCCGTATGCCGACTGGTATTCGCCTGCGGCGCTGCTTATGCCGCCGCCGATTTTCGGGGCAAACCTAATTGTGCCGTAGCCTACCGAGCCGGGCTGGTTGTCTATGCCCGCAATATTCGAATACAGCCATTTGCCAACCGCGCCGTACGCATAGTGGTTAAACGAGTTCATCGAAACGGGGCCAAAGCCCGCGTCTTTTGAATAGCTGTTCCACCTTTCCCACATGGTTGTAGCCCCCTGGTTTATCGAGTATATCCACGAGGGATATTCGGGAGTTTGCAAAACTTTGTAGGCCAAGTCTGTGCGGCCGAAACGGCTAAGAACGTCTAAAATAAGAGGCGTTCCGACAAAGCCGGTGTTTAGCGTGTTGCCGTCTTTTTCGAGCCTTTCAAGGAATTTGGCAAACACTTTTGCCCTCAATGCCCTGTCTTTTACCATATCGAAAGCAAGGGTTAGCAAATACGCCGTTTGCGTGTCGCCCTCAACTAAGCCCGACTCTTTTACAAAAGCCCTGCAATAGGCGTCTTTTATCTTGTCCTTAAGCTGCCCGTAATTTTTTACGTCGTTTGCATACTTTAATTTCTTTGCGCACTGCTCTATAATTCTTGCACATTCGGCATAGTAGGCCGTGCCAATCAAGCTTCTGGGGGTGTCGCCTCTAAGTTGTTTATTCTTTTGCTTGGGCTGAAGCCAGTCGCCAAAGCCGCAGTCCTGCCTTATCAACCCCTTGGAATGGTCGCGCTGGAAATACATCCACTTTTTCATGAAAGGATACGTGTTTTTTATAATGCTAAAGTCGCCGTAGGCCAAATAGATTTGCCACGGGCATATCACAACCGCGTCGCTCCATGCGGGCGAGCCGTCGCCTTCAACCCCCTTTACCAAAGGCACAACACTGGGGATTTTCCCGTCGGGCAGCTGCGAGTCGGCCATATCAAGGCACCACTTTGTAAAGAAGCCCAAAACGTTCATATTATAGGCGGCAGTAGAGCAAAACACCTGGGCGTCGCCCGTCCAGCCCAAACGCTCGTCCCTTTGCGGGCAGTCGGTTGGAACCGAGAAAAAGTTGCCCCTTTGCCCCCATTGTATGTTGCTTTGCAGGCGGTTTAGCATTTCGTTGGAGCAGCGAAAACTACCCGTTAGCTCCATATCGTTATACATAACAAGCGCTTTTACCGAATCTAGCGAAGGCTTTTCGCTTAAGCCCGAAATTTCCAAATACCTAAAGCCGTGGAATGTAAACACGGGCGCATATTCCTCGCCGTCTTTTTCGCCCGAAAACGTGTAATAGTCGGTAGACTTTGCGCTTCGGTAGTTGTCGGTATACAAAGTTTGGTCGTCTTTAAGCATTTCGGCATAGCGCAATGTTATTTTTTGCCCCTTTTGCCCCTTAAGCTTAAAATGGGGAACGCCCACCAAATTTTGCCCGAAATCGAAAATGTAAACTCCCTCTTTTAACTCTCTTACCGAAAGGGGGCTAAGCTGCAAATTTGCCCTAATGGGCTGGTTGCGGCGGGGCTCAAGCAAGGGCTTTTCGGCAATATCCTTCGCAACGGCGTTTGTCCAGTTTTTGTCCTCCTTAAAGGAGGCCTGCTTCCAGCCTTTGGGTTCCAAGTTGGCGTCGTAAGTTTCGCCGTCGTATATGTCGGCCTCTAAAATCGCAAAATGGCCGCACTTCCATGTTTGGTCGCTGTTAACTTCAAAAACGGAACCGTCTTTTTTTGTTATGCGTATTTTTACCAAAATTTCGGGCTTGTCGCCGTACAAATTTTTAAGGTTGTGCCAAGTTAAACGCCCGCCGTACCAGCCGTCGGCTATAATTGCCGAAATTGCATTGGCGCCGTTTTCAAGCAAATCGGTTATGTCGTATGTATTGGTTTGTATGCGCTTGTTGTAGTCGGTCCAGCCCGTACCCCAAAAGTCGTCGCCTATTTTCTTTCCGTTTAGGTAGGCCTGGAATATCCCCTTTACCGCAACATAGCACCTTGCCGAGGCTATTTCGGATTTGTCTACATTAAAGGTTTTTCTAAGATAGGTAGGGGCAATCCACTTTTGTTGCACATCTTCGCCACGGCGAGTTTTCGCGGCTCTTATTTCGGGCGCTTTGGGCGTGCTTAGCCACTTTGCAGGCTGCCACTGGCCGTTGCTTGTTAGCCCCGTTTCAATCGAGGCAAAATCCGACCAGTCGCTTTCGGTGCCGTCGGCATAGGCCACTTTTACCCTCCACAAATATTTGGTTGCGCCCTCAAAGCGCATAAAGCCGTCGAACGACCTTGCAACCGAAACTTTGCCGCGGCGCATATTTGTATCGGCCCACAAAATTTTCATATCGGGCGACCAAAACTGCACGTTGTAGGCCTGCTGCATTTTGCCTACGGGAATCTTCCACGAAAATACCGCGTCTTGCATATTCAGGCCCATCGGGTCTGTAAACTGTTTTCCGCTTGTAAGCCCGAAAGGCTTGTCGGCGTATAGCCATGTTGCCGAAATTGCGGCGCACAAAAAAGCCGCCCCCTTTAATATATTCTTAACCATATATAATATTTGTAAACGTTAACATTGTTTGAACACCGGTCATTTTCCAAAGCAAAGCCAAATTTGTCAATGTTTTTTGCCAAAAAACGCCCCTACTTTGCCCCCTTTGCCGTACCCTAAAAACAAAGCAAACAAGCGATATTTTAATGTGCCCGACCCGAGGGAAATTCAAACTAAAAATATGCCAAAAAAATACCGATATTTCTTGCAAAAACATTCAACATGTAATTTCATTTGTGCTCAATTATGAAACCAGTAGTATTTAACAACACCGTATTGAGAGACGGCCACCAATCGTTGGCCGCAACAAGAATGCCAACCGAAGTGATGGAACCCGTTTGCTCCATATTAGACAGCATGGGGTTCGGCGCTCTCGAAACTTGGGGCGGAGCTACTATAGACGCAGGCTTGCGCTTTTTGGGAGAATTCCCCTTCGACAGGCTCGACACTTTAAAGAAACTTTGCCCGAACACAAAGCATATGATGCTCTTGCGCGGCCAAAACATTGTCGCCTACCAGCATTATCCCGACGACGTTGTTAAAGCCTTTGTAAAAACTTCGGCAAAGCACGGCATGGATATTTTCAGAATATTCGACGCTTTGAACGACACGCGCAATATGCGCTGCGCAATAGAGGCGGCAAAAGAGGCCGGCAAAGAGGCCCACGGCACAATCTGCTATACGTCCAGCCCCGTGCACACAATAGAAAAGTTCACCCAAATGGGCAAAGAGCTGGAACAAATGGGTTGCGACGCCATTGTAATTAAGGATATGGCAGGGCTTATTCCCCCGTACATAACCTACAAATTGGTTAAGGCTTTAAAGGAAACAGTTAAAATTCCCGTTTGGATGCACACGCACGACACGGCGGGCATGGGTGCTGCCTCGTACTACGCCGCAATAGACGCCGGGGTAGACGCAATAGACACCTCCATTTCGCCCTTTGCAAACGGCACGGGCCAGCCCGACACCGTAAGAATGTTGGCTATGCTTGCAGAACACCCCCGCAAGCCCGACTACGACCTTAAAAAGCTTGCCGAATTAAGAAAATATTTTGAAGGCGTATACAAAGACGTTTTGGGCGCCTACACAATGCGCGCAAACGAGGTTATAGACCCCGACGTTCTAAAATACCAGGTCCCCGGCGGCATGCTTTCGAACTTCCGCAACCAGCTTAAGGAACAGCACATGGAAAACAAGTTCGACGAAGTGTTTAACGAAGTTCCCTATGTAAGGGAAAAGCTCGGCTGGATACCTTTGGTAACCCCCACTTCGCAGATTGTGGGCACGCAGGCGATGATGAACGTAAAGTTCGGCCGCTGGAATATGTTTACGCCGCAGGCAATGGATATAGCTTTGGGCTACTACGGCCGCACTCCCGCCCCCGTAGATCCCGAAATAAGGGCTTTGGCCGAAAAGAAATCGGGCAAAAAGCCCATAGACGTTCGCCCCGCCGACTTGGTTGCCCCGAATATGGAAAACCTTAAAAAGCAGCTGCGCGAAAAGGGAATTAAAGACGACGACGAACACGCCGTTATCTACGCAATGTTCCCGAAGCCTTTGGAAGACTTGTACACAAAACCAAAGAGCGCATACGCTCTTAAAAAGCCCGAAAGCGCAAAGCCCGCAACGGCCGCAGCCACTGCAACTTGCGCCGATAAATCCCCCAAATATTTCTCGGTAAAAGTAAACGGCACACAGCACAAAGTTTCGGTAGAAGTTTTGTAGTTATTGCAGCATGCAAAAGGGCGCAGGCGAGGTAAACACACGGCTAAGGAAGCGCAAGATGCCCGAAAGCGGCGCGTCTTTTACGCCTTTGCCGTTTCCGCCGCCTCCCCCGCCCTATTTTATACCGCCGCCCCCTCCATTTAGGGGCGGTTTTCCGCCCCCGCCAAACTTCGAAGAGCAAGACATTTTCGAAGAAATAGAAATCGACAAAGAACACCTTGCCGCGTTTCAAGACGCAGGCTACGAGGAAGTTGAAAGCGCCGAAAAAGACGGCGGCGAAAACGGGCAGCCTTTTGAAGATGTATCGGAAGAATACATCGCCGACGCCGACTACGGCGGCCAACCCTACATAAATTCGCCCATGGAACAAGGCGAAAAGCCCGAAAAAAAGGGCAAAGACCTTGTAGACGACGCCGAGCTTAGGCGGCGCCAAAGCGAAATACAGAAAAACGCCGAAAAAGACGAAGCTTTGGCGCTGGAAAAAGAGCGCAAAGTTTCGTTTATAAAAACGGTTTTGATAATCGTGTTTTCGGGCGCGCTATTGTCGGGATTGGGCATTTTGGTTACCTGGGTTTTGTCGAGCACAAAGGCAAACTCGTATTCCGACAGGATTGCAATGCAGGACCAAGACGACAACATTTCGCCCGAGGAAAAAGACGAAAAAAAGTTTTGGAAACTGCCCAACAGCGAAGCGAACAACATAATAAAAAACTTCTACAAGGCAACGGGCCCGTTCGAAACCCTTTCGCGCTCGAGGGACGAGCTTATGCGCGGAACGGCCACAATTCAGGGCAAAAACTATTCTCTAAGGGTAATAAAAAATAGAAACGGCAACACCTATCTAAAAACGACCGACGCAAACGGCGTTTCGGCCGCCTATTTTATTCCCGAATACACTTTGGGCAGAAAGCTGCTTACGGCAACCGTTTCGGGCCCGAGCCAGGCGCTTGAATTTGCCGAAAACGAAGCCCTTAAATCGCTGTTTTTGTTCGACGAAGTTTTGCTTGCAAAGGCCTTTCCCTTCGGCGGGCTTTCGAGCGATTCGCGCAGGGTGGAAATTGTGCCCGGCAAAGCTCCCGCCGACAAATCCCTTTGCTCGCTTAAAATCACAACGCCGTCGAGAACATACGAATACCTTTTCGACAAACAAAGCGGCGACATAAAAAGCATTTGCTACGAAGCCGAGCAAATGTCGTTTAAAATTTTGTTCTCGAACAAAAAAACTTTTTCGGACGGCTTGAAATTTCCCGAAAAAAGGGAGATATTTATAAACGGAAAGCCTTTTGCAACAATACAGTTTTCGACGCTGTCGAGAATAAACGAAATGCTGCTGTTTCCGCACTAACAATTTTACATTACAAATTATGAAAGTTCCACTGCTTGATTTAAAACCACAATATCTTTCAATGGAGGGCGAATTAAAAGAAGCCTTCGCAAAAGTGTTCGAATCGCAACACTTTATAGGCGGCCCCCAAATTGCCGAGCTTGAAAAGATTGTAGCCGACTATTGCGGCTGCGAACACGCTTTCGGCGTATCCAGCGGAACCGACGCGATTTTGGCAAGCCTGCTTTCGCTAGGCATCGGCAGAAGCCCCGTCGAAAACGGGCCCGCGCCCGAAGTTATAGTGCCGACATTCACCTTCTTTGCAACGGCAGGCAGCGTGTGGCGCGCGGGGGCAAAACCCGTTTTTGTAGACATAGACCCCGTTTCTTTCAACATCAACTGCGACCTAATCGAAGAGAAAATCACCGAAAGGACAAAGGCTATTATACCCGTGCACCTTTTCGGGCAATGCGCAGACATGTATAAAATTATGGCAATCGCCAAAAAGCACAACTTAAAGGTGGTTGAAGACGCGTGCCAGTCGATAGGCACAATGCAAAACGGCAAGAAGGCGGGCGCTTTCGGCGACGCGGGCTGCTTTAGCTTTTTCCCGAGCAAAAATTTGGGCGGCTTTGGCGACGGCGGCATGGTTGTCTGCAACGACGATTCCCTTGCCGAAAAGCTAAGGCAGGTGCGCAACCACGGCATGGAGCCGCGCTACTACCACAAATGGGTGGGAGGCAACTTTAGGCTGGACAGCCTGCAGGCGGCGGGGCTAACCGTTAAGATGAAGTACCTTGAAAGCTGGCACAAAGCCCGCGCCGAGCATGCCGAATTTTACGCGCAAGAGCTTAAAGACGTATCCGAAATTGCGCTTCCGCAAACAATGGCGGGCAACAGGCACATATACAACCAGTTTGTAATTTTAACCGACAGGCGCGACGCGCTTATGTCGTACCTGCGCGAAAACGAAATAGGCTGCGAAATATACTACCCCGTTCCCCTGCACTTGCAGGAATGTTTTAAGCCGTTGGGCTACAAGGCCGGCGACATGCCCGTTGCCGAAAACGTTGCAAAAAGGTGCCTGGCGCTGCCCGTATACCCCGACCTTACAAGAGAACAGCTTAAGTATACAACCGACACGATAAAAAAATTCTTCGCCAAGTAGAAAAACTGCTTGATAAACGCCCAGGCCAAAGGGTAGGATTTAGGCAATATGAAACCGATTTTAAAAATTGCCACCCTTTCGCTTGCGGCGTTTTTTTTGTGCTCGTGCGACAAACCCGAAAAAACATCGGCAAACGAGCTTTATGTAAACGCGTCGCTTAGGCTAAACAGGGCGGCGTCCCAATTCGAAAAGGGGCATTTTAACGACGCATTGGCATTGTGCGAACTTTCGCATGCCGACGCCGAAAGGATTTTAAAGGAGTTTCCCTCGTCGGAAATTGCCGTGCAGATGGTGTCGAACCCGTCCCTTACAATGGGTGCGGTAAAATATGCCGACTTCGAAAACAAAATTCTGCCAAAACTAAGACGGGCAAAAGAAAACAAAAACGGTTTTTTTTGCGAAATTTTGGGAACACCCGCGCTGGAGCATTTAAGGGCGCGCATTACACCGTCTTTTAGCGAAAGGCAGAAAGAACAGCCAGCCGCAAAAAAAAGAAAGAACATAGACATAAACGAATACGCAAAGTACCTGAAAATGCAGCGCTCGCTTATAGTCTACGAAATGGACGCCGTAAAAAACATTTTCGAAAAATCGAAAGACTTGCAGACAAACCCGGAGTTGGCCGACCTGTTTTTGGAAACGGCGATTTCGGCGAACGAAAACATAAAGAAAATAAGCGTGGATTTCCGCCGCTACGAGGCAATGGCGTATTTGGCTAAAATATACGCAAATTTGGGCGCATTTGAGGGGGCATTGCGTCTTTGCAACGAAATAGAAAACGCAAACGCAAAGAACGACGCCACGCAATATTTGGCGAAGTGCGCCGCAAATTCGGGCGACATAAACAGGGTAAAAAAGCTTTTGGCAAGCCTGCCAAACGGCCCGCAAAAAGACGCATTTTTGGCAAAACTTGCGCAGGAATGTGCATATACCGCCCCCGAAAAGGCATTCGAAACGGCAATGCTTTGCCAGGACAAAGCCGTGCGCGACCGCGCCTTTGCAAAAATTGCGGCAATATCCTCGTCGGAAAAGAATTTTGCGCAACTCTGCAAAAAGCTGCACATTGTAAACCCCGACAGCCTTTCAAACGACGGCGTTTTTGAGTTGGCGCAAGCATGGGGATTTGACCGTCAATCCTCCCCGCAGGCATACTTGGAGGCGCTCTGCCACATAGCCGAATGTGCGTATTTAGCCGACAAAGCTTTGGCATACAATTTTCTCGGCAAAGCCTACGAAGTTGTAGCCAACGAAAAAAGCGACAATTTCGAAACCTTTGCGGGAATTTTCATAGATACGGCATTTGCGACAGACTCCATAGACAGCGTATTGCCCATGCTGAAAATTTGGGCGGACAAAATACAGATAAATTCCGACGCAAAGAACAAGCTTTTGCTGCATTTAATGGAATCTAAAAAAACGCCCGAAAGCGAAATTGCAACCCTGGCCCGACAGATGGACAACACGCCGCTATTGGCATACGCCCTAAAAAAGAGGGGCGAAAGCGACGAAACTATTTTTGAATTTGTACATAAAAGCATTCCGAAATTCGACGAATTAAACTAAAAAAGGAAAGCGCCATGGGGGGAGTTTTCGCAACAAAAACCTTGCAGTTCTACAAAGACGTTTACGAAATATCCCTAAGCGAAAGGGTGCAAACCCCCGCGCAGGCCGGCTTAGTTTTCGACTTTGCGCTAAATACCGCAAAAAGGGAGAATGCAAAGGTTTTATTTGCCGAAATTTTCGGCGGCGAATTTCTTAAAAAGCCCCTGCTTGAGTTTAAGCAAAAAGTAGGGCACATTTTCCCCGTAAACTACATTTTGCCGCTAAACGAAAACGCAAAGCCCGTTTTGGCGTCGATACACATTGTTTTGGGCAGGGCCGAAAAAATATCGTTCGGGCAAAGCGAAAGCGGCAACTGCGTTGTGTACGGCAACGGCGAATTCGAGTGCCTGCGCGCTTTCGGCGTAAACGGCGATTTGCCCAACCGCACACCAAAAGAGCGCACAGCGCACAATTTAAACTGCCTAAACAATATCCTAACCGAAAACGGCTTTTGCTTTAACGACGTTATACGCACCTGGTTTTACAACCTAAATATTTTGGATTGGTACGGCGCCTTTAACGAGGCTAGAACCGAATTTTTTAACGCCCACAATGTCTTTAAGGGGCTTTTGCCCGCCAGCACGGGAATAGGAGCTGCAAACACAAAAAATTCCCTGATAGAAAGCGGGCTAATTGCCCTAAAAGGCTCAAAAAAGAATATAAGCTGGAGTGTGCGCGAAATTCCGTCGCCCCTGCAAAACTCGGCAAAAGACTACGGCTCGTCGTTTTCCAGGGCGGTAATGGTTTGCACAAACACGGGCAGGCGCATTTTCGTTTCGGGAACGGCCTCGATTTTCGCAAATGGCCAATCCGCATACATAGGCGATGTTCAAGAGCAGTCGCGCCTTACGGGCAATGTAATTTCGGAAATTTTAAAAAGGCAGAATATGTCGTTTAAAGACTGCATAAACGCCGTTGCCTATTGCGCAAAACCCGAATATTACGAAACTTTTGAAAAACATTTAAACGCCCGCGGCAAGATTGCCGTTTGCCCCGCATACAGCACGGTGTGCCGCGACAACCTGCTTGTAGAGTGCGAGCTTGAGGCCTTTTGCGCCGAATAAATTTAGCAAATTTTTATCGACAATTTTTTGCGCCGAAATTATAAAAGACGCATATAAATTTTATAAGAAACAAGAACAATATATTACGGTAAAAATTATGGCAAAAAAGAACGATTCTGTACAGGCTGCAACCCCAAACAGGGCTTTGGATATGGCTCTTAGCGCGGTAAACAAACAATTCGGCGAAGGCTCGCTTATAAGGCTGGGCGATGCGGTTAAAATGCAGGTTGAGACAATCAGCACGGGCTCCATTGCAATAGACTTGGCATTGGGCGTAAGGGGGCTTCCGCGCGGCAGAATTTGCGAAATCTACGGCCCTGAATCTTCGGGTAAAACAACGCTGTGTCTTTCGGTTATTGCACAGGCGCAAAAAATGGGCGGAAACGCCGTGTTTATAGACGTAGAACACGCCCTGGACCCGCGCTATGCAAAAGTTGTCGGCGTAGACTTAAACAACCTTATGGTTTCGCAGCCCGAATGCGGCGAAGACGCCCTTAACATTGCCGAAACTTTAATACGCTCGGGCGAGATAGACGTTATTGTAATCGACTCGGTTGCCGCCCTCGTTTCCAAACAGGAATTAGACGGCCAGTTCGGCGACAGCACGGTCGGCTTGCAGGCCAGAATGATGAGCCAGGCAATGCGCAGGCTTACGGCCGCCATCAGCAAAACAAAGTGCGTTTGCATTTTCACAAACCAAATAAGGGAAAAAATCGGCGTAATGTTCGGCAGCCCCGAAACAACCCCCGGCGGCCGCGCGTTAAAATTCTTTGCCTCGGTAAGAATGGACATTCGCAGAATAGGCCAAATCAAAGACCCGTCGGGCAAGGTTATAGGCAACAGGACAAAGGTTAAAGTTGTCAAGAACAAGGTTGCAGCCCCATTTACCGAATGCGAATTCGACATTATGTATAACGAGGGCATTTCGCAGACGGGCAGCCTTATAGACCTGGGCATAGAGCACAAGATTCTGGAAAAGAAGGGAGCCTGGATTTCCCTTAACGGCGAGCTAATCGGCCAGGGCAGGGAAGCCGCAAAAGCCTATTTGGCGCAAAACGCGGAAGTTGCCGAAAGCATTAAAAACCAGATTCTCGAAAAGGTACAGGTTGTCGGCGGCATGACTTTGGCCGAAGACCAATCGGCGCAGGCCTAAGCCTTTATGGCCGACTCGTTCGTACATTTGCATGTCCACACCGACTACTCGGTGCTGGACGGCTGCGCCCGTTTACCCGTGCTGCTTGACAGGGTAAAAGAGCTTGGCATGCCCGCGGTTGCAATGACCGACCACGGCAATATGTGCGGGGCCATAGACTTTTACCAGGCGGCGCAAAAGGCGGGCGTTAAGCCCATAATAGGCATGGAGGCCTATTTCATAAACGACCACAATATGGGCGACGATGTCCGCGCGCTAAAGGCAAAAATGCCCACCGAAGAAAAGTCGGACGACATCGACGCCATCGAGGGCGACGTTTCGGCGCTGCGCCCCTCCGACTTTCCGCGCTTTTTGATACACCACAAAACCCTTTTGGCGAAAAACTACGAGGGCTTTTTGAATTTGGCAAAGCTTACAAGCGAATCGTACGAGCGCGGCTTTTACCGCAAACCGCGCATAGACTACGAAACGCTTGCAAAATATTCTAAGGGGCTTATAGCCCTTAGCGGCTGCATAAACGGCGTGGCCTCGCAATACCTGCTTTATTCCGACTACGAAAACGCAAAGCGCGCAACGGCAAAGTTTGTGGATATTTTCGGCAGGGAAAACTACTACATAGAAATACAAAACCACTTTCTGCCCGCCGACAAAAAGGTTATCCCCGGGCTTATAAGGCTGGCAAAAGAGTTCGACCTAAAGCTGGTGGCCACAAACGACAGCCACTATGTGTACAAAAAAGACGCCGAAGCGCACGACGCAATGCTTTGCATAAACACGGGGGCCCTGCTTGCCGACGAAAACCGCATGCGCTACCCCAACAACGAGTTTTACATTAAAACCCGCGAGGAAATGGCGGAGTTGTTCCCCGACAACATAGACGCGATAGACAACACGCTTGAAGTCGCCGAAAAAGTCGACATTAAAATCCCCATGGGGGAAAACCACTACCCCAAATACGAAAAGCCCGCCGAGATTGTATACGACAAAGACGAGGAAAATTTCAACCGCATTCTGGATTTGTATGTCGCAAAAAAGAACGAGGTTTTAAGGCAGAACAAAAAGCCCGACGATTTTTCGCTTTCGCCCGAAAGGCGCAAAGAGCTTATGAAAAACGGCCTTTTGCTTTTCGATTTGGCGAAAAAGGGAATGGTTAAGCGCTATAATGTAGACTATAACCACCCCGAAAAATACGTCCCCAAAGAGGGCGAAAGCCCCGACAGGGCGAAAATGCTGTGCGACAAGCTCGACTACGAGCTTTCGATTATAGTGGGAGCGGGCTTTGTAGACTACTTTCTTATTGTATACGACTTTATAAACTGGGCCAGAACCCAGGGCATACCCGTAGGCCCCGGCCGAGGCAGCGGCGCGGGCTGTATGATTGCGTATTTGATAAAAATTACCGACATAGAGCCCATAAGGTTTCATTTGCTTTTTGAAAGAATGTTGTCGCTAGAGCGCGTTTCGCCGCCCGACTTCGACGTAGACTTTTGCGAACGCCGCCGCCCGCTTGTTATAGACTATGTAAGGCGCAAATACGGCACCGACCACGTTGCAAACATTGCCACCTACGGCAAGCTTGGCGCAAAGGCGGTTGTGCGCGATTTGGCCCGCGTAAACGGCATTCCCTACGACAGGGCAAACGCCCTTGCAAAGCTTGTCCCCGACGAGCTAAAAATGACGCTTAAAAAGGCGCTTGAAATGTCGGCCGAGCTTAGGGCCGAAGTTCAAACAAAGCCCGACGTAAAAAAGGTTTTCGAGCAGGGCGAAGTTTTAGAAGGCATGATACGCCAGCTTGGCAAGCACGCCTGCGGCATTATTATCGGCGACCAAAGGCTGGACAATATCGTGCCCATGATGACGCAGGAAGGCGCGCTTACAACCCAGTTTGCAAAAACGCCCGACGAGGAACTTGGCCTTTTAAAGGCCGACTTTTTGGGGCTAAAAACCCTAACCGTTATTTCCGACGCGCAGGACAACGTAAGGCTTGCCCGCAAAAACCCCGGTTTCGACATAGAGGAAGTTGCCCTGGAAGACCCCGCCACTTTCAAACTGCTTAACAGCGGCACAACGGTTGGGGTGTTTCAGCTTGAAAGCGAGGGCATGCGCAATTTGTGCCGCAGAATTGGCCTTAGCGTTTTCGAGGAAATCATAGCCTTAATTGCGCTTTATAGACCGGGCCCCATGCAGTTTATCGACCAATTCATAGAGGCCAAGCACGACCCCTCAAAACTGCAGGTGCCCCACCCTTTGCTTAAAGACCTTGTTCAGGAAACCTACGGCGTTTTGGTTTACCAGGAACAGGTTATGATGGCCGCGCGAATAATCGCCGGCTATACGCTCGGCGAAGCCGACATTTTGCGAAGGGCAATGGGCAAGAAAAAGCCCGAGGTTATGGCGCAGCAAAAATCCATATTCGTTGCAAAGGCCAAAGAATTTAACAACATAGAGCCGGCTGAAGCAGAAAGGATTTTCGGCGTGCTCGAAAAGTTTGCCCAATACGGCTTTAACAAATCGCACTCGGCGGCCTACGCAATGCTCAGCTACAGAACCGCCTACCTAAAGGCGAACTACCCCGCCGAATTTATGGCGGCTATGCTGTCCAGCGAAATGGGCAACCACGACAAGGTCGAAAAATTTATCGACGCTTGCGAAGACATAAATATCCACGTTTTGGGGCCCGACGTTAACGAATCGCGCCAGTCGTTCTTCCCCATTATAGACAAAAATTGGGACCCCCTTGCCGAGCACCCATTCGAAAAGAGCGCAGGCTCCATAAGATATGCGCTTTCGGCGGTAAAGGGCATTGGCGACGGCCCCGCAAACGCCATTGTAAGCGAGCGCGACAAAAACGGCAACTTTAAGGACATGGCCGACTTTATGAAAAGGGTCGGGCTTTCGGGCATAAACAAAAGGGTGCTGCAAAATCTTATTTTGTCGGGCGCGTTCGACTCGTTCAACATAGACAGGGGCATTTTAAACGCCTCGCTAGACGCCATTGTAGCTTCGGCAGCCGAAAGGGAAAAAGACAGGGCAACGGGGCAAACAAGCCTTTTCGACCTTATGGATATGGGAAGCGAAAACGCGGAATTGGCCGACGTTATAGACATGACAAAGCCGCCCATGCCGCTTTCCGAAAAGCTTTCGCACGAAAAGGAGCTTTTGGGCTTCTACATTTCGGGGCACCCGATGAACGAATTTGCCCCCTTCGACGCCCTTCTTAAAATTATGCCCGACTTGGACAAGGTGCGCCGCATAAAGAAAGCCCCGTTTAGGGTTTGCGGGGTAATTTCGGGTGTAAAGCGCCGCTTTACAAAAAAAGACAAAAAGCCGTGGGCGTCCTTCCTGCTTTCGACAAGAGACGGCGAATCGTATTCGTTTAACATGTTCCCTACCGCCTACGAAAGCTATAAAGACGTGCTCGGCGAAAACGTTTGCCTTTGCATTTCGGGCGACATTCGCTACGACAACGGCGAAATACGCTACAATGTGGAAAGCGCGGCGCCTATGGCCGAAACCGTGGCCGGACAGGCAACCGACGTAACGTGGGTTATAGACGCCTACAACGACGCCGAAAATTTCGTGCGCAGGCTTTCGCACTGCATACACGACGGCGAGCAGGACCGCAGCATTATGCACCACGTTTTAATTAGGGTAAACGAAACCGACTACATGTCGGTAGACCTGGATTTTAAAAGCGCCTTCGACAAAGACAAGTTTGCCGATTTAAAAAAGGAAAGCGCCTTTTTAAAACTCGACGCAAAAATAAAGGCGTTTGAACCGAAAACAAGAAAGTTCGAGTTTAGGCGCAGAACAACAAATTAAAATTTGCAAAATGAAATTCGTTAAATTCGGGTGCTCGTCGTGCCTAGTTTTAGTATTGGCGTTTTTTGCGTTTCTTGCGCTGGGAATGGGCGCGGCAAAATACCTGAAAGCCGAAAAAGGCGAAAGCATTGTCTCTATAAACCTTGCAATGCCCGTGCCCAACCTACCCTTTTCGGCAAATTCGCCGTTTCTTAGCGAGGGCAAATACGGCAGGCTAAACGAAAGGGAAATTGCAAACGCCATTGCAAAGGCGGCCTACGACAACTCTGTTTTGGGCATTTTGCTTTATGCGGAAGGACCGACGCAAATGTCGCTTGCGCAGGCATGCGAAATAAGAAACGCCCTTTTAAGCTTTAGGGAAAGCGGCAAAAAGGTATATGCGGCGGCCGACTATGCCGACAAAAAAGCCTACTATATTTTTAGCGCCTCCGACGAAATTTTTATGGACGAAATGGGCGAGATAGACCTTTCGGGGCTGGCCTTTGAGGGCGTGTTTTTCGGAAACGCATTCGAAAAATACGGCATTTCGGCAAACGTTGTAAAGTGCGGCAAATACAAGGATTTTGGCGATATGTTCACAAAAAGCGGCTTTTCGCCCGAAGCAAAGGCGCAGCTTACAAACATAGCCAAAAGCCTTTGGCAAAATATGCTAAACGCCGTCTGCACGGCAAGGGCGATAAACCGCAAAACCCTTGAAAACGAAACGGCAAACACGCCCGTTTTCGGGGCGAAAGAGGCCGTAAAATTGCGCCTTGCAGACAAAATAGCCGACAAGGCGAAAATCAAAAAAACGCTTTTTAAAGACGACGAAATAAACGAAATTCCCGTCGAAAAATACGCCGACACAACCCCCGATATAGGCGCGTTTGCGCCCAACAAAACCGCGCTTGTATACATGTCGGGCGACATTGTATCGGAAGACGACCCCTCCGATATTTTCGGCGAAAAAAGCACGATTTCGGCAAAGCTGTATACGTCCATTTTCGACGAGATTGCAAAAGACGGCGCAATATCGGCCGTTGTAGTGCGCATAAACAGCGGAGGCGGTTCGGCGCAGGCAAGCGAGCAAATACGCAGATCTTTGCAAAATCTGGCGCAAAAAAAGCCCGTGTTTGTTTCGGTTTCGTCGATGTGCGCAAGCGGGGCGTATTGGATTTCGTCGGCGGCGCACAAAATTTTCGCCCAAGAGCAGAGCCTTATAGGCTCTATAGGCGTATTTTCCATAAACTTCGGCATAGAAAAATTGGCCGACAGCTACGGAATTAATTTCGACACGGCAAAAAGCGGCAAGTTTGCCGATATGCTTAGCCCCTTTAGGCAAAGCACGCCCGAAGAAAACGCCGTTATACAAAGCCGCATAGATTTTGTGTACGACAAGTTTGTAAACCTGGTTGCAAATTCGCGCAAAATAGACAAGGCCTCGGCAAAAAATCTGGCAACGGGCGAAGTTTGGACGGCGCAAACGGCAAAGGCCTTAAAATTGGTAGACGCAAGCAATATGACGCTTTCCGACACGATTGCCTTTGCATTGCAAGCGCAAGAGGAAGCCTCGCAAATAGAGGTGTTCCCAAAAAAGCCGTCTTTTGAGGAATTTTTAAACGCGTTTTTAGGCGGGGCTACAAGCACATTTTTAAAGGCAGCCCGCCCCGAATCGCTCGAGCAAAAAAAGGCAAATGCCCTAAAACAAATAAAGGGCATTGCCCCAAACGAGGGCATATTGCTTTACACGCCCTATAAGCTTGAAAACTTAAAATAGGCCTTGCCATTGCGCAAAAAAAAACGGCTTTCGGACGGAATTTCCCGAAAGCCGTTTTTTGCTTTATAAATTCTGCTAGACTATTTTAAGCCCCGCCGATTCGAAAGGCTGCAAGGCTTCGGGGCTGGCGGCCGAATCGGTAACGAGAACGTCTATTTTGTCTAAGGGCGCAAAATAGCTTATCGAGCGCGCGTTAAGTTTCGAAGAATCGCACAACAAAACTTTTTTCGAGCAAAACGGCAATACGTTTTCCTTAAACTCGGCGTGCATTTCGGCGGCTTCGCTTGCGCCCCTGTCTATGTCTACGCCGTTGCACGAAAAGAAAAACAAGTCTACCGAATAGCGCTTAACCGCCTGCCACGACGCAAAGCCGCCAAAGCTGTGGCTTTCGCGGTCTAGCCTGCCGCCGGTTAGAATAACCGTAATATTCGACTTGTCCATAACCGCCAAAACGATGTCGTGCGCGTTGGTTATAACCGTAAGCCTTATGTCGGGCAGCATTTCGGCCAAAACAAGAGCCGTAGAGCTTGCGTCGAACAAAAGAGTGTCGTTTTCCTTAATCATTTCGAGAGCCTTTTTGGCAATCTCGCACTTAAGGTTGTGGTTTTGCAGCAGGCGTTTGTTAAGGGGCAAATTGCCGGTACCCTTTTCTATTCTTATGCAGCCGCCGTGGGTGCGGATAAGCTTTTTTTCCTCGTCAAGTTGCTCTAAATCGCGGCGTATGGTTTCGTCGGTAACTTCGAAATATTTGGCAAGCTCTATTGTTCTAAGGCTTGCCTGGCTCGAAAGCATATTTAGTATTATTCTGTGTCTTTGCCTTGCTAACATACGCCAAAAATCGCGCAAATATTGCGTATAGTCAAGATTTATAACATCTTAAAAGCAAACATACGCCGATTTTTTGCTTGAAGTTTTTTGATTTTTTGGTTTTTTGTTGATTGCGAACAAAATAAATTGTTTAATTTTGAGTATATTTTTTAGATTATGAAAAGCACCGCAAAGAAATCCGCAAAAAAACAAAAGGAATTTATCATTAAAAGCTCGGAATTTTTCTGGGACGAAAAAAGCGACAAGGCGGCTTGGAAAGATTTGGACAAGTTTTTTAACTCGCCGAAAATAAACAAGCTAAAAGAGCTTATTTGCGATTTGGGCAGGCGCTGCTACTCGCGCCACTACAACGACGGCAACGGCGGCAACCTGTCGGTTAGGGTGGGTTCTAACCTGGTGCTTTGCACGCCTACAATGATAAGCAAAGGCTCTATGAAGCCCGAAGACCTTTGCCTTGTAGATTTAGACGGCAACCAGCTTTGCGGCACAAGGAAGCGCACAAGCGAAATTTTGGCGCATTTGGCCATAATGAAAACCCAGCCAAAGGCAAAGGCCTGCTGCCACGCGCACCCGCCCTATGCCACCGCTTTTGCGCTGGCGGGCCGCACCCCCGCCAGATTCATAAACCCCGAGGCCGAAATTTTTGTGGGGCAAATCGGTTTGGCCGAATATAAAACGCCGGGAACGAAGGAAGTTTCGGAGGCCATAGGCGCGCAAAGCAAAGAGCACGACTGCATTTTTATGCTTAACCACGGCGTGATAACCTGGGCAAAAGACATAGAGGTGGCCTACTGGAAAATGGAAAACATAGAGGCCCTAAGCCAGTGCGCGTATTTGTCGATGTTTATCGGCAAAGGCCCCATGCATGTAAACAAGGCGCAGCGCAAAGATTTAGACACAATTAGAACGGCTTTGGGCAGCCCCGTTCCCGAAGTGGACCTTTCGTACGAATACAATTTCTCGTGGGACGATTTAATCGAAAAAATCGCCGACAAAGTGGTTAAAAAATTAAAGAAATAGTTTTTATGGAAAAAGTTTATCTGGCGGTAGATTTGGGAGCGGGCAGCGGCCGCGTTATGGCGGCGGTGTTCGACGGCAAAAAAATTGTTTTAGACGAAATTTCGCGCTTCGACAATTCGCCCGTAGACATGCCCGACGGCCTGCACTGGAACATTACAAACCTGTGCAAAAATATGTACGACGGCATTTACGCCGCCGACCGCAAGTACGGCAAGAAGATTGTTTCTGTCGGCATCGACACATGGGGTGTAGACTACGCTTTGATAGACAAAAACGGTCAGCTTTTGGGGCTGCCTTTCATATACAGAGACGCGAGAACATCGGGCTGTATGGAAAGGGTTTTCGCAAAAACGGGCAGGGAAAACCTTTACAACAACACGGGCATTCAGTTTCTTTTCTTCAACAGCATTTACCAGCTTTTTGCGCATTTTAAGAATTCCAAAGAGCTGCTTAAAAACGCAGATTCCCTGCTGTTTATACCCGACTATTTGTCGTACGCGCTTACCGGCAAAAAGGTTATCGAGGAAAGCATTGCAAGCACTTCGCAACTTTACAACACGGCAAAACACTGCTGGGCAAGCTCGATAATCTCCAAATTGGGCTTCAAAAAAAGCCTGTTTAAAAAGGCGGTGGCCGCCCCCAAAAATTTGGGAAAGATAAGGAAGAGCCTGTCGGCCAATATGGCAAGCAACCCCAATGTTATATGCGTGGCGGGCCACGACACGGGGTCTGCGGTGGCCGCAGTTCCCAGTGCCGAAAAATCCCCCTTTTGGCTTAGCAGCGGAACTTGGTCTATTATGGGCATAGAGCTTAACCGTGCCGTTATAAACGCCGACGCCTATAAATATTCTTTTACAAACGAGCTTGGCCTTTGCAAAACGGTAAGGTTTTCGAAAAACATTTGCGGGCTTTGGCTTATGCAGGAATGCAAGCGCGCATGGACGCAAGCGGGCGAAAAAATCGGCTACGAAGACATGCTGCGCCTGGCCAAAAATTCCACGCCCTTTAAATATTTTATAGATCCCGACGCCGCAGAATTTGCAATGCCGTGCGATATGCCCAAAAAGATTGCCGACGCGATAAAAAGGCGCTACAAGAAAGCCCCCAAAGACAAGGGCGAAATTTTAAGGTGCATATACGATTCGCTTTCGCTTAAATATGCGTATGTATTCGAAAAGCTAAGCAAACTTTCAAATACAAAACCCCATGCGCTGCACATTATTGGCGGCGGCAGCAAAGACGATTTGCTATGCCAGTTTACCGCAAACGCCCTTAACATGCAGGTTTTGGCCGGTCCCGCCGAAGCGACATCTCTCGGCAATGTGGCGGCGCAAATGATTGCCGACAAAACCGTAAAAGACCTTAAAGGCGCGCGCGCCATAATTTCCGCCTCGGTAAAGCCCAAGCTTTACAAGCCGCAAAACGCGCAGGATTTTGCAAAAGCGTATATCGAGTATAAAAAGCAGCTAAAGCTAAGCTAAATGGCTTTGCAGAAAACATAAAAAAAATCCGCAACCGAAATGCCCGGTTGCGGATTTTTGTTTTTTATAGGCTTATTATCTTGTCTGCCCCGTGCCGAAAATCTTGTATTTATACGAGCACAATTCGTTAAGCCCCATGGGCCCGCGCGCATGCAGCCTGTCGGTGCTAATGCCGATTTCCGCCCCCAAGCCGAATTCGTAGCCGTCGGTAAATCTGGTAGAGGCATTCCAATATACGCAGGCGGAATCTACATTGTTTAGGAACTCTTCGGCGGCCTGCTCATTTTCGCTTACAATCGCGTCGCTATGCCCCGAGCTGTGCACGTTTATAAAGCGGCAGGCGTCTTTTACGCCGTCTACTGTGGCAACCGAAATTATATAGTCGGTATATTCGGTGTAAAAATCATCTTCGGTGGCCTCTTTTGCGGGTATTGCCGCCTTTTGCAGAATATCCAAGGCCAGCCCCTTTGCCCTGATTTCCACATTCTTTTCAAGCAAGGCCCTGCATATTTCGGGCAAAAAGCTTTCGGCAATAGAACTGTCTACCAAAAGGTTTTCGGCCGCATTGCAGGCGCTCGGCCTCTGGCACTTGGCGTTGACGGCAATGCTTTTTGCCATCTCCAAATTTGCGGATTTTTCTATATACAAATTGCAAACGCCCTTATAGTGCTTAATTACGGGTATTGTGGAATTTTCGCAAACAAAGCGTATCAGCTTTTCGCCGCCGCGGGGAATTATGCACTGTATTTGCGAATCGAGCTTTAAAAGCGTGTTTAGCGCGGTTCTGTCGGCCGTTGGTATAAACTGCACGGCATTCGGGCACACTCCCGTTTCGGTTAGCGCGTCTCTTATGCACTTGGCCAAAATTTGGTTCGACAAAAAGGCTTCTTTGCCGCCCCTTAAAATGCAGGCGTTAGAGCTTTTAAGGCACAGCACCGCGCAGTCGACCGTAACATTCGGGCGGCTTTCGTATATTATGCCTATAACGCCTATGGGAACCGACACTTTTTTAATAACCAAGCCGTTCGGCCTTTTTGTTTCCGACAAGATTCTGCCCGTGGGGTTTTCCAAGCTTGCAACCTGCTCTACGCCCTCGGCGATGGAGTTTATAAGCTTTTCGCTAAGGGTTAGCCTGTCTACCATGGCGCTGCTTAATCCGTTTTGCTTTGCAGCTTCAACATCTTGGGCGTTTGCCTTTAAAATTTCGGCCGTATTTTGCCTTAGGTGTTTTGCAATGCAAAGCAGCGCCGCATTCTTCCTTTCGCCCGACAAGTTTGCAATGTCTAGCGCCGCCTTTCTTGCGGCCAGGGCCATATCCTTTACGGTTTGTTCGATATTTTCCATGGCAAGCTCCTATACGGTTGTAATTTCGCGCAAAAATGCTGTTCTTTTCTCGACTTCGGCAAAGCCCGATTTTTCGAGCTTGTCGCACGAAAAGTCCTCTACCGTAAGCGAGGCGACGGCGGCGGCATAAAGCATTGCGTTTTTCATGGACTTAAAGGAAAAGTCGTTGTCGCCCGCCATTTTGCCGATTAAGGCTCCGGCATACGAATCGCCGGCGCCCGTGGGGTCTCTTAACTCGGCTACGGGATAGGCGGGGGCTATGAACATTCCGTCTTTGTGGAACAGCACCGAACCGTGCTCGCCCTTCTTTATAAGAACGTTTTTTGCCCCCAGCTTTTTCATTTCGTCGGCGGCCTTAAAGATGTTGTCGCAGCCGGTCAACTCGGCCGATTCCGAATCGTTTAAAATAAACAAGTCGGCTTTTGGAATAAGCTTTAGCAAGTCTTGTTTGGCAATGTTTATCCACAAATCCATTGTGTCGACTAGCACAAACTTGGGGCTTTTTATTTTTTCCAAAACCGCAAGCTGGTGTTCGGGGTTGATGTTGCCGAGCATAACGCATTGGCAGGTCGAAAGGCTTTCGGGAAGCTGCGGCTTGTAGTGCTCGAACACGTTTATTTTAACGTCCAATGTTTCGCGCTTGTTAAAGTCGTCGAAATATTTGCCGCGCCAAAAAAAGGTGTCGCCCGTATTGTCTATCTGCAGGCCCGAAATGTCTATGTTGCGGTTTTTAAGGCGCTGTATGTCGCTTTGTTTAAAATCTTTGCCCACAACGCCGGCCATGTGCGTGTCGGCAAAATACGAGCACGCCAGCGACGCATACGACGCCGACCCGCCCAAGATGTAGTCTCTTTTTGCGTAGACCGTTTCAATGCAGTCGTACGCAACCGAACCGAATACCAAAACTTCGTTTTTTTCCATATTAGGCGAAAAGCTAAAGCATTTATCCGATTTTAGAAAGAAAAAAACGCGCATATGCGCTAATTTGAACTTGCAAAAATCCGGCGCCAATCAAAGCTATAACTCTATGAGTTGGTGGTTGTACATAGCCTATAAACAGCTTTTCCCGACGGGCAAAAAAATATCGTTTTTTGCCGCGGTTTCGATTTTGGGAGTAGCGCTGGGCGTGCTTGCCCTTTTGGGCACGCAAAGCGTAATGAACGGCTTTCACGAGCAGATAGGGCAAAAGCTAAAGGATACTACCGGCGACGTTTCGGTTTCGCGCATAGGCAGAAATTTGCACAACACAAAAGAGCTAAAAAAACGCCTTTCGAAAATGGACGGCGTTTTGCGCGCCGAAGAGGTAGTTCAGGGCCCGGTGATGATGATTTTCAGAAACTCGCCGCTGTTTCCCGCGTTCAGAAGTTTCGACACGATTTCGAAAGACTGCGCGCTGCCCATTGCGGAAAACGATTTTGTTATGTACAACACAATAGACGCCCTTGACGACGACGGCGTAATTTTGGGCTCGCGCATGGCGTATAATGCGGGGATTTCGGTGGGCGATTTCGTTACGGTTTACTCGCCGGCAATGATAGACAAATTAAACGACAACGAAGTGCCCATGCCCGTGCGCCTTAAGGTTGTGGGCCTGCTTAACACGGGCTTTTCGCAGGTAGATTCGAACACGGGGCTTGTTTCGCTGCGCAGAATGCGCGAGCTGTACAATTTCGATTCGAACGGCGCGCAAAACATTTCGCTAAAGCTAAAAGACGGCTTCGACTGCAAAAAATTCGCAAAAAAACTCAACGGCGAGCTTGACAGGGAAGGCCTTAGGGCAAAATCGTGGACCGACAACAACGAGGCCTTTTTAAGGGTGATTTATATGGAAAAGACAATGATGTCGCTTATAATTATGCTGGTTATTTTGGTGGCGTCGTTTTCGATTTGCATTTCGCTTTACACTTCGGTTGTAAGAAAAACCCGCGAAATAGGCCTTATGGCGGCAATGGGCGCAAGAAGCTACCAAACGGTTTTATGCTATTGCGCGCAGGGGCTTTTTATAGGCATATTGGGGTCGGCGGTGGGCTTGGCGCTAACTTTCGGCATTTTGCATTTTAGGCAGCAAATTGTAGACTTTACCTTGGGCAACGAAACGATTAGCGAATTTTACTTCCTTACAAGGCTGCCCGTTGCCTACAAGATGTCGGATATAATTTCAACCTCGGCGTTTGCGGTTGTTTTGTGCACGCTTGCGGGCATTATACCCGCCTGCGTGGCCGCCCGCCTTAAAGCCTCGAAAGCGATGCGAAATGAATAGCTTTGTACTAGAATGTTCGGACATACGAAAATCCTTTAAAAGCCCCGACAAGTCGAACATAGAGGTTTTAAGGGGTATAAACTTTGCAATACGACAGGGCGAAAGCGTAAGCCTAAGGGGCGAAAGCGGAGCGGGCAAAACCACGCTTTTAAACATTGCCGCCGCCCTGGAACAGCCCACAAGCGGCGCCGTTATGTGGAACGGGCAAAGAATAGACAATTTGGGCAACTCCAAACAAAGCGCGCTGCGAAGCCGCTTTATGGCCTTTGTGTTCCAGTCGTACTGCCTTATTCCCGAGCTAAACGCGCTTGAAAACGTGCTTATTGCCCCGAGAATTGCGAATCTCTACAACAAGCATTCAAAAGAAAGGGCCTTGGCTCTTTTGGAAAAAGTTGGGCTTAAAGACAGAATCAGGCACACGCCCGCAATGCTTTCGGGCGGCGAAAGGCAAAGGGTTGCCATTGCCCGCGCCCTTATGAACGCCCCAAAGCTTATCATGGCCGACGAGCCTACGGGCAACCTCGACGAAAAAACGGCGGCAATCATAAACGAAATGTTTTTGGAATTGTGCAAAAACGACAATGTTTCGCTTTTGCTTATAACGCACAATTCCGCGTTCGCAAAAATGGCCGACAAACAGCTGCTGTTAAAAGACGGCACAATTTGCAATGGATAGCGCGCAAAGCAGAATACTGGAGCTTAGAAAGCTGCTCGAAAAATACGAGAGGGCCTACCGCATAGACAACGCGCCCCTTATAAGCGACATAGAATACGACGCGCTTATGCACGAGCTTGTAAGGCTCGAAAAGGTTTTCCCGCAATACGACTCGCCGGATTCCATAAGCAAGCGGGTTGGCAGCGACTTGGGCGACGATTTCGAAAAGGTAAAGCACCTTTCGCCAATGCTTAGCCTGGACAATGTATTTAACATTCAGGAATTGCGCGAATTCGACAGCCGCCTGAAAAAGGCGCTGCAAATAGACGAAACCAAAGAGCTTGAATATAACATAGAGCCAAAGATAGACGGGGCGGGAATTTCGCTTGTATACAAAGACGGCGTTTTGCTTAGGGCGCTTACGCGCGGCGACGGCGAAACGGGCGAAGACATAACCGAAAACATAGGCATTATAAGGGGCATAACCGAGGTTTTAAACACGCCCACCCCGCCACGGCTTTTGGAAATAAGGGGCGAAGTTTACATGACCCGCGCCGAATTTGAAAGGCTTTGCGCCGAAAAGGAGGCTAAAAACGCGGCAAAAAAGCAAAAGGCGCAAAGCGACCTTTTCGGCCAGCAGCTAGACAATGCCGCTGCGGAAAAACCGCAAAAACGGGCCTATGCAAACCCGCGCAACCTTGCTGCGGGCACAATGAAGCTGCTCGACAAAACGCAGCTTGAAAAACGCGAGCTGCAATCGGTTTTCTACTTTATAGCCAAATCCGACGGCTTTGAGCTGGACTGCCAAAGCTCGCTGGCGGGCACGTTGAAAGGCTGGGGCTTAAGCCCCCTTTTGTGGAGCCAAAAGGCGACGGGCGTAGACGCGGCCTACCAAGCCATAATGCAGCTCGACGAAATAAGGGCAAAATTCCCCTTCGATACGGACGGCGCTGTTATAAAGCTTAACGACTGCTCTTTGTGGCAAAAGGCGGGCTTTACGGCAAAGTCGCCCCGCTGGGCAACCGCGTGGAAATATAAAAGCCAAAGGGCCATAACGACTTTAAAAAAGATAACATTGCAAGTCGGCAGAACGGGCGCAATTACGCCGGTTGCCGAGCTTGAAAGCGTGTTCCTTTCGGGAAGCACGGTTTCGAGGGCTACGCTGCACAATGCCGACGAGCTTGCCAGAAAAGACATACGCGAGGGCGACAAGGTTTTAATAGAAAAGGCGGGCGAAATTATACCCGCTGTAATAGAGGTTGTAGACAAAAATTTGCGCGGCGCAAATTCGCGGCCCTTCAAGTTCCCCGAATACTGCCCCGTGTGCAACACAAAGCTTGTGCGCGACCAGGGACAGGCGGTGTGGCGCTGCCCCAATTTCTTTTGCCCCGACAGGATAAAGCGCGCGCTGGAGCACTTTGCCTCGCGCGATTGCATGGATATAGAGGGCCTTGGCGGCGCCGTTGTAGAAAAGCTGGTTTCCGCCGACTTGGTAAAGTTTCCCTCCGACATTTATTCGCTTAAAAAAAGCGACCTGCTCGGGCTGGACAACATAAAGGAAAAGAGCGCGCAAAACCTTATAAACGCAATAGAGCAAAGCAAAAACAGGGATCTGCCGCGCCTGCTTTTCGCCATAGGCATTTTCAATATCGGCGAAAAAACCGCAAAAGATTTGGCGGCAAAATTCGGCTCGCTGGACAACATAAAAAACGCCACAAAGGAAGAGCTTTTGGCTGTCGACGGCGTAGGCGAAGTTCTTGTAGATTCGATTACCGCGTTTTTTGCCGACCCGCACAATTTGGAGCAGATAGAAAAGCTGCGGACGGCGAACGTAAACTTTTTAAACCGCACAAAGCCCGTTTTAGACACCTTTAAGGGAAGCACTTTTGTGCTTACGGGAACACTGCAAAGCATGCAGCGAAGCAGGGCAAAAGCCCTTATAGAAAGTTTGGGGGGCAAAGTTTCGGCAAGCGTTTCGGCAAAAACTTCGTATGTGGTTTGCGGCGAAAATTCGGGCTCCAAAAAAACCGAAGCGGAAAAACTGGGAGTAAAAATTCTAGGCGAGGCAGAATTCCTTAAAATGGCCGATTTCGATCCCGAAAAAGAAAGCCCCGACAACAACCAACAAATGCTTTTCGACCTATGAAGCCCCCCGAAATAAGGAAGCTGGACAGCGTTTTAATAAGCAAAATCGCGGCGGGCGAGGTTGTAGAAAGACCCGCTTCGGCGGTAAAAGAGCTTGTGGAAAACGCCATAGACGCAAAGGCGACAAAAATAGACATAGATTTTAAAAGCGGCGGCAAAGCCTACATAAGGGTTGCCGACAACGGCTGCGGAATGACAAAAGAGCAGGCTTTAATGAGCCTTGAGCAGCACGCGACAAGCAAAATTTTTACCGCGCAGGACCTAAACGAAATAAAAAGCTACGGATTTAGGGGCGAGGCCGTTCCCTCCATTGCCGCGGTTTCGCAATTTACAATAAAAACGCGCCCCGAAAATTCGGTGGCGGGCACCGAAATTTTCGTAAACGGAGGCAAGCTTGAATATTGCAGGGAATGCGGAACGTCTTTCGGCACCGAAATTACCGCGGCAAACCTGTTTTGCTCGGTTCCCGCCCGCCGCAAATTCCTTAAAAGCGACAACACCGAGGCAATGCAAATTGTAAGGCTGTGCAAAAGCTACGCGCTGGCTTTGCCCGAAATTTCGTTTACGCTTAGGGAAAACGCAAAAACGGTTTTTAAATCGTCAAAGGGCTTCGGCCTTATAGACGCAGTCGAAAAAATATACGGGCGCGAGCTTTCCGAAAAATTAACCGAACTCCCCCCCGAACAAAGGGGAGCTTTGAAAATATACGGGGCGATTTCGAAGCCCGAATTTTCGTTTGCAACAAGCCGCAACATATACGCCTTTATAAACAACCGCCCCGTAGAGTCTAAAACGGTGTTTTTCGCGCTAAAAGAGGCGTATGCGCCGTTTATACCGCAGGGCAAATATGCGGGCGGCTTTTTGTTTATAGAAATAGACCCAAAGCTTGTAGACGTAAACGTGCACCCCGCAAAGCGCGAAGTGCGCTTTAACGACGAGCGCCTTGTGCGCGACTTTCTGTGCGAATGTGTCTCTAAAAAAATAGAGTTGCTGGCAAACCCCTTTGCCGGAAAAAAAGAGGAAAGCGCCGCGTTAAGGCCCGAAATTTTCCCCGCAATTTTCCCGTCGCGCGAAGGGCCCAAAAACATCGAATATGTGCGCCCGTTGCAGGTAAACGACTGCGTTGCAGCCAAAATTTTGCCCGCAAAAGCCGAAGTTTTAGGCGGCGACAACAACGCCGCTTCGCAAAAATCGACCGCGCCCGAAAGCGCGCAAAGCGCCCTGCCCGACTGGCAGTTTATGGGCTCTTTCGAAAACTATGTATTTTTTAAGGCGGGCGATTCGGTAAAAATTTTAGACGCTGTAGGTGCCAAAAAACGCATTGTTTTCGACAGCATTATAGATTCGCTTGAAAGCGGGGCAAAGCGCCCCGCGCAAACGCTTTTGCTGCCTCTTTGCCTGCAGCTTGACAGACTCGATTCGGAAATTTTACGGAACAACCTCGGGCAATTTTCGGCCTGCGGCTTCGAGATAGAGGAATTCGGCAAAAACTTTTTCAGGATTTTAACGCTGCCGCAGTGGGCGGAAATTTCGCAGGCCGAAGGCTTTGTAAAAGACTTTTTGGAGCTGAAAAAAACTTCGGCGCCGGCAAGGGCGGCCGATATAAACTACGCCTTTGCAATGTCGGCGGCCCAGGCAGTGCGCGGCGCAAAAACTCCCGATTGCGCCGAAAGCGCAACGCAACTTTTAAGCGAACTTTTTAAATGCCAAAACGCTGCAAACGCCCCCGACGGCGCGTATATAATAAAGTCGGCCGACAAAAACTTTTTGGCGCGCCTTTTTAAGTAGCAAATCCTTCGGGCTTTGCGCGCAGGCAACCGCATTTTACGGCTAAAAAAACATTTGCCTTAAATGCCAAGACGTTTAATAATGGCCTAAATTTTTATTTAATAATGAACGAAGACCACAACAAAACAATTCAAGAAAACAGCCACGACCTTTTTGCCGTACGCAAGGCAAAGCTAGACGCAATGCGCGCCCGCGGCGAAGACCCATTTAGGAACGAATGGCCGCAAACGCACACCTCCGAGCAGGCGCTGGCGTTGTTTAACGAAGAAACCCAAAGCGGCCCCGAAGTTTCGCTTGCCGGGCGCATTATGCTTTTCAGGCTTATGGGTAAAGCCAGCTTCATTAAAATTCAAGACCGCAAGGGAATAATACAGCTGTATTTCTCGCGCGACAACCTGCCCGAAGGCAAGTATAACGACCAGTTTAAAAAAGACATAGACGTAGGCGACATCATAGGCGTAAAGGGCGAATTGTTTAAGACAAAGACGGGCGAAATTACCGTTAGGGTGCACGACTATAAAATGCTCAGCAAAGCATTGCGCCCCCTGCCCGAAAAATGGCACGGCCTTACCGACGACGACCAAATATACCGCCAGCGCTACCTAGACCTTATCACTAACCAGGAGTCGAAACTAAGGTTTATGCTGCGCTCGAAAATAATCAAGGAAATAAGGCAGTTTTTGTGGGAGAGGGATTTCTGCGAAGTTGAAACCCCAATTTTGCACTCGGTTGCCGGCGGGGCTGCGGCAAAGCCTTTTGTAACGTATATGAACGCGCTAGACTCTTTGTTCTTCCTTAGAATTGCGCCCGAGCTTTATCTAAAAAGAATGCTTGTAGGCGGTTTTGAAAGGGTATTCGAACTTAGCAGGGTATTCCGCAACGAAGGCGTAGACCGCAAACACAACCCCGAATTTACAATGCTGGAAGTCTACCAGGCCTACTCCAACCACGAGGGCATGATGGAACTTTTTAAGTCCATGATTCAGCGCATATGCAAAAACATTTTGGGCACAACTTCCATAAAGCGCCCCGACGGCCAAGTTATAGAGCTTGGCGGCGAATGGCGCCAGGCCGACTATAAAGACCTTATTATTGAAACTACAAAAGACCCGAACTGGTTTTCGAGAACAAGGGAGGAAAAACTTGCCTATTGCGACGCGCAAAAAATAGAGATTAAAAACCGCGACAACGCCGAAGACTACGAAGTTACAAACGCAGTTTACAGCAAGCAAATAGAGCCTTTCCTGGTTCAGCCTACTTTTGTTATGCACATTCAAAAAGAGCTTTGCCCGCTGGCCAAAATCAACCAGAAAGACACGGGCGTGCTCGACGTTTTCGAGCTTTGCATAAACGGACAGGAAATTGCCCCCGCCTACTCCGAGCAAAACGACTCTATTATACAGCGTCAAATGCTCGAAGCGCAAATAGGCGAAGAAGTGCAAAAGCTGGACGAAGACTTTTTGGTTGCAATGGAGCACGGCATGCCCCCCGCGGGCGGCATGGGCGTGGGCATAGACAGGCTTGTAATGCTGCTTACCAGCGCCGAAAACATACGCGACACCGTATTGTTCCCAAGCCTTAAGAATATGACGAAAGACGCCGAAGACTCAAAAGAGGGCGTTCTTTTAAAGTCTTTCCAAAACTATTCTAAAGAGCAGTAGCATAACATTCTGCAAAAAACGCAAAAAACTTCGGCATTTGTCCGAAGTTTTTTTGTGCCCGAAATTTCGGGAATAAAAATTTATTTTCGCCTAAAACATTACCTGCAGCTGGCCTATAACTATGTCCGACGACGCCGAGCCTTTGTCTACCCCCAGCGGCGAGTCTTGGAAATCCAAATGCTCTATGCCCATTGCATATTTTAGGTATCTGCCGCGTATGTACCAATTTACGCCCGCATAATACGCATGGGCTTTGTTGAACAAACCGCCGGCATTCGGCGATTTGTAGAAAACGTCGCATTCCCTAACGCCTTTGCCGTCGGTATTTAAGTAGGTATATCTAAAAATAGGTTCCAGTTTGCCAAGCTTGCCTAAATCGAATAACTTGTAGGCAACCATTGCGCTAAAGCCGTGAGGGTCGGCATACCCCGAGGCGGTTGTATAGGTGGGGACTAAGTCGGACTTTGTTTTGCCGTATTGAACTTTTGCCATCATATATTCAAGCTGCACGGTAAGCTTTTCGGTTGCCAACCTAAAATAGGGGTCTATGCCGTAAAGGTCGCCGCAATCTACAATATCGCTCGGCAACGACGCCCCGCCCGCTATTGCCGAAACGCTTTTTGTCGAATAGCCGAAGTTGCTGCCGAATTTTACGGTAAAATCTTCAAACTTCTTTTCGTAGCCGAGCATAAGCCAAACAATAACACCGTTGTCGCGCCTGATATCTATGGCGTCGGTTTTCGAATTTGAAAGGCCAAGCTGATACACATATTCCTTGTGCGTAGGCAAATAGCCGTCGAAATATATGCCCGGGTGGCTGCCCGAAAAGCCGAGCGACGTTCCGTAGGCCGTTTTGCGGTAGCCGTCTATGCCGCCGTCGCCCCCGCCGAAATACAGGCACAAAATGTTTCTGTCGGGCGTAAAAAGGTTTGTACAGCTGTCGGGCTCTTCCATCGAAAAGTTCGGCCCCAAAAAGCCCGCCTTAAAAGTTCCGCAAACATATTCGCTTTCCAAATTGTAGGTTGCAAAAGCGCTGTTTATGGGCATGTCGCTGGGCAAATATACGGCCACAAACACGCTGGTATTTTCGGTTGGGTTTGCAATAAAAACAGGCAGCAGCCTTCGTATGTCGAAGCGCGACTGGCTTGAATTTGCCGCGTTAAAATAGGTGTGCTGCGCGTAGGTATAGCGGTTTTGCAGAATAAGAAAGGTTCTAAGGCGCGGCTCGGACTGCGGCAACAATAGCTCTATAGACGAGCTTTCCTTCTTCACGGCGTCGGCGTCCATCTTCGAAATTACGCCCGTTTCCGACAGGGCGTCTAAAAAGCGTGCGTTAATGGCTCCCTTTGCAAACGCCAAAGGGCAAACCATTAAAAAAACTACCGCAAAAAAGCCGCGCATTCAAAATATTATTTCAACTGGCTATTGTTGAAAAATACCGGCGCTTTGCAATCTTTAAGAGATATAAATTCTTTAAAACCCGCGGGCTTGTAGGTGCTGTTTATTATGCGCAGGTTCGAAACGTTGTCGGCAACAAAGGGGCTTCGAATGTCGTTGCCGTTCCAATAGCCAATGCAAACGTTGTTAAAGGTAATGTTGTTGGCGTTTCTTACATAAAACGCGCTGGAAGGCAATATGCAGCCGAACACCCTCGGCCCGGGAAAGCCCTTTTCGGGGTCTTTTACATCGCGGGATTGCTCTTTTTGCAGCTTTTCCAGCGGCGCGCCGCCCTTGGCTTGAAGCGTAAAATCGCTTATGGAAATGTTTTCCAAAATATGCCCCGGCGTTGCGGTAATCGAATTGCTAATCCAGCTTTCGGCCTTTGCGGTTATGCCCGAAATTTTCACGTTTCGTATGGCGCTTTTCGGGTTGCCCTTAACGCCGCGGTTGCGGTGCCCCACCCTTATGCAAAGCGGAACGTGCATATCCATAACAACCAGGTTCGAAATATTTACGTTTTCTATAACGGCCCCGTCTACCGAAGAAATGTTTATGCCGCAACCGCCGTTTATGCCCTCCGAAACGCCAAAAGTTTTTGGCCAGTGCTTGCGCGACTCGTAAACAATGGCTCTTTCGGCGCATTTTTTAATTATGCAGTTGCTTATTGTTATGTTTTTAAAATTGCCCAATGTTTCGGTGCCCGTTTTTACCGAGCTTGCGCACGACGATATAAGGCAGTTTGTTATTGTAACGTTTTCTACAACCGAGTCGGCATTAAGTGTTTTTAGCACAATGGCGTCGTCGAAAGTATCTATAACGCAGTCGGAAATCACCACATTTTCGGATTCTATGTCTATGCCGTCGTTATTGTAATTTGCATGGGCGTAGATATTTAGCTTGCTTATCTTAACGCCGTTGCACTGCAAAAGGTAGAATGTCCAATAGGCGGGGCTAGTAAGGCGCACATTTTCCACCAAAACGTTTTTGCATTTTTTAAGCAAAATAAGGCGCGGTCGGTTTGGGGCTTCGTCGCCTATTTCAAATTCGCCGCCCGAACCGTCTATTGTGCCAAGCCCCGTTATGCCTATGTTGCTTGCGTTTTCGCCCCTGATAAGGGCCACATTGTATTCGCTGCTTTTATGGCCTTTTAAAACTACGCCGCGCGGCAGATTAAGCATTACATTGTCTTTTAAAAATATGCTTTGCGTGCGGTATGTGCCAAGCTTGTCGAACAACACTTCGCCGCCGCCCGTTGCACTGCATTTGTCTATTGCGTCTTGTATCTGCTTGGTGTTTATAAACTTGCCGTCGCCAACCGCACCAAAGTCCGAAACTTTTACATTGTCTGCCCAAGCCACATTTGCCAAAAGTGCGGCAAAAACCGCGCTAAATATAAATCTTATCTTTCCCATTCTTTGCTATATTAATGTTAATGTATTCGTTGGCATATTTGCAAGCCGCCTGTTTTTAGGCAAGCAAAAATTGCCTAGTTGAAAAACTTTTCGGCTTCAAAGCGCGAAATGTTGCGCATATTAACATAGCGGCTTTTTAAAAGCATTTGGTTGCTGTGCCCCATATTTAGCTGCAGACGCGGCAGGTCTTTAAAGCGCTTGGCAAAAAAGCTGGCAAACGTGTGCCTAAGCACATCGGCTTGCCACGGCAATGCGTTGCGGCTAAAACCGCTGCTTTGCCTTATGTTTTGCCAACGGCGCTCCCAGTTTTTTGGGCATATTTTGCCCGAACCTATTGTTTTGCTTAAAATGCGCTTTAGCTGCGGCATAATTTCCACTTGGCGCACCCCGCCTGTTTTAGAACACAGCGAGCGCACAGTTATTGTGTTTTCCTGCAAATCAATATCTTGCCAAGTTAGCCGCCTAACTTCGCGCGGGCGTATTCCCGCATATATCAAAAGGGCAACGGCTGGCAGGCAAATGCCACCGCACTCGCTTTTTGCAACTTCTATAAGCCGCCTTATTTGGCTTAGTTTTAGCGGCAAAATTTCCTTTTCAATAACGCGCCGTTTTTCGATGTGCTTTATGGGGTTTTTGTCGCACCAGTTGTAGCGCACTGCAAATTCAAATAGGGCGTGCAGCATACTCCTTGCCTTGTTTTGCTGGCTTGGTGTGCTAAAGGCGCAGCTTAGCCACGCTTCGCATTCCGACACACTAAGTTGCGAAAAATTGCGATTGGCAAGTTCGGAGTTGGCTTTAATCAGCCTATTGCCTATGCAGCGAATGTCTCGCAAAGAGTCTTTGCGCAAGTGCTTTTTGCTTTCGTAATAAATTGCAAAACCCCGGTTAAAAGGCATTTCGTTTGCCCTTATGTTGCGAAGGCCAACTTCAATAACTTTTAAAACAAATTGCGCGTCGGTTAAATTGCAGTTTTTGGGCTTCGCGTCTAAAATATTTCTGACAAATCTTGCCGCGTCTAACGCAGAAACATTTGCACCGTTTAACACCTCTTTTATCAATAGTTCCATTTTGTCCATCGTATTTAAAATACGAATGTCAAATATAAATTCAAAAGATTGTTTGAATTATTTGCATAAAATAACTTACGCAAAATCAGCTGAACGGTTGGAACAGATTTTAAAACAATTTCTTTGCAACGCAAAATATATAATATTGTGTTTTTCAAAAGCTTGCAACAAAGCAAATGCCTATAGTATTTTAAATACGATAGGCTTCCCTTAAATTTTAATCGTAATGACGTATGGCGTTTTTTTAGAGGAAGTGAATTCTATGCTTTCAAAATTTCCCGAAAGCAAGTTGCTTGTCCCCACATTGGGAGGGAGATCTTTGTTCTTGATTTATGTGGAAAATGGCAAGTTAAAGATAGTAAATTCGAAAGGCAAAACATACGCTTTCACCGATAAGGAATACAATGCCATACAAAAGCGGTTTGTAGAATCGCCCGCTTTTGTCGCATTTAAAACTTGCAACTATACAAAAACAACAAATGCGGGGTGTATCGGCTGGACAACCCAAAACGGCAATAAAAATTGGATTTATTGGGGTTATTTGCCCGCTGTATTTCGCGAATTATATGCGCGCAATGAAATGTGCATAGGCAATTCTTATTTATACAACTCCCCCGATATGCGCTCGTATACGGCTGTTGAGTGGAAAGACTTTCTCTCCTACATAAAAATTAGAGATATAATAAGCTCTATCTCGTATAACGATATTAATTTCGACAAAAAAGTTGAACTTTCGTCTTTTTTAAACGCCAAAAAAAAGGTTTGTGATTTTTTTGTAGGCAATAATTGGGGCATACATTGTGTCCTTTGGAGCAATATTGCAGACACCGTTGAGGACGAAACTTTGCGCTATATAGTTTTAATTATTTTAAAATGGCTTAGGAAAGAAATCATTAAGTGTTTTAAAAAATGGAAAGACAAAAAAGGAAAAAATAAGTACCCGCGCCGCAACTGCAACAAATGCCCGCGCAACAAAAATTATAAACATTAAAATTTTGTATTTATGAAAAAATATATATTAACATTATCTTTCTTGGCGGCAGGAGTAATCTTTGCCGACAACGACATTCATACCGGCGAACTTAGCGGAAACTATTCGGGGGCTAGCCACGTTGATTCCGTTTGGGAAAATACCTACGTTAAAGATGGAGAAAAGGTTATTTTTTCAACTCCCATAAAAAAAACAGACTATACTCGTGCAAATTTTGCAGACGCGAATCTAACCTCAGCGGCTTTTGATGGCGCAACATTGACAAATACAGATTTTACTAATGCAAACCTTTCCTCTGTGTCTTTTGGAGATGCAGTACTAAGAAATGCAAATTTTACAAGGGCAAATCTAACCTCGGCATCCTTTTTTTATGTATTAATGGATGAAGATAATGACATAGAACGTGGTGCGACATTGGAGAATGCGAATTTCACAGATGCGATAGTCAAAAAGACCGATTTTTCGATGACCGTATCATGCGGATTTACAGAAGCACAGTTGAAATCCACGAAGAGCTATAAAGAAAAAGATTTAAGTGAAATATCTCTTGGTAATAACGATTTGAGTGGATGGGATTTTAGTGAACAGAATCTAACCTCGGCGGGGTTTTGGTGGTCAACATTGACAAATGCGAATTTTGCGGGGGCGAATCTAACCTCGGCGAGTTTTTCCGGTTCATTGACAAATGCGAATTTTACGAATGCTACAATTAAAGATGCAGGCTTTTCTGGTACTGTATCACATGGATTTACAGAAGCGCAGTTGAAATCCACGAAGAGCTATAAAGAAAAAGATTTAAGTGGAATATCTCTTGGTAGTAACGATTTAAGTGGATGGGATTTTAATGAACAGAATTTAACCTCGGCGGAGTTTGCCGGTTCAACATTGACAAATACGAATTTTACGAATGCTACAGTTAAAGAGGTTAATTTTATTGGGACCGTATCATGCGGATTTACAGAAGCACAGTTGAAATCCACGAAGAGCTATAAAGAAAAAGATTTAGGTGGAATACATCTTGATAGTAACGATTTAAGTGAGTGGGATTTTAGCGGTCAGAACCTAACCTCGGCGGGGTTTGAATTTGCGACATTGACAAACGCGAATTTTGCGGGGGCGAATTTAACCTCGGTGAATTTTTTCTCTTCAACATTGACAAATGCGAATTTTACGGGTGCTACGATTAAAGGCGCACGCTTTCAGCATGCTGTATCACGCGGATTTACGGAATCGCAGTTGAAATCCACGAAGAGCTATAAAGAAAAAGATTTAAGTGGAATAGATCTTAGCAGTAGCGATTTGAGTGGATGGGATTTTAATGAACAGAATTTAACCTCGGCGAGTTTTTGCTTTTCAACATTGACAAATGCGAATTTTGCGGGGGCGAATTTAACCTCGGTGAATTTCGTAGATACGATAGTCAAAAAGGCCGATTTTTCGATGACTGTATCACGCGGATTTACAGAAGCGCAGTTGAAATCCACGAAGAGCTATAAAGAAAAAGATTTAAGTGGAATAGATCTTAGCAATAGCGATTTGAGTGGATGGGATTTTAATGAACAGAATTTAACCTCGGCGAGTTTTTGCTTTTCAACATTGACAAATGCGAATTTTGCGGGGGCGAATTTAACCTCGGTGAATTTCGTAGATACGATAGTCAAAAAGGCCGATTTTTCGATGACTGTATCACGCGGATTTACAGAAGCGCAGTTGAAAACCACAACGAGCTATAAAGAAAAAGATTTAAGTGGAATAAATCTTAGTAGTAACGATTTGAGCGGATGGGATTTTAGTGAACAGAATCTAACCTCGGCGAATTTTTACGATACCACATTGACGAACGCGGATTTTACTAGCACAGACCTGCGCGGGGCTACACTTACCAACATAGACGGCACGCCGATTTACAAAAACACCATTATGACAGACGGTGTCATAAAAAACTTTTCGATAACTTCGGCGGCAGATAACCTTACAATTCACAAATACACACCTGCAACTAGCGGCGGAGAAATTATTAGCGCAAAAGTTTCCGAAAGCCACGCAACGGTTTCGGGAGGAGCAACACTTAAGTTAGATACAGGAGCGCAACTAGATATTGTAAACAAAAAGATGCTTATCATAGCCCAAGACGGCGCGCTTATTATTGACACCTCTATAAGCGATCCAACGCAAATTTATGTAGAATCTTTGGCGGGATTATTGGTTATAGGCAGCAATTTTACCGTAAACATAACCGAAAGTCTTTTAGACAACGTTGAATACAAGTTCGACTTAATTTCGTTTGAAGACGGCGCTAATATAGACATTCCCGAAGAATGTGTATCGCTTACCGTAATGGGCGAAACTTTTAACGGAACTTGGAGTTGTGTTAAGGGCGAAAACACATTCAGCATAATTGCAACGCAAGTTCCGGAGCCCGCAACTGTTGCCGCAATCTTCGGCGCGCTTGCGTTGGCATTGGCGGTTTACAAACGCAAAAAATAAACAAGTTAAATAACGGCCAATGCCAAAAAGCTACAAAGTGTTTGTTATAAATCTCGACAGGTCGGCTGACCGCTGGGAGAACATGCACACGCAGCTTGATAAGCTTGGCCTGCCCTACGAACGCTTTGCCGCAATAGACGGCAAGAAGTGTTCCGACGCCTTTTTGGGCGGTTATTATTCGGCATTTTTAAACAAAAAGCGCTATTTTGCAGACTTAAGCCGCGGCGAAATTGCCTGCTACATTAGCCACTTAAAAGTGTGCCAAAAAATTGTAGATTTAAATCTCGACTACGGCATTGTTTTGGAAGACGACATCGAATTAAGCCCCCTTTTTTATGCGGTTCCCTTTGCATTAAATGCAATTAAGCGCAAATGGAGCTACATTAAATTGATTGCGCCTTTTAAGCCGAAAAAAGTACGTTCGCGCACGCCGTTTGCGGTAGAAATTCCCGCAACTTGCACAACCGAAAAGTTCGACGGCAAAACACCGCAAAAAAGCGAAAAACAAATTTTGGCCCCCTTTGTTTTTGAATTGGTAAGTTGGAACAAGCCGCCATGCGGCACGCAGGCCTACGCCATAACAAAAGAGGGCGCAAAAGAATTTTTGGCAAAACGCTCGCGTTTTTTCCGCCCCATAGATGTAGACTTGCAATATACTTGGGAAACTTTGCTAACCATAGAGGGCCTATGCCCGTTTTTATGCAAAATTAAGGAACAACATTCCGAAATTGCACGCGCAAAAAAATACCACTACCCCTTTGCACGCTTAATTTACAAAATTAGGCGCGCAATTTGTAAAAAGCACAACGCCGCGTAATGAAAAACTTAAGACACAAGATTTTCGTAATAAACATGGCGCAAAGCACACAAAGGTGGAAACAAATTTCCGCACAGCTCGACAAATTGGGTCTAGTTTACGAACGGGTAGAGGGCATAGACGCCTCGAAATTGTCTGCACAGGAAATGGCTGCCTACTATTCGTTCGAAAAAAATAGAACGCAATACCCGCGCCCCTTGAAAACGGGCGAAATAGGCTGCTACATTTCGCACATAAAATGCTGGCAAAAAATTGAAGAGGAAAACCTCGATTTTGGCGTTGTTTTGGAAGACGACATTGTTTTGTCCGACAAGTTTTCGGCAGCGATAGATTTTTTGAAAACGCATTTTTCGGAATGGAATTTTGTTCGCCTGCAGGAGGAAAACAAAAACCGAATTTTATACAACGAAAAAGTTTTTGCGGAATTTAACCTAAGGGAATTTATAAGAACATCGGGCTGCACATGGGGGTATGCGGTAAATTTATATACCGCAATGTTTTTGCGGCTTAAGTGCGTGCCGTTTGGCATTACGGTAGATTCTGCAATGCACTTTTACCACAAGCTTAATATTAAAACCCTTTGTCTTTTCCCGCCCGTTGTATTTGCGGGCAAAAATTCAGAATCGTGCATAAACACGGGTTCAAAGAAGCCCAAAAACTTCCATGTGCTGGCACGCCCCGCATTTAGCTTTCGCTGCTATATGGGCAAGCTTTTATATTTTTTTAAGCGCGACGGCTTGCCGACATTTATAAAAAATTGTTTGCACCTAAAAAAAGAAAAGCGCTTTAACGGAAGCATTGATTTTAACGTGTTATATTGCGCAAACGAAAAATACGCAAAATTTGCCGCCGTTTGCCTTATATCTCTGCTAAAAAACAACGGCAACTACAATGTAAACGTTCATCTATTCGAGTCGGATTTTTCTGAAAGCACAAAAAGAACTTTTCTTAAAATTGCGGAAAAATTCAAAAACGCCTCCCTATATTTTTATAAAATAGATTCGGACAAATTTTCCAAGCTTGGCACCAGTGTAGGCTATATATCCAAAGAAGGTTATTACCGTTATTTGGCGGGCGAACTTATTGTCGGCAAAGACAATGTTTTATATTTGGATTGCGACACCATTGTAAACAAAGACATTGGCGAAATCTTTTTAACCGATTTAAACGGAAATTTTTGCGCCGCAGTTGCCGACAAATACGTTATGCGCCACCAACTGCAAAAAAAATTGGGGCTTAAGGGAAAATATTTTAACAGCGGGGTATTGTTGTTCAATTTGCCGGAAATCAGAAAAGGCAACGCGGCGAACTCGCTGCTAGAAATCTCCGCAAAAAATTCGTTCAGATTTCAAGACCAAGACGCAATCAACATAGTTTTCAACGGCAAAATCGGGGAATTGCCCGGCAAATACAACAGCGTTTCAAAATCGGCATTGGGCGCAAAAATTATACACTATGTCGGGCCAAAAAAGCCGCACAATTCCCGCGAGATAAGCATTCGCAAATTTAAATACAAAAAATACGAGCGTTTGTTTAATTCGCTAACAAAGCAGGCAATTTAACAAAGGGCACAAAATGGATATTTGCTATTCTACAAACGAAAGTTTTTCGCCGTATATGGCGGTTTCCATCACGTCGCTTTTGGAAAACAACGCTTCGCACAGCGTGGTTGTCCATATTTTACATTCCGATTTAAGCGAAGCTACAATCGCACGCCTGTCGAAATTCGAAACGCGCTATAAAAACGCGAAAATAGTATTCCATAAAATAGACGATTCGCGCTTTGAAAAATTCGGGCTGACAATAAAACATATTACAAAGGAAACATATTTCCGTTATATGATAGCCGACGTTCTACCGAATATCGACCGCGTTTTGTATTTAGACGGCGACACAATCGTAAACGGCAATATTGCCGAACTTTTCGAGACGGACTTAACAAACTGCTATTGCGCGGGAGTAAGCGATATTTACATAGAAAGCATAGGCTATAAAAAGACGCTCGATCTAAGCGGCCTATACATAAACGCGGGGGTAATACTCTTTAACCTCGACGAAATGCGCAAAACCGACATCGCCGAAAAGCTTTTTAAACTTACCGCCGAAAACAATTTCAAATACCAAGACCAAGACGCAATCAACATAGCCTTCAACGGCAAAATTAAGGAGCTTGACTGCGTCTACAACTTCAAGCGCGCCCACCAAAAGGCCTTCCCCGAAAAAATTCCCTCGGCAAAAATCGTCCACTACGTCGGGCCAAATAAACCCTGGCGAAAGTTTACATTCAACAAGCTTAAGCGACTGTATTTTAAATATCAGAGAACCTATCAATTCTAACAATATGCACACCCCCGTAAATCTTTGTTTTGCCTGCAATGACAAATATGCGCCACATATGGCTGCCGCAATAATTTCTGTACTAGAACACTTTCCACAAAAAAGAAAGCTTTCAATATATGTTTTGGCAAGCAACATTTCAGAGAAAAGTAAATCTAAGATCAACGAGATAAAAAAACTTCACGACTTTTCAATCTCGTTTATAGATGTAAACAAGAATGAATTTTCGCAATGCCCAATAACAGGGTATGTTAAATATATAACCAAAGAGACATATTATAGGTTTAAAATTCCCGCTCTATTGAAAGATGTAGATAAGGTTTTATATTTGGATTGCGACCTTATTGCATTGGCTGATGTATCGCCGCTATTCGACTACGAATTACCCGAAAACAAATACATAGGAATGGTACCCGACACAAGCATTTGGTGGCACCAAGATCGGTTAAAATTACCCAAAACGCAACTGTACTGCAACGCAGGAGTAATGTTGATAAACAATAAAAAATTACGTGAAATAGGAGCAGAAAAACTGCTTTTCGGCTACACAAAATCGCCCGATAGAGAAATTCAGTTTCAAGATCAAGACGTTCTTAATATAGTATTCAGTAAAAACATAGAATATTTGCCCGTCTGTTGGAACCTTATGCATAACGCATTGCTTCAAAACGGTAGCTACAGAAACGAACAAGAAATTCAATTACACGAGGCTATTAAAAATCCAAAAATTGTTCATTTTACAAACCCCAAGAAACCTTGGAATTTTCGATGCAACAATCCATACAAGAAAAAGTATTTGCAAGCGTTAAAGAAGACTTCTTTTACTGGAGTTTTTTTCAGATCCAAAATTTCACAAATGGCGACTTCTTTGCTTGGTGAAATATATTCTTCTAGAAAAGATTGCTATAGAAAGACAATTAAATTATTTGGCATAACAATTAGGCGCACAAATAGGCAGATACAAATGTCGGACAAATTAACCGAAATGTCGGACAAATTAACCGAAATGTCGGACAAATTAACCGAAATGTCGGACAAATTAACCGAAATGCCGGACAAAAATAAAGCCTTAAATGAGATACAACAAATAAATCGCCACGTCGACAATATCGTAAATTCGTATAAACATTCAAATTCAACGAAGTTTCACAACAATGAACTTCCTTATGCAATATTTGATTATGATTTTAGCGATTCTATAACTCTATACAACGCAGGAGATTTTATTCAATCTATAGCCGTAAAAAATTTGCTACAAAAAATCAAGCCAACTTCGGATTGTGTATATATTGACAGGGAGAAACTATCGTTTGCACAAACAAAAAATCTTCTTGTTGTTATGCAGGGCTATTTTGCCCATGAACTAAATTTCTTCCCGCTTCCAAATCATCTTTCTATATACATTGGCATTCATTTAAACAACCGCGCCAAAGCATATGTAAACGAGCTAATAAAAACGGATGCGAAAGTTTTTGAAAATAAAACGATAGGCTGTCGAGATTTAGCAACAAAAAACTTTTTCAAAGAATGCGGAGTTGATGCATATTTGTCTAGGTGTTTAACACTCACTTTACCCAAGCGCAAAAAACTAGATACGCAAAATAAAATATATATTGTAGACCTACCCGAAGATATAATTGAATCTATCCCTAAAGAACTAACGGAAAATGCGATAATTTACCACCAACGCGAATTGCCGCACATAGCCTCGCGCGAGGGTCGCTTTAACAAAGCCGAAGAAATTTTAGACAATTATAGCGCAAATGCAAAATTAGTTATAACCTCCGCTTTGCATTGCGCTTCGCCATGTGTTGCAATGGGAATTCCCGTGATATTGATAAATTTGGGAAACGAAGGGGAACGCTTTACATCGTTAAAAAACATAATCCCGATTTACACAAAGCAGGACATCATTAACGGGAAAATAGATTTTTACAATGTTTCGGCGCCAGACATAGAAGACTTAAAGTCTCTTATGTATAAAAATTTGTCTTTAACAATAAAAGACGCCATATCTGACGCAAAACAAGATTCGGACGAACTACAAGAAATCCGACAGGAAATTGAAAACTTTAAACCAAATACTTGGACAAAAAATTTGCAGCACACAAATTTTATATAACGTTCATGACGTAATTTGTATTTTTTGAAAGGAACAAATAATGGACACCGATTATCCCCCAAGAAATTTTTTGGACATAAAGTTAGGATATGCTTGTAATTTTAAATGCGAATACTGCTATCAAGTATCAGATGGAGTTCGTCAAACTGGACTTTTAAAAAAAGAGCACATAAATGCGTTATTGTCGTATTTGGACAGAACCAAACTACAGTTTTACGTAACATTGGCAGGCGGAGAGCCGTTTATTTATCCATATCTTGATTCTATTGTAGACGGACTAACTAAAAGGGGACATTCCCTTGCGATAATAACGAATTTTTCTGCAAGTGAAGATGTTTTAAAGAATTTTTTCCTAAAAACAAATGGATTTCTAAAATCTTTCTCTATATCCATACATCTAAGCCAGTGGAAAAATATTAACGATTTTTTTGATAAATTCGAAAATATAATTGCATTTGTAAAAAAAAACAAAATAGATCTTAGTATATATCCCACTTGCGTTCTTACAATCGAAAACATTGATAAGGTAAAACAGCTTCATTTAAGAATGAAGGAATATGGGTATCCATTGGAAGTTCAACGCGTGTACTACAATGGTAAATACCAGATATATTCATCTGAAATAGAAAATTATTTTAAAGACAAAGACCTAGATGTTTTAAGCGAGAATACTGATAACGCCAAGTTTTATGGAAATTTGTGCTATGCGGGCAGTAGGTTTTTATATGTAGAATCCAACGGGAAAATATTTCGTTGTTATACCGATCAGGAAAACGAAAAACTATACAAATTAGGCACCCTAGACAATCCGGAAAAAATTCCTGTATTAAAAAAAGCGTATCCGTGTTTAGCACACGAAAACTGTGTGTGTTTTAAACATTTTCAACGGCAACATTTTATAACCAATAAAAAAGCCTCTTCAACTGAAATGAGTGAAGCGCTGTCATTCAACTTGTGTTTTTGCCAAAGAATTATCAATTATTTTAAACATCTACATCAATAAATAATATCGCATTTATTGCTATTAAAGAAAAATCAAGCCGACAATTATAATAAATTTAAACTTTGTTGTTTTATAATATGAAACGCTATTCTCGCTATTTAAACTACATAAAACCCAAGATTTGGCATTTGATTGGGGCGCTGTTATCTGGACTGCTGTTCGGAGCCTCGAGTGGCTTCGGTATGCCCGTTATTTTCGACAAAGTTTTGAAGCGCATTTTTATGCCCGAGAACGGCGTATCATATAACCTATGGTATGTATTCGGCGTAGCTATGCTCATTCCGTTCGTCTTTATTGTCCGTGCGATAACGGGCTATTTGAGCGGGTATTTGATGAGCTATGTTTCACTCGACGTGTTGCGCAGAATCAAGCAAGACTTGTTTTCGCGCGTGCAAGACTACCCTCTTTCATTCTTCGACAAACACACAACTGGCGACCTCTTTGTGCGCTTGACAACCGACACCCAAGCGGTGCAGACAATTCTGCTTTCGTTCGCCTCGGAAATGATTCGCCAGCCGGTGCAAGTAATAGGCGCGCTTTCGTTTTTGGCGTACATGTGCCTTACAAAGGGCGAGATTGTATTTCTTTTGGTGTTCATTGCAGCCGTACCGTTTTGCATAATTCCCGTGCAGATGATGCGACGCAACCTCAAGCGCTGCGCGAAAATGTCGGCGGAGTCGCTGGGAGCGATAGCGCAGTGCTTCAACGAAAATCTCGCCGCGGCACACGAAGTACGAGTATTCAATCTCCAAGAACCACAGAAAAAAAGATTTTGGGATATGAACGTAAGCTTTCAAAAGTTAGTGCTCAAGATAACACAATACGAGCTTTTACAACAACCGATGATGGAAGTTTTGGCGGCAACAATGGTTTCTATTACTTTTGTCTACGCATACAAGGCAAATATTGATTTTTCGACATTCGCGGCAATCGGGCTTGCGCTTTATTTTACAATCGACCCAATTAAACGAATTGTGAGAATGTGCACAGACTTTATCAAAATTACTCCGTCGTTTGATAGGTTAAATGAAATTCTCGACTATGTTTCCACCGTACCCGAAGCCGAAAACCCCGTGAAAATCGACACTTTGCGCGGCGAAATCGAATTTAAAAATGTAAACTTCGCCTATTCCGACAAAGCCGTTTTGCACAACGCAAACATAAAAATTCCCGCAGGCACGAGTTGCGCTTTGGTGGGCGAATCGGGCGCGGGCAAGAGCACGTTTGCAAAGCTTGTCATGCGCTTTTACGACCCGACCGAAGGCTCAATCACGGTTGACGGAATTAATCTCAAAGATATGTCGCTTTTCGACCTCCACAAGAACCTCGGTTCCGTACCACAGTATCCCGTGCTTTTCAACGACACAATCTACAATAATATTTTACTAGCAAGGCCAAATGCAACCGAAGCCGAAGTACATATTGCAGCCCGCGCCGCATTCGCGCACGACTTTATTATGGAGCTGGAAAACGGCTACAACACCCGCGTTGGTGAACGTGGCGATAGACTTTCTGGCGGACAAAAACAACGTATTGCAATAGCGCGCGTGTTCTTGAAAAACCCGCCGCTTATCGTCTTGGACGAAGCCACTTCTGCTCTCGATGTCAACAGCGAAGCCTTTATACAAAAGGCGATAGACAAACTTATGCACGACCGCACAATGTTTATAATCGCCCATCGCTTCAGCACAATCCGCAACGTGAAGAAAATCATCGTCTTCAAAGAGGGCAACCTTATAGATTTTGGCACACACACCGAACTCTACGCCCGTTGCCCCTACTATAAAACGCTTTACGACAAACAGGCAAAATAGACAAGATAACCACCTTGTGTTATGGTGGATTGTTTTTATATGCGAACCATATTACAAGAAGAATTATGTTCAAGAGCTAGCATATGAAGAAATAGAGGGCATTGAATAAAGTTTTAGATAAGTATAATTATTGATATGACAAGCGCCGCCAAGAATTTGGCGGTGTTTTTTGTGTGTGGTTGGGGAAAAATACAAGCACTCTATTGCGAGCAAATTTTTTTGTGAAACAGACTTTAAATGCCGACAAAGAAAGAGACTTTTTTACGTTGATACAAATGCTGCGCAATTCTAAGTCGCTTTTATCGGTATCAAATTTTGCCGAACGGCTAACGCTTCTTAAAAGTATTGATTTTATTTAAAAGATTTGGGGAAAGCTTAAAACCTTTAAATCTCTTTAAAATACATGAGACAAGGGGATTTTTTTGCTACAAACGTGTTTTGAAAAAAGTGCCTGCTTTTATAATAGAAAATCGAGAGTTGGACTGAAAAACTAATCCTGCACCACAAACACAATTTTTTAAAATTTTCGGGCGCCGAAGTGGTTTTATAATACAAAAAGAGGCTTCTGAAAGTATATTGCAAGCGCCTTATTTTATGTTTATAAATGTATTGCAAATTATTTTCGGACGGCAGCATGTTCGCCATCGCCATTAGATTTGAAGAGATAAGCGAAGCCAAAATAACTTTTGTAGGCTAAATCCACAAAAATCTCGAAAAGAAATGCCAAGCATGCCAACTACAAAAAATCCATTTACAACAAACTAGCAACCATAATACGAGCCATTGCAAAGGAGCTTCAAAATATCGCGGGTTCTTTGTCCCTTAGATTGGGTATGTCGGTGGCGCAAGATACGCGCTGATTCGGGTTTTAGTGGTTGTTGGGAACAAGACGTTTTGCGGCACACCTACGCCAGTTTTTATGCAAAGCGTTTTAAAGATTTGCCGAGGCTGCAGGTAAACAT
>CAKUIA010000003.1 GCA_934660865.1 uncultured Opitutales bacterium
ATGTTTACCTGCAGCCTCGGCAAATCTTTAAAACGCTTTGCATAAAAACTGGCGTAGGTGTGCCGCAAAACGTCTTGCTCCCAACAACCACTAAAACCCGAATCAGCGCGTATCTTGCGCCACCGACATACCCAATCTAGGGGACAAATATGCGAAGTGCTTTCTAGCTGGTGGGCAATTAAAAGTCTGTTTAATACGGGAGGAATTTCAACTTGACGTACACCGCCAGTTTTCGAACACTGCGAACGAACCGTAATAATTTTTTCTTCGGTATCGATGTCGCGCCAAGTAAGGCGGCGCACTTCGCGCGGGCGTATTCCCGCATAAACTAAAAGGGCGACAACAATGGCATATTTAGGGCTTTCGCGTTGGGCGTTTTTTATTAGGCGTCTTATTTCAGATAGTTTTAAAGGTTGTATCTCTTTTTCTACAACTTTTTTGCGTTCTATTCGCTTAATCGGGTTTTTTGTCGCACCACTCGCGGCGAATTGCAAATTCAAAAAAGGCATGCAACATAGCGCGCCCTTTGTTGTATTGGCTTGGGGTAGCAAACGCACAATTTAGCCACTCTTCACATTCCGATACACTAAACTCCGAAAAATTGCGCCTGGAAAGTTCGTGTTTGGTTTTAATCAGCCTATTTCCAATACAGCGAATGTCGCGTATAGAATCTGGGCGCAAATGCTGCTTGCTTTTTAAATACGTAACAAACCCGTCGGCAAAGCTCATTTCTTTAGTACGAATATTTCGCAAGCCAACTTCAATTACCTTTAAAACAAATTGCGCGTCGGTTAAATTGCAGTTTTTGGGCTTTGCGTCCAAAATATTCCTGACAAACCTTGCCGAATCTAAAACCGAAACTTTCGTTTTCCCCAAAACTTCCTTAGCCAAATTTAATATAGTGTTCATCGTATTATAAATACGAATGTCAAATATAAATTCAAAAGATTGTTTGAATTATTTGTAAGAAATAACTTACGCAAAATTTGCCGAACAGTTAGAACAGATTTAAAGGACAATTTTACATAACGCAAAACATATAATTTTATGCTTTTCAAAAGCTTGCAACAAAGCAAATGTCTATAGTATTTATAATACTATGGTTTCCCTCCTATTATGAAACGGGAAATATCATATCCGGATTTTGAGCAGGGAAAGCTAAAGCAAATCAATGCTTTGATGAAGGAATGGAAGTCTTCATTGCCGGAGAAAGAGCAAGAACTTTTCGTTTCAGACGGTTTTTATCCGTATTATTTTTCAAAGAAGCCCCGAATTTTGTTTGTAGCAAAAGAATCGACGGGAATGCTAGGGCTTGCATACACAGATACACTTTTCGACTGTTATAGAAACGAAAAACGCATAGGCGAAAAGAATATAAATCAATATAGATTTCATGCCAGAATGATGTATATGGCTTACGGAATTCTCAACAAAGAATCTACGTTTGAGGAATTCCAAGCCACTCCGTTTGCCTCGAAAATAGGCGATACGTTTGGGACTAAAGACGGCGTAAGTTTCGCCTTTATGAACATTTCAAAAAGCTCTAACGAAAACGGAACATATGCAAACGAAAAACTGATAGAGACTTCCTACACACACGGCAAAAAATTTATTAAGCGCGAAATAGAGCTGCTCGAACCAGATATAATAATTTCGGCAAATGTCACGGATAAAATTACAAACATCTTTGGAGAACCGAGCGTTTTGAAACGTATCGGCGGCAACAGCAAAGTATGCGACGTTTGCGCCCAAACAATAAAAGTAAACGCCAAAGACACGCTACTTTTGGATTGCTGGCACTTTTCAAGTGTAAAAGGCAAAAAAGACTTTGAACACTTTTACCACCCAGTTTGTGAATTCACAAAAAAATACTTCAACCAATAAGGAATAAATATGGAAAAAGAATCAAACACTCCTAAACAAAACACACAAACTCCATCAACGGCTGATATGCAGTCGATGATGATGCAACAAATGATGCAACAGCAAATGATGCAGCAAAATGCAATGAATCAGCAGATGGTTAACCAGATGAAGGAAATGAATAATTCCGACAAAAGCAGGCTAACCTATATAATCATTGCTTTATTTTTGGGCGCGTGGGGAATCCATAACTTTTATGCAGGACATACCGGCAGAGGGATTATCCAGCTATTATTGGGCATAACAATGGTTGGCTGTTGTATAACAGTTCCGTGGTGCATTCTTGATATGATTTGTACCAAAAGAGACGGCGACGGAAAGAAAATGAGATAAAATAATATATAAATCAACGAATCAAATTGTAAATCGCAATTTGATTCGTTTTTTGCGCAACTACTACAAAAAAATGAAGACATTATCATTGAAATAATTTATGGAAAAATTAGCAAAAAATATACTCAAAGCCGTAAATTGTATCCTATTGAGTTTAGGAGGACTTGTTGTTTTTTTTACATTGAGGACGTGTTTTTTTGAGAATATGTCGAATTCGGCAAATTCTTGTGCAAAAAGCAAAACGGAACGGGAAGAGCTATTGACAAGAATATGGGGCACAAAAATTGCTAAAGTTATTGTAGATGATAATGAAAGTTTATACCCTTATTTTACCACCGTTGGTGGATTATACGATTTAAGCGAATCTGACTGGGAAGCATTAATTTTAAGGGATCTCGTTTTTATGCAGTTATGGGAAAAAGTAAAAGCCAATGACGAGTATTGGCTTAATCGATTGCAAAATGATTACGGGAATTCAGTATCCGAATTTTGCCGAATAAGAGGAATTGACAGCATTCCTCCATATAAATTAATCAACGCACAACCAAAATTTATTGATCTTTTTTATAATAACAAAGAATTGATAGATATAGCATCTGCAACCGCATCAACTCAATATGATATTTGCGCATTACTTCGCAGTTTATTTGTTCAAACTGCAGAAGGCTATAACTGGAAAGCGTTCAAACTTTTTGAAGATATTTTCAATTCTAGAGAAATTATAGGCGATAACATATACGAAGAACAAATAAAAAACGAAGAATTGAACAAAGACAAATTCTTCACGGACGTAAAAAAATACGGGTATGCTTGCTATGCTTTTTTATATAAAAATGGAATTGTTGTAGAAAAAGATGAACAGAAATCGGCAGCATACGCAAAGTTTGCGTTGCCCTATCGTATTGTAGATAAAACCGGTTTTTTGGTTGGGGATAAAGCAGAGATCAATAAATATCTAGAGTAGATAACTTTTTGTTATGCTCGGTTCAGCAGGGTGCCCATCTGGCGGGCTTCATCAATGGAATAAGCTTTAAAAATGCAAAAGAGCCTTTCGGGATTCGAAAGGCTCTTTTGCATTGCTCGACGATAAGGTAAGATTTAAAGCTAATTTTTAGTTTGGCGGAAGAAGTGTTGCATTTTGGGATTTGTAGGGTTGCGTTTTAGTGGGTAGGGTAGTGGCAAGCAACGGTTGTGTTATAAGTTTACTTGTAGTACTTTATTGAATTTAAGTTTGCATTTATGTGCTAAAATACGGAGCTAAATTATAGAGTAAAAGCGTTTGCAAAATGCGGGAGGGAAAGTGTAAAAAACAAATTATCAGAAACCCCATATTCTACAACTTTTAACGTTGAGGCGAGTTGTGGTTGCCGTGTTTGATAGTTTTTAATTTATGCGTGCTGTATGGGCGTTTTACGTTTGCTTTTTTTCGCCCATTTTTTGCCGATTCATTTTCGGCAAATTAGCAAGGTTTTTAGAAGCGCGAATATTTAAGGCAAAACAAAAAATTGTTGTTCGGCAACGTGGTAATAAAAAACCTTTACCCAAAAACCAATTTGAAAAGCGGGCGGGAAAGTGGACAATAAAAAAAGGACTTATTTTTATAAGTCCTTAATTGTTAATGTACCCGATCGGGGACTCGAACCCCGAACCAATTGATTAAGAGTCAACTGCTCTACCGATTGAGCTAATCGGGCTTAACAATAAAGTAGGTATAGTACTAATTGCGTTGCCTTATGCAAGCAAATTTTTAGAAAAAGTTATTTTTATTTTTTGTCTGCAAAAATTTTGCGCTTTTGCCCAGCCTTTGCCCAATTTTTTTGCAAAACAGTGTTTTTGCGGCGGGCGCGCAAAATATAGTATCTGCGGCAGGGTGCGGTGCGCAAAATGCCTTGTTTGGCGCAAATTTGCCGGCGCAAAAAGCTTTGTGCGTTTAACGACCGGCCAAAATTTGCGGGGTATTTGCACAAATTGGGCTTTAAAAAAATTCGCGCAAATTTGGCGCATATTGTGCGGGGAATATTTTATATAAATTTAAAGCTTTTAAAAAGCCGTTAATATACTAACATTTTTACGCAATGAAACAATATTTGGATTTACTTGATTTTGTACTAAAAAACGGCTGCGAGCGCACCGACAGAACAAAGGTGGGCACAATAGGCGTATTCGGCGCACAGGCAAGGTTTGATTTGTCGAAATCGTTTCCTCTTTTAACCACAAAAAAGCTGCACACGCGCTCTATTTTATACGAGCTGCTTTGGTTCTTAAAGGGCGACACAAACGTGAAATATTTGCACGACCACAAAGTTACGATATGGGACGAGTGGGCCGACGAAAACGGCGATTTGGGCCGCATATACGGCGCGCAATGGACCGACTGGCGCACGCCCGACGGCAAAAGCATTAACCAAATTAAAAACGTTGTAGAATCGCTTAAGAACGACCCGTTTGGCCGCAGGCACATTGTGTGCGCATGGAACCCCGGCGAGCTTTCGAAAATGGCGCTGCCGCCTTGCCATGCAATGTTCCAGTTTTACGTTAACGCAAACAAAGAGCTTAGCTGCCAGCTATACCAGCGCAGTGCCGACCTGTTTTTGGGCGTGCCTTTCAACATAGCTTCGTACGCGTTTTTAACGTATATGGTAGCCCAGGTTTGCGGATATAAGCCCAAAGAATTTGTGCACACTTTCGGCGACTTGCACATATACAAAAACCACATTCAGCAGGTTAAAGAGCAGCTAAGCCGCACCCCGCGCGAGCTGCCCACCTTAAAGCTAAACCCCGAAAAGAAAAATCTTGAAGATTTCGATTTTGAAGATTTCAAGATAGAAGGGTATAACCCATACCCGACTATAAAGGCGCCCATAGCCGTCTAAAAAATGGCAACAGACAAAGACAAAGCCGCGTTTATGTCGGTTGTGGCCGCCGTATTCCTTACAACTTTCAAGATGGTTGTGGGGTTTCTCACGGGGTCGTTGGGTATATTGTCGGAGGCCTTGCACTCGCTGTTGGATTTTGTTGCGGCGTTTATTACCTTTATTGCGGTAAAAATTTCCGACAAGCCCGCCGACAGAGACCACAATTTCGGCCATGGCAAGATAGAAAACTTGTCGGCTTTAATAGAAACGGGGCTGCTTGTTGCAACGTGCGTATGGATTGTATACGAAGCCCTGGAGCGTTTGGCAAGCGGCAACACGCAAATAGAGGTAAGCTTTTGGGCGTATGCTGTTGTTATAACTTCTATTTGCGTAGATTTTTTCAGGTCGCGCGCGCTTAAGAAGGCGGCCAAAGAGCACAACAGCCAGGCCCTGGAGGCCGACGCCCTGCATTTTTCGACCGACATTCTAAGCAGCGCGGTTGTTTTGGCGGGTTTGATTATGGCGCAATACGGCTACTATTTTGCCGACTGCGTTGCGGCGCTGGCTGTGGCCTGCATAGTGGTGTTTGTTTCGCTTAGGCTTGGGGCGCGCTCTATAGACGACCTGCTCGACAAAGCCCCCAAAGAGGCCGTAGGCAAAATTTCAATGGCGATAAGCTCGGTAGACGACATTATATTTTTCCACGATTTGCGGGTGCGCAATTCGGGGGCCGATATGCAGGTTGAAGTTAGCATACATGTAGACCCCCATTTGACGATTTTGCAGGCGCACGACATTGCCGAAAAGCTTGAAAGGGCCGTGCAAAGCGTAGAGCCGCGCGCCGACGTTCACGTGCATATAGAGCCCGAAAGCGAGTGTTCTGCAAACCTGCACAGAACCTAAACGCCGTTTTTTTGCTGGCGCTTTTTAGTTTAAAAACGCAACATTTTTTACGAAATTAAACCAGATTGCATTATGACAAGCAAAAACCTTTTTACCGCATTTTTGTTTGCGCTTTCGGCGTTGCCGCTTTTTGCCATTCAGCGCAACTATTTTAAGCACCCCACCTACGATGTAGACAGCGAAATGCCGCTGCCTTACACGGCAATGTATAGCGACTATTACGACGATTTAGACGCCCCCAAGTGCCGTTTTTTTGAAGAGTGGTTTTCAAAAAGCGGGGCGTTCCCGTTCTTTTTCGACGAGCGCGCCAAGCTTGAAAGTTCGGGCATTGTTCCCGTTTTTACCTACATAGGCAACTTTGCGGGCAACCCCACCGGCGGCAGGGCAAGGGGCACGGGCATTTCAAATTCGTTTAACTTGGGCGTTGGCCTAGACATAGGCAAACTTAGCGGCAAAAAGGCGCTAAGCGGGTTAAGCCTTGGCAACACCTGGGCGTGGCGCTCGGGCGACAGCATAACCCCAAAATATTTGGGCAACACGTTTAGCGTTCAGCAAAACTACGGCTCGCAAACAATAAATTTACAGTCGCTGTTTTTGATGTACGAAAAGCCCGTTTTTGGCGACGAATATGTTTTTAGGCTTAAGCTTGGGCGCTTTGCCGCGGGCGACAATTTTATGGCAAAGCCCATATACTGGCTTTATATGAGCAATTCGGTAGACGGCAACCCCGTGGGCATGTTCTACCAAACAAAGCTTTCGGCATATCCTTCGGGCGTATGGGGCGCATATTTGAATATAGAGCAAAAAGACGGCGCATACATAAAGGCGGGCGTATACCAAATTAACGACCCTTCGCAAGACGCAAATTCAAGGCACGGGCTAGACTGGTCTTTCGAAAAAAGCATTGGCGTAAACGCCAATTTTGAAATAGGCTGGGACATAAACCACGACGACAGCGGCAAATCTCCCGCAAACATTTCGGTGGGCATAATTTCGGATTGGTACAACGCCCCCCATAACGACAACCCAAACAAATATTCGTATTTTAACTGCAGCCTGTATTTTCAGGCCGACTATATGGTTTGGAATATGGGTATGCCCGAAAGGGAAAAAGCTTCGTATATAACGCGCGATACATCGAACGCCTACAGGGATTTGCGCGGCATTATTGCCTGGGCTGCAGTGCAATACGACCCTAACGAAAATCTGGCCTACATGCCCTTTTTTGCCTGCGGCGGTTTGCTGTTTAACGCCCCCTTTAAATCGCGCGCCGACGACGTTCTTTGCTTTGCCGTAGCCTACGGCAAATATTCCGACAAGCTGCTTGTTCCCGAAAAAGGCTCGTACGAAATGGTGCTAGAGCTAAACTACAAAATTCAGCTAAACAAATTCCTGTTTTTGCAGCCCGACATTCAGTATATAATAAACACAAAGGGCGGGGCATACCCAAACGCCCTTGTTTTGGGCGCGCAGTTCGGCGTGGCGTTTTAGGTGTTATGTTTTATTTGGCTTTCAACGCAAAAATTTTTGCGTAAATATCGCATAAAAAAAGCGAAGTTTGTTTTTTAACTTCGCTTTTTTGTGTGTTTGTAGTTTTTCGTTATTTAGACTGTCCGTTGCCGCCGAAAACATTTGCTATTGCGTTAAGATAGCCGTATTTGTGTGGTGTTTGTAGGCTGGCTGGAGGGTGTTGATTATCTTGAGCTTTCAAAAAATTAAAGAGTTTTTGAATATCTTACATAATTGGTCAGAATTTCGTTAAATATAGAGGTTTTTCTGTCTACCATTTGCTCTTTAAAATAGTCGCACAAATATTTATTTATTCTCACTTGTTGCGAAACGTCGTCTTTGGTAATGCTGTAGTAGTTATCGAAAGATTTGCTGTTTGCGGGGAACGTCGATTTTTGAAGGACATATATAATAAAAGCTCTTAGTTTTGCCTCGACGATTTTTTGATTGCCTTTTGCTTCGGGAAGAGAAGATATAAATTTTGTGTATCCTTGCGTGTAAAATCCGTTATTGCATGCATCTTTCGAACACCTGCTCAATACGGCAATCAACAAGTTGGCGTTATATTTGCAAATTGAACGGTATTCCGCTTGCTGTCTTTCGTATTCTTCCATAGTCATCGTTTGCCAAGCGGTATTTTTTAAAGTTTGTAGAGAAAGGAATTTTATGGGTATAAATCTGTCGTAGCCCCGTGAATTTAAAAACATTGTGGCCTGTTCGTCCGAAAACGGCGAACGTTTCAAATCGGCGTTGCCTACAACAGCATTTAGGGAATCGTTAAAGATAATCTTTGTAAGCTTCGGGGTGGGCGGTTGCACTGAAATTGCACAAATATCTTTTATTTTTTCGTCTACCAAAAACGAATTTGAAGCTAGTGAAGTGAAATTCAAGTTGCTCGACTGTGCGTCTAAAGAAAACGCATAATTGTTTCTGAAAACATAGGCGCGGTTGTCGTATGCTCTTGTAGATGTTCCGTCAAGCATGTAGGCTACGCCGACTTTTGATATTCTCACGTCGAATAGCCTGTTCATATCAAGAAAATTGTTTTTTACGGGAAAAACGCATATGCCGCTAGACGCATTCAATACCATAGATAAAGATGTATCGTCTGAAATTTTTTGCGCTTCGTCCAAATCCGGTATTTCGCCTATGTCTTCTGGCAAATTGTCTACTATAAACCCGACAACCTTATATTTTTTATTTACTATCATTTTACTGCACGAAAGCGAAAGTGCGCTATTGTCGAACTTTGCGGGCAAAGAATCGGGTATAAGATATTTATTGCCTAATATTACGGGTATTTTGTTTATCCTGCAAAGTATGCCTATTGTTGAACCGCCGCTACCGAAATCGCACTTAAATAGCACTTTGTTTAAATCGTATTTCAGCTCGGTTTTATTGAACGCTGCTGGTGGCATTTTCTTTAGCTCTTCAAGCTGTTTTTCGAAATTGTCGGGGTATTTTTCCTGCAGCTGCTTTTTTACGTTTTCTACTTTTTCGTCTATTACATCGTATAACTTAAACTGCTTTAGTTCGGTATATTTGGAGCATAAATTGTTCAATTCTTCAAGGGCTTTGTTTGCGTCGCCCTGCGAGCGCGAAACGGCGGTTTGCTGTATTTTATTCCATACGGCGTCGTTATCTATTGCGGCGGAATTTCGGGAGCTAAAAAAGGCGCGCCATCTGTCGTAGTCGTCGGCCATTTGTTTAAAGTCGCTAATATTAAACTGCTTAAATACGTCGTCTATAAGCTTTCGCTCGGTTGGCGTTGCAGACTTTCTAAATTGATTATAGGTTATATAGCTTTGCCTGTTTACCTCAAAATAGTCCAGCTGGTTTACATAGTCGCCCTTGGCCTGCGTTTCGGAAAAGTTAAAAACTTTCATTTCCTCGAAACTTAGCGATTTTTTTATTTCGGCAAGTTTTAGATAGGCGGCAGCCTGCTCGTTAAACCAGGCTCGTTTCATTTCGGTATCGTAGTCTTGCCCCAGCTTTGAAAGGCCGTTTTTAAGATTGTTTAAAACTTCGGGCGGGAATTTTTGCTTTTGCTTGTGCGCAAAGTCGTTTATCAGCGAGGCGGCGGTTTCGGCAACCTTTTTTTTGATTGTTTCGCCGCTGTCTTTAACGGTGGTTTTTAAGTCGCGCTTGTCGGGTTTAGCTTCGTTTTGGTTTAAAACTTCGTCGTAATAGTCGCGTTTTGGGTTATTGTTGCTTTTTTGCGGTTTGCTGCAGCCTGCCAGCAGCGCAAGCGCAAGAATACCAAGGCAAATAGAGGATATTTTCTTTGTCATAATAGGCGGATAATTAAAAAGTAAGTATTGCCTGTCAAGACAAAAACACCGTTAACTAACAGGTGTTTTATGTGCTGAAAAGCAATTACAATCTACAGATGAACTATATGCTTTTTATTGGCAAAAGGCTTAGGCTTTTGCGAAATGCCGCAGCTTTCACACAAGAGGCTTTTGCCGAAAAGCTAGGGCTTGACTACAAGTTTTACCAGGATTTGGAATCGGGGCGCAAAAAGTACATAAGGCTTGATACCATAGAGCGCATTGCCCAAAATTGCAAAATGCCCGTGTGGGAATTTTTAAAACCTCCCTCAAAAGATTTTGTAAAAGACTGTTTTGTTAGGGTTGCGGCCCCCGTGGGGCGCCCGAAAAAAGTAGAGGCGGCAAAAAAAGGCAATGGTTTTTGCAAAAAGCGCAAAAGCTGCAAGCGCGTAAAATAGTTGCCCGAAAAATTTTTGTTTGCAAAAAGCGCGCCAAGTTGATTGCCTAAAAGGCAAGGTTTTGTATATGTATATTATATAGGGCTTTTTTATGGAGGATTATTATATATGGGTAAGATAAACAGGCGCAATTTTTTGACTGTATCGGCCGCAATGTGCGGCTATAGCTTGGTTGTGGCGGCGCCGAAAAACGCGGCCAGCAACCTGCAGCGCAAAAAAAAGAGCGCGCAAAAAAGGCAAAGTTTCCCGCCCAAAGACGCATTGGGCATATTGGAAGACACGGTTGAATTGCAGTGCGACATTCTTGTGGCAGGCGGCGGGTTGGCGGGGGTATGCTCCGCAATTTCGGCGGCGCGCCACGGCAAAAAAGTTGTGCTTGTTCAAGACCGGTCAAGACTTGGCGGCAATTCAAGCTCGGAAATTAAAATGCACCCGCTGGGGGTGTTTTCGCCCAATACGGGCTGGCGCGAGGGCGGCATTATAGAAGAGCTAAAACTTGCAAATGCGGCAACCAACCCGCAGCTGGCCTGGCAAATGTGGGACTTTTTGCTGTACGACAAGTGCGTAAGCGAAAAAAACCTAACGCTGCTTTTAGACACCGCCATTTGCGCGGTAGACACCAACGGCGACAAGATTAAAGCCGCGTATGCAAGGTGTTCTACTTCGCGCAAGCTATATAAGATTTCGGCAAAAATTTTTGTAGACTGCACGGGCGACAGCACCCTTGCAATGGAGGCAAACGCCGAAGTTATGTCGGGCAGAGACGGCTCTAAAAAGTTCGGCGAGTCTTTTGCCGACTTCGACCCCGTGGGCACAAGGCAGGGGTCGTCGATAATGTTTACTTCGAAATTATACGACAAGCCCATGCCCTATACCCCGCCTGTGTGGGCAAAAAAAATAACCCCCGAACAGCTTAAATTTAGGGGCTTTAAAAGCGACGGCCTGGCCTACGGCTATTGGTGGATAGAGCTTGGCGGCGACGGCGACGCCATTGGCGACAACGAAAAATTGCGCTTTGAACTGCTTTCGATTGTAATGGGCGTGTGGGACTATATTAAAAACAGCGGCAAATTCCCTGAGGCTGCAAACAGGGCATTAGACAGCATTGCAATGGTTCCCGGCAGGCGCGACACTTTCAGGATTGTAGGCGAACGCATTATGACCGAGCACGACATTATGGGCAAGTGGCGCGATTTCGACGACGCCGTTGCCGTTGGCGGCTGGTCTATGGACGACCACCCCGCAAAGGGCTTTTACGCAAGCGACCGCAAACCCTGCCGCCAGTTCGGCAAAGTGCCGTACTACAACATAGGCCTTTCTTCGCTATATTCAAAAAGCATTAAAAATTTGATGATGGCGGGGCGCAACATAAGCTGCAGCCACGTTGCGTTTACGTCTACAAGGGTTATGTCGACCTGCTCGGCCGTAGGGCAGGCTGTGGGAACGGCCGCCGCAATGTGTTTAGACAAAAACATTTTGCCGTACCAGCTGCGCGCAAGCAGCCAAAATATTTTCGAGCTTCAGCAAACGCTTTTGAAAGACGACCAAACTATTATTGGCATTAAAAACCAAGACCCCAAAGACTTGGCAAGAAGCGCAAAGGTTGTAGCTTCGTCTAGCATGGAAAACAGCAGGCCCGAAAACGTTTTAAGCGGCGTTGTTATAGACAAGCCCAAAGAAAACAAAAACAGGTGGGTTGCCGACGCCGCCGAAAAGCAGTGGATTGAGCTTAAGTGGAACAGCCCCGTGAAGGTTTCGAATGTGCAGTTTACGTTTTACGGCGGCTGCACCGAATTGTCGATGACCCATTCGGCGTATCTGCTAAAGCATATGCACCGCAGCGCGCAAAAAGAGCTTGTAAGGGATTTCGATTTAATAGCCACGTTGGAAAACGGCGAGCAAAGGAAGTTGTGCTCGGTTCGCAACAATTCGCAACGCCTGCTAAGGCTAAGCTTTAGCGAAGTTTCCATAACCGCGTTGCGCGCCGAAATCTTGGCAACCAACGGCTCGCCGAAAATTACGGTTTCGGAAATCAGGGCATACGCTTAGCCCGTGCAAAACAACAGGCTTTCAAAACAAAACGCCGCAAAACAAAGCGGCGTTTTTTTCGTGTATATTGCAAAAACCGCAAAGCGTTTTTGTATAGCTGCGGGCACAAAAAAAGCCCGCAAACCTTGTAGTCAAGCGGGCTATAAAACAATGCTCAGAGCGGGAGTTGAACCCGCACGCCCGTAAAGGCAGGGGATTTTAAGTCCCCAGTGTCTACCATTCCACCATCTGAGCTAAATCGCTTATTTTTAGCGTATTTAGCAATTTATTAAGTACTTGCGACATTGCTTTTTTGAAATCTCTTTGCCGTCTTTGCCGTTTTTTATGTAAAAATACGGCAAAAATTGCTTGAAATTCTGCAACACTTTTTGCAGTGCTTTTGCTACACTAAAAAGAACAATTTTTTATTAGCGGCAAGTATCCAAAAATTAACAAAAAAAGCAAGCCATTTTTAGTAAGATGTCGAGATTTGGACGGAAAAATGTATATATCGGCAACATTGGAAATCGGGTAGATGGGTTTTATCTTAAACCAGTGTTTTAACGAAATCTACAAGTTTGCAAAAGAGTAGTAGTTGCTTTATATACAATTTTGGAATATCCATAGCAAATGTTGCTAACAGTAAAAAGACACAGTGTTTGTGTAAAATAAAAGAGAGCGATGTTTAGCTACAATGCTCTCTTTTTGTTAATCAATATTTGGCAGTAGATTTTTGATTTGCATAGAAACAGTTCTGCTATTTTTTACACATCTGATTACTTGTCGTAATGTATCTTTAGACAATGTTGCGTCTAGGCATTTTAATTCGTTGCAGTCAAATTTTTCTTTTATATATTTTACGTTAAAATATTTGACGTCGTTGCAGTTTATGTATGTAGGCTTTGAAAGAAATTTTTCGCTTCCCAATGAAATTTCCGCAATCGTATCAGCGCCATACATACTGCGCAACTGTGCAACGCGTTCTACTCTAGAAGAGGCAACCACAAGTGCGAAAGAGTCTCCATACGATGGATTGTCGTTTAATATTATTATATAGTGGGGCTCGTTGCTTGTTATGCTAGCTATATGCCCATAGAGCACGGAGCCACAACGCAATACTACCTTTCTTAAGAGATTGAAGTTAGATGACATCGTTGTGCTCTTTAAAAAAGTTATCAAATGATTCCGATTCGTCTATCATTTCCAAAATAACTTTTTTATTCTCTTCGGACATATTAAAGCAGGGATTTAGCCCAGCTGGAGGCTCTTCCAAGAAGTCCCGAATATCCATAGGAATGGACGTTTTTTTTCCGTTTGGATTTTCGCTCGAAAGAATATCCTTTTCGTGTTTTTTCCACTCGGGATATTTGTGGGTTATGCTTACCAAATCAAAAGGTTTTTCCTTGCCGAATGTATCATAGGCAAATGATAACGCTTCAATATCGGACTCGGACAGAGCGGAAAAATCGATATCTTTTTTTATGAGCTTTAGCGTTTTCCCTCCGTTGGAAAGCTCAAGAACATCGGAAGCAAATGCACAGGCATCTATCGGTAGCCAATCTTCGCTAATGTTTGCAACATTCAAAGTGTTCGACGCGACAGGGCCATAATTCATCGCTTTATATGTATCACCCGATACGGTTCTACCGTATTTTCTTAGGTGGTATTTATCTGCAAAATACAATAGCTTTATGAGTAATATTTTACTAGTTTCGCAGTTGTATTTGCTGAGCAACCACGCCAAAATTTCAACAGCTTTTGTATAATCAAACATTTATGAAAATCCTTTATATTGCCAGCATTGTTTTTTACTGGGCTATTTTTGTCAAGAGATTTTAGTTTTATTGGGAGTACTTCGTTCTTTTTAAGTCGGAAAGATTTTACTGGGTTTTAGAACATGAATTTACTCAAAAAGTTCCAAAAAACTGTAAAATTGCCTAGAGCGTGCACATGCAATATTGGATACGAGGCAAATTCGTAAGCTTCAAGATTTGCAAACTAGCATCTTGCAATCGGCTACATTGACGCAAGTATGTTCGCCGTAAAAATTATGTTAGTCAAAAATTTTTCACTTAGTAGGTAAGTGTTTTGTAGTAGCGCGGAACGCGCTTGGTTATGGAGCACAGGGCTTGGGCTGCAACTATGGACATGCTTCGGCAATAGTCTTCTATCTTGATTTCGTTTTCGCCAGATTTGCCTATTAAAATAACTTCGTCGCCTTCCTTTATGTCGTCAAGGCCTGTTGTGTCCAAACAGGCTTGGTCCATAGAAACCCTGCCTATAATCGGCAAAAACTTGCCCCTTACCAAAACCTTTGTTCGGCCGCCTGCGTTGCGTGTCATACCGTCGCCGTAGCCCGCCGAAATAAGGGCAATTCTGGTGTCTTTTTGCAATGTGTAGGTGTTGCCGTAGCCTACCGACGCCCCTTTGGGCAGCCATTTTATTTGGCTTATTGCGGTTCTAAAATACATAATTTGTTCGGGCTTAAACTCCCTTAATATGGAATTTTCTTCGGGTGCAACCCCGAACAAAATAAGGCCAATTCTTATCGCCGTAAGGAAATTTTCGGGCACGCGCGAATAGTCGAAAATATCGCCGTGGTGAATGTATATTTTTTTGTATTTTAAAATTTCGGCGGCGTCTTTCAAAAAACCGGCGTCTACTTCTATGTCGTGCTCTTTTGCGCCGCTGCCTGTGCCCGACGCGCAAAAGGCCTCGAACTTAAGGAATTTTGCCGAAAGCAGGGCGTTTAGCATTTTTCTCGCCTCGGCGTTGTCGGGTATAAGAGGTTTTTCTAGCGGCAGGCGCATGTGAACTGCCAGCGTTTTGCCGAGTTTTTCGCCCGCCTTTTCAAAGCGTTCAACTTCCTCGAAAGTTGCAAGCACGGGGGTAATGTCGTTTTCGAAATAGAAAGATTCTTCGCCCACAATGGAGGGGCTCATAACTATAATCTGCCAGCCAAGGCCGACGCTTCGCACCTGCATGGCCTCGGCAAGGTTGGTTACGGCAAAGGCGTCGGCGCCGCTTTCCATAAGGCGCGCAACCGCCGCGCTAATGCCTATGCCGAATGCGTCGGCCGGAACAAAAGCTATGTAGCCGCGTTCCCTCGGTAAAAAACGCCTTACGTTTTTAAGATTGCGCTCTAGTGCGCACAAGTCTATCTGAACGGAACACCTTAAATGTGTGCTTGCGAATTCCATTTTGCAAATTCCCTTTTAGACAACAGCAATGCGTCGGGTATGTTCGAGTTTTGTTCGGTTAAAAGCCCGGGGGCTTTTTCGAGCGTTTCGAACAAGTCGGCAATGTCGTATTCAAATTCGTTTGTGTTTTCGGCAATGCTTTCGGCGTTGCGCTGTTTTATGAAATAGCAGTCGCCCAATTTTTCGCTTTCAAAGTCGGCTGCGGCAATTTCCTTGGGGGCGCCGCCGTTTGCGCAAATATTGTAGCAGCCTTTGCGCGAGCCGCAATAGAGCGTAAACGGCTCTTTTACGTTTTTGGATTTTGCCAGCGCATACAGCGTTTCGAACAGCCTAAAAGTTTTAATTTTTGCATTGTTTAAAAACGCCATTGTGCAGAACGAAACGCTTGCGCTGCGTATTCCCAAAACCGAGCCCGTGCCCTCGCAAAACCAGTATTGCGAAATGTCTTTCGGGGCAATCTCTGCCGCGGCAAAAAGCTCGTTTAGTATTGGGAAAAAGTTTTCGAGCGGCGTAGCTTGCCTTTCTATTTTTGCAACAAGGGCTTTGTCTTTATAAATTGCGGCTCTTATTGTGTACGACGAAGTGTCGGCAATTAAAATAGTTTGGTTGTTCATTATGAAAATCGCCTTCTAAGCGTCTTTACGGGAATGCCCAGTTCCTCTCTGTATTTTGCGGCGGTGCGCCTTGCAATGTTTATCGAGCTTTCGGCCAAAATTTCGCATATTTCGGAATCCGAATAGGGCTTTTTCGGGTTTTCCGACTCTATTATGCGCTTTATTTCCTCTTTTACGCTGCTGTTCGAAAGGGCGCTTTCGCCGTTTTTTGAAACCGCCGTGGAAAAGAAAAATTCGTAGGGCTTAATCGCGTTGGGAATTTCAAGATACTTGCCCGAAAGCGCGCGGCTTACTGTAGAGGGGTTTATCCCCAATTCCTCGGCAATGTTTGTCATTGTCATGGGCTGCAATTTTCCGCCCTCGAAAAACGCAGTTTGCTTTTTCAAAATAAGCTCGGTTATTTTCAAAATCGTATTTTTGCGCTCCTGCAAAGAGGCAACCAAAGCTTTTGCTTCGCCGATTTTCTCCTTTATGTAGCTTTTGCCCTCGCCGGCAAGCTCGCCTTTGGCAAGCATATCGCGGTAGTCGTCGCTTATTTTAAGGCGCGGCAAAAAGGTGTCTAAAACTTCGCATTTTAAAGTGCCGTCTTTGGCCTTGTAAATTCTGGCGTCGGGCCAAATGTGGGTGGCTTCCTCCTGCTCGTATTCCCGCGCGGGCGATGTATGCAGCTTTGCCAGCACGCTAAAGGCGCCCTCAATTTTTGCGGGGGTAGTGGCGCACTTTTCGGCAAGGTCGGCCACCTTTCTTTTCACAAACAGCTCGTAATGCTCGTCTACAATTTCGTAGGCAAGGCTGTCGCGCAAGCCAAGCCTTTCAAGCTGCAGCATAAAACACTCCCTTAAATCGCTTGCGCCTATGCCCGCTGGCTCCATAGACTTTAGCAGCTCCAAAGCCTCGTTAATTTGCCCTTTTTTGTAGCCGTCGGCTTCGAGCGTTTCGGTAATGCCCAGCGGCAAAAACCCGCGCGAGTCTAAATGGTTGCACAGCTCTATAAAGGTTTTTACAACGCTTTCGTCTTTGCAGTCGCAGGCGGCCTGGTTAACCAGTTCCTCCCTTAACGTGCTTTTATATTCTATGGAATTTACCAGAAAGTCGTAGGTTTCGGAGGCGTCTTTGTCGGACTTTTTCGGGGCGTAGTCGTCGTAGCCGTAATCGTAGTCGTCGTAAGTTTCGTTGTTTTCTTCGGTGTCGCGGTCGGGCGAATCTGGGCTTGTATAATCGGGGGCAATTTCCTCCAAAGCGGGGTTGCTTTCAAGCTTGCGGCGCAAAAGCTGCCTAAGCTCCAAAGATGGGGCCTGCAAAACGTCCAGGCTGTCGCGCATTTGGGCGTTTATCCCAAGCGACTGCCTAAGTTGAGTGTTTTGCGAAAGTTCCCTTGCCATAGTTTTATGCGTGTTTTTTGCGCAATGCCGTTCCGAAAATTTGCGGCGTAATTGCGCAAAAATACAGCCTTTTAGCTTGTATAATTTTCATTTTATTTCAAGCTATATTTCCCGTTTAAAGGCGGTTAAGAAAGTGGAAAACTTTAAGGATATAAGCTCTTTTATATACAACTTGCGCAATGTAGGTTCAAGTTTGTCGGTAGACAGAATGAAACTGTTTGCCGATATTTGCGGCAACGTGCAAAACAACTACAAAAAGGTGCACATTGCGGGCACAAACGGCAAGGGCTCGACATGCGCAATGCTTGAGGCCGTTTTTAGGCACTGTGGCTACAAAACGGGAATGTTTACCTCGCCGCATTTGATACATTTGGGCGAGAGAATTAGGGTAAACGGCGTTCAGACAAGCGAGCAGACCCTTGTAAAATACATTTCAAAATTAAAGGAGTGCGCCGAAAAGGAGGGGAAAATAGACCCGAAAATGTACCCTACATTTTTCGAGTTTATAACCGAGGCTGCCTTTCTTATTTTTAACGACGAAAATGTAGATGTTGCCGTTACCGAAGTTGGACTAGGCGGCAGGCTAGACGCCACAAACATAATCACCCCCGAAATTTCGGTTATAACAAGCATAGGCAAAGACCATACCGACTATTTGGGCGATACTTTGGAAAAGATTGCCTATGAAAAGGCGGGCATTATAAAGCCCAATGTGCCCGTAGTTTGCGGCTTTATAGACGAAAAGCCGCTTGCCGTTATAAAGGCGAAGGCCAAGGAGTTAAACGCCCCAATCTATTGCGTTGCAGACTATTACAAATCCATTGAAGAGCTGCCAAAAACTTCGCTGTTTGGGGTGTATCAGCGCAAAAATGCGGCAACGGCAACTGTTTGCTGCAAAGTGCTTAACGAGCGAGGCGTTTTTAAGCTGCCCAACCGAGCTGTAAAAGACGCCCTTATGCAGGTGCAGTGGGCGGCGCGCTGGCAAACCTTTAAAATGAAGAACGGCGCAACCGTTATATTGGATTCTTCGCACAACGAGGAATGCGCCAAAGTTTTAGACGAAAATTTGGCGACTTTGCCCGAAAAACCTGTGGTTGTTTGCGGCGTTTTGGGCAAAGACAGGGCAATACCGCTTTTAAAGGTTATTGCAAAGCATGCAAAAAAGATAATTTTTGTGCGCCCCGACCAGCCCAGGGCATTGCCGCAAAAAGAGCTTGCCGCCCTTATGCCGCCAAATTGCCGCGTTCCGTACGAGTATGCCGAAATCAAAGACATTTTCCCCGCAAAAAACGAATGCAGCGCAAAACTTGGGGGGCTTTCGGTAGTTAGCGGCTCCATATATTTGGCGGGCGAAGTTTTATCGGCAATAACGGCCGGCGAAAAGCCGTCGCTGTCGGACTTGATTTAAGCTAAATTGCCCCGACGGCGAAAAGCGGAAAATTTTTTCGGGAAAATCCCTAAAAAAGCTTGCCAAAGACTGCGTTTTTTGGTGGCATTGCAGACTTTAACGCTCGCCGTTTTATGCAAAAAAGAGGGTTTTTTGCGTTGTTCGGCGTTCAACAAATAAAATTCAACCGCACATTCGACACTAACGCCGCTTGTGCGTATAAGGATAAATATGTCAGATATAATGGAAAAGTTGCTTGCTGAAAGCAGCTTTGCAAAACTAAAGCAGGGCTCTATTGTTAAGGGCAAAGTAGTAGAAATTCGCCAAAACGAAGTTGTTGTAGATATTGGCGGCAAGAGCGAAGGTATCGTTCCCGCGCACGAATTCCCCGACATCGGCGAATTGCAAATCGGCCAGGAAATTGAAGTTCTTGTAGAAAAGTTGGAAGACCGCGACGGCAACCCCGTAATTTCCTACGACAAGGCCCAGCAGAAGAAGAATTGGGAAAAGATTTTAACCGACTGCAAAGAAGGCGCAATTCTTCCCGGCCGCGTAAAGGCAAAGGTAAAGGGCGGCTTGATTGTAAGCATTGGTGTAGACTCGTTCTTGCCCGCTTCGCAGATAGACGTACAACCCCCCAAGAATTTGGACCAGTATGTTGGTCAAACCTACGACTTTAAAGTTGTAAAAATCAATACCGAACGCAAAAACGTTGTTGTTTCCAGAAGGGAACTTATCGAAGAACAGCGCTCGGAAAAACGCCGCCAGTTGTTGGCCGAAGTTAAACCCGGCGACATTCGCAAGGGTATTGTAAAGAACATTACCGACTACGGTGCGTTTATCGACTTGGACGGCCTCGACGGCTTGTTGCACATCACCGACATGAGCTGGGGCAGAATTTCTCACCCCTCCGAAATGGTTAAGGTTGGCGAAGAAATCAATGTTATGATTATCGAAGTCGATCCCGAAAGGGAAAGGGTTTCGTTGGGTCTTAAACAGACAACCGCAAACCCGTGGGAAAATATCGAACGCAAATATCCCGTTGGCTCGAAAGTTAAGGGCAAGGTTGTAAACCTCGTAAACTACGGCGCATTCATCGAACTCGAAGAGGGCGTAGAAGGCCTCGTACACATCACCGAATTTTCGTGGACAAAGCGCATAACAAAGCCCAGCGAAGTTCTTAAGGTTGGCGACGAAGTTGAAGCCCAGGTTCTCAGCATCTCGAAGGAAGACCAAAAGATTTCCCTCGGCTTGAGGCAGCTCGAAGAAAATCCCTGGGAAATGGCAATTCACAACTATCCCGTTGGCGCACACGTTCGCGGCAAGGTTCGCAATTTGACGGCCTACGGCGCGTTCATCGAACTCGAAGAAGGTATCGACGGTATGGTTCACGTTTCCGACATGAGCTGGACACGCAAAATCAACAACCCCGCCGAAATGTTCAAGAAGGGCGACGAAGTTGACGCTATCGTATTGTTGGTAGACTCGGAAAACCAGAGAATCTCTTTGGGCGTAAAACAGCTTACAAAAGACCCGTGGGAAGAAATCGAAAACTTCTTCAAAATCGGCGACTTGGTTACAGGCAAAGTTACAAAGCTTACCAACTACGGCGCTTTTGTAGAACTTCAAAACGATATCGACGGTCTCGTACACATCAGCCAAATCTCGGAAGACAGAGTTGAAAAAATCAAGGACGTTCTCAAGGTTGGCGACGAAGTTAAAGCCAGAGTTATCAAAATCGACAAAGACGACCGCCGCATAGGCTTGTCCATAAAGGCAGCCCAATACGACGCAGGCCGTTTGGCGGAAGAAGTTGCGGCATTCGAAAGAGTACGCAAAGACCAGGACTTGACCTCGTTGGGCGACATTCTCGACGAAGCAGGCAAGTAATTTACATCTTAGATTACTGCAAAAACGGCGCTTCTTTCGGGAAGCGCCTTTTTTATTTGCCGCAATGCGCCGTTGTTTTATATGCGGCAAACCCCGCAAGGCATTGCGCGCAATATATGCAAAAATAGCGTTGTTTTTTTGGATTTTATATTTGACCAACGCGCCAATATGGAAAACATTTCAACTAATATATAGCTATATGGAACAAGAAGAAAAACCTACAGTTTCTAAAAATTTTGTAAGGCAAATAATAGAGGCCGACATTGCAAACGGTTTGACAAAAGTGCATACGCGCTTTCCCCCCGAGCCCAACGGTTGCCTGCACATAGGCCATGCCAAGGCCTTTTGCCTGGACTTTGGCGTTGCGGCCGAATACGGCGGCATTTGCAACCTGCGCTTCGACGACACAAACCCCACTAAGGAGGATACGCGCTTTGTAGATTCCATTATGGAGGACGTTCACTGGCTCGGCTTCGACTGGGGCGACAGGCTTTTTTACGCCTCCGACTATTTCGAAAAGCTATACGGATATGCCGTAGAGCTTATAAAGGCGGGCAAGGCCTATGTGTGCACGCTTTCGCCCGAAGAGTTTAAGGAATACAGGGGCGTTCCAGGCAGCGCGGGCAAGGAAAGCCCGCACCGCAACCGCCCCATAGAGGAAAGCTTGGACTTGTTCGAAAGAATGCGCAAGGGCGAGTTTAAGGAGGGCGAATATGTGCTTAGGGCGAAGATTGATATGGCGTCGCCGAACCTGCACATGCGCGACCCCGCCATTTACAGAATAAAGTACGACCATCACCACAGAACGGGCGACAAATGGTGCATTTACCCCATGTACGACTTTGCGCACTGTCTTTGCGACGCAATAGAGGGCATTACCCATTCGCTTTGCACGCTCGAGTTTGTTGTGCACCGTCCCTTATACGACTGGTTTATTGAAAACACTTCGGCTAAAAACCTAAACAAGGTTCAGCCGCGCCAGTACGAATTTGCAAGGCTTAACCTGGGCTATACGGTTATGAGCAAGCGCCTGTTGCAGCAGCTTGTTGCCGACAAGGTTGTAGACGACTGGAGCGACCCGAGAATGCCCACGCTTTCGGGCATGAGGGCAAGGGGCTATACGCCCGAATCTATAAAGAACTTCTGCGAAACGATAGGGCTTACAAAATTCGACAGCCTTACCGACTTTGCGCTTTTGGAACACTGCGTAAGGCAGGACTTAAACAAAAAAGCCCTGCGCCGCATGGCGGTGTTCGACCCGTTGGAAGTCGAAATAGAGAATGTTGCCGAAGACTTTGTAGACGAGCTTGACGCCGTAGACAATCCCGAAGACGAAAATTCCACCGTCCGCAAAGTTGCCTTTACAAAGCATATTTTCATAGAGAGGGAAGACTTTATGGAAAACGCGCCCAAAAAGTTTTTCAGGCTTTCCACCGACAACGAAGTAAGGCTGCGCTACGCATACTTTATGCGCTGCAAGGAGGTTGTAAAAGACGAAACGGGCAAAATTGTAAAGCTTGTTTGCACAATAGACTTGGCTTCGCGCGGGGGCAACTCGCCCGACGGACGCAAGGTTAAGGGCACCATACACTGGGTAAGCGCAAGCCGCAATGTTAAGTGCACCGCCAATTTGTACGATAAGCTTTTTACGAAGGAAGACATGTCGGACTTGCCCGAGGGCAAGACTCCCGTAGACTACCTTAACAAAGATTCCCTGAAAAAGGTTCAGTTTATAGGCGAAGAGGCCTTAAAAGACGCAAAGGTTCAGCAGCCCCTGCAGTTCGAGCGCATAGCGTATTTTACAAGGGCAAACTCGCCCGATGGCGAACTTGTTTTCAACAGAACCGTTTTGCTGAAAGATTCCAAAAAGTTTTAGAATGGGCTTTGCCTTATTTATAACCTTTTTATCGGGAGCCGCCACAAGTTTGGGTGCGGCTCTCATTTTTGCCGCAAAGAAAATCCCCATTTCAACGTTGGCGTTTTGCATGAGCTTTTCGGCGGGCGTAATGATATACGTTTCGTTCGGCGAACTGCTGCCCGTTTCCGTAAAGGAGGGGTTGCCGTCGTTGGGCGGGCAAAATGCAAAACTTTTGGTAATGGGGCTTTTTGCGCTGGGGGCCGTGATGGCGGCTTTAATAGACTATTTTATACCCGAGCACCTAAACAGCGAAGACAAAGCCCTGTACGAAGCCGACAAAAAGCATGCGGCCGAAATGGAAAAAACTGGCGTGTTTATGGGGCTTGCCGTAATGCTGCACAATTTGCCCGAGGGCTTGGCGGTGTTTTCGACATTGAATGCCGACACAACATTGGGATTGTCGATTGCGCTTGCAATAGCGCTGCACAACATACCCGAGGGGCTGATTGTGGCTTTGCCCATATATGCTGCAAGCGGCAAAAAATTTAAGGCGTTTATGTGGGCTACATTTGCGGGATTAAGCGAGCCTTTGGGCGCATTGCTGGGCTTTTGGCTTTTGGCGGGCATTGCGCACGAATGGGTTTTTGCCGTTTCAAATTCGCTGGTAGCCGGCATTATGGTCTACATTTCCTTCGACGAGCTTTTGCCCATGGCAAAGGAATACGGGCAGGAACACTACGGTATTTTGGGCGTGTTTTCGGGAATATTGTTTATTGCGGTAATTACCGCCTTATTGGGCTAGGGCGCTTAAGCGAACGCCTTTTTGCAGCGTAAAACAACGCCAAAAGCCCCGCGCAAAAGTAGGGGAATAAGTATCCGTACCTTACATAAAAAGACTGCCCCGAAAAGTTTTTAAAGCGGTATACATCGGTAAAGGCGGCCCCCCTAAAATATACGGTGTTGTTTTCGTTGGCCATTTCGGCGGGCTTAAGGATTTTATAGGTGTAGGGGTTTAGCTTATTGTTGTTTTCGTCGAAAATATCGAGCGGCACTTTAAGCCGGTTTGCTCCGTTGTAGGCGGTGTTGTCTTTCGACATAAGCGTTATTGTGCAAAGCTTTGCCCCGTATTCGTTAAACACGCAGCTAAGCCCGTTTACGGAGGCCCTTAAAAGGGGCTTTCGCAGCGAAACCGCCTGCAATGCCGAATGTGCGGCATGCTGGTATGCGCCGCCTTCCTTGCCGTACCACGAATCGTTTGTGCATACAAAAAGGAAATCGGCGCCGTTTTTTGCCATTCTTCTGCCGAGCTGCTCGAAAATGTCTTCGTAGCAAATCATAACGCCAGCTTTGTAGTTTTTGCCCGCAATTTCGGTATTCAACGGCATAAAGTTTTCGCCGCGCTTCATTTCGCCTACGGGCACAACGCTTTTTAAGAACGAGCACCAAAACGGCATATATTCGCCGAAAGGCACAAGCTTTGTTTTTGCGTAATATTCTTTTAAAAGCCCGTTGTTTTCCGACACAAAGCAAACCGCGTTTTGCGCCTTGTATTTGCCGTGTTCGGCTACAAACGTCATTGTGCCGCCCAATATGGGAAAGCCCAAGTCTTTTGCCAGATTTTCGGCATAGCTTTTTGCAAATGGGCTTGAAACAATGGGCATAGCAGGCGGGGTGGCGGCCTCGGGCCACAAGGCAACATCTACATTTGCGCTTTTTAGCGATTTTGTAAGCACCGTAAGGGTTTTTAAGTCGGCTTGGGCGTTTTGGGCGTCCCACTTTCTAAAGCCCTGCAAGTCGGTCTGTACGCAGCCGGCTCTGAACATATACTCGGCGTTCGACTTAAGCGGCAGGTTGTATGCGTATAAAAGAATGTTGAACATTAAAAGCAAAACCGCCAAATAAAATTCGGGGCAAACGCTTATTTTGCTTTTAACACCCTTTAGCCTGTCTCTATTAAAGCGTATCAGGCGTATAACATATTTTGCAATGCCTATGTTAAACGCAATTATTATAAACGAAAGCATATAAACGCCGCCTATTGCAGCCGACTGCAGCAGTGCGGGCCTGCAATATTGGCTGTGGCCCAGGCAAAGCCAGCCAAAGCCCGTAAACATATTCGAGCGCAAAAATTCCAGCACAACCCAAAAGGCCGAAAAGGCTAGCATTGCAAATATTTTCTTTGCCCAGCTATTTTGCGAAAAGCGCTCCGACAAAAAGTAGCCGCACAACGCAAAAAACGGGGCGTAAAAACACGCTATTGCGGCGGGCAAAAGCAACATTCCCAAAACGCCGTAGGGCGGGTATACAAAGCGCAGCCACGCCAATATTGCTACCCACGAGGCCATGCACATTAAATACGAGCACAACCACGTTTTTTTAGAGGGGCTTTGCCCCATATTTGCAAGCAAAACGGGCACTGCAAACATCCAAGCGGCCTCCGAACAGGCAAAAGGGTCGAAACTGACCACCCACAAAAGCGCGCTTAGAATGTATGCAATGTAGTAATACATTATTCCCTAATGCGCCAGCCTTCCTCTTTTATGAGGCGTTCGGCTTTCTTGAATTTAAGCGTTTGCTCTTCGCCGTTTCTTACTATGGTTACAAGCTCGTTGCGGCCTATTTTGGGCATTTCTGGCTCTGCAATGTCGGGAAGCTTTATTTCGGTAGGCGAGTCGCCCTCGGCGGGTTTGGCTTCCTGCGGTTCGGCGCTTTTTGTTTCGGCCTTTGCCGATTTTTCCTGTATGCGCGAAATCATGGCCTGCAAAACCTCAATGCTTGAGGCGCTTCTGAAAAGCCCCGTGCAAATATCGTTGCGTATTTTACCCATAAGGGCTTCGAAATACTTAAAGGCTTCGCTCTTGTATTCGTTTAATGGGTCTTTTTGCCCGTAGCTGCGAAGGCCAACGCTCTTGCGCAAGTCCTCCATTTCGGTAAGGTGGTCCTGCCAGTTTTTGTCTATGGCGCGCAAAAGAACAAATCTTTCTATTGCCTTAAGCATTTCGGGCTCTTCAAGCTCGTCGCGCATTTTGTAAAGCTCGTCTATTTCGCCGAGAATTTTTTTGCGCATATCGGCCCTCGAAAGCCCCGTTAGGTCGTCGGCCGAAATCGTAATCGGGAAACGGCTTGTAAGCCAGCTTGCAAACATTGCAATGGAATCTTTGTCGGTGTTCGAATCGCCGTTTTCGTCGTAAACTGAAAGGCGCTCGTCTATTTCCTCGTCTACAAATTCCCTTACAAGCTTGCGGGTGTCGGCTGTGTTTAAAATGTCGTTCCTTATGCCGTAGATAATCTCGCGCTGCTTGTTAAGAACGTCGTCGTACTGCAAAAGCCTTTTTCTTGCCGAGTAGTTTTGGCCTTCAACCGTCTTTTGCGCGCGCTCTATAGAGCGGTTTAGCATTGGGTGCTCGAGGGGTTCTCCCTCTTTCATTGTTTTGTCGAGTATTCTCGATATTGCGCCCATATTGCTAAAGAGCCTCATTAGGTTGTCTTCAAGCGAGATTAGGAATTTTGTGTAGCCCGGGTCTCCCTGGCGGGCGCAGCGGCCGCGCAACTGGCGGTCTATGCGGCGCGATTCGTGGCGTTCGGTGCCAAGCACATACAGGCCGCCAAGTTCGGCAACGCCTTCGCCCAGCTTAATGTCGGTGCCGCGGCCCGCCATATTCGTCGCAATGGTAACCGCGCCTTTTTGGCCTGCGTTGGCAATAATTTCGGCTTCTTTTGCGTGGTTTTTGGCGTTAAGCACGCTGTGTTCAATGCCCGTTTTGCGGAGCATACGGCTTAAAACTTCGCTGGCTTCAACCGAGGCGGTGCCCACCAATATGGGTTGGCCTCTTTTGTGGGCGGCAACAATTTCGTTTATGGCCGCCTGGCACTTTTCCCTGCGGGTTTTGTAGATAACGTCGTTTGCGTCTATTCTGCGACAGGGTTTGTTTGTGGGAATGGCCATTACGTTTAGGCCGTAAATGTCGTTAAATTCCTGCGCTTCGGTTTCGGCCGTGCCGGTCATGCCCGCAAGCTTCGAGTACATTCTAAAGTAGTTTTGAATTGTAATCGTAGCATACGTTTTGCTTTCCTTTTCTATTTGGCAGTTTTCCTTTGCCTCTATGGCCTGGTGCAAGCCTTCGCTCCAGCGGCGGCCGTACATAATTCTGCCCGTGTTTTGGTCTACAATGTGCACTTTGCCGTCTTGCACAACATATTCAACGTCTTTTTCGTACAGCGAATAGGCGCGTATAAGCTGGCTTATGCAGTGTATGGTTTCCGAGGTGGAAATAAATTCGGCTTCGGCCTTAAGTTTTGCCTCCTGCTTTTGCTGGGCGCTTAGGTCGGTTTTTGCGTCTATCTCGACAAAAATGCTGGGCAAGTCGGGCAACACAAAGGCGTTGGGGTTGTTCGGTTCAACCGCATTTCTGCCGCGCTCGCAAAGGTCGCTTTGGTGCTGTTTTTCGTCTATAACGTAGTATAGCTGCTCTTTTAATGCGTAGCGTTCCTGCTTGTTAAAGTCGGCGGCCATTTCCATGTCGAACTTGTCCAGCTGGCGGCGTACGGCGCCTATTTCCATAAGCTGGCGCAGGGTTCTGTTTTTGGGCATGCCCAATTTTACCTGCCAAAGCTTTTGTATTGTGGGCCTGTCCAGCTCGGGGTTCTTTTCGGCCGCCTCTTTTACCTCTATTGCCAACCTGTTGCAGAAAGTGTGCTGAAGCTTAACAAGCTTTTCTACAGCTGGCTTTAAGAGCATAAAGGGGGCTTCGTGGTCTTCCTGAACGGGGCCCGAAATGATAAGGGGGGTTCTCGCCTCGTCTATCAAAATAGAGTCTACTTCGTCTACAATGCAGTAGAACTGGCCGCGTTGCACCTGCTCTTGCGCCGAGCTTGTCATGCCGTTGTCGCGCAAATAGTCGAAACCGAATTCGCTTGCCGTGCCGTAGGTAATGTCGGCCGCATATGCCCGCTTTTTCGAGGCGTTGTCTTGCTGGTTGTAAATCCAGTCTACAGTAAGGCCCAAAAAGTTGTACAAATAGCCCATCCATTCGCAGTCGCGGCGGGCAAGGTATTCGTTTACGGTTACCAAGTGGCAGTTGTTGCCCGTTAGCGCGTTTAGGTACAGCGGCAATGTGGAAACCAAAGTTTTGCCTTCGCCCGTGGCCATTTCGGCAATCATATTTTTATGGAGCGCAATGCCGCCAATAAGCTGGACATCGTAGTGCACCATTTCCCACTTTATGTCGTGGCCGCAAACGCTAACGGTTTTACCGCAAAGCCTGCGGGCGGCGTTCTTTACCGCGGCAAAAGCTTCGGGCAAAATGTCGTCGGTAGTTTCGCCGTTCTTTAGGCGGTCTTTAAATTCCTGTGTCTTTGCCTTTAGCTGCTCGTCGGTTAGCGACTGGTACTGTTTTTCGATTTCGTTGATTTTAGCTACAACGGGGCGCACTTTCTTGTAGAATTTTTTGTAGTGGCTGCCCGCAAAAAGTTTGAAAATTTGAGCTATCATAAATGTTTAAATGTAAAGTTTGTATATTCGTATAATAATCTCGACAAATACCGCCGATTGCAACCAAAAAAAGCGTTTTATATTGTTGTATTCGTACAAAAAATCGGGGCACTTTGCCGATGTCCCGATTTTTTTGCAAAGTTTGCCGGGTTGTTTGCCCCGCTACTTGTTCGGGCGGGGGGCTTTAACGTATAGCGTGTCGTGTATCCATTGAAAATATTTTTCGTCGGATTCGAACGCGGGAATGGGCGTTTTGTCTTTCAAGTTGGGCTTTATTATGCCGCATTTTTGAAGAACCATTGTGTATCCCTTGTTTGGCCTGAAATTCGGCTTGTCGTAGAACGGGCGGTTTTGGCTAAGGTATTCTTTGCACTTGTTTAAAAGCGACATAATGTCCTGGTAGTCGTAGTCTTTTTTGTCTTTGAAAACAACGGGGTGCACGTTCTTTTCGGCGCGCCCGCCTGCGCTTTTTGCAAGCGGGGTAAGCGCAAACACCGAGCGCTCGGGGTTGTCGAAATTAAACTGCAAATCGTGGGGGATTTTCGACGGCCTGCCCTTTTTGTCGGAAGTCGGCAGCTTGGCAACTCCGCCTATTGTCCAGCGCATTTGGCCGCCGTTTTTGTTGTGGCAGCCCATGCAGCGGCGTTTTATGGCCTCGTTAAAGGCCTTTGTTTCGGGCATATTGTTAAGCTCTATGCCCGTCATTGCCATGTAAAAGTTCATTCTTAAAAAGCCGGTGCCCTGTATGGCGTATGTGCCCGCCTGCATTGCTCCGGTGTCGAGCCACAGCATAACGCTTTCGCGCTCGAAATCGCTAAGTTTTACGTTGTGGTGTCCGCCCGAAATTTTGTCCATAAGCTTGCTAGAGCCGGAGCCGAAGTAGTAGGGCTGTGATTCTCCCCAGCGGTTGCGGCCGTCGTTATATTGGCCTTTTTTTGAAAGGGCCACATAGTTTAAAACGTTGTTTGCGTTAAGCCCCTTTTCCAGCGAAAGCGAGCCTTTTAAATCCACCGAATTGTGGCATTTTACGCAGTGTTTGTCGAATATGGGCTGCAGGTCGCGCGTTAGGTCTACAACAAAGGGCTGTTTGCGCCCCTTAAAAGGCGTTATCTTTTGCACGCCTTTTGTAAACGAAAGCGGGGTGTTTGTTAAAGTTGGTGCTTCCGTGCGCTTTTCATGGCAGCCTATGCAGCTTGTTGAAGTTGCTGGCGAAAAGCCCACCGAGCTTTGCATTTTCTTTATAAGTTTTCCGTCTTTATCCAGCGCCGAAAACGAAAGCGGCATGCCCGAGGGCACTTCGAACATTGCGCTGCCGTCTTCCTCTACGGGAACCGTTCCCCAAATCCTTTCCAAGATAAAGCCGCCGCCGTTTGAAATAGGGTGCATTCCGCCGTGGTAGTGCACGGGTTCTGGCAAAACCTCGGTTATTAAAAGCTTTTTAACCGAGCCTTTTTTAACCGACTGCATTTCCCTGCCGTTGTAGATGTCTATAAGCGAAATTACGGCGGTTTTCTTTGAAAAGTCGGCCTTGTCGGGTATAAGATATTCGCGCGGGCGCGGCCTTAAGGGCTGAACGTCGCGCATAAACATTTTGCAGGGAACATTGTTTTTGTGCGTTAAAGTAAGCACTTTGTGCTCGCTTTTAAAGAGGTCGCCAGGCAGCTTAAAACCCGTAAATATGTGTCCGAAATCGTCCATAATTACAATGTTTTTGCCGTTGGTTGTAAGGTAAAACCCTTTGCCCAGCGGGAATGGGTCGAAAAACTGGTTTGAGTAGCCGCCTACTATGATGTCGAATGCGTGCTCGTCGGAGGGGTCGGCTCCAATTTTCATCTTTGCGGGAAAGCCCCTGGAATCGGTCTGGCCGTGGCCCGTGCCCAAAGTGAAAACAATTTCGTCTTTGTCGGGCACCGGCTTTGCCGCCAAGAAAAGCCCGCCGGGCCTTTTGTTGCCCAAAAACACGGTGTTGTTCGAGCCGTCGGGGTTCATCGCCCAAAGGTGGTGGAATGAAACCTGGCTGCGCTGGTTGTAGTCCCAACGCATATATACAACGCGGCCGTCTTTTAAAAGGGCGGGGGTGTCGTCTTGGTCGGGGTTTACGCTTATGTTGCGTATCATATTTTCCTTAGAATACCACCTGTGCAGATTGTTTGCCGGCACAAAAAGGCATTGCACGGTTTTCGGCTGGCGGTTTGAAATATAAAGAATGTCGCCGTTGGGCATATAGCAGGGTTCAAAGTCGTCCCAGTCGCCCGTCATGGGCAAAAGTTTCAGGTTTTTGCCGTCTATGTCTACCTCGTAAAGTTTAAAATGGTTGCTTGTTCCTTTTCTATACGAAAACAGAATTTTCTTTGCGTCGTAGTGAAGCCTGCAGTCGCGCACCGAGCCGTCGGGGTCGTCTACAATATATTCGTAGTCGCCCGTTTTTATGTTGTAGCGCACAAGCTTGCCGCCCATGCGCGAAAACATTTCCTGGTTAAACCACAAGTCGGCTTTGGAATTGCCCTCGGGGGTTTCGGCGTATACGCTTTTGCCCACGTTTGCATACCAGTGCGCGTCCCGGCTAGACGACCTTACGCAAAAAACAACCTCGTCGCAGCCGAGGGCTTGCAGTGCCTTTTGCTCGAACTCTTTTTGATAGTCTTTTATTTTAGGGTCCTGCTTGTCGTCGGAAAGGCTTATGTAGTCGTAGACAACCCATCTTTCGGAGTTTGCGCTTTTAAAACGGTGGGGCTTTATTTCAATTAAATTGTCTTTTTCCTTCAGGCTTTTGGCGGGAATGTTTATTTTAGACAGTGCCGGAATGCCCCATGTTTGGGGGTGGTAGGCAACCACCGCCGAAATGTTTGCCTTTTCGTAGTTGAACTTGTGGGGGTTTGCAATGCGGGCAAGTTTTTTGCCGTTTAAAAATATGTCCAAAAAATTGTCGTGGCGGCAATATTCATCGGTCAGTCCTATTCTTAATATGTAGGTTTTGTCGGGGTGGCTTTGGGCCTTTGGCGCGTCGAACTTAATCGCGTAGTCGGCGGCTTGAGCCGAGCCGCTCCAGCGGCAGCCCGAAATTGGGTGTACAAAGGGCCAGTCTTTGTCTTTGTTTTTGCCAACAACAAAAGTAAAGTAGCGATTTGTGTCTTTAAAGAATTTTTCGCAGCCGTCTACGTCCCTAAATGTGCGCCTCGGCTGTGTATAGTCGTTGTTATAGGCGTGGCGGTCGTCGGCTAAATTTGCAAAGGTTTTAAATTCTTTTGCAAAAGAGTCGGGCTTGCCTATTTGAAATATCGTTTCGCATTCTGCATAATTGCAAAAGACAACTCCCGCAACAGCCGCAATTTTTAAGGTGTTTAAAAGTTTCATAAATGCTCCCCCAAAAAAAGAAATATTTAAATGCAATTTCTAAATTCCGTCGGCGCAAAGGCTATGCTTGCGGCAAAGTTTATGCAAGCAAAATTAGCGGCGGTTTATAAGCAAATTCGGGTCGCTTTTTTTCATTACGCTTTTCGAGAGCTTTTTGCCGTCTTTGCCCAGCAGCAGCTTGCAGTGCGCAAAGGCGGGAATTTTCCAGCCGAAAGCGTTGTATATTGCCATTTGTTTTGCAGTGCTAAGCAAAAGGTCTTTGCCTCTTACAACTTCGCTTATCTGCATAAAATGGTCGTCTACAACAACGGCAAGCTCGTACGATGGGGCGTTTTGCCTCCGCCAAACAAGAAAATCGCCAAAATCTGCGCCCGCGGTAAATTCCTGCGCGCCCTCAAAGGCGTCGGTAAAGGCAAAGCTTTGCGCGTAGTTTAGGTTAAAACGCCAGTTTAATCGGTCGAAGTTGTCGGGAACGCTTCCCAATTTATACGAAGGGTCTATAAGCGACTTTTTAAATATCCTTTCGCCTGCGTCGTACCGCGAAAGGGGGCAGCTTTGGGCAATCTCTTTTCGGCTAAGATTGCACGGGTATGCCAAGCCCTTTTTTATCAGGGCAACCAAAATTTGTCTGTATAAGTCGAAGCGCCCGCTTTGCAGGTAGGGCGCAAACTGCCCGCCAATGCCGTAGCCTTCAGTACAGACAATGCCAAAGCGCTTTAGGTCTTTTACGCATTGTTCGATATATTCGGGCTTGCAGCGGTCTTTGTCGATGTCTTCAATCCGCAAAACAAGGGCGCCATTGGCCTTCTTTGCCCTTAGGTACGCCGTTTTAAAAGTCTCCAAATGCCCCGCGTGCAAAAAGCCCGAGGGCGTAGGCGCAATTCTTCCCCTGTAAAATGCGTTTGCCATAATTTTTTGTTGTAAATACAAAGATGTATATTTAGCTTTGCGTTTCAATGAAATTTACAGCTTTACTTTTGTTTGCGTGCGCGCTTTTTACCCAACTTTGCGCGGCGTCTACCGGCACCGACCTTAGGTGGCAAAGTTCAATATCAAGCTTTAAGGAGTACGATTCGGAAAATTCGTACCCAAAAAACGGCGTGCTGTTTGTGGGCTCCGACATTATAAATATATGGAAAACCGCCGACTGTTTTCCCGAATTTGGCGTTATAAACAGGGGCTTTGGCGGCTCCAACGTGCAGGATTTGTTCAGGTATTACAACGACATTATACTAAAATACAGGCCCGCCACAATAGTGATAGGCACGGGCGACGCCGACTGCGCGGGCAAGCGCCCGGCCGAAATGGTTGCAAGCGATTTTAAATCTTTGCTGGAAAAACTGCGTGCGGATATGCCCGACGCAAAAATAATCGTTTTGTCGGTTCCAAAAAGCCCGTCGCGCAGCGTATATTTCGACAAAATAGACGCGCTTAACGCAAAACTTGCCGAATATATAGACCAAAAGGGCGGCAAAAATACCGTGTTTTTCGACGTAAACGCGGTTCTTTGCGGCAAAAACAAAACGCCGCAAAAAGATATGTTCAGAAAAAATATGCTGCACTTTAGGCGCGCAGCCTATACCGAGATTTCGGAAAACTTGCGCAGCTTGCTGAAATAGCGCAGCTTGTGTGCGCTGCAATACTCCGTAAAAATTTAGTAAAAAAAGCTTGAACACAAACGCTGTTCCCGTTTTAATCAAACTTATGAATTATCGTATTTTTGCTTTACTTTCCCTATTGTTCTTTTGTGTGTCGGGCTCGGTTTTTGCGCAGAATAAAACGCAGAACGCCGCTGCCGACGACGACATGCAACTGGAAACTTCCTCTAAAAAAGCCCCCGCAAAACGCGGTGCTAAAAAGGGCGCAAAGGCCAACCAGAAAGACCCTGTTTTGGTCGAAAGCGTAGACTTTAAAAACGTGCAAATAGGCAGGGCAAACAACTGGATTAGGGCAACGGTTAAACTGCGCTGCATAGACAATCCCGACGCCGAAACCAACAAAGACCTTAACCCCGACTGGGTCCGCAATGTAGAATTGAAAATCGTGTGCGCCTATAAAGACGAAAAAATGGGCTCGGCGGCAAACCCCAAGTTTGTTTGGTTTAGCTCCAGCGCCACGTTGTTTGCGATGAAGCGCAACAGCGCAAGCTCGCTTACTTTCTATATCCCGTGGGAGGCCTACAACGTATACAGAATAAAAGACACCCCCTACGCCTGGTTGGTAGACCTTTCCGTAAACGGCACAAACTACCCGCTTACAAAAAACAACCTAAAACAGCGCTGCAGTTTGGGCACGCAGGGCAAAACCTTTGTAGAAAAGGCTGTTGCCAATTTAGACGCCAACAAGGGCGTTATGGTTCCCTACGAAAAGGCGCCTTTCTATGTCCAGTATAACGAGCTTAACTATATGGACAAAAACGGCGTTCCTCCCACATTGGTTTCCGAATAGTGTAAATTTTTAAACTGGGCGCAAGGCGCGGGCTTTGCCGCCCAAATTTTATAAAAAAACTTCAATAAAAATATGGCTTCGAAAAGCAAACTAATAATAAATTGCGGAACAACATACGTAACAGCGGGGCTTTTTAGCTGCGACTCGAAAAAGCTTGTTCTGGAAAAGTTTTACGCCGAAGAGCTGCTTTACGACTACTCCGACCAGTCGCAATGGTTGCCGGCTCTTACAAGCGCGCTTAAAAAAATGAACTTGTCGGGCAAGGCGGTGGTTATTGCCCCCGCAAGCATTATACTGCCCAAAACCATACAAGTTCCCCACGTAACCGGCGACAGGCAAAAGGAAGTTATCGGCTTTGAGGCCGCAAAGAACATTCCCTACGACCTTAGCGAAGTAACATGGGACTATCAGGTTATTTCCGACGACGGCGTTGAAACCGAAGTATTGCTTGTTTCTATGCGCAAGTCGGCGGCAAACGATTTTTGCGATGCGATAAGCCAGGCGGGCGTTGTTCCCGAATCTTTGGAGGCTTCGTCGGTGCTAGACTATAACGCCTGGAAGCTCTTTTCTTTGCCCGAAAACGCCATTATGCTTAACGTTGGGGCAAGAACTACAAATATGATTATCTCGCGCGACGAGGGGCTTTTTGTAAGGAGCATTCCCATAGGCGGCAACTCGCTTACGCAGGCCATTGCCGATTCGCTGGGCAAAAACTTCCAGCAAACCGAGGGCATAAAAACAACTTTCTATTCGAACGAGGCAAACTACAATTCTTCCGACGCCGCCGCCGACATTTTCAAGAACAACGAAAAGGCGGTTATAAAGCGCATAAGCATGGAAATAAAGCGCTCTATATTGGCGTACCGCCGCAAGGTGAAAGACCCTGTTTCGAAGATTTACCTTACCGGCCGCGGCTCGCTTTTGCCCGACTTTTCGCAGATTTTGTGCGAAGACCAGGGCGTTAGTGTAGAATACCTTAACCCGCTGGAAAATTTGGCCATAAGCCCGAAGGTAGACGGCAACGTTTTAAATTCCAATTCGGCGGCTCTAAGCGAGCTTATTGGCGAAGCTTCGCGTTTGGTGTTGGGCGAAAAGGCCGTTGGCGTAAACCTTTTGCCGCCCGAAATAGGCGCGCACTTGGCATTCGAGGCAAAACGCCCGCTTTTGATTGTTTCGGCGCTGATTTTGGCGTGCTCTACAATTTTGCCGTTTGTTTATGTAAACAATGCAATTTCGGCCCGCAAAAGCCTTACAAAAGAGCTTAACAGAGCCGTTCCCGCAATGAACGAGCGCATAGAGCAGGTTGCCGCCAACAAGGAGAAGGTAGACAAGCTTATCGCCAAAATAGGCGACTTGGAGGGCTTGGCAAACACCAAATCCAACTGGATGAATTTCTTTGTAGACCTTGAAAAGCGTATTGTAGAGGCCAAAGACGTATGGCTTGAAGGCCTTAACGTTGTAAGGACGGCCGCCGTAAAAGACGCAAAGGGCAATATCCGCAAAAAGGCTGAATATAAGCTGGAAGTAACCGGCCGTTTGCTTTTGCGCGATGTAGACCCGAAAGACCCCTCGCGCTACGACTCGGCAGCCGCAACAAAGCGCATAACCGATTTGTTAAAGACTTTCAAGAATTCGGATTTTATAACCGACTATTTGAATGTAAAGACAGACCCCACCAACCCGAGGGTTTTGAAATTTACGTTCACGCTGTTGGTAAACGAGAAAAAGCCCATATAATTTGCCGGCGCAATCTTGCATAGAAAAAGGATTTTTAAATGAATTACATAAAAAAGCACCCACTATTTTTTGCCGTAATAGCATTGTTGTTGGTAGCCTTTGTTGGCGGCGCGGCGTACGATGCGGTTTTGTTCGGCGATTTGTCGAAAGCCGAAAAGGCCTACAAAAAGGCGGCTTCGGCGTTTAAGGCCGCCCAAAACGAAGACCCTTCGGTAGAGTCGGTCGAAAAGTCGCAGCAAAACATTAAATATATTCAGGGCAAGCTCGACAAGCTTGTAAAAAGCCTAAGCCCGGCGTCTTCCGACATAATAAAGCCGGCCCCGATGAAAGAGGGCTTTGCCTTTGTGGAAGCCTTGCGCGGCATGGTAGATTCGTGGACGGCCGAAGCCAAAAGCAAGGACATTTACCTTAACGAAAACGAAAATTTCGGCTTTAAGAAGTATTATGTTGCAGGATCTAACCCTCCCAGAGACGAGGCGGTTCCCGAATTGTGGAAGCAGGCTTCGGTTTTGGGCTACATAATGCACCAGCTTATAGATTCGAAAGACGAAAACGTGCCCATGAAAATAAACAGCGTTATGCGCGAGGTTATTCCCGTAGAGATTTCCAAGGAGGAGGCCGCCGCCAACGCCAACAAGCGCAACACCCGTTCCAGGAGGGTTCGCCAAAGGGTACAGGCAAGCAGCGACACCTTTAAGATAGACGACATTGTTTCGGCAAGGGTAGACGGCAGCATAGACACATTGGCCTACAAAATTACCTTTACCTCGCAAACCGACGTATTGCGCAATTTCCTTAACAAGCTTAAAGACTTTAATATTATGCTTGTTGTGCGCTCCGTAGAGGTAAAATTGGGAGGCCCCGTTAACGACGAAGCCGCTTCGGTAGATTCTTTTGAACAGGAACAGCCCGCCAAAGAGGGCGCCGAAAACGGCAAAGACGCCGCAAAAGAACCCATTATTACCGACAATTTGTCGGAATTTACGGTTGTAATAGAATATGTTGAAATGGCCAAAGACGAAGACGTTTCGAAAGACCAAAAAGACAACAAATAACGGCAATTTTTTGAAGGATTTTATATATGAACAAACATTACGATAAAATTTGCTTTGTATTGGCGCTACTGGTGTTGGCGGCAAGCGCGGTGTTCTATTTCTACAATAGCCCGAATATTTCAAAATTCGAAAAGAAGGCAAAGGCGGCGTTGCAAAACGGCCCGCAGGGCGAAAAGTGGGTAGACAAAGATGCAAAGTTTACAATTTCGCAGTCGATGGCGTGGGAAAACCCGCCTGCGCAGTCGGAAGACACAAGCTGGCTTTTTGAATTGTTTACCCCTCCCAAAATTTGGGTAGACAAATCCGGCAAATTCATAACCGAAGCCCCCATTACCGTTGCCGAAGTAAAAACTCCGTTCGAAATCAAATTCGCTTCGGTTACAAGCGCAGTTTACGGCATAAAGCTTACAGGTTATATAGGCTCGTCGGAAAACCCGATTTTCCAATTCCAAAATGCCGACAACAATATGGAATTTACGGGCAAAAAGGGCGTGCCCATATCCATTAAAGACCCCACCGACATTAGCGGCAAAAGGCGCATAGACCTGGGCTTTAAGGTGCTGGACTTTAAAAAGTTTACAACCAAAAACGCCGACAACACCATTACCATTGGTATGACCGTTGTTTTTGAAGACAAACGCCTAAGCAAACCCGTAGAGATTTCTACAGGCAAGCCCACGCTTTTGCCCGCCGAACGCCGCATAGAAATTGTGTCGGCGAAAGACCCGAACCAAAAATGGCTTATAAAGGCCAAGGGCGAAAAAATCGAATATAACAAGTCGGTTTACACGGTAAAAGACCTTTCGTTCGACAACGCTTTTGTTGTTGTAGAGCAACTTTTGCCCGACAACAAGGGCACGGTTACCAAAAAGCTGGACGCTTCGGGCGAGCACGACTTGGAAACCAAGTAGACTGCCAAATAACCCCCAACAGCCTGCACAGGGCTGTTGTGTGTAAAATTTTTACAAAATAAAGCTTTTAAAAAATAAAAAAGACGTTATAGTCTGGATTATTAACTAAACGAAAATATACAACTAACAGATATGAAAAGAAATCGAGTTAAAAAGCTGCTTGCTTTCGCAGTGGTGCTATTCGCGGGCTTGTCGTTCGCGGTATCGTCGTATGCGCAGGCAGACAAAACCCAGCAGAAAATAAGCCTAATGGTTGCGGCTGTGCAGGCTAGAGACAGCGGCGACTTGGCCACATCAAAGAAATCCCTCGAAGAACTGTTGAAAATTGCCCCCAAAGACAAGGCGGTTCAGCAGCTTCTTATGGACGTAAATGCGGCTATAGAAGCTCAAAACAAGGCAGTAGCCGAAGCGAAAGCCGCCGAGGCAAAGAAGGCGGCCGAAGCTAAAAAAGCGGCCGACGCCAAGAAGATTGCCGAAGCAAAATCTGCGGTAGAAGCCAAAAAAGTTGCAGAAGCTAAAGTTGCAAAAGAAACCAAAGAAGCCGCCGAAAAGGCCGCTATAGACCAGGCTTTGGCTGCTGCAGAGCACAAGCAAAAGCTTACTGTCGACAAGGTATACGAATTGATTGACGAATCGTACACCCTTATAGACGACGAAAAGTTGGCGGACGCAGCTCAAAAGATTTCTACAGCCGACGCAAAGTTGGCCGAATGTGATTCCGCAACAGAATTGGTAAAGAACGCCAAGAAGGAAATTAAAGCCGTAAAAGCTGCGTTGGCAAAAGAAAACGCAAAAGCGGCTGCCGCCAAGGGCGACTTTGCAAGCGCAAAACAATATGCGCAAGACTATGCCGAAAAATCCGACAATTCCTCCGACTCGAAGCGCTTGGCCGACAAGATTGCCAGAGACGACGAAAACCCCTACAAGAACACTTTGGAATCGGTAAGTCCCGAATATGTTGAACGCCAAAAGGAAGTTAAAAACCTTATCAAGCGCGGTAAAATTCAGTATTTGTATGGCGACTACGACGGCGCTGCCATAACATTCCGCTCGGTAGGCACGTTAGATTCCAACAATATAGAATCTTTGGCATACCTTAAGCTAATCTCCGAAAAGCTTAGCAAAGTTGGCCGCAAGACTATAGAAAGCACAAGGGCTTCGATGCTTAACGACGTAAACGAAGCTTGGAGATTGCCCCAGGTTTATTCCGGCACTTTGGCTACAAACGAAAAGGGTGTAGTAGCATCTCCCGTAGCTGCAAAGTTAAAGGAAATTGTTATCCCCGAAGCTAACTTCCAGGAAGTTCCCCTTGCAAAGGTTGTAAGCACACTTTCCACTTTGTCGGTTGAATACGACAAGTCTACAGACGGCGAAAAGGGTGTTAATATGGTTCTCTACGGAGCCGAAGGCAGCAACGCCAAGAATGTTTCCATGGTATTGCGCGGCGCAACGCTTGGTCAAATCTTAGACTTTGCAACACGCCAAGTTGCCTACACCTACGATATAGAAGACGACGTTGTTGTAGTCCGCAAGGGTGCCGAAAATCAACCCACATTGCAGACCGACACGGTTTCGTTCCCCCTCTCGCAGGCAACCGTAACCCGCATGTTGGGTATTTCGGGCACTAAGGCCGAAGGCGAAGGCGGCGGCAACGATCCCTTTGCAAGCAATGCGGCTTCGGCCGACAACGGCGGCGACAAGAAAGACGATATGATAAAGCAGTTCCTTACCAAAGCGGGCGTAGAATTTGGCCCTGCAAGCGGTTTGGTATTCGACGGCACTACAATTATCGTAACAAACACGCCCCGCAATTTGGACAAAATCCGCAACATATTGCAGCGCTACAGCGAAGTAAAACAGGTAGAAGTTGAAACCAAGTTTATTGAAGTAAACCAGGGCAACTTAGACCAGTTGGCATTCAACTACAATATATCGCGCGGCAATGAATCTTTGTTCAGGACCTATAACACCGAAATGGGTACTGAAATTAGCTATGCGAATAACCGTTTGCTCTCGATGACAAAGTCGCAGACAAACGCGGGTGCTACACCGACAACCATTGTAAATTCCGAAGCTAACGCAACTACCGGTAAAGTTGATGATCCGTACAAAGTACCTCAGAACATACCCGATGTTCCCTCGTCGATTAACTTGGCTAAGAATGCAATAACAACAGCCGACACTATCTTGGGCGTAATTAACGGCTTCCAAGCTAGAATGGCTATTACCGCAATTAGCCAGGAACAGGGCAGCGACTTGCTTTGCGCACCCAAGGTAACGGTTCTTTCGGGCGAAACCGCTCAAATTAGAATCTCGCAAGAATTGCGTTATCCCGAACAATGGGGCGACGTTCAATCTAACGTAGGTCAATCTTCGGGTTCGAACACAGGCGGCGGTGCAGCAGGTGTTACAATCACCCCCGGTACTCCGCAAGACTTCGTAAAATACGACGTTGGTGTTGTAATGGAAGTTACCCCCACGGTAGAAGAAGACTCGTCTATAACCTTGTTGCTAAACCCCACCGTAAGCGAATTTGAAGGCTTTATGGAATACGGCGGCGTTGCAGTTGCCTTGTCGGGCTACATAACGGTTACCGTTCCCTCGGGCTTCATTCAGCCGGTATTCTCGGTTCGTGAAGTTCGCACAAAGGTTACAGTGTTCGACGGCGCAACCGTTGTATTGGGCGGTTTAACACGCGAAGAAGTTAAATCTGTAAACGACAAAGTTCCCGTTTTGGGCGATATCCCCTTGTTGGGCCGTCTCTTCAAATCGAAGGGCGAAACTCGCCAAAAGAAGAACTTGTTGATATTCGTAACGGCAAACAGAATCTCTCCTGGAGGCAGCATAGCCAACGAACAGTTCTCGGCAATGCGTCCAGGCAGCTTGTATCAAAGCCCGATAGTTGTATCGCCTGGCGGAGCTATCAAGCGTATCAGAGCTGTAGAAAAAGACACAGCCGCTACAAAATAATTAGTTAGTTATATTTTCGAAAGTGGGGCTTACCGCAAGGTAAGCCCTTTTTTTGTCTGGAATTTATACGCAAAATTTGCGCTAAAAAATTCCTTTTTTTTAAGTCGTGTTTTTATGGAGATTTTTTTGCGCATTTTCAGTTGCGGGCATTATAGGCCGCAAATTTCCCTAACAATAAAAAACAAAAAAAGCCGCAAAGTTTGGCGGCAAACTGCAAAGGGCAAATTTTGCTTGGCAGTTGAACGAACAAGACTCAAAAAATTTTTAAAACAGGCCAAGCTGGTTGTCGTTTGCGGAAATTTGGGCAAGCCACTTAACCGTTAGGCTTTCGAACCCTTTTAGCTTTGAAAGCGCAATTATAATTTCGGCGCAGGCTAGGGCGTCGTAGGGGGCGCAGTGCCACTTTCGGCGCGCTGGCGGGCAAAAAAGTTTGGCGTCGTCGTTAAGCTTGTCTAAAAGCGAAAGGCTTTCTATAACATTGCCTAGCGCTCCGCTTTTTAGCATGGGGAAGATTTTTTTTACCAAAACAAGCGTGTCTATAAAAGGCGGCCACGAAAATGTTGTGGTGTTGTTGGTAAAGTCGGTAAATGCGCTTGGGTTGGGAAAATAGCTGTTTAGCATAGAGCTTTCTGCGCTTTTATTGTGGGCGGCAAAAAGCCCCCTTTTGCGCATGGCAATAAAATCTTTTGCAAAGCATTCAAACTTGGGGGCGCTTTTTAGCTCCTGCTCCGAAAAGCCGCACATATCCATGGTCTTTTGGGCCACTTTCGACTTTGGGGCGCACATTGCAGTTTTAAGCGAAACAATTTGCCAATCTACAATTTCTACAACGCCAAATTCCACAATGCCGCACGCTATTGCCCCCTCGAAATCTAGGGCAAAAATTGGTATTTTATCGCTTGCGTAATCCTTTGGCATTTGCAACTATAAGAACATATATGGAAATGGAAATTTTCAAGAAATTTATTAACGAATTGGGCGATATTACCGAAAATTATATCGCAGGCGAATTTAAACAAAATATAAGTTGGGACTTAAAAAACGACCATTCGCCCGTTACCCGCACCGACAAGAATACCGAGCTTATGCTTAGGGAACGCATTAAGGCGAAGTTTCCCGATCACGGCATTATAGGCGAAGAATACGGCAACGAAAATATCGACGCCGAATACGTTTGGGTGCTAGACCCGATAGACGGAACAAAGTCGTACATAACAAAGGTTCCGCTGTTCGGCACATTGGTTGCCCTAATGCGCAACAACAAGCCGATTTTGGGCATGATAAACCAGCCCATACTAAAACAGCGCATGATTGGCGACAACAACGAATGTCTGTTTAACGGCAAGCCCGTAAAAGTTTCGGCCGAAACCGACATTGCAAAGGCAACGGTTTTAACTTCCGACACAAGGGGAGTGCCCTTTTTGCACAGCCGCCTGGGCTGGTACGACATGGAAAAGAAGTGCTACATTTTGCGCTCGTGGGGCGACTGTTACGGCTATATGCTTTTGTGCAGGGGGCTTGCCCATGTTATGATAGACGCGCAGCTTGAAATTTGGGATATTATGGCGCTTTTGCCGAACCTTAAAGGCGCGGGGGCAACTGTCGGCGACCTATGCGGCGGCACCGACCACAAAAAGCACGGCTGCATGGCGTGCTGCACAAAGCAGATGTTCGACGAATGTGTTAAAATTTTAAACCCCAAAGAATAGAATTTTTACAGCGCAAATTTTTTATGAAGCCGTTTACAAAAGCCGTTTTTGCGGGTCTGAAAGCAGTTTTGGGCTTTGCCGCAATATTTTTGGCCGTAAACGTGCCTTCGTATTTTTCGGGCATTTCAAAGTCGCAGCTAATTAGCGCAAACAATTCGGTAAACCGCAAAACCCTTGCCGAATTTTATTTGGGCACGGCAAAGCCCGCGCTTGCAATAGACCTTTTAAAATACGACAATTCGCCCCAGGCAAAGGCGCTTAAAGCCGCAAGCGAAACAATGCTGGGCGAAAAGGGCGTTTGGCGCGTGGCAGGCGGCGAAGAAACTTTCTTTTCGGCGCTGTATTCCACATTTTCGCTTAAAGACGAAAGCGCGCAAAGCGTATATGCGCTCTTGGCCGCGCCGCAAATAAGAAACGCGTTTTTCGATTTCCTTTCGCAAAGCGAAATGCCCCTTGTTTGCGAAGTTTTAAAGCTGCGCAATTTAAACACGCTTTTGCTGCCCGCGGCCTCGACATCGGCGGGGGTTCCCTATTCGGCGGCGGTTGCAATAACAGCCCTAAGCGTTCAAAGCGGCTCGTTTAACGCCGAGTTTTTAAAAGACTTTGCCCTGAAGTTGGGCAATATAAAAAACGACGACGCCTCGCGCTTTAGGTACGAATCGTACTGCGTGGGAATGTTGTCGTTCGCAAAAAGGCTTAACTGGATAGAATTGAGCGAGCTTAATTCAAAGATCGGCTCGATGTCGGACTATGTGGATTTGGCCAACGCCTTTAAAAACGCGCCCGACGCAAAGTCTTTCGATTTAGCGTTTTCGGCGCTGCTTATGTGCAAGGATATCGGCGGCATTTGCAAATATCTGGGAGACGGCAAGAAAAACGCGTGGGGCGACTTTATCTATGCAGGCGATTTGGGCGCGGGGGCTTTGGAGCTTTTGCTGAAAAACAACAGGCCCATACATAAAATGCCAAAGTGTCTGGAGGCTCTCGACATTTGGCGCATTGAAAATTCGGCAAGGGCGGGGGCGTTTTGCGCGCAGTTTCCCGCGCTTTCGAAGCTGCTTAAGTTTGCGCTTGCGCTTGCAGGCTGCTATGCAATAATTTCGTCGCTTCGCGGGCTGTTTTCGGAGAAAACCACAAGGGGCGCGCTGTTTTTCCTCCGTAATTTGTTTGCGGCGGGCATTGCGGCGCTTTTGATTATTTTGGCCGTAGAGCCCGCCATTTTCGATATAAGCTTCGGGGCGCAAAAAGCCCCCGAAATAAAATTTGCATTTTCAAACATAATAAATTCAAACAAGGTAAAATCGGTTATGGACTTCAAACTCGACATGCCGACTATAGTGTCGGTTTCGGTATTCCTGCTTTTGCAGTTTACCATATTTGTAATGAGCCTTATTAAAATTGCGGTGGTAAAAAAACTAAAAGTTCCCGCCTCGCTAAAAATAGAGCTTTTAAACAACGAGGAAAACCTCTTCGACCTGGGGCTTTATGTAGGTTTGGCGGGCACGGTTCTTTCGCTTATAATGCTTAGCCTAAACTGGGTAGACGCGGGCCTTATGGCGGGCTATACTTCAACGCTGTTCGGCATTATGTTTACGGCGGTTCTTAAAATTTCGTTCGTGCGCCCCTACAAGCGCAGCTTGCTTGTTCAGGCCGCAACCCAAATCCAAAACAAATAGCAATTTAATTATATGATACACTCTACCGCAATAATTGGCGAAAACACAAAAATAGCCGAAAGCGCAAAAATTGGCGCATACGCAATAATAGGCAGCAACGTTGTTATAGGCGAAAACGTGGTTGTGGAAGAACACGCAAAAATTTGCTCCCACAGCATTGTTGAAAACAACTGCCGCATTTGCAGCTTTACCACCATAGGCGGCGACCCGCAAGACCTGCATTTTAACACCGCAACCGTAAGCGGCACAATTATAGGCGAAAATTCGGTAATACGCGAGGGCTCTACCGTGCACAGGGCAACAAAGCCCAACGAATATACAAAAGTAGGCAAAAACTGCCTTTTTATGGCAAATTCGCATGTTGCCCACGACTGCCAAATTTCCGACAACGTTATTATTGCCTGCTTTGCCGCCGTTGGCGGACACACCAAAATAGGGCAAAACGCCTTTGTAAGCGGCGGCGTTATGATTCACCAAAACTGCAAAATAGGCGAGGGCGTAATGCTTAGCGGCAACAGCGCATTTTCGGAAAACGTGCCCCCCTATGTAAACGGCACAACCCGCAACACAATCAGGGGGCTTAACCTTATAGGCCTTATGCGCAGGGGCTGCCCAAGGGCTTCGATTGCCAATCTAAAAGAGCTTTACAGCTTTATTTTCGTAAAAAGCAAGTCCGTTAAGGCAAACGCCCAAGAGGCGAAAAAGCTTGGCATGGCAAAAACCCCCGAGGGCGAAAACTTTTTGAACTTCATTCTCGACAGCGGCGAAAGACCCATTGCCCAGCACGGTTTAAAATAAAATGAAAAAGCTTGCCATAACCATAGGCGACCCCAGCGGAGTAGGCCCCGAAATAATTTTAAAATGGGCAAACGAAACCCCGCAGCTTGCAAAAAATTGCGAGGTTATTGGCAACGCCCGGCTTTTGGATTTGCTGCCAAGCTATATCGGCAAAAGGGAAATTTCGAGCGAAGTTTTTACCTTCGGCAAACCCTGCGAAAAGGGCGCAATTCTTGCCCACAATGCTTTGGAGGAAGCCGCAATGGGCTGCAAAAACGGCGAATATTGCGCGGTTATTACAGCCCCCGTTTCGAAGGCGCAAATGGTAAAGGCAGGCTACAACTTTGTAGGCCAAACCGAATTTTTTGAATCGCAGTGGAAGGGGCGCGCCGTAATGTGCTTTGCGGGCGAAAAGATTTTGCTTGCCCTTGCCACTTGGCACATTCCGCTTTCTGAGGTTTCAAAGGCGGTAAGTTTCGACAAAATACAGAGGGCTGCCGCCTGCCTTAACGAAATGTGCAAAATTTTGCGCGGAAAACAAAACCCCAAAATTGCGGTTTGCGGCCTAAACCCCCACGCGGGCGAAAACGGCATTTTAGGAAGCGAGGAGATGGAAACGATAAACCCGGCGTTGGACGAGCTGCGCAAAAAATACCCGAATATTTCGGCGGCCCTTCCGCCCGACACCGTTTTTATGCGCGCGCTTAAAGGCGAGTTCGACGGCATTGTTTCGATGTACCACGACCAGGGGTTGGCCCCTTTAAAGGCGCTGGAATTCGACAGCGCGGTGAATGTTTCGATGGGGTTGGAGTTTGTAAGAACCAGCCCCGACCACGGAACGGGCTTCGACATTGCGGGCAAAAACATTGCAAGCTGCAAAAGCTTTGCCGCCGCGGTAGATGTTGCTTTGAAATTGGGAACAAAAAAATAAAATGAAATTTTTTGCATATACGCTGCTTGCCGCGCTTTTGTTTTCGGGGCTTTCGTGCTCGAAACAAAAGACGCCCGAAGAAACCCTGTTTGCCGGCGTTCCCGAAAGCGTCGCAAAAACCATAAGCGACAACGCGCAAAAATATTTCGCAAATTCGCCCGCGCACAAAAAGCGCTATATGCAAAAGCAGGTTGACGCCTACAACGAAATTCAAAATGCGCAAATAAACCTGCCCGCCGAAACCTACGCAAAAATTTTGGCGCAGGCCGAATCGAAATTTGCCGCCGACTACATAGAGCGCAAAAACTGGCTTTTTGCCCAGACGCTTTCGTGTGCAAATTTAAACGAATACAAGTTGTCGTACCCGCAGCAAGTCTACAACGAAACGGTTTCGGTTCTCGAAAAATTCTACAAAGACGACTTCTTTAAAATGGAGAACAATTTTTCGGAATGGGCGTCGTTTTTGTCGAGGGATTTGGACCCGAAAAAAGCGCTTTCGAAAGACGAACTTGCGCAGCTGAAAAAGCGCGCGATAGAAAACAGCAAGGGCATTGCCTCGAACGCAAAGGCCTATGCAGACGCGCAGGTGGCCGCCGCCCGCAGGCTTGCGTCTATAGGCGCTCCAAAAGCTTCGCTTAAAAACGACTTCGATTCGCTGCGCGATTTTGTTAGGGCAAAATACCCCAACGAATACGAAAAGCAGCTTGCCGAATTCGAAATCGGCATTAAGGAAATTATTGCAAACGACAGACAAATACGCTCGCAAATAAAGGCCGAAAAAGTAAGGCGCAACAACCTGCGCCTGCGCGAAAACGAAACGCTTGTAGCCGAAAGCTATTCCAAAAAAATAGAAAGCGTTTTCCAAACCTCCATATTTACAAGGCGCGGCAAGCTGGAAAACGTATATACAGCGGTTCTTACCAAGATTGGCGGGCACCCCGTAATCTTGTGCACGCAGGAGTTTTTGGAGGGGCGCCTCCCCGTAAAAATATCGAACAGCCTGGGCGAAATAGTGTGCTCTAGGGCGCTGATTTCAAAAGACTGTCCGCTGATTGCGCTTATCCCCGACAGCCTCGACAAGGCGTTTATTCCGCTTAAGATTATGGAAAAGTTTTCGCCCGACGCCGAAAAGGATTTGTGCCTGGTTTCGCACGACTCGGGCGCGATAAAAGTGGGCTATGTGCGCATATTCTCCGAAGACGACAAATATTTTAACCTTGTGTTCGGCAAAATCCCGCGCTTTGAACGCGATGTTGCAATAAAGCCCATAAGCCGCGACGGCACAAAATTTATGTCTACCGTGTCGCAGACGGTGCCCGGCATTTCGCAGTCGATTATTATAGACCCCGAAAATATGACGGTTATATCAATGGCCGTAAACCGCTACAATTCGGGCGTTATAGATTATTCGGGCAAAACGGGCTCTATTATAGGCCACGAAGATATGGACTTGCCCGACTACAACACTTTGGTAAGGCAGTTCGACTCGTCGTTAAAGTCGGAAAAGCCGTTCGGTACAATAGACTTTTTAAGGCTTAACAACCTTAAGGAATGGAGCAAATTCAGCATGCAGGAGCTTGAGCGCCAAAAAACCGAAATACGCCGCTATACCGATTTAAACAACGACTTTCTCGTTTTCTTTAAGCGCAATCTATACGGCTATGCAATGCGCAGCGGCGCGCTCGGGGCCATAGCCGAAAAACATTCGATAAACCTTTTAAAGCGCAAAATGTCGAAGGAAATGTATGTTAAGTGCTACCGCAACTATATGCTGGACGTGCTAATGGAGCTAAAGCGCAACATGCTTACCCCAGTAGACGTAGACCGCTATTACAGCGTTTACAGAAACGCCCTGCGCTACCAGATAAACCTTAGAAAGGCCATGGCCGAATATGTTTCGGAGGGCATAAAAGACTACAATATAATAAACATTTTGCATGCCGACTTGCTTACAAGATACAACAATCCCTATTCGTCGGTAGACATAACGCAGTTCGGCGGCGCAATGGGTTCGGGTATGTAGCGCGGCTTTTTTGCGCCCATTTTTTGCAAACCAAAAATGTGGGGTTTGTTGCGCTTTTGTTAGTTTGTTTGTTCTTGACGCACCCGCAATTTGCTACGATAATATTTGTATGATTACAATTACTTCCTATTCGATTGCGGTTGTGCTTTGCATAGTAACTATGCTTTGTTGGGGCTCTTGGGGCAACACCCAAAAATTGGCCAGCAAAGGCTGGGCGTTTCAGCTCTTTTATTGGGACTATTCAATAGGCGTTGTTTTGTTTACGCTTATGCTCGGGCTTACAATGGGCTCGATGGGCTCTACGGGGCAAAGCTTTGTTGCCGACTTAACTTCGGCCTCGCCCGAATTTGTGCTTTCGGCTTTGGTTGGCGGCATAATTTTCAATTTGTCGAACATACTGCTGGTGGCCGCCATCGACTTGGCGGGCATGGCGGTTGCCTTTCCCGTTGGCGTTGGGCTGGCTTTGGTTTTGGGTGTAATAACAACCTATATCGAAAACCAAACGGGCAATGTTCAAATGCTTGGCGCAGGCGTTGCCTGCGTGGTTGTTGCCATTATTTTAGACGCATTGGCATATAAGAGGCTAGGCCAGCTTAAAAAGGGTTCGACAAACTCGAGCAACGGGAAAATTGTCAAGGGCATAATCGTTTCGATAATTTCGGGCTCGCTTATGGGCTTGTTCTACAGCTACGTTGTTGCCGCAATGGAAAAGACCGACGAGCTGGGCAAAATAGTTAACGAGAACGCGTTAACTGCGTATAGCGCCGTGTTTATTTTTGCAGTGGGCATTTTCCTTTCAAACTTTGTGTTTAACACGCTAATTATGCGCTTTCCCATTTCGGGCGGCAAGGTTGGCTTGTTAGACTACTTTAAAAAGGGCAATTTAAAGCTGCATATGATTGGCATTTTAGGCGGCGCAATTTGGTGCTGCGGCACAAGCCTTAGCTTTTTGTGCGCCGATGCTGCGGGGCCCGCTTTGGCATACGGCTTGGGGCAGGGGGCTACAATGGTATCGGCCTTTTGGGGCGTGTTTATCTGGAAAGAATTTAAGGGCGCCGACAAGACAACAAACATATTGCTTGCCCTTATGTTTGTAATGTTCCTTTCGGGCTTGGGCATTTTGGTGGCCTCTAAACTGTAAAAACTGGCATTTAAACTATTCTTGCACCATGAAAAAGACCGATGTTTTGGTTGTAGGCAGCGCCAATGTGGATATGGTTGTAAATAGCCAGCGCATACCGCTTGCGGGCGAAACTTTGCTTGGCGGCGTGTTTGCGTGCAACAACGGCGGCAAGGGCGCAAACCAGGCGTGGAGCGCAGCCGCCCTTTGCAAAACCGCATTTTGCGGCGCAGTCGGCGGCGACGTTTTCGGCAGGGAATATGTTGCGCACCTAAAAAAGCGCAATATAGACGTTTCGAACCTGAAAATCGTTAAGGGCACGGCTACGGGGGTTGCCCTTATTGTTGTGGCCAAAAACGGCGAAAACATAATAACGGTGGCTTCCGGCGCAAACGAAAAGCTTTTGCCTTCCGACATAAAGAAGATAAACTTTAAAAACTACTCGGTTGTTTTGTTCCAGCTTGAAAGCCCGCTAAAGACCGTAAAGGCGGGTATTGCTTCGGCGAAAAAGGCGGGCTGCATTACAGTGCTAACGCCAGCCCCCGCAATGCCGTTGCCAAACGAAATCCTTAAGAATGTAGACTTTTTAATGCCCAACGAGCACGAAATTTTGCTGCTGCAAAAAAAGCGTTATGCAGACTTTAAGGAGGCGGCAAAGTCTCTGCTTAAAAAGGGCGTTAAAAACGTTGTTATAACGCTGGGCAAAAAAGGGTGCTTGCTTGTAAATAAAAACGGCGAAAAATTCTTTAAGGCCTTAAAGGTAAAGGCTGTCGACACCGTGGGCGCGGGCGACTGCTTTACAGGCAGCTTTGCGGCGGCGCTTACGCTGTTTAACTACAATACCGAAAACGCAATAGAGCTTGCAATTAAGGCCGCTGCCGAGTCGGTTACAAAGCGCGGGGCGCAACCCGAATAGCAGGTTTGCAACTTATTGGTAATTAACGGAATGTTTTTTGCGGCTTAATTGCCCTAAAAATATTCCGTTTTTTTGTTGCATTTTCCTTTGTAAGAGGAAAGTCTTTTGAATATAAAAATTATAGGCGAAGCCTCCCAAAAAAAGCACTTGGCCGAATACAAGCGAAAGAAGTTAACATATTGAAAAACGAAAAACTTTCTCAAAACCGCGCTCCCGTTTACGAGGCGTTGGAAAAGTTGAAAAAGCTGCGCATAGTCCCGTTCGATGTTCCTGGCCATAAAAGGGGCAAGGGCAATCCCGAATTGGTAGAGTTTTTGGGGCAAAGCGCGCTTAGCGTAGACGTTGGCACAATGAAGCTTGTCGACAGCCTTTGCCACCCCGTTTCGGTTATTAAAGACGCCGAGGCCATTGCCGCAAAAGCTTTCGGCGCAAAAAACAGCTTCTTTATGGTAAACGGCACCACAAGCGCGGTGCAGAGCATGATTTTATACGCCTGCAAAAGGGGCGACAAAATAATTTTGCCCCGCAACGTGCACCGCAGCGCAATAAACGCCGTTGTTTTGTGCGGGGCCGAGCCCGTTTACGTCAATCCCGCAATAGACAAAAATTTGGGCATAGCTTTGGGTATGTCGATTGCCGATGTGGAAAAGGCCATAAGGGAAAACCCCGATGCAAAGGCCATATATGTAAACAACCCGACCTACTACGGCATTTGTTCGGACATTAAAAAAATCGTAAAGCTTGCCCACAAGCACAACATTTTGGTTCTCGCCGACGAAGCCCACGGAGCCCACTTTTATTTCGGCAAAAATTTGCCCGTAAGCGCAATGGCGGCGGGGGCCGATATGGCCAGCGTAAGCATGCACAAAAGCGGCGGCAGCCTGACTCAAAGCTCGTTTCTGCTTTTGGGCAAACGCGTAAACGCCGACTATATGCGCCAGGTTATAAACCTTATGCAGACAACAAGCGGCTCGTATCTGCTTATGTCCAGTTTGGATATTTCGCGCCGCAAGCTTGCCCTAAACGGTGCCGAAATTTTTAACGGCGTTTTGGAATTGGCCGAATATGCCCGCCGCGAAATAAACAAGATTGGCGACTATTACGCGTTTTCCCGCGAGATAATAAATGCCGACAGCATATACGATTTCGACCGGACAAAGCTTTCGGTGCACAGCCTAAACCTGGGCTTGGCGGGCATAGAAGTGCACGACATTTTGCGCGACGAATACAACATACAAATAGAGTTCGGCGACATAGGCAACTTTTTGGCGTATATTTCGATAGGCGACAGGTTCAGCGACATAGAACGCCTTGTAAGCGCGCTTTCCGAAATACGCCGCCGCTACAAAAGGCCGAAAACGGGAATGCTTACGCAGGAATACATTACCCCCATTGTGGTAAAGTCTCCGCAAGATGCCTTTTACGCCGAAAGCGAAAGCCTGCCGCTCGACAAAACCTGCGGCAGAATTTGCGGCGAGTTTGTCATGTGCTATCCGCCCGGAATTCCCGTGTTGTCGCCCGGCGAAATGATTACCGAGCAGATTATAGAATACATAAAATACGCAAAAGACAAGGGCTGCTCGATGACGGGAACCCAGGACTTATACATAAACAACCTGAATGTTTTAAAGGAATAGTTATGGAACTTTGGTTTACCGAGCGGCACACTCCGAACGTAAGCTTTTCTATTAAGGTGCAAAAACAGCTTTGCAGCGTAAAAAGCCGATTCCAGCAAATAGACGTTTTCGATTCCGAAGAATTCGGGCGTTTTCTCGCTTTGGACGGCTCCATTATGTTTACCGAGCGCGACGAGTTTATCTACCACGAAATGATTACCCACGTTCCGATGTCGGTGCACGAAAATCCCGAAAATATACTAATTATAGGCGCGGGCGACGGCGGCGTTTCGAGGGAAGTGTTAAAGTATCCGTCGGTAAAGCACATAGACATTGTAGAGCTCGACGAAAAGGTTGCCGAAGTTTGCAGGCAGTTTATACCCCAAACGGCCTGCGGGCTAGACAGCCCAAAAGTTTCGCTTACCTACGAAGACGGCCTAAAGTTTATAAGAGGCGCCGAAAACGAATACGACGTAATTATTGTAGATTCCTCCGACACTACCGGGTTTTCGGAGGGGCTTTTTACAAAGGAGTTTTACGGCAACTGCTACAAGGCTTTAAAAGCCGACGGCATTATGGTAAACCAGCACGAAAGCCCCTTTTATTTAAGCGATTCAAGAGCAATGGCAACCGCGCACAAAAGAATAGGGCAGATTTTCGCCGTAAGCAAAATCTATCAGGCGCATATACCTACGTATCCGTCGGGCGAATGGCTTTTCGGGTTTGCGTCTAAAAAATACCACCCCGTAAAAGACTTTAACAAAAAGCGCTTTAATTCGCTGAAAATTAAAACCGACTACTACAATGCAAATTTACACAAGGCCTCGTTTGCGTTGCCCACTTATGTCGAAAAAATATTAACCAGGCAAGATTGGTAAACTTTTTGCTTTACACTGTGCTTTTGCAAAACAAAAATCTGACTTCGTATGAAAAGGAAACTGATTTTTGTATTTGCGGCTTTTTTTGCGTGCATAGGCTCTGTTGCGGGCAAAGAAAATTTAGACTATGTGAATATGTTTGTGGGCGCTTCGGGCTACCACGTTACCGCCTACGGCGGCACTACGCCCGCGGTTGGCAGCCCCTTTGCAATGACCCAATGGTGCGCCGTCACCCGCGAAAACAAGATTTCGCGCACGGCATACCACTACGACGACAAAACATGTATAGGCTTTATGGCAAGCCACCAGCCCACAATATGGATGGGCGACTACGGCTTTTTTACCCTAATGCCGCAGTTGGGCGAACCGAAGCTAGGCGTTGAAGAGCGCGGCGTAAATATAGACCACAACAGGGAAGTTGCAACCCCCTACTATTACAAACTTGCCTACGATGTTCCCGAAGGCGGCGAAATTACAACCGAAATTACCGCGACTAGCCGAGCGGGATTTTTTAAAATCCACTATCCGCAAAACGCAAAGGCAAAGCCCGTAATGTATATACAGGCGGCCCGCGCCGAGCAAAAACCCTTCGGCGGCGAAATTGCGGTTTTCCCCGACAAGCGCGAAATCAGGCTTTTTAACCAGGAAAGGCACGACGTCCATTTGGGCCCCGAGCTTAAAAACCTTAAAGGCTACTATGTTCTAAAGTTCGACAAGCCCTTCAAGCTTTTGGCGGTATACAACAACGGGCAAAAGAAAGACTATGTAAATTCGGTTTCGGGCGGCTACGACGTTTCGTGCGCGATAGAATTTGCCGAAGATGTCGGAACCGTTCAGGTAAAGGCGGGCTCGTCGTTTATAGGCTACGAACAGGCAGCCGAAAATCTAGATAGGGAAATCGGCGACAACTCCTTCGACAAGACAAAGGCCGTTGTAAAAGCCCAGTGGCAAAACTATTTCGACAAAATAGAAATAGAGGCGGCAAGCGAGCTCGACAAAAAAATATTTTTTACGGCCCTTTTTAGAACATTGCAGCTGCCGCGCGAATTTTCGGAATACGGGCGTTATTACAGCGCTTTCGACGACAAAATCCACGAGGGCGTTTCGTACAACGCGTATTCTTTGTGGGACACTTTCCGCGCGCAGCACCCGTTTTTGCAGATAATAGCCCCCGAAAGGGTTTCGCCGATGGTGCAGGCCTTGGTGCAAATGTATAAGGAAAGCGGCTGGCTGCCCAAATGGCCCAACCCTTCGTTTACGAATATAATGATAGGCACCCACGCCGACGCCGTTATTGCCGACGCCTACGTAAACGGCTTTAGGGATTTCGACGTAAAAACCGCCTACGAGGCAATACGCAAAGACGCAACAGTGCCCCCCAGCAACGACGAAAAAAGCCGCTGGGTAGACCGCGGGTTGTGGAGGGAAGGTTTCGGCTACGAAGCGCGCTCGGGGCTTACAAGCTATTTAAAGCGCGGCTATGTTACAAGCGACTACACAAACGAATCGGTTTCGCGCACGCTGGAGTTTGCCCTAGACGACTATTGCGTAGCGCAAATGGCAAAGGCTTTGGGCAAAGACGACGACTACAAAACCTTTATGCGCCACTCCGAAAACTACCGCAATTTGTTCAACAAAGAAACAAACTTTTTCCATGCCAAAAAGGCAAACGGGCAGTGGCACCCGAACCGCCACGAGGGTATGACCGAATCTAAAAACTGGCAATACCGTTTCTGTGTTATGCAAAACCCCTACGGACTTATAGAGCTTATGGGCGGCGAGCAAAACTTTGTAAAAAACCTCGACGAAGTTTTCGAAAAAGGCCACTACGCCCACAACAACGAGCCCTCGCACCACTATGTATATTTATACAACTATTGCGACAGGCTGGACATTGCCCAAAAGCGCATTCCCAAAATTATGTTCGACAACTACAAAGACGAGCCCAAAGGCCTTACGGGCAACGACGATTGCGGGCAAATGAGCGCATGGTATATATTTACCGCAATGGGCTTTTACCCGATGTGTCCGGCCTCAGGCGAATATGTTTTGGGGCTGCCCCGCTTTAAGCGCATAAAAGTTGCATTGCCAAACGGCAAGTTTATAGAAGTAAAGGCCGAAAAGGCGGGCGTTGCAAAAACAATGAAAAACATCTACTTTAACGGCAAAAAGGTTGAAAAGCCCTATACTATAAAAGTAAAAGACGTGCTAGACGGCTGTTTGCTGGAATTTAAGCAATAGCATAAACATTCAACGGCTAAAAGCCCGCCGACTGCAATTGCAGGCGGGCTTTTTTTGCGGATTATAACAATATACGCCTTGCCGTTTTTTATGTGCATTTATGCCAAACAAAAAGGCGCCGGCTTGATTTGTAGCCGGCGCCCATTGTTTTAAATATTCGGTTTAATTATTTTGCAACGTTGTATTTGCAGGGAACAAAAGCCGACTTTTGGAGGTATTTTATGCTTTTGTCTATGCTTTCTAGGGGCTTAAAGTTGTATCTTTCAACTTCAACTATAATGTGCTCGGTGCCCGCTTTGTCTACATTGTTGAATATCGCGTCGAAGCCTACCATGCCGCTTTGTCCGAGTTCCTTGTCGTCTTTAATGTGCAAAAGCTTAAAGCGCTTCGGATATTTGTTAAAGTATGCAACGGGGCTGCATTCGCCGCGAACCGTCCAGTAAACGTCCATTTCGAAGAATACGTATTCGGGGTTGGTGTGCTCTAGCATGTAGTCGTACATAACCTTGCCCTGAATCTTTTCGAATTCGAATTTGTGGTTGTGGTAGCCGAACTTTATGCCGTTTTCCTTGCAAAGCTTGCCTATGGCGTTGTAGTAGTCGCAATATACCTGCAACCTTTTAAGTGTTTTAAGCTGCTGGGCATTGTGCATGCTGGGCACGCAAATATATTCCATACCCGCGGCTTTGTGCGCTTTAACGGCGTCTTTCCACCAGTTAAGCGATTCGGTAAAGTCGCCGCTTTCAAGTTCCTTTTCGCTCAATCTTTTGGAGGTGTGCGAGCTAAGAACCTTCATATTGTTGCTTTCAATGGTTTTCTTGAACTGTTCGGGTGTCATACCGTAGAACTTGCCGTTGGAATAGCCTGCGGCTTCCACCGAAGTAAAGCCCATTTCGCCCAGGGCCTTAACCGTTTTCGAGTAGTCGGCTTTAATGTCCTGCCTTGCCGAATACATCTGAACGGAGATGTCTTTTTGACCGCCGCACATACTTGCGCATGCAGTGTTTAGAATTGCAACCAACGAAATGGCCGCCAAAGAAGTTAATGTTTTTGTTTTCATCATATAACCTGTTGTTTGTTAAAATGCGCTTAATATTCAATAGAAAAGCGGGGGTGTTTTCAAGCAGATATTAAATAAAAAATCTAAGATATATGTACACAGAGCTTAACGCCAAAGAAATGAATACCGTGATTATGCCGAAGCCCATAAATTTTAGAAAGCCTATGGGAAAGCCCTGTTTTGTTGCGTTTTCCGATACAATAACGTTGGCGGCCGCCCCTATAATGGTCATATTGCCGCCCAGGCACGCGCCCAGCGAAAGGCACCACCACAAAGGCTGGGCATAGCTTTCGCCCATAACTTTGCCGATTTCCGCAATCATGGGCGACATTGTGGCGGTATACGGAATATTGTCGATTATTCCCGAAATTATGCCCGACCCCCACAATATCAGCATAGACGCCGTAAGTTCCGAGCCTTTTGTGGAGTTTATAAGCCATTGCGCCATAAGCTTTATTCCTCCCGAGGCTTCAAGGGCGCCTATTATTATAAACAGGCCTATAAAGAAAAATATCGTGTTCCATTCAACGTCTTTCCATACGTTTTGCGGGTTTTCGAATATAAGCAAAATTGCGGCTCCCAACAGGGCGACAATGCTGGTTTCTATATGGATAAAGTCGCGCAGCATAAAGCCCATAATAACAAGCAGCAAAACGCAAAGCGAGCGCACGGCCAAAAGCCTGTTTATTTTCGGCGTTGCAAGCTTTACCTTGCATTCGGCCGTGCATATAAGGTCTTTTTTAAATGCCAGCGCAATAAAGGCCGTTATGCAGATTTGTATTATTATTACAATGGGGGTAAGCTCGTTTATAAAATCCAAAAACGAAAAATTTGCCGCGCTGCCTATTATTATGTTCGGTGGGTCGCCTATCAAGGTTGCAGTTCCGCCTATGTTCGACGAAAATATCTCGCCAATCAAAAAGGGCATCGGCTTAAGGTTTAGCGACCTGCATATCGAAAAGGTTATCGGCATAAGCAAAATTACGGTTGTAACGTTGTCTAAAAAAGCGCTTACTGCAGCCGTAAAAAAGCAAAGCGACACCAAAATTTTAAGGGGGTTTCCCTTTGTAAACCTCACTATTTTTACCGCCGCATACGAAAATATGTCGCTTCGGGACGTTATCGAAACAATAATCATCATCGAAATCAGCAAAAATATAACGTTAAAATCTATGTAGTTTACATAGTATAGGGGGTTGGGCAGGTTGTCCGAAAATTTGTCCTGGCTTACCATTCCGAAAATAATCGCCAAGCTCGCTCCTATAAGGGCAACCGTAACTTTCGGGATTTTCTCCAACGCTATGAATATGTAGGCAATCAGCAGCAAAACGGCGGCCGACGCCACGGGATATTGCGTTATTAGATTTTGTGTTAGGCTGAACATCTTTTAGTATTTTATCTGTTTAGGTTGCGCACTTTATGCGGTTTTGTCGTGCGTTTGGCATAAATATATTCCGCCAAAGATATATTTGCCGCATTTTTTTGTCAATAAATTGATTGATTGAATTTTGCGCAATCGGCAATGCGCCTTTTTTTGCCCGCATTTGCGCGCGAAAAAAAAGCTTTACAAATCGTCAAAAAATGAGATGATTTTAACTTTATAAATTTTATTTACTCGAAAAGAAAGACTGGATAAAAGATGGCAAACTTGAAAAAGAAGAGACGCTTGAAGATGAACAAGCACAAGCGTTCGAAGCGTTCAAAGGCTAATCGTCATAAGAAGCGCACATGGGACTGCTAAGTGCGCAGTCAGAACAATTTTCAAGCCGGCATTCAATGCTGGCTTTTTTTATGGACAATTTGCCGTTGCGCTGTAAAAGCGTTTCCAAAAAAGGGCTTTTTTATGCAACAAAAAACGGCAACCGAAAGTAGGCAGCCGTTTTTTTGCGTTTTAATTGAAGCTTTCCTGTTTACAGCTCGCTGCAAAGGCGCTTTAGTTCGCTTTGGGTGATTTTCCCCTCGTATACGGCCTTGCCCGTTATTGCCCCGTTTAGATTGGGGTATTTTTTTGAAAGCTCCTTTAGCGCCAAAATGTCTTTGGCCGACGCAATGCCCCCCGAAGCTATAACCGACGTGTTAAATGGCAGTGTTTTTTCGAGCATTTTGCTTTGGGCTGCAATATTCGGGCCCGTCAGCATGCCGTCGGTGTCTATATCGGTGTATATTATGGTTTTAACGCCTCTTTTTGCCATATCTGCGGCAAAATCAAGCGCGTGTTTGTCGCTTACGTTTACCCAGCCGTTTGTTGCAACTTTGCCGCCTTTGGCGTCTATACCAACTGCAATCTTTTCGGCATATAAAGATACCAATTCGGATACAAATTCGGGGTTTGTGCACGCCTTTGTGCCTATAACCGTGCGGCTTACCCCGCATTCAAGCGCGGCTTTTACCGACAAAACATCGCGCATGCCGCCGCCGAGCTGCACTTTTACGCCCATTAGGCAGATTTTTTCGACTATGCCAAGCACCGAGGTTTTTGCGTCGAATGCGCCGTCGAGGTTTACAATGTGTATCCATTTCGCGTCGGCGTCTACAAACATTTTCGCGGCGTCTATCGGGTTTTCGAAATACACCGTTTGCTGGTTTGCCAAGCCCTGTTTAAGCCTTACGCATTTGCCGTTTTTTATGTCTATGGCGGGGTATACTATCATAATCTTGTTTGCAAATTTTTAAAATCTGTAAACTATAATCAATGCAATTTTATATTAGTCAATTTTGAATTTATGGGTAGCTTTCCAAAAGCGGCGTCGGTGATACTCTTTAACGGATTCGGCAAAGAGCTTACATACCTTGTGCCCGACTCGCTTGACGGAAAGGTTTTAATAGGTTCGCTGGTTAAAGTGCCCCTTAGGGGAACTATGGCCGACGGCATTGTATGCGATATAAAAGACTACAGCTTTGCGGACTATCCGGAATTTAAGCTTAAAAATTTGTATTCGGTTATAGGCGAATGCCCCGTATTGACAAAAGAGCTTTTCGACTTGGCCAAATGGATTTCTTCGTATTATGCCTGCAGCGTGCAGCAGGCGGTAGAGGCAATGCTGCCTGCGGTTGTAAAATCGGGCAGGGAGGTTCAAACGTGTTTCGAAATTAGCCTGAACGAAAATGTTGAACAAGCCGAAATAGACGCGCTAAAAAAACGCGCAAAAAACCAGTATAAAATCTGCGAATATTTAAGGAAAAACAAGTTTCCCATTTTAAAGGCGGCCCTGTGCAAAAGCCTTAATGTTTCGCCGTCGTCGGTAGAGGCTTTGGTGGAAAAAAACATTGTGCGCCAGCGCGATACCGAGATTTTAAAATTCGCCTTCGACGACGACATTTCGCAGAACGAGGTGGTTGCCGCAAAGGATTTGCCCTTAAACGAACAGCAGCAAAACGCCCTAAACGACATTTGCGGGCAGCTTGCCCAAAACAAATTCAAAACACATTTGCTTTACGGCGTTACCGGTTCGGGCAAAACCGAAGTATACATAAGGGCAATGCGCAGCGTTTTGGAAAAGGGCGGCTCCTGCATTTTTATGGTGCCCGAAATTTCGCTTACCCCGCAAACGGTTGGCAGGCTTAGAAGCAAGCTTAATTTAAGCGCAAGCGAGCTTGTTGTTTGGCACAGCAACCTAAGCGACGGGCAAAGGCTGCAGGCTTGGAGGTCGATGATAAACGGCACGGCAAAGGTTGCCGTGGGCGCGCGTTCGTGCGTTTTTGCGCCAATGCAAAACCTAAAGCTTGTTATTGTAGACGAAGAGCACGACACCGCCTACAAGCAGGAGAACGCGCCGCGCTACAACGCAAGGGATTTGGCGGTATACAGGGCGTCGCTAAACGGGGCGCTGGCGCTGCTGGGGTCGGCAACGCCGTCGCTTGAAACCTTATACAACGTTAAAAACGCAAAGTATTCCGTCAGCAAAATGACATCGCGCGTAGACGACAGGGCAATGCCCAAGATTATGCTTGTGGATATGAAGCGCGAAAAGCCCAACGCCATATTTTCGAACATATTGCGCGACAAAGTGCTTGCCAGGCTAGACTGCAAGGAACAGGTGATTTTGTTTTTAAACCGCAGGGGCTATTCAAAACTTTTCCAGTGCCCCGATTGCGGGTATGTGGCAACATGCCCTAATTGCTCGGTTAGCCTTACATGGCACCGCAAGGAAGACTATGTTATGTGCCACATGTGCGGGCACAAAGAGAAAGCCCCGCAAAAATGCCCTAATTGCGGTTCGCCTAAAGCCAAGTGGAAAAGTTTTGGCACGCAAAAGGTTGAAGAATACATATCGCAGACATTCCCGCAGGCAAAGGTTGCCCGCATAGACGCCGATACAATGAAAAAACGCGACGAATACCGCCGCATTTTCGGCGAATTTAGAAAGGGCAACATAGATATGCTTGTGGGAACGCAGATGATTTCGAAGGGTTTGGATTTCCCCAAAGTTACGCTTGTAGGCATATTGAACGCCGACATAAGCCTTAATATGGAGGATTTCCGCGCAAACGAGCGCACCTACCAGCTTATTGTCCAGGTTTCGGGCAGGGCGGGCAGGGGCACCGGCGGAGGCGAAGTTATTGTGCAGACGATGAATCCCGACGCCCCGCCCATACAATATGCGCGAAAGGACAATTTGGAGGACTTTTTAAGGGAGGAGCTCGAAAACAGAATGAGGTTTTCGTACCCGCCCGCAAAGCGCCTTATAAGGCACATATTCAGGTCGCGCAACCCCGACAAGCTTGCGTTTTACTGCGAGCACTTCGCAAAAAAGGCCGAGCTTGAACTTGGTTCTTCGGTTTTAATGCGCGGGCCCGCCCCGGCTCCCATAGAGAAAATCCAGGAATACTACCGCTGGCACCTGTGGTATTTTTGCGGTAATGTACGAAGCACCGTCGAAAAGATTATGCGCGTAAGAAATTCGTTTACATTCGACAAAGACATTGAAGACGTTTTGGACGTAGACCCGTATTCTACAATATAGCGCAGGCGTTGAGCCGCATTTGCGCGCGTTCAAACATTGCAAACAAAGCAAACCCACGTTTGACCCCTTTGCCGCGCGGTTTTAAATTCGGGTAATGGAAACGCAATCTTCAGAACTTTTGGGATTGGGCCTTACGGCGGCTACCGCCCTGCTTGGCGCGTATTATTTGGCTTTGAAAATAAGGGATATGCAGGCCGAAAAACCCGATCCGAAAATAACGTATGTAACATATACAAGTATGGAAAAAATGCGCAACGAACTAATGCGCATAATAACCGAGTCGGGCGGCGAGCTTAGGCTTTTGCGCTCGGAAATAAGGGAGGACATTCGTCTAATGCAGCGCCAGTATGCCCAAAGCCTGGGCGAAACGCGCGAGCTTATAAGCAAAAACGCGCAAAACATAAGCTCGCTTATAGCGCAAAGCGCGCTTGCAAACCAGCGCATAGGCGAACTCGGAGTTAGAGTGGAAAAAATCGCGTCAAAGGCTGTAAAATGAGCTACTGCAAAATTATGGTGCGCACGGCAATACTGCTTCAGCTAAGGGCGGCAAGCCCCGCGCAAATGCCCGTAAAAAACCTTCTGTGCGGGCTTAAAATCGCGTCGTTCGAAATAGGCGAAAGCGAGCTTTTGCGCGAGCTGGACTACCTTGAAAAGAAAGGCTACATAAAAATGGGCGAAGACGAAATTTCGCCGTCGTATAAGCGCTGCACGCTAAGCGCTTTGGCCTACGACTATCTCGAAAGAAGGGGCTTTTAGTATGCCGCCAAAAGTTGTTGAAACACAAGCCGCTAAAACGGCGGCTTCTTCGGCAAAGCCGAAAAGGCGCGCAAAAAAGAGGGCGCTTGGCACTCCCTTTTGCGAGTATCTCGACAAAATACGCGCGGCGCGCGAAAACGCAATTACGGCCTCGGAAATAGTTTTGGGCACGCTTTGCGACAAGCGCAAGGTTTTGGTGGATTTAATTTTGGAGGCGCTGTTCGACTATTTTTGCGAAAGCGACATTGCCGAAATTACTCCCGCCGCCCTTAACGCAATAGCGGGGATAGTGCAAAAACTTTCGGCTACGGCCAAAGACGACAACGGCAAAACGCCGTCGGGCGAAATAGGCGGCGAAACACTCGCCCAAATAGAGGACAAACTTAAGTTGTTATGAGCTTTTTTTTGCCGTATCAAAAAAAGTGGCTTTTGGACAATTCGCGTATCAAGCTTATGCAAAAGAGCCGCCAGATAGGAATGAGCTGGACATCGGCATACAGCCTTGTGCGCCGCCATGCCCTAAGCTCGCAAAGGCTGGATTCCTGGGTAAGCTCGCGTGACGAGGTGCAGGCCTCCTTGTTTGTGCAAGACTGCAAAAAGTTTGCCGAAATTTTGAACATAGCCTTTGCCGAAAGCGTGGGAATGGGGGTGTCGAAAGGCGCGTCGTCGTGCGAAATAGGGTTTTTTAACGGGACTAAAATACATTCGCTAAGCTCGAACCCCGACGCGCAGGCGGGCAAGCGCGGCAACCGAATTTTAGACGAGTTTGCCCTGCACGAAGACCCCGAAAAACTCTATGCGATAGCATACCCCGGAATAACCTGGGGCGGGCAGCTCGAAATAATTTCGACGCACAGGGGTGCAAACAGCTTTTTCAACAAGCTTGTATGCGAAATAAAATACAACAACAACCCCAAAAACATTTCGCTGCACACTGTAAGCTTGCAGGACGCATTGGAGCAGGGCTTTTTGCAAAAGCTTAAAAACGCGTTGGGCAAAGACAACCCCGTATACGAAATGGACGAAGCCGAGTATTTCGACTACATAAAGGCCTCGTGCGTGGACGAGCAAAGTTTTATGCAGGAATATATGTGCGTTCCCGCAGACGACAACGAGGTTTTTATTCCGTTTGGCGTGTTGCAGAAAAACTTTTACCCGCCTTCCGAAAATTGGCGGCGCGAATTATCGGGCATAAACAACCCCATGTATTTGGGCGTAGACGTTGCCCGAACGAGGGATTTTAGCGCATTTTGCCTCATAGAAAAGGTAGACGGACACTGCTTTGTGCGCGACATACAGCTTATGAAAAACGCCCCCTTTTCGGAGCAGGAATCGGTTTTGTTTTCGTACTTAAGGCACGAAAACGTGGTGATGGCCTGCATAGACAATACGGGAATAGGGCGCCAGTTTGCCGAAAGGGCCAAAGAGCGCTACTCGAGCTCGCGAATAAAAGAGTTTAATTTTTCGGCAAAGAGCAAGGAAATTTTGGCGTATCCGCTAAAGTCGGCGCTGGAAAACTGCGAGTTTTCCATTCCCGACACCGAGGCGGTGCGCGGCAATTTCAGGAATTTAAAGAGGTCTTTTGCATACGACGGCGCAAGCTTTAAGGCCGCGCACAATGGCGACGGGCATTGCGACCTGTTTTGGGCAATGGCTTTGGCTTTTAACGCCTCGCGGGCTTTCGGGATAGGGCAGATAAAAATACTGCCGAGCCGCGCAGGCGAAAAGTTTGTTTGGTAGCCGCAAAAATTTTTTTTGACGCGCAAGGGATATTTTTATAGCGTGGAATTGTTATATGAAAAGCATACAATTTATAAAGACGTGCGGCGCGTTTTTTGCCGCGGTTATAGTTTCGCATTTTGCGTGCGCAAAGTCGGTGGATGTGGCCGATTTCGGCGCAAAGGGCGACGGGGTTTTCGACAATACAAAGCAGATACAAAAGGCGATAGACGAGTGTTCCGCTTCGGGCGGGGGCTTTGTTTGGTTCGGCGAAGGCCAATACAAATCGGGCCACATAGTTTTAAAGGACAACGTTGTTTTAAAGCTTGCTGGCAATGCCGTTTTGCTCGGCAGCGAAGACTTTAACGCGTATCCCAAAATAGACCTGCCTACGGCCGACGCCGATTTTAACTACGCGTTTATATACGCAAAGGGCGCAAAAAACATAGGTATTGAAGGCGGCACAATTAGGGGCGCAGGCGACAAGTTTACGCACGACCCAAAGCACCCGCAATACCACCACAGGCCGCGAAACATTTTGTTCGATTCGTGCAAAAACGTTTCGGTTAAAAACGTGAAAATGCGCTCGCCCGCTTTTTGGAATGCGTTTTTCCTGTATTGCGACGGCGTTGCATTAAACAATCTCGACATTTTCGCCCACGCAAACCACAACAACGACGGACTGGATATTTCCAGCAAAAACGTGGTTGTTTCCAACTGCATTATAGACGCTTTGGACGACGGCATTTGCCTTAAAAACGAGCACGGGCAAAGCTTTGTAGTGGAAAACATTTCGGTTACAAACTGCGTTATTGCAAGTTCCAGCAACTTTTTCAAAATAGGCACCGGCACCCAGGGCGACTTTAAAAACATAACGGTTTCGAACTGCGTATTTAAAAGGGTGTATCCCCAAACAATGCTTAAGTGGGATTGGCTTAAAAATTCGGGCATAGAAAAGGGGGCCGCCACGGGCATTTCGGGCATTGCGCTGGAAGCCGTAGACGGCGGCAGCGTGCAAAACGTTGCAATATCGAACATAGTTATGGAGGGCATACAAACCCCCGTATTTATAAGGGTAGACGACCGCAACAACAAAAATTTGCTCAACAAAAAAAGCGCCATGGCAAACATTGCAATAAGCAACGTTATAGCCACCGCCGAAAGCTGGATAACAAGCACCATAACCGCCGTTAAGGGGCACGAACTGAAAAACATAACAATTAGCGACTGTATGTTTACAATTAAAGGCTGCAATCTTGACAACGCAGCAAATGCCGTTGTTCCCGAGCCTAAAAAGACCTATCCCGAAAACAGAATGTTCGGCGTTTTAATTCCGTCGTACGGGTTTTATGTAAGAAATGCAAAAGACATAACCTTTTCGAACGTGCAGCTTAAGTTTACGGGAGAGGAAAAACGGCCCGCCTTGTATGCCGAAAATACGGAGGGCCTGCGCATGATTGGCTGCATATTCAAAAAGTCGGCAGCCGGCGAAAATCTGCGCTTTGTAAACACAAAGCCCGACATTGTAAATTCGGTATACTAGCCGATTTACCCGCAAAAAACACAAAACAAAAAAGCCGAAGTTTTTTTACTTCGGCTTTTTGTTGCAGTTTTGCCCTACGAGTAAATTGCCCGTTTAAATTTCCATATACTCGGAGGGCTGCGGGATTATAACCTGCGTTTTCGGGCTTATGTCTATTATGTTGTCCATAAACCATTCGCGCGACGCTTCGCTGCCGTGGGTTAGTATTACGCAACGCGGGTCTTTTTCGATTATGAATTTAAGTATGTCGGCCCTGTCGGCGTGCGAGCTTAAGTCGAACTTGTCTACCTTGCAGTTTATTTTTGTAGAATAGAAAAGCCCGTCGAAATTAAAGTAGTCGCCAGGTTTGCACTGCAAAAGTTTGCCCGCGGGGGTGTCGGGGTCGCAATAGCCCACAAAGCATATTGAATTTTCCTTTTGCGCCATTACCGCCGACGCCGCCAAAAAGCTGGGGGTATGTTCTACAAGCATTCCGCTGCCCAAAACGTAGATTCCCTTTTCCTCGAAATCCTGCCCGGGTTTTATTTCGAAACGCATCGGCTTTACGCCCTCCATAGCCTGCTTTGCAAACGAAAAGTGGTGGCTTTTTTTCGAAAGCTCTATCATTTGCTCGGCAATGTCTACGCCCAAGCCCGTTGCAAAAACGGGGGTTTCTTTGGGGATTGTGCCTTCGGCCTTCGCCCTTTGTATTATAAGCAAAATCTCCTGCATTCTGCCCAGCGCAAAGGCCGGCACCAAAACGCTGCCGCCGTCTTTTATTGTTGTCGAAAGCGACTTTAAAAAGCGTTGAACCTCGCTTTGGTAGGTTGAATCTTTTGGGCGGTCGTACGAGCCGCGCGTGGTTTCTATTACAAGGGTGTCGACCTTGCCCGCGGGAGGGTTTGCGCCTTTTAGCAGGGCGGTAGAGTGAAAGCTCATATCGCCGCTAAACAAAATTTTGCGCCTGTTATATTCCAACAAAACCGACGACGCCCCGGGAATGTGCCCGGCTCCCCAAAAGCTTACGGTTATCCTTTCGCCGCCGGATAACTCTAAAGTGCGTTCCACGCCGTTTTGCATCGGAATAATTCTGGACTTTACCGCGTCTATGTCGGCCGAGGAATACAGCGGGTATTCCATTATTTTTAGCTCGTCTTTTTGCTTTGCCATAACCGCCTTCGAATTGCGCAGCATGCGCACTACAAGGTCGGCTCCTCCGCGGTTTGTCATAATGGTGGCGTGCGGGTGCTTTCTTGCGATTATAGGCAGCGCCGCGCAGTGGTCTAAATGCGCGTGGGTTATGCAGATAAAATCCAAAGTGTCGTCTGCAATTTGCGCCAAGTCGGGCAGGGCTTTATAGCCGTAATACTTCGGGTGCATACCGCAGTCTATAAGCCCCCTAAACGGGCCTATCTGCACATAGTGGGCGCTTGCCCCAACTTCTATTTCGGTATTTAAATCGCAATACTGCATAATCGCTATTCTTCCTTTTCGGCGTAGTCTACGGCAATGCGGAAGTATTTTAGATAGTCGTCGTCGGCAACGCTTTTGCGCTTTTTTGCAAGTTCTTCGAGCAGCACTTCGGGTGCGCGCCCCCTAAGTTCGTAGGTGTGCCTGATGTTCAGGTCTAGCAAAGCGCGGGCCCCCGCCACTTTCATTCCCTCTATCTGCATAAAGGGGCTGGTAAGCGCTTCGTAGTCGGCCTTGCGCTTTTTGTCCTGCTTGCTTTCCGAAATTTTGCGCGGCATTTATTTTAAAAGTTTTTCCACTTCCTTTGCGCGGGCATCGCCTCCGAATTTTTCGAGACCCGAGCGTATTATTTTCTTTGCAACTTCGTCTTTATACAAAGCTTCGCTATTCTTGCCGAGGGCGCCCATATAGAAATAGTCGGGGGCATTGTTTGCAATGGCGTATTGCACAAGCATAAATTTCGGCTGAGTTCTAAGCTCGGCGGCGGCCAGCTTGTCTTTTACGGCGTCTATATTCTGTATATGCTTGGAAATCAGCGAAAGCTCTACCAAGTCGTTATAGGCGGATTTATCGCCCAATTTTAAAGCCTTGTTTATAAGCTTGAAAGCCGCGTTTACATCGCCCGTGCGGTATTCTACAAGGGCTTTGCCCTTTAGCGCAATGGTGCTGTTCGGGTTTGCCTTTAGCGCAACTTGGTAGGCTTCGCTTGCGGGGAACCACAGGCTGTTTATGGCCGCCGCCCTTGCGGGAATAACCGCGCATTCGCCGTCCCACAATTTCGGGTTTGCGCCGTATATGTTAAGGGCGGTGTTAAAAGAGTCTACCGACGCCGTTTTGAAGATTTCGTCCAAATTCAAATTCGCCAAAACGCTTTTTCCCAAAGCTTCGTTCTTTGTCTCGTTAACGGAGCTGTACATCAAAATTATGTTGGCGGCCTCCAAGTCGCCTTTGGCCAAGGCTTTTAGGGCGTCTATGTAGGCTTCAACCTTTTTGGGGGTGCGCTCCATAATATACAGGCTTGCAAGCGATTTTAACGCGGTTTTGTCGCCCATGTCCGAGGCCTTTTTGTACAGGTCTTCGGCGGCGGCTTTGTCGTTTTTAATGAGGTTCATTGTGGCCAAGCTGCGTATGGCCGCCGCGTTTTGCGGAACCGCCTTAATGTGCTTTTGCAAAAGCGACATTGCCTTGTCGACGTTTCTTGTCGCCATATACGCCATAGCTATCGGAAAAAGCTCGGTGTCCTTAAAGTCCGACAGCCTCGATTCGTAGTCGGCAATAAGGTTTGCGTTGTTTTGAAGGTTTGCGAAAACCGCGGGGTTGTCGAACTTTGCGTAGTCTTTAAAAAGGTTTTTTTGTTTTAAAAGCTCGGTTTTGTCCTGCGCGAAAGTTGCGGCGGCAACCGCCAAAAGCGAAAATAGGAATATGGATAGTCTTTTCATTTTTTTAGCCTTGTATTTTTGTTATGTAAAAGTCGTGTAAACCCAATAGAGCAAGATGGCATTCCCGCCTGCGCAGGGCAAGCCATTTTTTGGGGAGAAGCGAAAGGCTGCCCCCCGTAAATACCGTTTTTTGTTCGGCATTTTGCCCGTCGAAAAATTCTGCTTGAATGTCGTTTATAATGCCGTCTATAAGCCTGCAAAGCCCCTTTACGCAGCCCACGTTCATTGCCTCTACGGTGGATTTGCCTACGCTTACCGAGTAGTCGGCATTTTGCGGGTCTATTTTCGGCAAAAGGGCGGTTTTTTCGTGCAAATACAGCGTAAATGCGTGCAGCCCCGGGGCGATTGCGCCGCCCGCATAGCTGCCCGACTTGTCCACAAGGTCTATGGTAATTGCCGTTCCCATATCCACGCAAATATAGGGGGGCTTAAAAAATCTTGCGGCCCCTATAGCGTCGGCAAGGCGGTCGTCGCCCACTTCGGCGGGGTTTTTAAGGTCTATTTTTATGGGGCAGTTTTTGTAGCAAAGGCGCAGCGCCTTTTTGCCGCAAGTTTCAAGCGCGCTTTGCAAAATGCCAGCCTCTTTTGGCACAACCGAGCACCATGCAATGCCGTCTACGGCGCTTAGGTTTGCAAAATATTCGGAGAATTTCGCCCCGAAGTTTTTTGTGGGCAGCTCCCTAAATTGGTCTACGTTTTCGTTTTCTACAACCGCGCAGTGTGTGCGGGTGTTGCCCATGTCTATACATAAAATTTTCATACGGCAATGCTTGCCTCTCCCGAAGATACGCTTTTTATTTCGCCGTTTGCCTGTTTTATCAAAAGTTCGGCGTTTTCGTTTATACCGCAGGCAACGCCCTCTATTTCCTCGTTCGAAAGCAAAATTTTCACCTTTTTGCCGTATAGCCAATCGTATTCGGCAAAGTGCGACAAGACATTTTTTGCGTTTGCGCCGCAAAGTGCGTCTACAAAGGCGTTTTTGCAGCAAATTGCGCATTTGTTTATGTCGGCATTTTTGCAGATTTCGCTTAGCGAAACGGGCGGGCGCCTAAAGTTTTCGGGGTTCTTTGGCGGCATAATGTTTACGCCTATTCCGACAACCGCCTTCGATATTTTGCCGTTTTCGGCCTTTGCTTCGCATAGTATGCCGCAAAGTTTTTTGCCGTTAAAATAAATGTCGTTTGGCCACTTTATTTGCAGGTTTGCGCCGAATGCGGCCTTTAGCTGCCCGCAAAGCAAAATCGCAACGCGGCAGGGCACGCTTAAAAGCTTTGTGCTTTTGTCTGCAACAAAACCGCCCGAAAAGAATAGCGATTCGCCCGAAGCCCCCTGCCACTTGCGCCCAAGCCTGCCGCGCCCGCTGGTTTGCGTTTCGGCAATGGCTGCGCATAAAGGATTTTCGTTTAAAAGCTCGAACGCCTTGTCGTTTGTAGAGGCTGCCTCTTCGTAAATTTCAAGGCATACTCCCGATTTTTTAAAATTGCCGACAAGCAAATTTTTGTCGAATACGGGCATTTTAATATATGCCAGACGGATTGTTTTTCAGCGTCTGCGCCTTTTGCTTTTCTTCGGGTGTCATATTGGCAAAAATCATGTCCATTGCCTGCCTGGCTTCGTCTATATCGTGCCAAATAAGCGAAAACAGCGCATAGGCTTTTGCGTTGTCGCATTCAAGGCCTATGCCGTTTGCGTAGCACACCCCAAGGTTGTATACGGCAAGCTTGTTTTTTAGGCGGGCGGCTTTGCGCATATAATCAACGCCCTTGCTTTCGTCCTGGTTTACGCCTATGCCGTTTATGTAGCAAATGCCCACGTTGTATAGCGCCTCGGAATTGTTGCTTTTGGCCGCTTTTAAAAACCACTTAAATGCCTCTTTTTCGTTTTTAGAAACTATTATGCCGTTAAGGTAATATTCGCCCAATTTTATTTGGCTTGCAGTGTTGCCGGCTTTGGCCTTTTCGATAAGCGATTCTACCCCCAGCGAAAAAACGCTTTCCTTTTCGCCGAAAGTGCAAAGGCACGCAAGGAAAAACAGTGCAAAGAGTCTTAAAATTTTACCCATATATACTTTCTAAAAGCCGACATTATCGGCCTAAATTTCGGGCTTTGTCAATCCTACATTTTGTTATTTTTTGGGGTCGGCTATGTCGCGCATAATGTCGCCGAGCGCGCTGAATGCGAGCACCGCGGCAAATATTGCAACGCCAGGCAGCAGCAGCCACCAAAAGCCCAGCATAAGCACTTTTGTGTCGTTTTGCGCCTGCGAAAGCATTAACCCCCACGACGCCGCGGGCTCTTGTATGCCAAGCCCCAAAAACGAAAGGGCGGCCTCGCCTAATATGTAGGCGGGTATAGAAAGCATTGCGCTTACAATTAAATAGCTGAGCATATTTGGCAAAAAGTGTTTTACAATTACCCTTAGCGGGTTTTGCCCCATGCAAATTGCGGCCTGCACATACTGCCTTTTGCGCAGCGAAAGCGCCATGCCCCTTATTACGCGGGCCGCCCCCGCCCAGCCCAGCGCCGAAAGAATGATTATAATCATTGCATACATTTGCCCGCTGCTAAAGTGCGGGGCCAACGCCGAGCGCATTGCCAAAAGCAAATACAGACTGGGAACCGCCATTAAAAATTCTACAAAGCGCATGCAGACAAAGTCTATTGCGCCTCCGAAATAGCCCGAAAGCCCGCCTACTACAAATCCCAAAACAAGGGTTATTGCAATGCCTATAAAGCCTATGCTAAGCGAAATTACCGCCCCGTATAAAAGCCTTGTAAATACGCATCTGCCGGTAGAGTCGGTGCCTAGCAAAAATACCCTGTCGTTGGGGTTTTCCGTTCCGAAAAGGTGGGTTTTGCATTTAAACATTCCCCAAAAATTATATTCCGAACCTTCTGCAAAGAATTTTATTTTTGCCTTCGAAACGGGAATGTAGGTAGACGCCGAAACGTCTACCCTTTTATATTGAACCGCCCAAAGCGAGCCGTTTTCGTATACAATTTTTGTGGGCGGTGCAAACGCACTGTTAAGGTTTTGCCGTTCGGGCGCATAGGGCGACAAAAACTGCGAAAATGCCGCCGAAAAATACATAACAAGCAGCACCGCAAGCGAAAGCGCGCCTTTTTTGCTCTTTAAAATGGGCTTTAAAAAGTGCCTTATAAAATATATCGCGCCCCAAAGCAGCCCCACAACAACCGCGGCAACAAGCGCGCAAAGCAACGCAATGCAGGCGTATTTTAGCGCGTTTGCAAAATATGCAAACAAAAGGGGCTTGCATTCGGCAAAATAGGTTAGGGCCGCGCATACAAGTGCTGTTGCCGAAAGTATTATAGTAAGCGTCCTATAGGGTATCTTTTCGTTTTCAAGCCTAATTCTGGGGTCGCATACCGCCAGCAGAATGTCGGCAACAAGCTGGCCTACCACAAGCATAACGCAGCCGATAACTACGCCCGCCATAACCACAAATTGGTCCTGCTTTAAAATGGCGGTATATACAAGCTGCCCAAGCCCCGGGTAGTTCATTACGTTTTCTATTAAAAGCGCGCCCGACAATATGCCGCTAAGGGCAAACCCGAAAGACGTTATAAGCGGGTTTAGCGCGTTTCTTAAAATGTGCTTTAATGCGATTGCGTTTTCGCCGACGCCCTTTGCGCGCGCGGTTGTAACAAATTCCTGGTTCGAATAATCCAGGAAATTGCCGCGCATAATTCTTGTAAGCGAGGCTATAGAGCCTATGCTTAAAACCGCCGTCGGCAAAATAAGGTGGGTAAGAAAGTCGCCCACCTTTTGCGGGAATGAAAGAAAGTCGAACTGTATTGAAGTTTGCCCGCCCGTGGGCAGCCAGCCCGTAAGGGCGGCGGCAAGCACCGCCAACAATGCAAGGAAAAAGTAGGGCACGCTAAGGCATATGTACGACAATACCCCCGTAATTTTGTCGAATGCCGAATTTTTATACATTGCGGCCAAAGCCCCCAGCGGTATGGCAATTAAATATGTCGCAAAAAGCGAGGCGAACGCCAGCGCCAAAGTTGCGGGTATTCTTTGCCAAAGCAGATTGCTAACGGGTATTTTGTAGCTCCACGAATATCCGAAATCGGGCTTGCCAAAATATACAACGGAATGCTGCGCCTTTTCGCTTTCGGGCAAAAACAGGCTGCTTTTTACGGGAGAAACCCCGTTTAGCCACCTTGCATACTGCACATACCACGGCTTGTCCAAGCCGAGGCGTATTTCCTCCTGCCTTACAATTTCGGGGCTAATCTCTTTCGAGTTTCTCGCTTCGCTTAAAAAGTCGCCCGGGGCCATATACATAAGCAAAAACACCAGTGCGCTTGTCGCCAAAAGCATTGGTATAATCGAAAGAAAGCGTCTTAAAACGTACCTAATCATCTTGGTAAAGCTCGTCTAAATTCCACAAAATGCTTTCGCTTTGGGGAACGGATATGTTTTTCCACTTCTTTTTTACGCCCGAATACGAGAAAGGGGTTGTCAGATATATCAACGGCAGCTGCTCGGTAAAAATTTCCTGCATTTTAAAGACTATGTTGCGGCGCTTTTGCAAATCCATTTCGCTTTCCTGCCGGTCCATTAAGGCGTCTATCTGCCTTTCCCAGTCGGTTTGGGGCTTGTCTTGGCGCGGGTTCCATATATGCAAAAAGCCGTCGGAACGGTATATGGCCTTTCCCCCCGAAGGGTCTCCGCCGCCCGTAAAGCCAAGCATTACGGCTTCAAAGTCGCACGAATCGTTTATCCTCGAAATCATCGCCGAAAAGTCCATTGCGGTAAGTTTTACGGCAATGCCCACCGCCTTTAGATTTTCCATTATGGTTGTGGCGGTGTTCATTGCGCTTAAAGAGCCGTCCGAAATCATAAGCGAAAATTCCACGCGGTGCCCCTGTTTGTCGAAAAGCTCGCCGCCTTTGTATACAAAGCCCGCCTTTAATAAAAGCTCTTTTGCCAATTTGGGGTTGTAGTCGTATTTTTTAAGGTTCGGGTTGTGCCACTTTTTGTTTGTCTGCCCTATAACCGAGTCTATCTCCTTTGCCCTGCCAAAGAAGGTGCCGTTTATAAGGTCGCGCCTGTTTATGGCGTATAGTACCGCCTGGCGGAACAGCTTGTTACAAAACCAGTTTACCTTGTAGCTTTTTAGGGTCGAATTTTCCTTTAGCGCCGCCCGCATATTTTGGTTGAAGCACAAAAACTGAATGCCCGAATCGGGGCCTCGCTCGTATATGTCGAAATTGTATGTTTTGGCAAAGTTTTTCACCCAAACATAGTCGTTTGCCGAAACGTTTGCCGCGTCGCTTTGCCCCGTTGCAAACAGCACCGTTGCCGTGTTCGCGTCGGAAACGAATTTGAATATCAAAAAGTCTATATACGGCAGGCGCTGCAGTTTTTTGTCGGCTTTCCAGTAGTGCGGGTTGGGCTCTAAAACAAGCCTTTCGCCGGGGCGGTACGAATATATTTTAAATGCGCCCAACCCGACGATTTCGTCGGGGGTTTCTATTGCGGTTTGGCTTGTCCAGCTTAAGGTTAGCGTTCCGTTTTCGAAAGACTTAAGCAGCTTGTGCTTTGGCAGAATTTCAAGATAGCTTATGTCGTTTACAAAGGGGGCGTAAACCGTGCTGGTTTTAAATTCAACGGTGTAGTCGTCTATCTTTTTGTATTTAACGTATTCGCCGCCTATGGTGTATTGCCCGGCGTTTCGGGTAGGGTACCTAAGAAGCGCCTTTCCCGTTTTGGGGTCTTTTTCAACATTGCCGTTTTTGTCTAGCTTGGGGGCAAAAATGCAGTCGAGCGTAAAAATTACGTCGTCGGCCGAAAAGGGCGCGCCGTCGCTAAACTTTACGCCCTCCCTTAAACGGAATATGTAGGTTTTGTTGTCGGGCAATACCTGCCACGACTTTGCAAGGGCGGGTACAATCTTGTCGGCAATGGGGTCGTAGTCTACAAGCCTGCCTGTGGTGCAGCCCACGGCAAAGGCGGAATACGCGTCGGTTATGGTAAGCGGGTTAAAAGTTTTAGGTTCGCCGAAAATCGGCAAAACAAAAATGCCGCCGTATTTGCCCACGCAGGCATTGCCTACAAGGGCGTCTTTCGGCAGTTTATATTGGTTGCGCACAACCTTTACCGACGGCGAACAAGCGCACAGCAACATTGCCGCAAAAAGCGTGGCAAGCAGCGTTTTGCTAATTGTTCGAAATATTGGCATCGTTTGCAGATGAAAAGTCGGGGAATAGATTTGGTTCGTTTAAGTCCCAATCGGGAAATAGGGCGGATTTCTCTTCGGGCTGGTCCTGTTGCAGGGCGTCGTACTCTTCGTCGTAGCCGCGGTAGTTGTACGATTCGGCGTAGTCGTCGTAGTTTTCGGAATCGTAGGCACGGTCGCCGTAGTAGTCGTTGTAGTTGCCGCGGTCGCCGTCGCCGTAGTCCGTCAATTCTTGGTTTGTATTATCGGAATTTTCGTCGGAAATTTCGCCGTCTGGCTTTTCGTTTGGCTCTCCGTTTTCGTCTGCAAGCGGTTCGCCGCTTTCCAGAGCCTTTTGTTTGCGAAGTTCCCTTTGCCTTAATTCCTCTTGGCGTTCGCGTTCTTCCTGCTCTTTTTCAAGCTGTTCTTCCCTAAGTTCGGCCGCCTCCTTTCTTTTGCGAAGGGCGGAGCCCACAATTAAGGCAAGCTCGAACAAAAGCCAAAGTGGAACTGCCAAAACTATTTGCGTAACAACATCGGGAGGTGTGATTATTGCCGCTATTGTAAACAAAATTACAATAACCCAGCGGCGGCATTTTTTTAGAACTTCTACCCTAAGTACGCCCAAGTAGATAAGTATCACCTGCAAAAGCGGCACTTCAAATGAAAGCCCTATGCCCAAAATTGCCATGCAGACAAGCCCGTAATACGACTGGGCGTCTACAAACATTTCGGTTTGCAGGTATTGTGCGGAAATGTTTGTGGAAAAGTAAAGCCCCAGCGGCAGGATTAAATAGTATGTCATTGCAGCCCCTATAAAGAACAGCAAAATTGCCGACAAAATGCCCGGTATTAAAACCTTTTTTTCGGATTTTGTAAGGGCCGGGGCTATAAACGAGGCAACGAAATACGCCGTAAACGGAATGGCCAGCGCAAAGCCCGAAAGTATTACCATATATAATATGATGAATATGGGGCTTGTAAAGTTGGCCATTCTTATGGGGATTTTCTGCCCGAGCATGGCTTCGGCCGAGTGCAGGGGGCCCAGCAGGAAATCGTTTACATACGAAAAGAAAAAGAAAGTTCCCATACAGCAGACGAAAAGCGCAATCAGGCTTTTTATTATAACCCAGCGCATTTCCTCGAGATGGTCCAAAAAGCCCATCTCCTTGTCGGCCGCCATATCTTTCAATTTCTGCAGCATATTATACCGTTAGGCTCTAAGTTGGTATTTTTTCGCCAATTCGGCGCAAACGGCGTCGAACACTTTTGCGACTTCCTCCGCCTTAAGCGTTTTTTCGGCCGAGCGCATTGCAATCGAAAACGCCAAGCTTTTCTTGTTTTCGGGAAGCCCTTTGCCCTGGTATTCGTCGAAAATGTCTACGCTTTCGACATCGCAAAGCCCCTTTGCCTTTGCCTGCGCAATTTTCAAAATCTCGAACGACAAGTCGCCTGCCTTTGCGTTTTGGTCTACAATAACGGCAACGTCTCTTGTAGAAAGCGGGAAAAGGCTAAAGCTTTTGAACTTTTCGGTGTGTTTTTTGCGCGAGCATACGTCGCTTTTAAGTATCACTTCGCCGGCGTATACGGGAATGTTTATGCCGTTTTCGCGCAGCATTGCCAAGTTAAGCGCGCCGCATTCAAACGCGTAGCCCTCGCGGCCTATAAAGCCGCCGCGGGCCGCAAAGCCCTTTTGGAAAAATTCGCTTTCGCTTGCGTCGAACGAAAACCTGTCTATGCCCAAAATCGAGAATATGTCGCAAACAAGTTTTTTTGCGGTGAAAAAGTCGGGGTTTTCCCTCTTTGCCCACAGCCTTCTTTCGTCTACGGCGGGGAATGCAAACGCAACCGACATAAGCTCTATTAAGCCGTCCTTTTCGGTTCTGAAAACCTTGCCTACTTCGAACAACCCCTTAAAGGGGTTGTTCGCGTCCAAATTCAGCCTAAGGGCGTCTAGCAAGCCGTCTATAAGCGAGGGGCGAATGCAGTCTTGGTCGCTTGTAAGGGGGTTGTCCAGCTTAAGGGCTTGTACGTTCAAATCGCCGTGAAGCTTGGCGGTAAGCTTGGAATCCCTTAAAGTGTAGTGCTGACATTCGTTAAAGCCCCAGTCGGCCAAAAAGTCGGAAACTTTGCGCTCGAAAACAAAAGTTTTGTCGTCGTCGCGGTGGGTTGCGGCAACCATAACCCTTGTTTCGGGAATCTTGTCGGAACCGTAAATTCTTATAAATTCCTCCACCAAATCTACGGGGCGGTCTACATCGCTTCTAAACGAGGGAACCAAAACCTTGTAGTTTTCGCCGTTTTGCTCTACCGAAAATTCCAGCGATTCGAACACCTTTACAACGTCTTGGCCGCCTACGCTAAAGCCGAGCTTGTCGCAAACATAGGCCAGCGAAATTTCTATTGTGCGGTCGCCGCGCGGAGCTTTGCCTGCAACGTAGGTTGCCCCTTCCTTTTTGCCGCCTGCAAGCTGCTCTAAAAGTTCTACGGCTCTTGCCGAGGCGTCGAACACGCCCTTTGGGTCTACGTCTCTGGCGTAGCGGTAGGCGGCGTCGGTGCTAATGGCAAGCTTGCGCGAGGTTGCCCTTACATTGCCCGGGTTAAAGTATGCGCTTTCCAAAATAACGTCGCATGTGGTGTCTTTAACTTCCGAATTTTCGCCGCCCATAACGCCCGCGAGGGCCACGGGAGTTTCGCCGTTGCAAATAAGGGTGTTGTTTGCGCAAAGAGTGTGTTCTTTGCCGTCTAAAGTTTTAATCTTTTCGCCGTCTTTGGCCGTTCTTACAACAATGCTTTTTGTGGTAATGTCGTTTGCGTCGAAGGCGTGCAAAGGCTGGCCGTATTCCATCATAACAAAGTTGGTAATGTCTACAACGTTGTTTATTGGGCGCAAGCCAACGGCTTCCAAGTCTCTTTTAAGCCAGTCGGGGCTGGGAGCAATCTTTACATTCCTTACAACCGCCGCAGTATATAGCGGGCAGTTTTTTGTTTTAAGCTCTATGCTTTTTAACAGTTCGCTTTGGGGCTTGTCGGAATATTCAACCGCCTTTAATTGCGGGGTTTTAACCTTTAAGTTGAATTTTGCGGCAAGCTCGCGCGCAACTCCTATATGGCTTAGGCAGTCGCCCCTGTTGGCGGTAAGCTCTATTTCGTACATCGTGTCGGAATCTTTAAACACGTCGTTAATGGGAGTTCCAACTTCGGGGCGCATTGTAAGGATAAGCAGGCCGCTATGGTCTTGCCCCAAACCCAGCTCCCTTGCCGAGCACATCATGCCGAAAGAGTCTATGCCCCTAAGTTTCGAGGCCTTAATTTCGAAAACAGAGCCGTCTTCGCAGGGAAGTTTTGCGCCTATCAAGGCCACTGGAACCCTGTCGCCTACAACATAGTTGTGCGCGCCGCAGACAATCTGAATGGGGTCTTTGTCGGGGTCTACCAAAACTTTGCAAACTCCCAGCTTGTCGGCATTCGGGTGGGGGTCGCGGCTTAAGATTTCGCCTACAACAACGTTGTCGAGCTGTTTTAAACCGAGCGTTTTTACGCTTTCGATTTCAAGCCCCAACATGGGAAGTGCGTTTTCGATTTCTTCGGGTTTTACGCCGCTTAAATCAATGTAGTCGTTCAACCATTTTAAACTTATATTCATTGCCTTATTTGCGTGGAAATTGTTTTAGGAAGCGAAGGTCGTTCGCATAGAAGTGGCGAATGTCGTCTATCGAGTGGGTAAGCATTGCAACGCGCTCCACACCCAGGCCGAATGCGTAGCCGCTGTAAACTTCGGGGTCTATGCCCACGTTTTTAAGGACATTTGGGTCTACCATTCCGCAGCCCATAATTTCTATCCACCTATTGCTAAGCTTGCCCATATCGGGGCTCATAAAGTCTACCTCAAAGCTCGGCTCGGTAAAGGGGAAAAAGCTGGGGCGCAGCCTTGTTTTTGCCTTGTCGCCGAAAAGCTCTTTAAACATATAGTCGAGCACGGCCTTCAAGTCGGTCAAACGTACGTCTTTGTCGATATACAGGCACTCTATTTGATGGAAGTTTGCCGAGTGCGTTGCGTCTACGGTGTCTCTGCGGAAAGCGCGGCCTGGGGCTACAATCCTTACGGGAGCTCCCTCTTTAAGCATTGTTCTGATTTGCACGGTAGAAGTGTGGCTGCGCAGCAAATACATTTCGTCTGCGTGCTTGTTTACGTTCAAAAACTTTGTGTCTTTGGGCATAAACAGGGTGTCTTGCGCGTCCCTCGCAGGGTGGTCGGCGGGGGTGTTAAGCGCGTCGAAGCAGAACCACTCGGTGTCTATTTCGCAGGCTTGGGCCACCGTAAAGCCTATTTTTTTGAATATGTCGCAAATGCGCCTTATCGTTTGCGTAAGCGGGTGTATTGTTCCCATCTTAAAGTCGGGCGCAGGCAGCGAAACGTCGCGTTCGGCACCCAAGCTTTTGGCCATTTGCAGGCTTTCGGCCTTTGCGTAGGCAGCCGAAATTGCGCTTTCGGCGGCAACTTTTGCCTTGTTTATAAGTTTGCCTGCAAGGGGTCTTTCGCTCTTGTCCAAAGTGGGTATTAACTTCATAAGGGCTGTAAGCGAGCCTTTTGGCCCCGTTATTGCAGCCGATATTTGTGAAATCTGCGCCGCGCTTGAGGCGTTTTTCAAACCGTTTTCAAGCTCGGCAATAATTGCGTTGATTTTATCTTCCATATCAAAGCCGATACAGTCTCAAATATTGCGGAAAATCGCAAGTATTTTATTGCATATTGTTTGCCGCTTAAACGCTGAATTTTGCCGAAAATGTACGATGAAAATCGGCACAGTTTGCCTGGGGCAATGTAGGCTACCAAACAAAAACGCCCAAATTTTTTGCAAAGCCTGGTTTTTGCTGCAGGGTAGGCTGCCGAATATGAAAATTGCAACTTAATTATAAACAAATTGTTGCGTTTGCAAAAACAAAAAAATAAGCCCCCGCCTATAATAGTAAAGCGGAGGCTTTTTTGCTAACCATAAGACTTTTTTGAAACTAAAATCGGGATTTCAAAAAGTTATTGTTGTAGATAAAATGAACGTTTGTTCATTCTGTCAAGATAGAAAATGAACAAAAATTCATTTTTTGTGCGGCTATGCAGATAAAAGTAAAAAACGCCCCTTTTGCAAAAAAGCAAAAAAAGCAACATACGGCTTGAAAAGCCCGATAAATTATGCGAGCCTTACCCGATAATGTCTGCAACTACAAAAGAAAAGATTTTAAAAACCACCTTTTTGCTGCTTTTGGAAAAGGGCTACGACAGGGTTTTGGTAAGCGATATTCAACAGGCTTTGGGGATTTCGAGGGGCTTGATGTACCGCTATTTTTCGTCGAAGTCTGACTTGTTTTTGCAGGCTTGCACCCAATATTTCTACACGCGCTACCTCGAAAAGCTCGACTACGAAAATATGTCGCTAAGCCAGTATTTAGACTATGCAAAATTTGCGCTGTCGAAAATTGTGGATATAGACGGCTCGCCCGTTGAAATTTTAAAATACAACACCCTGTATTCGGCCTATATGCAGGCCGACGAAAATTTTAAACAGCTGCTTTTTGCGGGCTTTGCAAGCGCCAGAATGGTAATACACAACGCCGTTTTGCGCGGCGAGATAAAGGATATTTCGGAAAGCTTTGTGGGGGCAACGCTTCTTGCGATATTCGGCAGAACAAGCTATATTAGCGAAACGCCCTCAAACGAATATGTGTGCAAGCGCATTGTAGAAGATGTAGACATTTTCTACAACCTCATAAAAAAGTAGCGGGCCAAATTTTTTGTTTTTGGCAAAGTTTTAAAGCCGAATTTTCGGATTAGTTGCCAAGCCAAAACTGCAGTTTTTCGAAAAACTCTTCCGTAGAATTTTCGCCTTTTTGCGCTTGGGCATTGTCTTTTTCGGATATGGACGAATTGTCGTATATCCAGTTTTTGTTTTGCGGCGGCTGCGAAAACTCTTCGCTTTCGGCGCAGGCGTTTAGCAGCAGGGCGGCGGTTATAAAAAGTGCGATTTTGGGCATAACAAAACAAAATTTTTGCGCGGGGGCGTTTTCGGTCAACAAAATTTTTTAGTCGAAAAATTGAGTTGGCAAAAAAATAAAAAAGCCCGCAAAATTTGCGGGCCATAATGTAAAACAAAAAAGCGTTATTTCATCAGCTTTTCCAACGCGCTCGAATAGCACTTTATCGTGTTTTCGATTACGTTTTCGGGCAGTGCGGGAACGGGCGGCTGCTTGTTCCACTTTAAGTCTTTTTCTAGATAGTCGCGCACATACTGTTTGTCGTACGAAGCCTGCGCTCTGCCGATTTCGTATTTGTCGGCCGGCCAATATCTGGAGGAGTCGGGCGTTAAAACTTCGTCGATAAGGAACAGCTTGCCGTCTTTGTCGGTGCCGAACTCGAATTTTGTGTCGGCCAAAATTATGCCGCACTTTGCAGCCTGTTCGTGCCCGAAATTGTAGAGCTTTATGCAGGCGTCTTTAATGTTGTTAAAAAGGTCTTGCCCCAAAAGCTTTGCACATTCGGCATTTGTTATGGGCATATCGTGGCCCTCCTGCGCCTTTGTTGTGGGGGTAAACAAAACTTCGGGCAGTTTCTGGCTTTCCTGCATATTCGCCGGCAGCGTAAACTCGAAAAGCTTGCCCGTGTTTTTGTATTCCTTCCAGCCGCTGCCCGCCAAGTAGCCCCTTGCGATTGCTTCAATCGGCATGGGGTTTAGCTTTTTAACTATCATAGACCTGTCTATAAGTTCGGGATAGTCTTTTAAAAGCTCTTTAATTCTTTGGCTGTGGTTTTCCACCAAGTGGTTTTGCATTATCGACTTTGTCTGTTCGAACCACCAAAGCGAAATTTGCGTAAGCAAAACGCCTTTGCCGGGCACGCCGTTTGGCATAATGAAGTCGAACGCCGAAATTCTGTCGGTAGCTACAATCAACAGCTCGTCGCCCAAGTCGAAGTTTTCTCTTACCTTGCCCTTCGAGATTTTTTTGAAGGGCAGGTTGTCTACGCTCATAAGAGCTTCTTTTGGCATATTAAAGTTCATGCAATTCCTTTTTTGAATTTATTAGAACGAGTCGGGAAGGGTTCTTTGTTTGATGTCGTTTACAATCATTTCCACGGCGTCTTTATAGCTGTGTTGGCCGTCGAAACTCTTGTGCAGGCGCGAGCGTACCGACACCAGTTCGGCTTCGGCCTCTTTTTTGCCTATAACAAACATGTGCGAAACTTTTTCGGTTTCGGCCCTGCGTATTTTACCGCCAAGCTTGTCGCCCGAAACGTCTATCGAAACGCGCACGCCGGCGTCTTTCAACGCGGCAAACACTTTGTCGGCAAAAGGTATAACTTCGTCGTTAAGGGTTAAAATGCGCACTTGGTCGGGAGCCAACCAGGTGGGGAATTTGCCGCCGAAGTGCTCTATAAGCACGCCCGTAAATCTTTCGAGCGAGCCGAAAGGCGCGCGGTGAATCATAATAGGGCGGTGTGGCTTGTTGTCGGAACCTATGTAGTTAATGTCGAAACGTTCGGGCAGGTTGTAGTCTACCTGAACGGTTCCCAGCTGCCATTCCCTGCCGATTACGTCTTTAACGACAAAGTCGATTTTCGGGCCGTAGAAGGCCGCTTCGCCCAATTCTTCGGAGAAGGGCACGCCCAGCGATTTTGCCGCTTGGCGTATTGCGTTTTCGCTTTTGTTCCAGTTTTCGTCGGAGCCAACATACTTGTCGCTTTTTGGGTCTCTTAGCGAAATTCTTACGCGGTATTCCTTCATGCCTATTGTTGCGAACACCGTTTTTACCAAATCCAGGCAGCCCTGAATTTCGGCGTCGAGCTGTTCGGGGGTGCAGAAAATGTGAGCGTCGTCTTGGGTAAAGCCGCGAACGCGCGTCATGCCGTTAAGTTCGCCCGACTGCTCCCAGCGGTAAACATTGCCGAATTCGGCAAGGCGAACGGGCAAGTCTCTGTACGAGTGCGGGTCGCTCTTGTAAATTTGAACGTGGAAGGGACAGCTCATGGGCTTAAGCAAATAGCCGTCTACTTCGCCCGATTCAAGCTTCGTTTCGTAGTTGGCAATGTCTTCGTGCTTTGCCGCCATTTCGCGCAGGTCGTCCCTTTCGATAATCGGCACAAACTGCGAGTCTTTGTAGTAGGGGAAGTGCCCGCTTGTGCGGAACAGCCCCAATTTGCCGATTACGGGCGTAAACACCTGCTGGTAGCCCTGTTTGTTTAAAAGCTCCAAAATAAAGTTTTGCAGCGACTGCCTAATCATTGCGCCTTTGGGCTTCCACAAAATAAGGCCCTGGCCAACCTTGTCGTCGATAAGAAACAAATTCATTTCCTTGCCGAGTTTGCGGTGGTCGCGCATTTTGGCTTCTTCGAGCTGCTTTAGGTATTTTTCAAGCTCGTCTTTAGATGCAAACGCAGTTCCGTATATGCGCTGAAGCTGCTTGTTGTTTTCGTCGCCCCTGTGGTAGGCGCCCGCAACCGACAAAAGTTTAAACGCCTTTACCTGCTTTGAATACTTAACGTGTTCGCCGCAGCACAGGTCGCAAAAGTCTCCGTTTTTGTAGAACGAAATTTCCTCGCCTTCGGGAATGTCGGACAGTCGGCCCAGCTTGTATTCGGCTTGCCCCAGTTCCTTTATCTTCTTTTCGGCGTCGGCTCTCGAAAGGGTGAATTTTTCGAAGTGCTGGTTTTCGTTTACAATCTTTTTCATTTCGGCTTCGATTTTTTCCAAATCTTCGGCCGTGAATTTATGGTCCAAGTCAAAGTCGTAGTAAAAGCCTGTTTCGGTGGCCGGGCCAATGTCTAACTTTGCTTCGGGGAACAGTCTTAAAACCGCCGTCGCCAATATGTGCGAGGCGCTGTGTCTAATCTTTGCTAATTCGCTATCCATTTGTTATTCTTTCGCTGTTTTAAAAAATGTATGAAATCGAGAACGTGCCGTATACGTTCATATCGGGGCCAAAGTCTTCGCCCAAAGGCCCGCGGCAGCCTTGGCCGTCGTTATTAACGGCGTAGCCTACGCCGCAGCCGAACTTTATTTGTCTGTTTAAAATCCAGCTTAGCCCGCCGTAGGCCTGAATGTATCCGTACGAATTTTCCCAGTATTTGCCGTTAAGCTCGTTGTTCGACGAAAACCTTTCGGCTTTCGCGTACGACGCGTATATTTTTATGTCTAACGACAGGTTTTTTATGGCGGTTAAACTTTCCAGGCTAAACGACGGCGCAAAGCCCGCCATAACGCCGTATTGGTAAAAGCTGAAATTGTAAAAGCCGTAAACAAAGGGCCTCAAAAAATGGTTGCCTATAAAGCCTACGTATATGTCGCCCGAAAACCTTTCGCCGCCCCTTTTCGATATGCGCGAATCGGCGTTAATGGCGTCTTCGGTAAAATAGAGCGTGCCGCCTATGTCGAAATCTACAAACTTTGAAATGTTGTACACCCAGCCGCTTAAAACGCAAAGGCTTTTTGTGTAGTGCCCGTTGTCGGGCAAAACGCCCGTTATAACGTTGTAGCCCTCGCCCGCAAACAGGGGGCCGCGGTCTTCGAAAATTGCGGCCAGGGCGTTGCCCGATGCTTTTTTGCCCTTGTAGATTGTCGCCGATCTGTATTCTATGCCCAAAGACGTAAAGCGCTCTTTGTCTACACCGAAAGCCTCGTTGAAATCGAAATTTTCGGCTATATCCCAGCACGAGGGGTTTATTTCGTACCACGACTTAAATTTATAGCCGCCGGTGCCGTCGAACAAAGCAAGGCGGCCCTCCTGCGCATTTGCAACGGCGCACAAAGCCGATATAAAAATAAACGCCAACAGTTTTTTCATTAAGTTTGTATATGTGGTGGTAATTAAGCAGTAGCCGGTAGTATGTTAAAGAAGCAAAGATACGCTATGTAGGGGCTTTTTAGCAACACAAAAATGTTAAAATAAAGACGCGGCAAAAAAGAAAAAACCGCGGGCGCATATTGCCTTTCGCGGTTTTTTTAGCGTTTTTACCGAAAGCCTAGTCTTTTTTTTCGTCGCTTTTGGGCTGTTCGGGCTTTTTGGGCTCTTCGTCTTTCATTGCCTCTTTAAAGGTTTCTTCGGCTTCGCTTGTAGCCTTTTTAAACTCTTTAATAGACTTGCCCAGGCCTTTCGCCAATTCGGGCAGCCTTTTTGCGCCGAAAAGGAGTAGTATTATTAAAAGGATAACGAGCAGTTCGGGCCCGCTTGGCATACCAAAAGCTATAATATTGTTCATCATAATCCCGCTACAATAGACTTTAAAACGGTGCGTAGTCAATTTTAATTTTCATCTTTCTTTTTGCCTTTGAATGTTGACATTTTGCCGTTTAGCCTGCAAACTGTTCGGATTAAAAGTATTTTCAACTTATACATTAAATGAAATCGAAACGTTCGGCTTTTACCCTGATAGAAATTATGATTGTTGTCGGCATTATTATAATGCTGATGGGCATTACAACGCAAATGCTAGGTTCTTCGACAGACGCGCAGGGCAAGGCGCGCGCCAAGGCCGATATGGAGCTTATTGCCGACGCTTTGGAGCAGTTTCGCTCGGTTTACGGCGACTACCCCAGAATTTCGTGTGCGGGCGAAGAAAAGTACTCGGCGGCGCGCTTGTACCAGTGTCTGGTCGGCAAGATGTATATGGTCGCTAAAAACGGGCAGATAAGCTTTCTTTCAATGTCCGACGATTCTCCCCGTAGGCCCTTTATAGACGCCAGCAAAATGAACTTGGGCAGCATTCAGGGCAACGACGACGGCATTGTAGACCCCGAAAAATCGGGCGTGTTTTTTGCAGACCCGTGGGGCGAGCCCTACATTTACATATACGACACCTCTTCGGTTGTAGGCGCCGAATCGGCATGGCTTAGCCCGAATTACATTCTGCTTTGCAAGGGTCCCGACAACAAGGCATTCCCCTTCGGCTCGATGTATATGGACGGCGTATTGCGCGACGTGGAAGCCTACCGCAACCAAAACGGCAACGAAGACAACCTTATAAGGGGCATAGACTAACCCTTAAGGCAAATAAAACCGCGGGCATAAAAACTCCCTATTGGCGCATTTGCAGCACAAGAATTTCAAAACAACAAAAAAACACATTACCCTATATACAAAAAATGAACAAAAACAAAAAAGCGTTTACTTTGGTTGAACTTCTAATAGTTGTGGGCATTATCGGCGTTTTGGTGTCGGTGCTTATGCCCGCAATGAGCACGGCCCAAAAGAGAACATCCATAATGAAAACAAGGAATTTCCTTGTCGCAATGAGCACGGCGCTTGAGCAGTACCAAAGCGAATACGGGTTTTTCCCCGAATTTTTAACCCAAAAAGACAGAATTAACCTGGACGACGGTAACAATTCCGAATATATGGTAAAAGCCCTTACCGGCGTCAATCCCGACGGTATGAAGCTTTCGGTTGCCGACAAGCGTGCATACAACCGCAAGGCCGCCCGCTTTATAGATTTTAACAACGACAACCTTATTCAGCCCGAAGGTTCCACCCAATGGAAGCTGGTAGACGCATTCGGCAATCCCAATATCTACGTTTGCGTAGACGGCGACAGCAACGGCTTTATAAAGCTCGGCCTGCCCAGCGTTTCCGACGGCCTTACAAGCGAAGAGGTAAGGGAGCAAGTGCCGAATTCTTCGATGGGCGTAAGGGCAAAAGTGCTTATGTTCACCTTGGAAAAAGACTCGAACAAACCGGGGGCAAATTTCAGCTCCGAAAACGTATACAGCTGGTAATATATGAAAAACAGAAACGCTTTTACCCTTATAGAATTGCTTGTTGTCATTGCCATTATTGCGGCAATGGCCGTGGGCTTTTCGAAGATAAAAATGGGGGGGTCTACGCAGTTGGCGCAGTCGGCGCAGCAAATTTTAATGTCTACTTTCTACGAGGCCAAAAGCGCGGCGCAGGCAAAGCAGGCAAGGGTTCGCGTTCTTATCTTCAAGGGGCGCGACTACGAAAGAATGTTGCGCCACATAGGCGTTGTGTACGAGGATATGGACGAAAACGGCGAATCGAAGGGCTGGATAGCCATAAGCGAATCCATGTTGCCGAAGGGTGTTTTCTTTGTTCCCCCCGAAAGCGATTTTCAAAGCTTTTGCACGGTTAACCAAAACTATCAGGTTGGCGACGTTATAAAAAGCACCTTCAATTCGGGCGCAAGCGGCGCCCCTACAATAGTGGGCATTTCCGAGCTTAGCAAAAGGGCGCAGTCTATGTCGGAAGGCAACGGCGACTGGTACTGCTACGAATTTGCCCCCGAAGGCTTTTCGGAAAACCCGTCGGCGCTAGTTGCGGTTGCAATGGGCGAGCTTGGGCCAAAAAATTTGCTTATAGTAGAAAACCCCAACGAGCAGCTCGGCTTTGTTATCCGCAGGTTCGGCAACTGCGTCGGTTTTTCCGACTACCTCGAAATGGAGACGGCAACGGTAAAAAAATAGCTTAAAAATTTTCGGTATGTACAGCATTATAAAATCCTTTAAACAAAAGCTTCGCGGCAGGGCAAAAAAGGCGTTTACGCTTGTCGAAGTTATGTTGGCGGTGGGCGTTATTGCAGTTTCGCTGACGGCTTTGGTGGGCCTGCTAGGCGCAATAACCGCGTCGGTAACGCAAATTAAAAGGCAGTCGAAAGCGCTTTCGCTTGTGCAGAATGTAGAGGCGTATTTGAAAAGCAAAACTTTCGACGACGTATACTCGTGGGTTGAACACCCCACAAACCCCTACGTTATCTATTTTTGGGACGAGTACACCAACCCCGAAGACCTCGACAACACCGCTTTGGTTATGTGCTCTTCGGAAGACACGGGGCGCACCCCAAATACCCCGCCCGACAGCGACGAGCTGCGCAACAGGGTTGCGGGCGATATCTACCGCGTTGTTTTAACCGTAAACGGCGAAATGCTTGAGGGCAGGTTTATAGACGCCGCCAACATAGATACGGCCGCCTCCGGCTATCAGATTGGCTCGAATTTGCCCATTGTGGAAAACTACGCCGAGGCGTATCTGCCCATTAGGTGCGAAATTATGATAGACCCGAGAACCGATATTCTCGACAAATCGGCAACCGAGGCCCAGAACGACCAGCGCAGGGTTGCCGAATCGACGATAATGAAATTGAGGTAGTGCTATGTCGAAGAAAAGAAAAGCTTTCACTCTTATAGAAATAATGGCGGCGGCCTCGATTATGACCGTTGTGTTTGTTGTTGTGTTGGGCTTGGCAAGCAAGGTTCTTACTACATGGAACAGAACAAGCGGCGAGGTTCGCGCGAACTTTCAGGCAAACGTTCTTATGCGAATGTTGCAGGACGACCTTGAAAGCGCAATAATGAAAAAAGACGGCGGCGCGTGGTTCGAAGTTGTCTATACCGACACCGTAGGCCAGCTTACGGGAACAAATCCCGACGCAACCGTGCCGCTAATTCCGCCCGACATAATGTTTTTTGCCTCGCCCGTTGCGCGCCCGCGCTATACAAAAGACCAATATAGCGCAAACGCCTACGAAAGAAAGCCCATTCCGGGCTCGGTTTGCGCGATGCGCTATAAGCTGGCGTTAAAAAGCCCGTTTTTGCAGTCGTCGGCAAACCAAAGCGACAACATTCGCCAATACAACGCGTTTTACGGAATGTACAGGGCGGTTATAGATTCGCAGGCAACTTTCGACGACGTTTTGGGCCCCGACGTTCAAGGCTCCGACGAAAATTCGGCAGAAGACGCCCTTGCAAATTTTTGGTTTACCCAAAACTGCAATCTGCTTGACGAAGACGGGCAGCGCACTTCGGCCGTTCTTAAAACTTGGACGCTTTCGCCCGAAAACTTTTTGGCGCAAAACGTTGTAGACTTTAGGATTGGCTTTACCGTTATGTATTACGACGAAGACAAGCGCGCCGCTGGGCAAGACCCTAAGTCTTACGCCGAGATTGCCCCCGGAACAAAGTTTACCGTTGCCGAAAAGATTTTGGTAGATTCTCCTCTTCGCCGCAAAAACGCGAGGGGCTCGTATTCGTACGACGTTATGCCCGAACAGGTAGAAAACGGCTCGATTGTTTATGCCGACGTTTCGATTACCGTACTTACCGACCAGGGTGCAAAGGAGATGAAGGCAAGAATGGAGCGCAATACGCTTTCTCCCGAATTGTTCAGGGAAATTGTCGTTCAAAACAGCGTAACGGTTGTGCGCCGCATAACCTTTATGAGCGAAAGACTTTAATTTTATGCAGTTAACCGAAGAGCAAATTTTAGCCGTAAAAGACGCGCTGGACAATGGCGCGTCGATATCCGACATACAAAAACTTTTGGCGGACAAGTTTTCGATTTCCATGACTTTTATGGAAACAAGATTTCTGCTGGACGATTTGAATTTGGAGCTTAAATCGGCGCCCGAACCGAAGAAGGAGGAAAACCTTTCGGGCGACGACGGTTTGGATATTTCGAAAGTTCCCGAAACCTCCAAACCCGAAAGCGCAGAAAGCGCCCGGCAGGGCGAAGGCCAGGCTTTGGCCGAAGTTGAAGTTTCGCTAAGCCAAATACAGCGCCCCGGCTTTATGGCAAGCGGCACGGTTCGCTTTACCGACGGCGTAAGCGCCGAATGGGGATTGGATAACTCCGGCAGGCTTACTCTCGGCGGGCCCGTGCCCGACTATCGTCCGCCCGAAGCCGACATTTCGGCATTTCAGCGCAAGCTTTACGAATTGTTGCAAGGCAAGATTTAAAAAAATTGCCCATTATTTTAATGGGCTTTTTTAATTTTATATGGGCATAAAAAGGGCATTTTTGTATTTTGCATTCGGCATATCGCTTGTTACGGTGCTGGCCGTTTTGCTTTTTACATCGTATCTGGAAAGATTTGTTGTAGATGCCGTAGATTCTAAAGTGGAGGAATATGCGGTAAACGCTCTTTCGAAAGACACCTCTAATATGCTAAAACTTTGCGAAATTAGCCATTTGCAGATTTCGCAGGCGGTAAGCCAGCGCGCCGAAAATCTTAAAAACGCCCTTATGGCCGACGGCTTTGCGGGTATCTATTCGGAAACGGGGCAAGACTATATTTTCGGCGACAAATACTATACCGACGCCAGCGGGCCCGTGCTTAAATTCGGCAATAGGGAAATTTCGAACAACGCCCAGCTAAAGGCTCTTTTGCGCCAATATAGCGTTTCGAAAAACTGCGGTATGGCGGTTTTTGTGCGCACAAACGAAGACGGCGATATGATGAACGCCGTTGGCGTTCCCGCGGGCGACTATGCTCCCGAAAAGGGGATTTTCAGGATAATAAGCGGCCGCGACGAGGAAAACGCCGTTATAACCTCGCTGATTTCAAAAGAAAGCACGGGCGAGCTGATACGCTTTAACAACGGCTATGTGTATGCGTACTATGTGCCTATTGTGTCGTCTTTCGGCGGGGCAAATTCAAAAACAATAGGGGCCATTGCCTGCTATGTTAAAGACGACGCAATGAACAAACTTTGCGCAAACTTTGCCGCAAAAAAATTCGGCAGCCGCGGCTATTGCTGGATTATTGAGGATACGGGCGGCGGCAAGTTTAAATATAAACTGGCAAAAAACCCGAAACTGCTCGGAACTTTTATTTCCGACGATACAAATTCAATACGCCGCAAAAATTCGGAAGAGTTTGCCCAAAACGCGATAATGTTGGGCACGGGCGAGGAATCTGCAAAGGTTTACAATTACGACTACCACGGCAAGCCTTCCAGAATGATTGTATGCTATGTGTGCTTTAAGCCGTGGGGGTGGATTTTGGGCGTAACGGGCTTTAGGGGCGAAATTGTTCCCAGCCGCGCCGAAATTGCCGGGATTGTTTCGCTAAACAAGTGGTATGTTGCGGCGGTGTTCTTCGGCGCGCTGTTTTCGGGCATTGTTATTGCCTGGGTGTTTTCGTCGTATTTGGCGCGCAACGTAGGCAAAATAAACCGTATGCTAAAGGCGAAAAACGGCGAGGATTTGCAGATGTTTAAATCGTCCATAGCAGAGTTTTCGGGCATAATACAGTCTTTGCGCGACATAGGCAAATCGGTGCAGGCATTAGACAACGCCTACCAAAACGGTACGGCTTTGCTTGAAAAGTCGTATTCGGAAATGTCGAAAAACACAACGCTTTTAAACGCCTTGTCGCAAGAGCAGGGCAAAGAAACCGCAAAATCGGTTAAGTTTGCCGACAGTATATACGAGCTTTCCGAAACCCTTAAAGTGGCCAGCGGCGAGTTTAATTTGCGCTCGAAAGAGGCCCTTAAATTTGCAAGAACACACGCCGACAACCTAAAGCTGTTTAAAGAGCGTGCGGTTAAATTGAAAGACTTGGGCGTTGGTTTGGCGTCTAGGTTTGCGCTGGCGAGGGAAATTTTGGACAACCTCGACTACCAATTAAAATATTTGTCGGAGTCGGGCAGCGGCATAAAAATGCTGGCTTCAAACGCAAAGTTATACGCCCAAGCCCTAAACGTTAAAGACGAATTTAGCGCGGCCGGCTTTTCCGAAAAAACGCAGCAAACCGCCGATTTTACCGAAGTTCTGCTCGCGCAAATGGGCGGCAAAATTTCGGCATCGGCGGCCGATATGCGCGAATTTTTGCTGTCTATAGACAAATCGGTATACGCAATAGACCTTATTTTAGACAGAATAAACCTTATTACAGAGCGCATTGCCCTGCAGGAGTCGCGCTTCGGCGAAATATCGCGTAGCGCAATTTCGCAGTCGGAGGAGGCCGTGCAAACCATAGGCGTTATAACCGAGCTTTCGCAAAGCGTTTTCAATATAAAAGACGGCGTTGCCTCTTTCGAAAAATTCCTGTTCGAGCTTGGCGTTTTGCTTAAAAAGTAGCAAAGTGCCGCTATGTTTTTAGTTTTGCCGCCGAAAATATTTTTGACAAAATTTTTGGTAATACGATGCACTATGGCTATATGAAAAATTTTTGTTTTGCAGTAGTTGCAGTGTTTTTTAGCGCAGTTTCGTTTGCGCAAATTCGCGTACATTCGCATAGGGGCGAAAGCGACTTTGCCCCGCAAAATACGGTAGAGGCAATAAAACTTGCCTACGATATGGGCAGCGAAATGATAGAAACCGACTTTTGGCTTACCAAAGAGGGCACTTTTGTTTGCGTGCACACCCAAAAAGAGCTTAAGCAATTTTGGGGCATAGACAAAAGCCCGGAACTGCTTACAAATGAAGAAATCAAGAATGCGCGTTTGGTAAACCCCTCGGCTTACGACAAAAAATACGCAAACTGCAAATTGCCAACATTAAAGGACGTGCTGGCTGTAATACCCAAAAACAGGAGTTTCGAGCTTGAAATAAAACACTACGGCAAAGATTTTGCCGACAAGGTTGAAGCTGGCGCATAGAGGCGGGGCTTGATTATTGGAATATTTTAATAACCTGTTTCGACCCCGCTGTAATTAGGGATTTTAAGCAGAAATATCCCGAATATAAAACGCAGCTTATAATAAGCTATAACCCGAAAACCGACACAATAAACAACTTGGTGCGCCGCGCAAAGCATGCCGAGGCTTCCGAAATTGCCATAGGCAACTACCGCAAAATAGACGCCGCCTACGTTAAGCGCCTGCACGACGAAGGCTTTAAAGTTGGTTTTTGGCAGGTGGAAAATTTAAACGACCTGGCCTACGCCGCCAAATTGGGTGCAGACCGCGTTTGTTCCAACCACGCCTACCGCCTGCGCGAAGACTTTAAACTAATAAAATCGCTAGATTTTAAGTAAAAAACAAAGGCGTTTTTTAGTTGAAAAACTTTTCGGCTTCAAAGCGCGAGATGTTGCGCATATTTATGTAGCGGCTTTTTAAAAGCATTTGGTTGCTGTGCCCCATATTTAGCTGCAGGCGCGGCAGGTCTTTAAAACGCTTTGCAAAAAAGCTGGCGTAGGTGTGGCGCAAAACGTCTTGCACCCAGCAGCCGCCAAAGCCCGAGTTGTTGCGTATTTTTTGCCAACGGCGCTGCCAGTTTACAGGGCATATCTTTTGCTGGGGTTTAGGGTTATAGCTTAGTAAAATGCGCTTTAGTTGCGGCATAATTTCTACTTGGCGCACCCCGCCTGTTTTGGAACACAGCGAGCGCACCGTTATTGTGTTTTCCTGCAAATCAATATCTTGCCAAGTTAAACGCCTAACTTCGCGCGGGCGAATACCCGCAAAGACCAACAGGGCAACGGCAGGCAAATATATGCCGTTGTTCTCTTTTTTTGCATTGGCTATAATCTTTTTAATTTCAAACAGCTTTAGTGGCAAAATTTCTTTTTCTATTACCTTTTTTCTTAAAATTTGCTTAATGGGGTTTTTGTCGCACCACTCGCGCCTTAGGGCAAATTCAAACAACCCGTGCAGCATAGCGCGCCCTTTGTTGTATTGGCTTGGGGTGTTAAACGCGCAATTTAGCCACTCTTCGCATTCCGATACACTAAGCTCCGAAAAATTGCGCTTTGCAAATTCGGGTTTAAATTTCATCAACTTGTTGCCCAAATATTTAATGTCGCTAAACGAAGCTTTGCGCAAATCTTGCTTAGTCTGCAAATAAATATCAAAACCTTTGGCGATAGGCATTTCGTTTTGCCTAAAGTTATTTTTGCCAAATTCAATTACTTTGGCGCAAAACTGAAGGGTAGTAAGTTTGGATTTTTTTGGCATAAAATCTGCAATATTGCAAATAAGCCTAGCTGCGTCTAAAATGCTAATGTTTTTGCCCTTTAAAAGAGCCATCGCCGATATCAATTCTTTGTTCATGGTATTTAGAATACCATTGTCAACCCATTTATTCTAATAATAGCTCGAAAATCTTTATTGCACATAAACTTTTTTGATTATGGCAAATTTTAACAATGCAAAAGTTTGGCGTATACGTTTTATTTGCATATTGTTAACATCTTAATTTTCATATTGTTGATGATGGATACGCTGTTATGGTATTCTAAATACCATACTCCTTTATTAGTAAAATCTATATGATTTTGTTTAACAAAAAACAATAAAGGAAAAATGAAAGCTATAAGTATCAAAAAAATGTCCAAGGCGCTGTGCCTGTTGGCAACGGTGTTTTTAACCGCATATTTATCGGGTTGCGCAAGCGACGGCAGAAACCAAAAATATGTTCCCTGGAATATGGAAACATCTACTCCCGTAGTCGAACCCGAAATATCCAGCGTTCAAACCAAAATGTCCAAAAAATCAAACTATTGGTCGTTCCTGTATTTGTTCGGCGTATACGAAGTAGACGAAAAATATGCGGGTTTTGACATACTGTATTTCCTGGATTTTACAAAAAACTACAATATCAACAATGTTGCCTACGAAAACGAAGGCTCTATACTCGACTTCGATTTTATTCCCTCGCGCAGCAACCGCCTAAAGAAATTGACTCTCGGCGAAATGGCAATGAAATCGCGTTCGGATATAATTATGTCTCCCATGTACAAAGTTGAATCTAACGACTGGTTCTTGTTCCAAAGCTCCGACTGCAAGGCATCGTGCTACGGCGGAAGGCTTCACGGCTTTAAGGTTAAAGGACAAGGTTATAAAGACGCTTTAATGCCGTCGGACAAGCCCGTTAACACTCCCATTTTGGTAAAGGGCAACAATTCCTCCAATTCCACCTCTACATCGTCGGACACAATGTCGGTGGTAAAAGACAGCGTAGGCGCGGTGGTAAATAGCGTTTTATAGTCTGTAAAGTAAAAGCAAAAAACAAAAGACGGCATATTAAATATGCCGTCTTTCTTTTTTTACATAGGTTTAATTTTACTTTGCCGATTTGGGGATAGCGGCGGGAATGTCGATGTTTTGTACGGTGTCGCGCTTAATGCGGCTTAGCCTGTGGCGGCGGCGGATTTTGCGGGCAAGCATTACCGCCAGCTCGTCTATAGACTTGTACATATCGTTCGACTGCGCGCTTACTATCATATCGGGGCCGTTTATTTCTATGCGCCCCTTGGCTATAAATTCGTTCTCTTTGCGTTTGTTCGGGCTATACTCGAGATCTATCCTCAGTCTGATGATTTTGTCTTCGTGAGTGAATATCTTGGACATCTTGTTTATCACGTCGTCTTTCAGTGCTTGCGTGAGTTCAAGATTATTGCCCGAGATTATGATTTCGTTATTGTTCATTTATTCCCTTTCTATTATTATTTGCAGGTGAAATTTTAAAAAAATTATTTATCATGAATTCGCTTAAACAAAAACTACAACAATACGGAGCCGCCGTGATTACCGGCGCAAGTTCTGGAATTGGCAAGGCTCTCGTTGAATCCATAGCCGAAATGGTAGATGAAAACTTTTTTATTTGCAACATTTCTCGTACTAAATCGGATATTTTCTTCGACAACAAAACCTTTATAAATGTTCCCGCAAATTTAACGAATATTTGCGAAATAGACGCAACTTTCTTATACTTAGAAGAAAACGTTTTTAAAAAACTTAAAAAGGGCCGAAAAATTTTGCTGATAAATAATTCGGGCTTTGGCGCATACGGAGAATTTCCCGCTCCGAATGCGGCGCGCAATGCCGAAATGATAGACCTAAACGTTAGGGCGCTGACATATATGTGCGGCAAATTTTTGCCCCTTTTAAAGGAAAAGGGCGGGGCAATTATAAACATTGCAAGCACCGCCTCCTTTCAGCCGTGCCCGTATTTGTCGGTATATGCCGCAACAAAGGCGTATGTAAGCAGCTTTTCGCAGTCGCTTAGCTACGAGCTTAGGGGCAAAAACGTAGAGGTTTTGTGCATATGCCCGGGGCCTACGGCCACAAATTTCTACAAAAACGCGGGCTTTAGCGAAAGGCCGTTGCCGAATTCGTACGGGCATACGGCAAAAGAGGTTGCCGAACAAACGCTAAACGCCTTTGCGCGCGGCAAAAGTTTTTACGTTGTGGGCTTTATAAACCGTTTGGGCGCATTTTTGGCGTCTAAAATGCCGAGAGCTGCCATATTGAAAATTTCGGGTTTGATATTGTCGAAAATTCGTATAAAGTAGGCGCCGTAATTTTTTATGAAAATATTCAGAAAAGAGGCAAAAAAGGCGCATATCGTTATGTGGGTTGTCTACATGGCAATATTGTCGTATTTTTTGTACTACACACTAACACACTGCTAATACATTAAAATGAAAACTTTTGAAAAGGCCGCGGTTATCGGCGCGGGAGCTTGGGGAACGTCGCTTTCCATAATACTGTCTAAAAACCTGAAAAACGTTTCGGTTTGGGCAAGAGAGCCAGAAGTTGTGGCCTCGGTAAACGAAAGGCGCTGCAACGAGCGCTTTTTGCCCGACATTAAAATTCCGCAAAATGTGGCCTTTACGGGCAACGCCGCCGAGGCTTTAAAAGACGCCGACATTGTCGTTTGGGGCGTTCCCATTCAATTTTTGTCGAAAGTTGCCGAAGAATTTTCGCCCTACATTAAAGAGGGTTCCATTCACATAAACGCGGGCAAGGGCATAGAAATTGGCACTTGGAAACGCCCGTCGCAAATTTTAAAGGAAAAGCTTGCAAAGGGCCATTCCTTCGGCTCGATAATGGGCCCGAACATTGCGTTTGAAGTTGCGCGCGGCAGCTACGCCGAGGCCGTTATTGCCCTAAGCGATTTTTCCGACGCGAAAGACGCCGCGGCGGTGTTCTCGACAAGCACGTTTAATGTGCGCCCGTCCAACGACGTTGTGGGTGTGGAAATTGGCGCGGCTTTAAAGAACATTGTAGCCTTGGCCGCGGGTTTTTGCGACGGTATGAAGCTTGGCGCAAACACAAAGGCCATAATTATGGCGAGGGGCTTTCAGGAAATTTACAGAGCCGCAGCCGCCCTCGGTGCATGGAGCGAATCTTTCATAAAAGAATCCGCCATACTTGGCGACGTGCTTACAACCTGCATGAGCCCCGATTCGCGCAACCGTTCTACGGGCGAAAGAATGGGCATGGGCTACAGCGCCGCCGAAGCCGTGAAAATGCTTAACGGGCGCGTGTGCGCCGGGCTGGAAACCATACAAATCTGCAAAATGTTCGAGTCGGTTTACGGCGTAGAGCTTCGCATTATGGGCAGCCTTTGCATGCTGTCGGAGGGTAAAATTTCGCGCGAAGACTGCCTAAAAAGAATGCTGGGCGCCTAGCGCATTAAAGGGCAGCTTTTAAAACCGCAAAAAAATGCCGCACAAAAAAAGTGCGGCATTTTTGCTTTTTATTTGCGGCTAAAATTTTTATCCTGTAGCCTTTTGTCCGCTTTCGAACGATGGCGTTATAAAGGGCGCAATTTTAACCGCCTTTTTTGTGGATTCATCTATGTCTATTATGCAGGCGCAAATGCGCGGGTCGTCTTCCGCCATAATAAAATTGCGGGGGCGGCCGTCTAAAAACTTTTTAAGTATCGGTTCTACGGCCCGTCCCAAACACGATTTCCACGGGCCCGTCATTCCAGCGTCGGTCATAAAGGCGGTGCCCTGGTCTAAAATGCGGCAGTCGTTTGTGGGAATGTGCGTATGCGTGCCCACAACCGCCTGCACGCGCCCGTTTAGATACCAGCCCATTGTGATTTTTTCGGAACTGGTTTCCGCGTGGAAATCCAAAAACATAATGTCGCACTTGTCCTTTAGCTCGTCGTAAACCCTGTCGGCGCACTTAAATGGGCAGTCGGCCTTAAGCTTCATCAAAGTTTGCCCCAAAAGGCAAAATATGCCGATTTTCAGCGAATTTTTTTCGATAACAATGTACTCTTTGCCAGGGTTGCCCTGCGGTATGTTCGCGGGTCTGCAAAGGTTGTCTATTGTGTCTATTTCCGACTCCAAACAGCGCTGGTCCCACAGGTGGTCGCCCAAAGTTATGGCGTCTATACCGTAGCGGAAAAGCTCTTGCGCCATATTTTTGGTAATGCCGTTGCCGCCGGCGGAATTTTCGCCGTTGGCAATGCACAAGTCTATTTTGTTGTCGGCAATAATGCCCGGCAATAGCTCGGACAAAATTTTGCGCCCGGGCTTGCCGACAATGTCTCCGATAAAGAGAATTCGCATTATATAAACTTCAATTCGGCGCAAACGCCCTTAACGTATTCTTTTATGTTCGATACGTCGGCGTCGCCCGAAAGGGTGAAAAGTTTGCCCTGCTTCTTGTAGAAATCTACAAGGGGCTTTGTGGTTTTTTCGAAAACCGCCAAACGCTTTTTAATGGTTTCGGGGTTGTCGTCGTCGCGCACATAAAGGGGTGCGCCGCATTTGTCGCAAACATCTTCCTTCGCGGGCGGATTATATTTTACATGGTAGGGTGTTTGGCACTTTGTGCAAATCATTCTGCCTGTAAGTCTTTCCAAAATAAGGTCTTCAGAAACGTCTATATAAATTACGTTTGTAATGGCCCTGTTCATTTCCTTCAGCATTTTTTCGAGAAGGTCGGCCTGCGGCAAAGTTCTGGGGAAACCGTCCAGTATGAAGCCTTTTTTGCAGTCGTCTTTTTGAAGGCGGTCTTTTACCATCGAGGCGGTAAGTTCGTCGGGTACAAGCTCGCCCTTATCCATATAGGCTTTGGCCTTGTTGCCAAGTTCGGTTCCGTTCTTCAAGTTTTCCCTGAAAATATCGCCAGTTGCAACTTGCGGAATGTTCAAGATTTCGCTCATAGCGGAGGCTCTTGTGCCTTTGCCGCTTCCGGGCGCGCCCAAAAATATGATGTTTAACTCTTTCATCTAAGTAAAAATAGTTTGTAAATTTCCGATTAGTTTTCAAGTATATTCGCAATGAATGCCCCAATCGAAAATCTGTGCGGAATTTACATTACGCCGCAATGTGAGGCCGAGATTTGCACGGCAAACCCCGACGGTTCGCGCGCCTACGGCAATGCGGGCTTTGCCCCCTTTTTGTGGGTAAACGCAAACGACGCAATCGACACAAAAAACGCCGCACTGCAGCCCCTAAACGGCGCGGTAAACTCGTATCTAGATACCATTGCTACTTTCGACGAAATAGGGCACTACGAAGCGTTTGTAAAAAACAACAAATATTCTTCCTTTAGGCTGGCGAATTTGGAAAACCAGTTTTTAACCGAAAATTGCACAAGGTTTTTTTCGGGTATGAAGTTTTCGCAGTTGCGCCGCATGCAGCTAGACATTGAAACCGACTGCACGGGCGATTTTTCGAACCCCGAAAACCCTTTGGACAGGGTTTTGGCTATAGGCATTTCGTGCAACGGCAAAACAAAGATTTTGGAGCTTGCCGAATTTTCGGACAATGCCGAGCGCGAACTTTTAGCCGAGCTAAACAAAGTTTTTGCCGAGTTCGACCCCGACGTTATAGAGGGCCACAACATATTCAAGTTCGACTTGGATTATTTGTATAAAAGGTGCAAGCTTTTAAAGGTAAAGCCGCTATGGGGCAGGTTTGGAGGGGCAGTAAAAACCCGAAAAAGCAGGGTAGGCATTGCCGAGCGCACCTTCGATTTCCCTCGCTTCGACATAGCGGGGCGCAGCGTTGCCGACACCTATATTTTGCTGCAAATGTTCGATGTTTCCAAGCGCGAGTTGGAGTCTTATTCGCTTAAAAACGCAGCATTGTATTTCGGCATTAGCAAAGAAAGCCAAAGAACCTATATAGAGGGTGCGCACATAAAAGACGCCTTTGGCAACGACAGGGAAAGCTTTAGAAAATATCTTTTAGACGATCTGCGCGAAACAAAAGGTTTGGCCGATTTATTGTTGCCCACCTATTTTGCCCAGTGCGCAAATTTCCCCATGACATTTCAGGAATGTATGCTTAGGGGTTCGGGCGTAAAGGTAGAGGCTTTGCTGCTTGAAAAATACTACTTAGCATCGGCAAAGCTGCCCGATATGGCGCAACAAAGCTACATTTCGGGGGCGATGTCGGAGATTTTCGAAAAGGGCGTTTTTAAGGACGTTTTGCACTACGACATTGCGTCGCTATACCCGAGTTTGCTGCTTTCGATAAACACGCCGCCTGCAAACGACTATTTGAACGTGTTTTTAAGCAGTTTGGCCGAGCTTAGGCAATACAGGCTAAAATACAAAAAGCTTGCAAAAGACACCGCCGACAAAGACCTTAAAACCGAATACGACGCGCGCCAAAAAAGCTACAAGATTTTGATAAACTCGTTTTACGGGTATTTGGGGCTTTCGAGCGCGCGCTTTGGCGACTGCGCCTTGGCCGACAAAATTACGTCTACTGGCAGGCGTTTGCTGGGCGACTTAATTGCTCTTTTTAAAGCCAAAGGCTGCCTTATATTGGAGGTAGACACCGACGGTATTTACCTTTCGAACGGCGAATATTTTGCCAACCCCGAAAAGCTTTTACAGGCGTCGCGCAGCGTTTTGCCTGACGGCGTAAGTTTGGAGCACGACGGCAGCTTTGGCGCAATGTTTTGCTACAAGGCAAAAAACTACGCCTTGCTCGACAGCCAAAGCGGAAAAATATCCGTTAAGGGTTCGGCGTTAAAGAGCAGGGCAATGGAGCCGTTTTTGAGAATGCTTACAAACGACTTTGTATCTATAATGCTCGGCGCAAAAAAGGGCGATATGAAAGCCATTATTGCCGATATTTCCGAAAAAATAAAAAGCGGCACATGCGATGTTTCGCTTTTGGCAAAGTCGGAATATTTAACGGGCTCGCTTGCAAACTATTTAAGGGAGGTGCAGACAAACAAAAAGCCCAAAAGGGCGGCATATCAGGCGGCGTTAATGCTTGCCGTGCCTCCGCATACGGGCGAAAAGGTTTTATACTACATAACAGAATCGCAAAAACGCCAGCCCGACTGGAAAAACGCGCGTCCCGTAGAGTTGTACGACGCGGAAAACTATCCCTATTCGAAAAGCTATTATTTGGACAAACTTGACGATTGGATTAAAAGATACTCGGAATTTTTGGGAGGCTTAAAACCCGAAAATTGCGCTCCCGAACAGATGGAGCTTTTTTAGCCCTTTTTGCGGTCGGCAAAGCTAAAATCAGCGTTCTATAATGCCCAAATATTCTTCCACCATGGCGTCTCTTTTGGGGCGCATGGGCGTCATATACGGCATTTGGCGGTGGCTTTGGTAGGCGGCTTCGTCTACATACTCTTCCACAAACATAAATTCCCTGTCGTTGCGCGTGTTCCTAAAAATGTCGTACCTAATGCAGCCCGCCTCCTTTCTAGTTTCGTCTACAATTTTGTTGAACAGCCCGAAAAATTCGTTTTCCATGCCGTCTTTTATTCTAAGCGATGCCAATATAAGTTTTGTAGCCATAGTTTGTATTTATCTTTTCCCAGTCTTTTTTGCGGCACAAATTTGTCAAGTTATATAAAAAAGTTCCGATATGGTTTTTGATGAAATACAAAGTAATAGAACTTCCCTACAAATACAACCAGTTGGAGCCGTATCTCGACGAAAGAACGGTGAAAACCCATTACGAAAAGCACCATTTTGCCTATGCCGAAAAGCTGGACGCGGCCCTGCAGACTATGCCCGAATTTAGGACGCCCAACACTGTAAGAGAGCTTTTGGGCAATTTAAGCGACATTCCCGAAAGGATTAGAACGGCGGTGCGCAACAACGCAGGAGGGCTGTTTAACCACAATTTTTACTGGCTTTCGCTGACGCCGAAAAAGGCGGCAATCCCCGAAGATTTGGATATAAAAATAAAGGCTTCGTTCGGCGATATGGATGGCTTTAAAACCATGTTCGAAACTTCGGCAATGTCGCTGTTCGGAAGCGGGTGGACATGGCTTTGCCTGAATAAAAGCGGGCTGCTTGAAATTGTAAACACGCAAAACCAGGACAGCGTTATTACCCGAAATTTTTACGACGACCTAACGCCACTGCTTTGCGCCGATTTATGGGAGCATGCCTATTATCTGGAATACCAAAACCGCCGTGCCGACTACCTGAGGGCGTTTTGGCATATTGTAGACTGGCAAAGGGTGGCGCTGCGAATGCAAATGCCCGTTGCCGTAAACTAAGGCGGCTTTTAACCGGAATTTTGCAGACAAAAAAGGCGGCATTTTTGCCGCCTTTTAGCATTTGTTTTTGCGCAAAAACCTATTCTTCGGGGAACTTTGCGTTTAAGACGTCCTGCGTTTGTTTGGCTCTGAATTTTGCCAAAGTTTCGGCCTTTTGCGTGTCCGACAAAGCCAGGATTTGTAGCGCGCCTACGGCGGCGTTTACGGCTCCCGCCTTGCCTATTGCAAGGGTAAATACAGGCATTCCCTTGGGCATTTGCACGGTGGAAAGCAGCGAATCCAAACCGTCTAAAGCCCAGCCTTTCATAGGCACGCCTATAATGGGCAATGCAGTTTGCGAGGCAAGCACGCCCGCCAAATGCGCCGCGCCGCCCGCTGCCGCAATTACAACCTTAACGCCTCTTTTTGCCGCGTTTGCCGCCAATTCGGCCGCCAAAGCGGGCGTTCTGTGCGCCGAGGCTATGTGTTTTTCGTACGAAATTTTAAATTCGTCGAGTTTTTTTGCGCATTCCTTCATGGTGTCCCAATCGCTTGCGCTGCCCATTATTACCAGTACTTCGGGGTTTTTATCCATAGTGTTTTTTTGTTGTGTTAGAAAGTTTTTAGGGGCTTACTATAATTTTGTACGTTCCCTTTTCGAGGCTTTCGGTGCCCGAAATGTTGTTTAACGACTTTTGTATTTCTGCGTCGAGTTCGCTGTTTGCCGTTCCGCCCGATATTGCCGAAATTTCGGTCTGTCCGAATTCGTCTACAACAACAAACGCCTCTATTGGCGCAAACAGCCTTTTGTTGTTGTTTATTTTCATATATTTTTTTTGCAGGCTTTTGCCGTTTGCCAAGTCGAATATTTCGAACGAAACGGGGGTGTCGGCGGGCGAGCCCTCCTTTTCGGCGGTGTTGGCGAAAACCGAAAACAGCTGTTGCGCACCCGAATACATCGCGCTTTTTTCGCTTGTTTTGTCCGACTTCGGGCGCGATATTACGGCCCCTTTGTAGTCGAGCTTAAGCGATTTGTCGTCTAGCGGAATTTCGAAATCGAAGCGCTCTTTTACGGGCGAAATTTTATTGTTTAGGCTTGTAGACAAAAACAGCGGGGCTGCGTCGTACATCTTTATTTGCTCGTAGCGTATTTGGTTGTTTTCGTCTATTATGGAGACAAAAGGGGCGTCGTTTGCGGTTTGCCGGGTGTCGGGGCTTATTTTGGGAAAGCACAGCACGAGGGCCAGACTTGCCGAAAGCCCGAACAATGCCGAAAGTGCCCAAATGCCAGCCGACGTTTTCATTTTGTTTCTTTTTCGGGGCAGGCCGCAATTTGCACGCTTTTAAGCCCCGCATTTTTCGCCGCAGCGCAAACGTCTATTATGGTTTGCGCATCGCAGTTTTTGTCGGTTTTAAGCAGCAAAGTTTGGTTTTTAAGCAAATCGCCCTTGTCTTTTAATATTTTCTTGAAGGCTTCGAAAGTGTTTATTTTGCCGTCGAATATAAACATATTTTTGCCCTGTATGTGCAAAACAACGGCGTCGTAGTTGCATAAAACGGCGCTGTTGGCGTTCATTGTGGGCATTTTAGGCTCGCCGTTTAAGTCTATGCCAAGCCCGGGGGCAAGTATGAATTTAGACGACAGGGCCATAAACATAATGGTAACTAAAGCCACGTCTATCAGCGCCGCTCCGTTTAGCGAAATGCCCTCTTTTTCCACTTTCGAAAGCAGGTCTATGCCCCAAAAGCCGCCGCTATTGTTTGTCGTTTTTTGCATTGCTGTCGCCGTCTAGATATATGTTTTCGTTTTGCGGCATACCTTTGGCTATAAACAATATAAGCTCTGCCGAAGCCCATTCCATATCGTGTATTATAGCCCTCATTTTGCCGTGCAAAACGTTGTAGAAAAGCCAGAATATAACAAAAAACATAAGCCCTACGGCGGTGCTTATAAGGGCGTTGTATATCTGCCCCGAAAACAGGGTAATGTCGGCATAAGGGCCGCTATGGCGCATAATCTGAAAGCACTTAAGCATTGCAAGAACCGTTCCGATAAGCCCTATTATGGGCGACAGCTTTGCTATTAGCGCCAAACTGGGTATACGCCTTTGCAAAAGGGGTATTTCCAACAAGCCCGCGCTTAGGGCGGCCTGACGCATTTCGTCGGGCGTGCGCTCGCAGTGCAGCAAAACAGCCTTTACTATTCTTGCCACCGGCCCCGGGGCCTCGTTGCAAATTGTCAGGGCCTCTATAAGCCTTTTGTTTTTCAGCGCGCTTTTTATGCCCGTTAAAAATTCTACGGCCTTAATCTGCCCCTTGTGCAAATACAGCATTCTTTCGGCAAATATAACGAAGCCCGCAAACGCCAATATCAAAAGCGGAATCATTACAGGCCCGCCCAGTTGCATTGTTTTTATAATGTCGCCCATTAGTTTGTCCTTTGAAGTCTTATTTTTGCCTCGCCGCTTCCGGGGAGGTTTTTTTCTATCAGCAAATCGTAAATTTTGCGCGCCTGTGCCGGCGATTTGTCGGCGTCGAACGAGCGCGCCAAATACAGCAGCGAGCGGCCTATCCAGTAATCGGCCTTGCCGTTGCTTTCGCCGTTTTTAAGCAGTTCGTTGGCCGCAATCCACCAAACTTCGCGCGCCTCCTTTTTGCGGCCTACTCTGTCTAGCGCAAAGCCTAGCTTAAACGCAGCCTCGGCCCTTATGTCGGTTTTTGCCGACGGGGTTGCCCAAAGCTTTTCGTAGTATATTGCCGCTTCCGACTCCCTGTTTTGCTGCGCCAAATACGTGTCGGCCAAACCCAGTTTTGCCGTGTCTATTTCGGGGTTGTTGGCGTATTTGTTGATTATGTCTAAATAAAGGTTTTTGGCCTCGTTAAACGCGTTTAACAGGCGCATTGTTTCGCACTGGAAAATCCTTGCATGGAAAGCCAGCGGGTTGTCGGGGAATTTTTCGCAAAGCTTGTCGAGCAGCAACAACGCGTTTTTGTACGACGATTCCGCCTGCGTTTTAACATAGTATTGCGCCGCCTGGTAAAGTGCGTAGGGCGCATATTCCGAGTCGGGATTTGAGTTGAACAGCTCTTCGCAAAGCGAAGCCGCCTTAAGGTAGTTGCCATCCTTTGCGAAAATGTTGGCCTCGCTTATGTATGAAGCCAACGCCGCCTTTGTTTTTGGGAAAACATGGCGCAGGTTTTCGAGAACCGCATACGCCCCGTTTTCGCCCGAAATTTTGCCCTCAAGCGACAGGGCCTTGCCCTTTAAAAGCATTGTGTTGCTCGAAATCAGAATCTTTAGCGACATATATTCGTCGGGCAGGTTTTCGGCCTTTTGCAGAATTTCGTCGCAAAGCGAAATGCACTCGTCTTTCTTTGCGTTTTCAAAGCAAAGCATTGCCTTTGCCCACAGCATTCTTACCTGCAAAATTCCGTCAGAATTTACAATCGACGCCTTTATAAAGTGCTCCAGCATTTTAAGGGCGTCCATATAGCGGCCGTCTTTTTTGTAGGCGTTAATAAGGTTCCACTGCGAAGCCCAAATGTCGTCGGCCGAAATGTTGCGCTCGGCAACGGCGTCGTCTATAAGGCGGCACGCCTCGTCTACCTTGCCCGTTTTTATAAGGCAGTCTACAAGGCGGTTTAGCATGGTTCCCCTAAAGCGTTCAAGATTTTTGTTTTTGTAGAGATTTTGGTACGAAATTCTCGCAATTTCGTAGTCGCCCTCGAGATACAGGCAGTCGGCCGCCATCAGCTTTATTTCGGCGGCCTTTTTTTCGCTTTTAGTCATCGAGGCCATTTTTTCCAAATACTTGCCCGCCTGCGCGTATTGCGGGGCTTCGTTTTCCGACGAAAACGCGCTCCACGCCAAAACCCCCAATGCGTTTTCCGCATAAATCGAAGCGGGGTACGACGTTAAAAGTTCGTTTGCAAGCTGTACCGCCTTGTCGGTATTGCCCAAGTCTAAATTGATGTGCGCGCATTCCAAAATAATCCTGTCCCTTAGGGGGCAGTTCGGCTTTTCTAGAACAAGCAAAAGCTCTTTTAGCAGCGCCGCCTTGTCTTGCAGCGAATTTTTAAGCAAAAGAAGCGCCGTTTCCATATCCGAAACCGACTTTGTTTTCGAAATCAGCGCCGACAGCCTTGCGCGTTTTGCGTCGGGCGCGTCGGAATCCATTATTGCCAGCAAAAGCGAAAAATCGTCGTATACGATTTCGGGGAGCAGGGGGATATCCAGCTGTTCCTGCAATACGGCCTTTGCCTGCTCTTTTTTGCCCATGGCAAAAAGGGCAATGGCGTATTCCTTTGCAAGCAAAAAGCCGTCTTCTATGTTTTTGTTCAGGTTTATTTTATCGCGCAAAGAGGCCGCAATTACCTTCAGCTCTTCGGGGTTTTTTGCAAGCTGTATTTCGCATTCGTATATGTTTGCCTGGGCGGCGGTTATAACGATGTCGTTCGACGAATTTTTTTTGGCGGTTTCGAAAAACGATTTCGCCTCGTCGAGCCTGCCCGAAAGCTTGCTTGCCAAGCCCCTGCACAAAAAATACCAGCTTGCCTCGTTCGGCGAAAGCGTTGCAACATTGCATTTCGACAAAAAGTTTTGGGCCAAATCCAGCCTGTTTTTGTATAGGGCAAGCACGGCCCTTCTAAGGTACATTTTGCCCGTAGTGTCGCCGTCGAAGTCTGCCATAAGCTTTTCGGCGGCGTCGGATTTGTCCTGCCCCAAAAGCGAGTCTATCAAAACAAGCTTTATTTCGGCGTTGTCGGTTAGCGACTGGTCTTCGAGCAGCTTTTCGCAAATATTTTGCGCCAGCTTCGGAAGCCCGTTTTCTAGCGCCGCCTTTGCGGCGGCCGCCTTTACCTTTTGCAATGTGCCCATTTGCGCGGGCGCGTCGGTCAAAGGCGGCGTTTTTGTTTTTGCATGCGCAAATGTGCACGCGAAAACCAACGCTAAAAACGGCACTGCAAACCTTAAAATAAACATAACGCCAAATCTAACAAAGGGGGTGTTTATTGCAACAAAATATTGCTGCCAAAAAACGGCGTTTTAGCCTAAAGCTTTTTAACTAAAATGCTCTTTGCGTCTGACTTTTTTACCGCAAGCTCGGCGTTGCCTATCTTAAGCAAAATTCTGCCGTCGAAATCGCAGTTTAATATTTTTATTTGGTCGCCCTCCGAGATTTTAAGGGTTTTGTCGGGCGTTTTTACCACAACGGCCTTTTCGTTCTCCTTTAAAGAGCAAAGCTGCTGTTTGTTGGGGCAGCTTTTGTCGCATACATCGTTTGCCGCGCATGCGGCGCACTGGTTTGCGTTTTTTATGAAAAGAACAAGCCTTTCCATAAGGTCGTCGTCTAGCGAGTGCTCCATTTCGCAGGCGGCCAAATTCGCCTTTTTGGAATCGGCCCCCAAAATGTTTTCAAAAAAGTCCTTTAAAACGCGGTGTTTCGAGCTTATGTTGTCGGCAACGCTGGCGCCCTTTTCGGTGAGGGTAACGGGGCGGTATTTTTCGTATTCAATGTAGCCCTTTTTAAGCAGCGTGTTAAGCGCGCTTGTAACCGACGGCTTTTTTACGCGCATAAATTCGGCAATTTCGCTTGGGTGCGCGTGCCCCTGCGTTTGCGACAGCCACGAAATGGCCTCAAGATAGTCCTCCAAGTTTGAGGACAAAACACCGTCTTTTATATTTTTTTCCACGCCGTTAATGCTAATGCAAATTAGTCGGTTCGGTCAAAACAAATTTAAAGTTTATAGTAATTGCCCGAAATTTTGTCTTTTTGCAGAACCTCAAAGCCCTTTTTCTTTATGTAGTCTATATTCGAAAGCTTGTCTTGCCTGCCTTTTGTATATTCGGAATTTATGTTTACCCTTGAATATATGCGGCGCACTTTTTTGCCGTTTTCGGGGTGGCGGGTAAGGGCGGGGGTGTCTATAGACTGTTCTGCCTCGAAGATTTCGCCGTCGGAGCCGTCGGGCTCTACAACCTGATATGTATATATTGGCATTTTAGTTTATCGCGTTTAAGATTAAGTCGCCCAAAAAGTATAGCGCCGACATTATCGAGCCTATTAAAAAGCTTATAAACCTCCGTATGGGAGCAAAGTTTATCATAAGCAAAATTATGATAAAGCCGTACGACGAAAGCCTTGCATACGCAAGTTCGCCCATGCCTACGGCGTGTTTTAGAATGCGCGAGCCGTCTAGCGGGGGGACGGGCAGCATGTTGAACACGAACAGCACAATGTTTATTTCCATTATGATTGCCGGAAGCCCCACATAGTTTTTAAGCCCCGCGGCATACAGCGCAACGGTAATAAGCAGGCATACCACGGCAAAAACCAGGTTCATAAAGGGACCCGCCAAAGTGCTTATAATGTCGTCGCGCACGCGGTGTTGCGGGTTTGGTAGCGAAACTCTTACGGGCTTTGCCCACCCGAAAATCATAAAGCCTCCGCCGTACGAAACCGAGCTTATTATCATAAGCAGCGGCAAAATCACGGTGCCGAGCATGTCTATGTGCACAAGCGGGTTTAGCGAAACCCTGCCGTCCAGGCGCGGCAGAGGGTCTCCGAGGCGGTCGGCGGCGTAGGCGTGCCCGAACTCGTGCACGGTTAGCGCCATAAGCAATGCAATATATGCAATGCCGCTTTCCGATAAAATGCGTGCTATGTTTTCCATAAAATTATTTTGCCTTTATTATGTTTTCTATGCGTTGTCTTTCGTCTTTTAGCTGCGGCAAATCCACCAAAGCCAAAGTTTGCAGGGCTTGCTTGTCTTTGTAAAGCTCGGCAAGAACCCTGGCTTTGCCCAGCAGCGCCGTCTGTTTTTCAAGATTAAGACTGCAAGTTTTTATGTAGTCGTCCCAGGCGGGCAGGGCGTTGCTCCAGTCGGCCTCGGTTTTCTCGAAAAACGACTTTGCAAAGCGCTCTTTTATCTGTTTATTGCCGTTGCTTAGCAGGACGGCCTTTTTAAAGGAATCGGTAATTTCCCTGTTAAGGTTTTGGTAGTTTGTGTTTAAAATTACAATGTATTGGTCTTTTAACGCCAAAAGCAGTTCCGCATATTGGTATACATATGTTGCGCAGTCTGCCTCCAGAGTCATTGCCTCTTTGATATGCCCAAGCGCCTTTTCGGCCATTGCGCAGTCGCCCTCGTACGAGGCAAGCTGCTGGTTAACCACCGCAATGTTCGGGTTTTTGCTTTGCACCTGCAAAAATATTTTGTAGGCGGGCAGGTCTTCGCCTATGCTTCTTAGAAATTTGCCGTATAAAATTTTGGCTTGCAGATCGTCTTCGTAGCGGTCTATATACGAATTCCAGCGGGCGTTAAGCTTGCGGTATTTGTCGGCAAGCTCGCCGCTTTTTTCGGAAAGGGAATGTTTTTTTGCGCTTTCAATCAATGCCTTTTGGTCGTCCAAAATTTCGAAAAGCTCCATCTTTGCCATCGAAAGCGACTGCACGCGCTTGGGCTTTTTATCCGTGTCGGTAGACGAGCACGCGCATAAAAAAAGCGCGGCAAAAAGGGCGGAAACTGCAAAAAGTCGGTACATTCTAACGGTTTCGACAGCAGCGGCAACCGCAATGTTCCGAATGTCTGTGCGGGCTTTCGCAGGCGCATTGGCAAGGGGGCTGCTTTTGCGATTTTGCCGCAAAAAGGCTGGGCAGCTTTTTTACCGACCTAGAGCCGCATTCGGGGCACTTCGGTTTTTCCGAAGCCGTTTTTGTTATGGCTTCGAATTGAGTTTGGCATTTTGAGCATTTAAAATCGAATATCGGCATTTTTTAAAATATATCGGCGGGGTTTGCAGACCTTAGCTTGCGCGTTGCAAGCAGCCCCGCTACAGCGCACATAAACAGCGTAAGGAAAAATACTATGGCAAGATTTTCGACCGACAAATAAGTCGGCATATAGGCGAATGTTCTGGTTAAATAATACAAAACTTCGGCGAAAAGCGCTCCCGGTATAAAGCCCAAGAACGACAAAATCAGCGATTCCTGCAATATTATCTTAACAAAAAAACCGTCGTCGAAGCCTATGGCCTTAAGCGTTGCATATTCGGGAATGTGGTCGCTTACGTCGGTATACAAAATTTGGTATACTATTACGGCTCCCACGAAAATTGCAACGGCCATTGAAGCGCCTATAACAAAGCCTATGGGGGTTCTTACCGCCCAATATTCCTTTTCGTTTTTAATGAAGTCGTCGCGGGTCATAACAACGGCGTCTTTGGGGAATATTTTTTTTAGCTCTTTAACCGCCTGCTTTGCCGAGGCGTTCGGCTTTAGCTTTATAACGCCAACATTTACGGTTTGCGAAGTGTCGCGCATTATTTTGTCGAAAGTGTCCAAACTCATCAAAACATTGCCGTCGGCGGCAAAGGTTGCCCCAATCGAAATAAGGCCGCCTATTTTTGTCCTGATTCCCGACAACTCGGTTTCGACAGCGCCTTTTTTTGCAAAAAGTCCGGAAATGTCGCCGTATTGGTCGCGCGAAAGCCTGTCGAACAAAACATAGTTGCCCTTCTTTAAAACGTTTTGGTTGGCAATTATTTCGGGATCTGCAAAAACCTTTTTGGAAGGGTCGAAAGCTATGGTGAAAATGTCGCGTTCCAGCCCCGTAGACGGGTTTTTAAACGACATTCCGCCGAGTTTTACCGCCTGCGCCGATTCTACCGAATCTACCGCATAACATTGGTTTAGCCTTACTTTTGGGAAACCCCTGCCGACCCCGAAATATTCGTAGTTGTAGCCTACAACAAAAACATCGCCGTCGAGCAAAAGAATGGGGGCAACCACCTGCTTAAAAAGCGCGCCCCTTAGCCCCATTTGGAAGAGCATCATTGTAACGGCAAAGGTAATGCCCGCAATGGCCACAAAAAACCTTTTGCGCTCGCTTGTAAGCTGAAGCCACGAAAGGGGTATTTGCAGCGGAAATATCCTTTCGAACAGCGGTTTTTTGCGGTGCAACATAGCTTGTTTTTGCCCTGAAATTCTACTTAAGCAAAATCCTTACGTCTACCTGCGAGCCTATAAGCGATTTTGCCTCTTGCGGGTTGTCCAGCTTTATCTTTACGGGAACAACTCTGGAATTTGTAAAGTCGCTCGGGTCGCTCGAAAACAGGTTGTTGTTCTTTACATATTGCGAAATTTCAACCACTTTGCCCGACAGTGTTTTGCCGTTTCTGGCGTCGCTTTTGCACTGGGCTGCAAGGCCAACTTTTATTTTTTCTACATCGCTTTCGTATACCTCGGCGTCTACATACATAGCCGATGTGTCGGCAATTTCGCAAATGCCTTCGCTTGCAACCATTTCGCCCGCTTTCGAGTAGGTTTCCACAACAACGCCCGCTATCGGCGAAGTTATAAAATATTCGTTGTAAAGGGCTTTTGCCTCTTCGTGGGCGGCGGTGGCGGCCGCAACATTCGCGTTTTCGTTGGCGATAACGGCCTTCAGCATTTCGCCTGCAAAGGCTATGTGGCGTTTAAGGGTAGCTTGCTCGAACTCAAGCTGTTCTTTTTCCCTGCGCGGAGGGTCTTTTTTCTCCAAAACATCTTTGTTTTGCTCGAAATTGCCCTTTAAGTCTTCCAAATTCTGCCTTTGCCTTAAAATATTTAATGCCGAAAGGCTTTTTGCGCGCTCAAGTTCGGCGGCCGAGCTTTTTAATGTTAAAAGCGCTTTGTCTGTTCCCGTAAGCTGGGCAATAACTTGTCCTTCTTTTACAAAGTCGCCTTTCTTTACGCACAGCTTGCCCAACAGTGTTGCGCCGGCCGTCGGGCTTGCCGCCGATACCCTATATACCGTGCCGTCGGGCGAAATTTTGCCCTTGCAGCCCACTGCGTCGATGTCGGCATACGCCGAAAAAACGGTTAAAGACGCCAAAATGCAAAGAATGTATTTTTTCATAAGGCGTAAATTATTGAAAATTTTTTGAGGATTTCAATTTTATTATTGAAAATTAAACTCTAAAAAACGAGTCTATGAAAAGTGGACGCTTTAATAAAGGTAAGGGATTTGCGCCATTCTTATAAAGAGGGCGACGGCATAAAGGAGGTTTTGCACGGCATTAACCTGGATTTTATGCCGGGCGAAATCGTAATAATAATGGGGCCAAGCGGCTCGGGCAAATCCACTTTGCTAAAGCTTATAGGCGCGCAGCTTACAATACAAGGCGGCGAAATAGAAATACACGGGCAGAAACTTAGCGGGGCAACGCAGGGCAAACTGCGCAGCATAAGGCGGAAAGTAGGCTTTATTTTCCAAAGCCACCATTTGCTAGACTCAATTAACGTTTTGCAAAACGTGCAGCTGCCGCTGGCTTTCGACGAGCGCCATACGGCGCAAACCTCGAAAAAGGCGGCGCAGGAAATGCTGGATATTGTAGGCGTAGGCACGCAGTCGCACAAAAAGCCGCTTCACCTGTCGGGCGGGCAGCGCCAAAGGGTTGCCATTGCAAGGGCCTTGGTGCGCAAGCCACAGATAATTTTGGCCGACGAGCCCACCGCTTCGCTGGACGAAAAGAACGGCAGGGACATTGTAGAGCTCATAAAAAAAATGTCGCGCGAGCTAAACGTTAGCGTTGTTTTAGTTACCCACGACAACCGCATACTGGACATTGCCGACCGCATAATAAAGCTTGTAGACGGCAAATATGTAGGCGAGGAACGCCCGAACAAGCAGGGCTGAATTTTGTCTAAAAGTTTTGTTCCCATAGTTTAATGGATAAAACGGCGGTCTCCGGAACCGCAGATCTGGGTTCGATTCCCAGCGGGAACGCTTTTTGTTTTACTGCTGTTTTTTGTTTTTGCAAATTTCGCTTGGCGGAATCTTAAAATGCCTTTTAAATGCCCTCGAAAACGAAAATGCGCTGGCATAACCCGTTCCCATTGCGGCCTCGCCGACCGTTTTGCCCGAATTTAAAACCCGCAATGCCCTGTCCATTTTTGTTTCGAACAGCGTTTTAGAGAGGGTTTTGCCGTTGCATTTTTCGCAATATTTGTCGAGCCTAGCCGAAGGCTTTTTTAGCGATTTTGCAAACGATTTTGCGCTTTTAGGCAGAATCTTGCCGTTTTTTATGGCGTTTAAATGCGCGTCAAAAAATTTGTCGGGGCTAACGGCCAGGCCGAATTTTTTTGCAAAATGGCGCCTAAAAACGGCGGCTATGGCGGTTGCGCAGCTTTCGCATACGGCAACCGAAGGGTTGTTTAGGTATATTTCGTCGCGGTAGGCGTGCGCCAAACACAAAATTTGCGAAGCCGCTTCGAAAGGGTAGTAGGCAACCCCGTTTAAGTCGCGCAAAACGCCGTTCCAGGAATCGTTGAAATGGCACCAAAATATTACGGCTTTGCCCCTTTCGACCGAAATTTGCACGTTTTCGAGATTGTGCGAAATAAGCAGAATGTCGCCCGCCTTTAGTGTGCTTATGCGGTTTGCATAGCGAAGCCTGATTGCTCCGCTTTCGATTAGCACAAAGTTTGTGTAGTTTGTTTTCCCGAAAATATGGAAATAGCCCTTTGCCTTTGCGGAAAAACCCGCATAGGTTATGCCGTGCTTTAAAAAGCTTTGCGGGGCGGTCTTTTTGGGCGCAATTATCTTTTTTGTATTTTTGTCGTTAACAAGGTGCTTCGGCATTAGAATGGTGGGGCGGCTAAGATATTCCTCCGACGTTTCATTTGTCCAAAACACGGTTAAATTTTCGTTCGAAAGCGTCCACAAATATTCCGATTTTTTGCGCATACCAATTTTTATGTTTTGCATACCATATTTTTATCTTGTTAATGCTGTCAACATAATATAAAATTAGAATGTTAAAAGATTTACCACTATGAATATGATGAAAGAAATTGTTATGTTTTCGGCCGCGCTGTGCGCCGCGCCGATTTTCGGGCAGGAATACAAAAGCCGGGTTAACGAAGATAAGATGCCCAGCTTTATTGCGGGTTCTTACATTCCCGACGCCAGCACGGCCTATGTGGGCGCGCCCTTGTACTACTACTTTAACATATGCAAGTCGGGCATAGACTGGAACGAGCGCAACTTTATTGTCGGCGACAGGATTGTGCACGCCAATGTGCACTGGCTGCGCGACTACATTCTCATCTTGAAAAGCCGCCGCTATACCGACGCCGAAATCAAGTCGTTTTACGACCTTGTGCTCGACGAACAAACCCCCGACGGATTTTTCTACGAAATTATAACATCGCTAAACGATGTTCACGGCAACGACATTGTTTCGCAAAAGTTTAGGAAGATTTTGCCCAACACGGGTTTTGGCCTGGCACGCTTAGAGATTGAAGCCGATATAGAATACCTTTGCGTAGAGGGCGCCTACTATATTTGGCAGGCAACGGGCGACGACAACTGGCTTAAAAAGGCGATGCCCAAACTCGAAAAGGGCTTAAATTATATTATGACCGATCCCACGCGTTGGGACAAATCGCACAACTTGGCAAAAAGAGTTTACACTATCGACACTTGGGACTTTATAAACGCTCCCTACAGCGGTTTTGATCGAAGCATTATGCCCGACAACCCCATGGGCGCAATGCACGGCGACAATACGGGGCTTTGCAACGCAATGTATTTGATGGGGCAAATGTACTCGCATTTGGGCGACAAGGCCGCCGCCGAAAAGTGGAACAAAAAATACGGCGAATTTAAGGAGAACGTAAACAAACATTTGTGGAACGGCCGCTTTTACAAGCACTACCTCGAGCTTGACAAGGCCAACTTAGGAGTAGACTTGGCAAACCAGCTTAGCTTGTCGAATTCGTACAACCTAAACAGGAATGTTGCAAGCCCCCAACAATGCCGCTTAATATTGCAAAGCTACCGTCGCATGCGCGAAAACTACGGCGGGCTTTACGACGACTTTAGAACATTAGACCCGTCTTTCCCCGTATTTAACGGCTATAAGGCGGGCAGGTATACCAACGGCGGAGTGGGCTTTTATGTTGCAGGCCAGCTTGCGGTGGGCGCATTCGAAAACGGCATGGAAGACTACGGTGTAGACATACTAATGCGCACGGGCAACAAGGTGTATAAAACGGGCAAAATTTCGTTTTTGTACGACTATGCCGGCAACGATACCGCCGGCGGGCCCAGAAGCTGGGTGGGTGCCGAATTGATGTATGCGCAAACACGTGGCTTGGCGGGCGTTGTAGACAACGGCAAGCTTTTTAAAGACATAACGCTTTCGCCCAGATTCGTCTATACAAAAGAAAGAAAGGCTCGGGTATTCCTGAAATATCCCGTTTCGGGCGCGTTTGTAGACTATTCTTTTGAATGGCAAAAACCCGAAAACAAAATTCTGTTTACCCTATATTCAAAGCACGACAAAACAAAGCTTAGAATGCTTATGCCGCCTTGCGCAATCAACCCGAAAATCAGCGTAAACGGCAAAACCCTTAAGTCGTCCATAGAAGATGTGTTCGGTAGCAAATATTTGGTGGTAGAAAACTTCCCGTCTAACAGCCGTGCCGTTATAGACTACCAAATGCCCGTAGAGGTTGTTCCTTTTGCGAATATGTCTCGCAATACACTCTTTACGTATATGATAAACAATTCCGACAAGGATTTGGAATGCGAGCTAGACGTTCAACTTTCGGGCTATAAGAGCATTGTAAAACGCAAGTTTACGCTGTTTGCGCACGAAAAGCGCCACGTCGAAATTTTGTCGCTTAAAAACGCGGCAAAAGACGGCAGTGCCCCGCGCATAATCTTAAAATGCGGCGAAAATACATTCAAAGTTCCCTTTACGCTGTCGGACAAGATAGACCGCAGAACATTTATGCTTAACGACGAATTCCCGTACTAACGGCAAATTCGGTTTAAAAAACTTTTGCAACGGCGCAGGGCGAACCCCCCTGCGCTTTTTTGCGCCCGCGCATACTTATAGTGTGTGCTATAAAAGTCTTGCAAAAACAACAATGAGGCGTCTATAATCTAAACAACTAAGCCGTGCTTTTGCGGCGTTGAATTTTAGGAACAATCACATGTCTATTATGAGCGGAAAGTCTATAAAACACATATTTCAAACAATGCTTTTGCTGTTGTGCGCCGGTTGCACCATAACGGGCGATTCCTTTTGCCGACCGCTGGAAAATTCCGTTGCAAAATACGCAAAAATGCGCAGCGCGGGCGTTGTTGCTACAGGAGTAAATTTTGAGATTGTTTTGGACAAATCTTTTGCCGGGCAACTTTTCGAAAAACTCGAGGCATTGCCGCTTTTTGCCGATTCTTGTTCGGGCAATAATTCGGCTTTGCAGTTGGCAAATTCCCTTAAAAATGGCGTCCAATTTTATTCGGATAAAAAATTCGCGTTTTATGTGCGCAATACCGATTTAAAAACAGTTTTGCTTTCTTTGCAGGAAAGCGGAAAGGGAGGGTCGGGTATGGGCGTTGGCGACGAGTTTTGCGTGCTCGGCAAAAAAGTTGGCATTTATAGCGCAAAGAGAAAATCTTTGGACGAATGGCCCATGACAGAGGGCGACAAAAAATACGCGCAGTCGCCCCTAGTGTCCACTTTTTTGGTAAACCCGTATCTTAATTTTATGGTAAAAGGCCCAAATGGCGTAAGCGTTCAATACGAAAAACAAAAACAAGATTGCTTTGCGGAACTAACTAGTTATGGGGAAATTTGCACGCGCTCTTTATATCAATGCAAAAACGGCTTTGCCTTTATTAAGTCTATGCAAACATATGGGTGCGACAACGCCGAAAAAATTTTGCATACGGCAATTTTCCGCAATTATATAGCCTATAAAGACGTATATTTTCCGACCCTTTTGGCGGATATTTGCGGGGTGTACGACAACAAATTTAAAGTTCGGATTACGGTTATAGAAAGTTTTAAAAGCGAAAATTTAAGCGACGATGTCTTTAAAATTATGCAGAAAAGGCAACCTTAATGCGCCATTATGAAATTAAGTATCTGTAAAATATTAAAAAAGTTTTTTTTGGCGCTTTTTTGCGCGTTTTATACTGGGCTTTTTGCCGAAGATATTGCCGGCAAAACCTTTAGTTTTTGCAGCGAGTTTAGTTTGCTGAAAATACCGGTATATATTTCGTTCGAGTGCAAGTCTGACTGCGTGCCTTCAAACGGCAATCCCGTAAAAAACGCAAACTTGCTAAACCCCAGTTTTAACGGCGAATATGTTATAGACGAATCCGGCAGGCAGGTTTTGCATATAAGGTACAATACGCCAAGCGAAGTAAACGCAAATTATTCCCGCGCTATTGCAAAGGAAAATATTTGCCTTACCTACACGCCGTCCAGAAAGCTGGCTGAAATTGAAAGAGAAAAACCTTCCGGCATAGGCAGTCAATCGTATATGGATTTTTTAGCGAAAGTGCCCGACGACGACTTTACGTATCCGGCCAAACCCTTCGACAAATTATTGCAAATGTCGCGCATAAACGGCAACAAGCTTAGTTTAGACAAAACCGAAAACGGCTTTAAGGCAACGCTTTATCTCGACAAAAGAAACGCCGTAGACAAGCGCATAAAGATAATGGATATGTATGTTTTTGATTTTACCGCCTCAAAAACAAATAAAACTTTAGCGGGCGTTCAGCACCGCTTTTTGTTGACCGACTTTTTTGGCAACGAAATAGAAAGCCCCGTAGTAGCTGAATACATATATTCGGATTTTGCGGAAATAAAAAACGGCGTTAAAATTCCCAAAAAGATAGCCTATAATATGAATGTTATTGCTCCGAAGATAGACGAGCAGGGCAAAATTTTATCGGTTAGGCAAAAGCGCGTATTTTGGCAAACAATTAGCGTAAAAGAAGTTTCAACCGACAGGCAAAAAATTGCGGAAAAATCACGCATATCATTGCCAAAAGACACAAGAATTATGGATTCAATAAACTCTACTTCGTTCGACGTTGGCGATATTGTAAAATTCGATTAAAGCGAATAATAAAATTTTCCAGACAAATTTTTGTTTTATGCGCAAAATGCCTTTTATCTAATGGATAAAAGGCATTTTTATTATATTGATATAAAATGCTATTTGTATTTGTTAAAAGTATGTAAACATAAAAATATCACAAAAAGCGCTTGACAAGTTTTTGTAAATCTATTTTATTGTGTACATAGAAAGAAAAACACTATGAAAACTAAAATTATAAGAATAATATTTGCGTTTGTTATAACGCTTGCTTCTTTTAATGCTTTTGCCGACGATTGCGCAGGTTGCGAACCCGGAGACAAGGGTTGCAGTGGCAACCCTGGCGAAGACAATATGCCGCAACAGCTGGGCGAATAAAAATGGGCACGGTGCGCAAAGTGTTTGTTTTTGCAGCTTATGCGGCAAAACTTGCATTTGCGTTTTGCGCGCTGTTTGCATTGCAGGCAAATGCGCAGTTTGTTCGTTCGCCGCGGCAGTCGCCCATAGGCAATGCCGACAGCAACGGTTTTGCCCGAATGGACAAAATCTTTTACGAGTTCGACTTGGGCAGCGGCCGCAGGGCCGATATGTTTTTTAAGTTTTGCACGGCGCCATATTTAGAACCCAAATATATGGGGCAATATTGGAGCATAGCTTTTATAGAAACAAAGGCGGTAAGGCTGTCGAAAAACAGGTATTTGTGGAAAAGTCCCAACCACGGAACATATACATTCAATAAACTTCCCGCGCCAGAAAGGGGCTATAAGGAAAGCTATATATTAAACACAAACGCTTCGTGGAAACTGAACATAGCCAAAAACGGGCAAATAGATATCTCGAATGTGTTAGACCCGAAAAACAAGTTTATATTTAAAAACGATTGTTTGGCGGAATTTTGTGCGGGCGAGGGAGGAGACCTTTTTAGGGTGTCGTATAAAAGCAGCGGGTTCCCGTCGGCAATATATAATATGACAAAGCGCGAGCTTGAAGTGGAATTTGCGTACAATAGCGAGGGGCTTTTGTCGGCAATAAGATTCATAAAAGACAAAAAGTCGGTTCAAATTTTTTACAAAGAATATAAAATCTTCGGGCAAAACGGTGCGGCCAGTCTTTGCAATTTGGTGTCGTCTATAAAGTTTGCCGACGGCGAATGTTATGAATATGCCTATAAGGCGTGCGACGAAAAGAAAAGCCGCCAGTGCCTTGCAAAAGATGAAAGGGAAAGCATACAGTTAAAAGTTATAGCCAATAGGCTTGAACAGGTAAATAAAAGCAGCGGGCTTACGGGCTACATAGAGTGGGACGCAACTACCGGTATGATAATATCCGACAGCGGCGGCGAATATTCGGTAAGAAACCCATTATACGACAAAGATAGCCCCGAATATTATAATAGCGAATTTAAGAACGACCGCAGGCACAACAACAGCACAATGGAGGTAACCATAGCCTACAAAAAGCCCGAAAACCCCTACGCCGAGATATGGGATTATAGCGTAAGGCAGGCGATAAAAATAACGCAAACCCCCTCTACGGGCGAAAAGACGCGGACAATGTATATAGGCTCGCCCGGCAAAGCGTCTATGAAGGTAAGGAAAATCGAAAAGATGGCAGCCGGTGAAAGCGAATGGAAAACGCAGCTTACGCGCTTGTTTAACCCCAACGGCGACCTAATAAGAGAAAGCGATTCGGAGGGAAATGTAAGAGAGTATGTCCGCACAGGAAATGAAATAAACGGGACTATTAAAGAATTGTTTAACGGCGAACTTGTCGGGTTTAAGAAATTTGATTCTAGCAAAGTTGTTGTGGAAAAGAGAAATGTGGACGGAGATATGTTCGAGTATGTATACGACAATAAAACTGGTACTTTTGAAATAAAGAAAAACGGAAAGAAAATAAAATGAATAAAAAAAATATATGCGTTGCTGTAGGTTTATTTATTGCGACGATTGTCTTGGCAATAAATTATCCTACAGGGGTTTCCCTGAATTGTAAGTATGTTTCTCGTGTGTCCCAAAATTCGCCATGTTGGCATGATAAACATTGTAAAGCCGAGGAAGATCCTAATACGGTTAGATGGGAAGACCTTGTTGAAGTTGAAAATGCAAAATGCCCGTCTGGAAAGGCTATAAACGGAAGGAAGTCGGCTACGCTGTATATAAAGTGTTATCAGCTTTATAACTATTACTATTCTGCAATATCTGGATATTCTCAATCATGCTGTCCTGTGGTTAGTTCGTGTGATAGCCCGTATATAATTGCCGATGTTATTATAAATTACCGTCAAGTTGAAGGGCGAATCTTTAAGGAATGTGTATCGAAATGAAAACAATAAAATATGTTTTAATATTGGTGTTTTTGTGTGCAGGTCTTGTCTTGAATGCAGAGAATATCGATGAAATCCTCAAGCAGATAAAGCCGCAACTAACTGCGCAAAATAAAGCTTTTTTTGCGGAATTAGAAAGACAAAATATTTCTTTTATTTCGTCAAAATCCACCATTCGTGATAATCGGTTTACGCAACTAAGCGACGTAAAAATTGACGTAAAAAATAAGATTATCTACGAAATTATAACCGTAAAAGAATCTCCAAAATATAGTAGAAAAACATTGTATTGTATGGACGGAATCGTTTGTAGGGATTCAAAGTACTGCGATGGTGCACTTTACCAAACACGCCCGGGGCAGGGTAATTGTTTCCCCAAGTATTTGTTTTCTGAAATTGCATTTTTTGGCGCAGATTCTTTTATTAGAACATTTAGATTTGTTCAGTATGGTGTACCGAAAAATGATCCATTAAGTATGGCGATTTTTGATGAGAAAAAAACCGCATTCATGGATAAGTTAAAAAATGCTAAGGGCAGATCCGAAATTGCATTAAATCATGATTCGGTATTTTTGCGTGTAACAACGAAAGATGCCCTGATAGAAAGCGTAAAACTACAGGCGAATTCAATCTATTTTGAGGTAAAAAACGAATTCTTTTGCGACGATAAAAATCTTTTGCAGGAAAAAAAGGCACTCAGCGATAGGTTTGATACCCCTGCTTTCTTCGGCTTTAGGGTGGTAAAAGAAGGGGAAGTTTATAGGATTAAATTGGTTGATGCTTCCGCAAAATATTTATACGGAAATTTAAAAGATACGATAAGTTTGCCTATAGAACGGCTTAATAAGAAAGATGTAAAACAGCTTTCGTCTTCTGATATTTCCGAAATATTTGAAAAAAGCGATTTTTTGGAGGTGGAATTTATTGATGGAATTCATACCACTTTCAAAAAGTTGTCGGAACGGGAAACTTTTGCAATATATGTTGCAGAAATGCAAAAATCGGGTGTAGGCAAATTTTTAAAAGAAACACAGCGATAGTATTGTAAGTTTATAATTTTAAGTTTGTTGCATTTGTTTTTTATATTTTCAGGATATTAAAAACAAGGTTATTTGGCTATTAATTTTAATGGCTAAATATTGTATTCATTGAAAATGTGTGAGTAGGGGGAGTAAAAGCGATTTCGACTGCAGGCTTTTGCCATTCGTAATGTAGCTTGCACTACGGCAATATTTACAAAATTTTTCAAAATAAATTTATATGAAACGTGTATTTAATGTAGTTGTTATGTTGTTGTGCTGCAATTTTGTCGTAAAAACGACAAGCCGCGCCAATAAACACAACATTGCAATAACCCCGCTAAGCACAAAAACAGTTTTGCGCGACATCGTAAAAATCCTCTTAAAAAACGACAACGGCCAAAGTAAAACGTTCCCGTGCATGCTTTGGTAAAATAAGAGTTTAGATTATTGTATAATATGCAAACCTTATAATGCTTGCAATATGCTTTCAAAATCTGTAAAAAGATTTAGTTTGTTAAAAAAATATTAAAAAATAAAAAATTTATCTTGCATAATAACAAAAATATGTAAGCTTATAAAACTAAGGTTGGTGTTGGGAGTATGGTTATTGGTCTCGCCAAATAGGCCTAAATGTTCAGAACTCCCAACGCCGACCCCAAAATTTTTATAATAGTACACCATCATGCCTTTTACCCTTTAGGTAAAAGGCATTTCTTTTGGCAAAAATGCCGAAACCGCAACTGTATTTGCGACAATCTAGCAACGCAAAAAATATCACAAAAAGCGCTTGACTGTGTATTGTTGAATTTTTATTCTACCAATAACTACAAAAGGGTGTGTTATGAAAACTAAGATTATAAAAATAATATTTGCGTTTGTTATAACGCTTGCTTCTTTTAATGCTTTGGCCGACAGCGATGCGTGCGGTAATGACAAGGGCGATGGCGATAAAGATACACAAGAGTGTATGGGAAGTGAATTGGGCGAATAGCTGTAAAAGTTGTGAAACGCATAAAAACGGTTTTTATTGCGATTGCAGTTTGTTTTGCGGCAAGTTTGCAGTGTTTTGGGCAAATGACTCATTTCCCACTGCAAATACCCGTAGGCAATGCAGATAAAAACGGTTTTGCGCGAATGGACAAAGTGTTTTATGAATTGCCCTATGGCGACGGAGGCAAAGCAGATCTGTTTTTTATGTATAGCAGCGATTTGCGGCAAGAGCCGAAATACCTGGGGCAATACTGGTCTATGCCCTTTTTTGATTCTGTGTTGTTGAAAATATCGCCAAATAGATATAGATGGTTTGCGCCCGATTTAACGGCGTATACATTCGACAAGACAAAAGATGTCGAACGAGGTTGCAAAGAAACCTATATTTTAAATAGCGGAGACTATCTAAAACTAAATGTGGCAAACAACGGCACAATTTATATAGAACATAAAAAAGACAAGCAAAGGCGTTTTGAGTTTGAAGACGGCAAGCTTGTAAAATTTTGCGCAAGAAAAGGTGCAGATGTTTTTAGAATAGTTTATGCGAAAAGTGGCAACCCGCGTTATTTATATAACACAACAAAAAACGAAAGCGTTTTGGAATTTGCCTACAACAAAAGCGGCATGCTTGCAAACATACGCATGGCAAAGGAAAATAAGAATGTAGAAATAAGCTACGGCAATTTTGAAAGCTATGCAATAGACGGCAAAACAAAACAAAATTTTAGAGCGATAGCTTCCATAAAATATGCCGACGGCGAAATTTGGGAATATAATTATGCGGCAGAAAGCGAGAAAAAGGATAGGGCAGTTCTTGTCAACAAAGACGGCAAAACGCATAATGTGAAAGTGCCCATAAACAAAGTAGAACAAAAGCATGACAAAGATGTAGGCTATATAGAATGGGACGCAAGCACTGGGGTAGTGGTATCCGACAGCGGCGGAGAGTATGCCGTATAT
>CAKUIA010000004.1 GCA_934660865.1 uncultured Opitutales bacterium
CACGGGAAAATACCCCGTGCATTTTTTTGCGGCAAACCGAATATGCGCTTTAATTTTTCCACCAGTAGTCATCGCTTTTGTAGGCTTTTTTTACGCCGCTTTGCGTTGTTTCGGCGGCCTCTTTGGCGGCATTCTTAACGCTGTCGGCAGCGTCGCAGGCGGCGTCTTTAACGGTTTTCATATTGCCCTTAAAAAGCCTCCAGCCGTGGCGGCGCACAATTTCGCCCTTATACTGTATGTCGCTGTCCGAATAGTTTACAACCGTTTCGCTGCCGTCGGAATAGGTTGTGGCAAACACTTTGCTCTGTATTTGGCGGTGGTCTTCTATTGTGTAGTACTGCAAATACGAAAGCTTTTCGTAGTCTAAATACGCCTCTTTTATGCCGTTTAAATCGCCCTTGTAGTTTGTCCAGTAAAAGGTGGGGCGCCCGCCGCATTCTATAAGCTTTAGCCTATAGTCGTGCCCCTCGGGCAAAAGGTAGGCGTCTATTGTAAGCCATTCGGGGTTGCTTAAAATATAGCCGTGGTAAACAATCTGCCAAATCGGGTAAACTTCCTTTTCAAGCATGCAGTCTACAACCGTCTTGTTTTTCGCCTTAAGCTCGGCTAAAAGGTTGCTTGTATACAAAGCGTAGTCCAGCACGCTTGCGTCGTGGTCTATGCCCGCTTCCGAGGTAAAGCCGCCGAATGCCTTGCGGTATTTTTCGGCAATCTTTATGTGGTATTGTCTTTGTATTTCCCTGTTGGCGGGGTGCAGCGGGTTGCAGCATGGGGTGGGCTTGTTTGCGGTAGAAACATCTACATGCTGCGGCGCGTTAAGCCCCATTGCCTTTAGGCGGGCTATGTCGGAATCTATAATCCTGTCGCATATAACCTGATAGCAGCTGTAATAAGCCTTCCCGCCCGGCCAAACCGTATACACCCTGGGCTCGCCCTTTTTGTTCCACGAAACGTCCTTTTCGCTCCAGCGTTTTGCGCGTTTGTAGTAGTTGTGGTTGTTTATGTGCGTTGTCATATTATAGCCCAGGCTTTTGCCGTAGCTAATTGCCTCTTTCATCTTCGCTTCGCCGCCAAGCCTTTCCTCTACGGGGAAAAGGTCGGGGAAATACCCGTCGAAGCCGCCGCTTTGCCAGCCCACAAAACATACGTCGGCCTTCCCTACGCCCAAGTCGTACATCTTGCGCATAATGTCTTTTACCGAATCGAAAGTGTGCATAATGTTAAGCTCGTGCTTCATTGTATCCCACTTAGGGTCGTTTGCCGAAAAGTTCGACTTTGGCCTTTTGTTGTTGGCCATTTTTATCCTAACAAAAATCGATTCCACCGTGTTTTTAAGCTGCGGATTGTTTTTTACCCTTTCGCTTAACGGCACAATCTCGCCGCGCGAAACCTGGTAGTCTCTATACTTTTTGCAAATGCCCACATAGCCGTCGTCGGGAGCGCTTAGCCCGTAAAAATCCACAACCAAATCTTCGTAGGGGTCGAAATCTATGCGCGAAATTTCGAAGCGCGGCGCGATTTTATACTCGCCGTTTTTCACGCAAACAACCATGGAATATTCAAGGCTAAGCCCCTTTACTATGGCTATGTACGTTCCCGAATTTTTCTTTATGCCGTAAAACTTCATTTCGGGCTGGGGGAAAACGTTGCGGCCGTTGTCGTACTTAAATTTGCCGAGCATTCCCTTGCTTACCGACGGTATTATGTAGTAGCCCTTGTCGCCCTTTTGGGCGGTAAAGTCGTCGCTATAAACGAGTATATTCCGGGTGTTTCTGTCTATTTCGGCTATGGGTATTCTAAGGCGCATTGCGCCGTCTGCCCGCCTTTCAAGCAAAACGCTTTTTGTGTTTGTTTTGCCGTCTAGCATTTCGATTTCCAGCGCGGCCTTTTGCGACAGCGAAAAACCCAAAACGCAAAACAAAAAATTTACGGCAACTGCAAATATACACCTTTTCATACACGGCAAAGGCTAGGAGGGAAAAAAACGGCTGTCAAATACAAAGCTTTTCGGGCAAACCGCCTTGCACCGCAGCGCGCTATTTATCCTTTATTATGTCGGCAAGCGAAATGTCCACACACTTCTGCAAATCCGCAAACGCCGCCTTTACCTGCGCGCCTACTTTGCCCGCGCTAAAATATATTTCGGGAAAATCCGCCGCCGTCTTATGCGCAAAGGTTTTGTAGTGCTTTTTCATGCCAACGGGCGAGCACCCGCCGTGGACATAGCCCGTAAGCGGCAGCAATTCCTTCGCCTTAAGCATTTCCATAAACTTTTCGTTTGCCGCAAAGGCCGCCTTTTTTAAATCCAGCTCTTCGGCGACGGGAACCATAAATACATATATTTTGCCCGTTTTGCCGCGGGCTACCAGGGTCTTGAAAACACATTCGACATTCTCGCCCAAAATGCCCGCAATTTGCGAGCCCGTCAAGGTTGGGTCGGCATCGTAAAAGAAAAATTGGTAGGCAATCTTCCTCGAGTCTAAAACACGCATTACGTTTGTCTTTTCGGCCATATCGAAAAAAATATTTTACCAAACAAACGCGTTTGCAACACAAAAAATCTACGCCTTTATAGTGGCGTATAAATTCATCATTTCCCTTCTTGTGTCGGCGTAAAAGTTGTAGTTTTTAACAACATAGGGCAGGTAGTTTGTGCCGCCGTCTAAAACGTATAGCATAAGCCTTGCAATGTATTGGCTGCTTAAATCCTTCCGTATTTCGCCGCTCTTTTGCCCGTTTTTCACCACAAGCTCGAACTCGGTAAAATATTCGCCGAACATATCCTTTATAACGCCGTAGCGTCTAAGCGATTGGTAGAAAATGCCGTTGTAGTTTTCCATGGCAATTTTGTCGGTGTCCGAATCTACCAAAAGCTCTTTTTCTATGCTGTGATATACCTTTATGGTGTGCTTTATAAGCTCCATAACGGTCATTTTTGCGGCATTCTTTTCGTTTAGGCGGTAGCGCAAAAGCAGATAGGTTTTTACCGCGTCTATCAAAAGCTCTTCCTTGTTCGAAAAATAGTGGTATATGAGCGCGCGCGAAACGCGGGCGGCCTTTTGAATGTCGCTTATGGATATTGCGTCTAGCCCCTTTTCCAGAACAAGCCTGAAAGTTTGCCTTACAATGTTTTCCCTCATACTACGCTTCGCTTTCGCACAATTTTTTTGCCCTGCCCAAAGCCTGAATGGGGAAATAGTGCCTGTACCAATTATAGTTAAGCATAAAGCCCCTCGACAAATCCTTGCCCTGCGGCAGGGTTTTGCCCGCCCTTAAGTCTACCTTAGCGCCCAATCCGTAGCCGGGAAAGCCCGTGCCCGTGTAGTATGGTTCGTTCCAGGTTCCGTCGTCGGTCTGCGTTTTGTCGAAAAATTCAACCGCCCTTTTTATGTTGGGCAAATAGGTTTTGTCGCCGCAGGCTATCAACGCCATTGTAGCCCACGCCGTTTGAGAGGCCGTAGACGGAATGCCCGTGCCCGAATATTTGGGCTCCATATACGAGGCCACGCTTTCGCCCCAGCCGCCGTCTTTGTTCTGTTTTGAAACGAGCCATTCAACGGCCCTTTTCATGGGGGCAAAATCGGTCGTTTCGCCGCAGGCCGCCATTGCCATAACCGCCGACCACGTTCCGTAAATATAGTTTACGCCCCACCTGCCGAACCACGAACCGTCGTCTTCCTGCTCGTTGTACAAAAACTCCAGCGCCCTAACAATTACGGGGTTGTCTTTCTTGTAGCCGCAATACATCAAAGCCTCCACAACGTGGGCGGTAAGGTCTGCGCTCGGGGGGTCTAACACTTCGCCGAAATCACAGAACGGAATTTTTGTTACGATATTGCGGGTGTTGTCTTTGTCGAAGGCCGCCCAGCCGCCGTTTTTGCACTGCATGCACAAAATCCAGTCTATGGCGCGTTTAACGGCAGCGTCTATGTCGGCAACAACGGGGTTGCTCGGGCTTGCGGTTTTCTTAAGCTTTTCAAGGGCTATTATTGCAACGGCGGCGTCGTCTACATCGGGGTAATAAGCATTTGCGCGCTGGAACGCCCAGCCGCTCGGCTTTACAACCTTGCCCACCTTAACGGCCCAGTCGCCGTAGCTGGAATTTTCCTTCGACAATACATAGCTTAGCGCCTTTTGCAGTTCCTGCGAACTTTCCAAAGTTTCGCCCGCGTCTACAAGGGCCGTTATCGTAAGCAGAGTGTCCCACACGGGGCTTTCCGAAGCCTGAAGCATTATGGTGTTGTTTTTTTCAACCTTCCAGTGCGCGTCGAAAGCCTCTATTGCCCTTTTCATATTCTCCTGCTCCTGCGAATAGCCTTCAATGTGCATTGCAATAATCGTGTATATCCACGGTGGCTGTATGCCGCCCCATGCGCCGTCTTCGTCCTGGTGCTCGAGCAGCCACTCCATTACCCTCTTAATTGCAACCTCCTTTAGAGGGTTTTTCTTTACCTTGCCGTAAAAATGCAAAGCCGAGTCTACCTTCATGAAAATCGAAGCCCACGAAAATGTTTTTGCGTCGTTTTTAAGAGACAGGTCGTAGGCCGCCCTGCCCTTCGGGTATAGCTCGTCCAAACGCAGGTTTTCGGGCAGGGGTTTTACGGGGCGGCGCGCCGTTACAATCGAAAGCGGCAGCATTGTGCACCTTGCCCAGGCGGCAAAGTCGTATATATTAAACGGGCACCACGGCGGCATGAATATTATTTCGGGCGGCAGATAGGGGGTGTCTTCCCAGCGCCATTCGCCGAAAAGCGCCAGCCAATATTTTGTAAACACCCTTATGTTGCTTTGCCAGTTGTTGTCTATAAGCCACTTTGCGGCCTTTTTCATATGCCCGCTGTCGGGGTTTTCGCCCGAAATTCTAAGCGCAAAGTACGATTCAAGCGTTGTGTTTACGTCGCCCTTTTCCGCGCCGAAATAAACGTCCCAAGCGCCGTCTTCGCGCTGCTTGCTTTTTATGTATTCAAGCACCATGGGTTTTTTGTAGTCGTCGCGGCCGATAAAGTCCATCGCCAAAATCCACTGGCTTTCCATGCAGCAGTTTGTCTCTAGCGGGGCGCACCACATACCGTCGGGCGACTGCCTTGCCTTTATCCACTTAACCGCGTTTTTTAAAACCTGTTCGGAAACTTCTTTTGCGCAATCCATATAATAAAAATCCTTTAAAATGAAACTTATGGTAAATGCAAAACATACAAACTTTTAGGGCAAATATTGTCAACAACAAACTGAACGTTCGTTCGGTATATGCCCATAAAACCGTTTGTTTATGCGGTAGCTTGTTTTTAAAATTCCAAAAATTTTTAATTTTTAAACGCCTGCACGTCCAAAACCGACTCTATTTTATCCTCTATTTCGTCGGGCAAAGCCGAAAAAAAGTCGGTTTTCGAAACCGCCTCGACATAGTCTACGCTTTTTGCGTAGCTCCAAAAATTTTCGCTTTCGGGATTTTGCGGAACTACAAAGGCTATGCACTTGTAGCCTCCCTTTTTATCCTTGGCCAAAACCGCCATATAGCAGGCGCCGGGTATTGCAACCTTGTTTCTTATATAATGCGGCTTTTCGGGCAAAAGGACACCCGCTACAATTATAAGTTTTTCGAAATTATAGGTGGCGTCTCTCGCCAAAAATATTTCTATGTCGCGCCAAACCTTGCGGTTTAACTGCGGCGTTTGGGGGACGATGTTTGTAAGCAAAAATGTTTCAATTTGCGCCGTCTTTCCGAAGCACACACCCACGGCGTAATTCGGCGACAAATGCCCCCTGTCGTAGCCGCTCGAAGAATAGTCGGAGTGTTTCGGGCAGTTTAATACCCTTCGGTCTTGCTCGAACCTTTGCGGGCGCTCGGCGTTTTTATATTTAAAGGGACGCTGCACCGAATATACCGACCACATAGGGATTGCGTATTTTTCGCTAAACCCCGCAATATAGCCCGTGTTTTTAAGAACCTTAACGCTTTCCTTCGATTCGGGCAGATAGTTTGCAATTTCAAATTCGGCAACATTTTGGGCTGCGGCCGCGGTATTGTGCGGCCCGCCGTTTTTGTCGAATGCGTTTACAAGCGCAATTTTTACGCTTTGCGCCTTTTCGCATACCGAATTGCAAAACTCGTTGTACTGCTTGGGGAAAAGCTGGCCTACAACCCCGACTGCAATGCCAAGCAGCAACACAAACACCGCAAGCTTCGCCTTAGGCGTAAAGCCCTTTTTTTGCCTTCTTTTGCGCTTCAAAAACTAGCCCTCCGTTTTATAGTGCCTTATTCCCGATTTCTCGAAAAACTCCTCGAGGTTTTCTATCTGGTCGCTTATGAACAAAAGTTTGTCGCCCAGCATAAGGGTTGTGTTTCCCGTAGGCACAAAATATTTGTCGTGCCGCTTTACCATTATTACAAGCGTATTTTTAGGCAGCTGCATTTTCGCCAAAGTATCCCCGTTTTGCAGCAGCTCGTTTGTAATGTCCAAACTGCACAGAGCCGACTGTATTTCGTCGGGCAGCTCTATGTCGAAGTCGCCGCTTTCGTCAGCACTCGGGCTTTTAACCCCCAACAACTTCGCCATGGGAACAACAGTCATTCCCTGAATTATAAGCGAAAGAATTGTTATAAAAAACACCGTGTTGAATATGGTTTCTGCCCCCGGAACGTTGGAGGCAAACGGATACGTTGCAAAGATTATGGGAACGGCCCCCCTCAGCCCAACCCACGAGGTATACAACCTAGCCCGCGCGGAAAAGCCCCTAAAGGGCGCCATGCAAAGCAGCACGCTTAGGGGGCGCCCCAGCAGCATCATAAAAGTTCCAACCAACACGCCGAAGAGCGCAATTTTGCCGAAGCCCGACGGATTTACCAGCAACCCCAAAGTCAGGAACATTACAATCTGCCAAAGCCAGGTAAAGGTTTGGAAGAATTTTAACCCCCCCTTTTTGTGGGCAAATTTTGAATTGCCCACAATTAAGCCCGACAAATATACCGCCAGGTAGCCGTTGCCTTTGCACAAATCGGTTGCCGAATATATGAAGAACACGCAGCCGACCATAAGCACGGCGTATAGCGACTGCGAATCGAGCCTGATTTTATGGAACACCCAAATTACGGCCAGCGCAAAGCCCACGCCCGCCAAAACGCCTACAACAACCTGCACTAAAAACACCCATACCGTTTGCCCAATGCCTATGTCGCCCGACGTTATGTAGGTTATGCACGCTATGGTAAGCATGAACGCCATTGGGTCGTTGCTGCCGCTTTCAAGCTCTAAAAGCGGGCGCAAATTTTCGCTAAGCGAAAGCCCCTTGCTCCTTAAAACCGAGAATACCGACGCCGAATCGGTAGACGACATAACGCTTGCCAACAAAAGCGACTGCGCATAGCTTAACGATATGTCGTCGAACATATTTGCAACGTAGTATATAAAAACCGAGGTAAGCAGCGCGGTAAACACAACTCCGAAAAACGCAAGGGCCACCCCCGCCTTTGCAACGGGCTTTATTTCCGAAAGGCGGGTATCCATACCGCCGGTAAACAGTATAACGCTAAGGGCCATCATGCCTATAAACTGCGCCTGCTTGTGCGAGCTAAATTCTATTCCGTATCCGTCGCAGCCCATAAACATGCCCACAACCAAAAACAGCAGCAGGCTGGGAACGCCGAATTTATAGCCCGCCTTGCTCGCAATTATGCCCAAAAACAGCATAACCGAACCGAGCAGCATCATATTCTCCAGCGTTAAATTCTCCTTAAGTGAAATGAAATTGCTTATATGCTCTAAAATGTAGCCCATTTACCGTTCTTTTTTGCTTGAGGGTTTTGCGCGTTGCAGCTAGTAATGTATGCAACTTTCACACATTTGTATTATCAACAATAACGGAGTTTATGTTAAAGAAAAAAATGAAAATTATGCTAAAAATTATGCTGCTGGCGGCTGTTGTGCTTTCGGGCACGGCTTTCGCGCAAAACGAAAACGTTTTTGTGTTCAACACAAAAAGCCCGTCTATGCAAAAGGACATTCCCGCCACAATAGTTTTGCCGGATTCCTACAAAACGCAAAAAGAGCCCTTTGCCGTAATATACCTGCTGCACGGCCACGGCGGCAACCACGCGGGCTGGGCAAAACACACGCAGCCGCAGCTTCAAAAGCTTGCAACACAGCACAACCTTATTTTTGTATGCCCCGACGGTGCAAACAGCTGGTATTGGGACAGCCCCATAGACCCAAAGCTTAAATACGAAACCTACATAACAAAAGAGCTTATCCCGCAAATAGACGCAAAATTCAACACCGTTAAAAACCGCAAGGGCCGCGCCATTATAGGCTTTAGCATGGGAGGCCACGGCGCATTGTATTTGGCGATAAACCACCAAGACCTTTTCGGCGCCTGCGGCTCGCTTAGCGGCGGGGTAGACATCAGGCCTTTCCCCAACAACTGGCACATGGCAAATTCTCTCGGCGAATATTCAAAAAACAAGGCCGTTTGGGACTCCCACACTGTTATGGAGCAACTCCATAAAATCAAGCCCAACTCGCTTGCCATTACAATCGACTGCGGCGTAAAGGACTTTTTCTACAAGGTAAACGAAGAGCTCCACCAAAGGCTTTTATACCTGAACATTCCGCACGACTACACCACCAGACCAGGCGCGCACACCCACGAATATTGGGGCAATGCAATACGCTTTCAGACGGTGTTTTTCGACGAATACTTTAAAAGGCAGAACGTAAAAAAATAGCATAATAAAATTTGCAAAAAACAAAAACGCCCCTTCAAGGGCGTTTTTTTGTCCCGTCAAACGGCGGGCGGCTATTGGCCTTTTGCAAGTTCGGCAACGCGCTTTAAGTCCAGCTTGCCGGTGGAAAGCAGCGGAATTTTGTCTACCCTAACTATATGGCGCGGGATTGCCAAGTTGCTTATTTTTGCGTTTCTGCAAACCTCTTTTAGCTTGGGTATTGCTATGTCGAATGTCGAAAGCAAAACTATGGCCTCGCCCTTTTCGCTGTCCAGGCGCGAGCTTACCGCAATAAGGGGAACTTCGCTGTCGGCAACGTTAAAGCCCTTTGCCAACGCGCTTTCAACCGCCAAGTGCGACACCATTTCGCCCGCGATTTTCGAAAATCTTTTTATGCGGCCGTCTATAAACAAAAATCCGTCTTTGTCGATGCGCGCCAAGTCGCCCGTAATAAGCCAGTCTTTATCGAGCACCTTTTTTGTGGAGGCTTCGTCTTTATAATAGCCCGCAAATACGTTCGGCCCTTGCATGCACAAAACGCCCTGCTCGCCGAAAGGCAAAGTCTGCATTGTTTCGGGGTTTATAACGCAAGCCCTCATGCCCGGGAAAAGCTTGCCCACCGAGCCCATTCTTCGCCCCGTGGTAAAATAGCCGAAATCCCTTTCGGGCAAATTTACGGAAACAACGGGCGATGTTTCCGTCAGCCCGTAGCCTTCCGAATACGACTTGCCGAAAGTTTCGTTCCATAAATCCTCGAAGCCCTCGGGCGTTTTTTCCGCCCCCGAAATCGCCTTTCTTATGCACGAAAAATCCTCCTTTGTTGCCCTTTTAAAATAGGCTCTAAAAAAGGTCGGCGTTCCCAACATTACCGTCGGGCGTTTTTCCCTTATGGCCTTTATATTGCCCTTGATGTCTATGGGGCTGTAAAGCGTAAGCGTTTTTTGCCCGAAAAGCGCAACATACCAAACTTCGAACAAAAGGCCGAACGAGTGGAACACGGGCAAATTCGCAAGCAAATTGTCGCCGTCTTCAAAAATCGCGCTTTTTTTCACCTGCAAGGTGTTTGCTATTATGTTTTTTTCGCTTAAAATTGCGGCCTTGGGTTTGGATTCGCTGCCGCTGGTGAAAATAAGGGTTGCCTCCCTTTCGTTGTCGGAGTTTTCCGAAATGCCGAATTTGCTTAACAGGTAGTCGGCGTCTTTCGCATGAAGGCCTATTTCCTTTAAAAGCGGCAAATCAAGAGAATCCAGCAACTCGGAAATTTCGCGGTAGTTTTCGCTCCACGGGAAGGCCGGCGTGCTTATCTGCAGCTTTTCGCGCAGCATCTTGGCCGAAATCATCGTGTCGATATCGGCAAGCTTTACGCAGTCGTTAAGGGCGTCTACCCCCATTGTAAAGTTTATGTTAACGGGAATTTTGCCCGCCAAAATGCACGCGCAATTTGCAACTACCGCATACATCGACGGCATTAAAACCAGCCCTATGCGCTTTTTTGCGCTTAAAGCCTTTATTTTTTCGGACAAGGCCAAGGCGGTTTGCAAAAGCTGCCCGCCGCAATAGTCTTTGTCGCCCCAAGTGTAGTCGCACAAAACGTTTTTGTCGGCGTTTAGCGAAAGCCCCTTTACAATAAGCGACGCCAAAGATTTGCCAAGCGCGGGCTCTTTGGCAAACTCTTCGTAGCCCATATCCAATACATTTACACCCGAAAATTGCATAGCCAAAGAAATTGCATATAGGTAATTGACTTGTCAACCGTTTTGGTGGAAAATATGTTTTGTATATTTTTATAAGACTATGATAGAAACCGAAATTTTTACCCGCCCCGATTCCCGCAGGTTCGACCAGCTGCGCGAAATCTCGTTTATCCCCGACATCGCGCCCAATGCAACGGGCTCGGTGCTTGCGTCGTTCGGCAACACAAAAGTTATATGCGCGGCGTGTCTGGAAAGGAAAGTACCCAACTGGCTTAACAGCATGTCCGACAAACAGGGCTGGATTACCGCCGAATATTCAATGCTGCCATATTCAACGCTAAGCCGCAAAGCCCGTCCGCAAAACGGCAAGGTAGACGGCCGCAGCGTGGAAATACAGCGCCTTATAGGCAGGGCGCTAAGGGCGGTTACCGACCTTTCGAAAATTCCTGGGCACACCCTTTCGATAGACTGCGACGTTTTGCAGGCCGACGGCGGCACGCGCACAACCTCAATTTCGGGCGCGTTTGTTGCGGCAAGTTTGGCGGTAAACAAACTTATAAAAGAGGGAGCTTTAGCCGAAAGCCCATTTACCGACTCGGTAGCCGCAGTAAGCGTGGGCATTTATAACGACCACCTTGTTTTAGACCTTCCCTACGAGGAGGACAAAGACGCCCAGGTAGACGCAAACATTGCAATGACTTCTTCGGGCAGGTTTGTGGAAGTTCAAGGCAGCGGCGAAGAGGCTACTTTCGACTACCAACAACTTACCGATATGCTTGCGTTGGCCAAAAAGGGAATTTTGGAAATAATCGCAAAACAAAACGAGATCATTGGGGCATAAGTTGATGAACGCCACAGAAAAAGCGGTTGAATCTTTCCACAACCCCTATAGTTGCGCGCAGGCGGTTGCAGCGGCATTCGACGAAAACATTTCCGCGCAAAAGCTGGATTTTATGCGGCAAAATTCGGCGGGCAAAGCCCCCAACGGCATTTGCGGCGCGCTTTTTGCCGCAATAGACGCAGCACACGGCGAAAACGCCGACGCAATTTCCCGGGAATTTGCAAAAAAGGCGGGCTCTACAGCATGCAGGGAAATAAAAACCCGCCACAAAACGCCGTGCGCCGAATGCGTAAGAATTGCCGCCGAAATTGTCGAAAAACTCGGCAAATAGGAGCGTTGCAAAATTCTTATTTGCTTGATAAAAATAAAAAAATAATAGACTATTTTAAAATTATGAACAAAAACTATGTATTCTCATCGGAGTCGGTTGGCGAAGGCCACCCCGACAAGGTTGCCGACTATATTTCCGACAGCATTCTCGACGCATGCTTGGCGCAGGACAAGTTTTCGCGCGTTGCGTGCGAAACTCTTGTAAAGAGCAACTGCGTTGTAATTGCAGGCGAAATAACCACAAAGGCCGTAATAGACTACGAAAAGATTGTACGCCAAGCCATTAGGGAAATCGGCTACGTTAACGACGACGATGTTTTCCACGCCGACAAGGTTTTCATAAACAATTTGATTACAAAACAGTCGCCCGACATTGCGCAGGGCGTAAACGCAAAAAAGGCCAAGGGCAAGAAAACCGCCGAACAGGGCGCGGGCGACCAGGGCATGATGTTCGGCTACGCCACAAACGAAACCGACGAATATATGCCCGCCGCAGTTATGTTTGCGCACAGAATTTTAACCGAATTGGCAAAAGTCCGAAAATCGGGCAAAGGGCCTAAATGGCTGCGCCCCGACTGCAAAAGCCAGGTTGCAGTTTCGTACACAAACGGCAAGCTTTCGAGCATCGACAACGTTGTAGTTTCCACCCAGCACTCGGCCGACGTAGAGCACGACGAAATAGAAAAGTACATTGTAGAAAAAATCGTAAAGAAAGTTCTGCCTAAAAAGCTTCTTAAAAACACGCAATACCTGGTTAACCCAACCGGCAAGTTTGTTGTGGGCGGTCCCCAGGGCGACAGCGGTTTAACGGGCCGCAAAATTATAGTAGACACCTACGGCGGCACGGGTCGCCACGGCGGCGGCGCCTTCTCGGGCAAAGACCCCTCAAAGGTAGACAGAAGCGCGGCCTATATGTGCCGCTATGTTGCCAAGAATATTGTGGCGGCGGGCCTTGCCGACAAATGCGAACTTCAGGTTGCATACGCGATAGGCTACCCGCACCCGACTTCGATTTTGGTAGACACTTTCGGTACGGGCAAAGTTGCCGACGAGGAAATCGTTAAAGCCGTAAAGAAGGTATTTAGCTTTAAGCCCGCCGACATTATCAAGCAGCTGGACCTGCTAAAGCCCATCTACAAAAAGTCCACAAACTATGGGCACTTTACAAAGGCAGACCTGCCCTGGGAAAAGCTCGACAAAGTCCAGGCTCTTAAGAACGCTGTTAAGTAATTGTTATGGCACAGAAAAAAGAATTTAAGGTTGCCGACATAAAGTTGGCCGATTTTGGCAGAAAAGAACTCGACATTGCAGAGCACGAAATGCCTGGGCTTATGGCCGTGCGCGAAAAGTACGGCAAAGACAAGCCCCTTAAGGGCGTGCGCATTACGGGTTCTTTGCACATGACAATACAAACCGCGGTTTTAATAGAAACCCTTAAGGCTTTGGGTGCCGACGTGCGCTGGGCAAGCTGCAACATATTCTCCACGCAAGACCATGCGGCGGCGGCCATTGCCAAAAGCGGCACTCCCGTTTTTGCATGGAAGGGCGAAACTTTGGAGGAATATTGGGACTGCACCTACAAAGCCCTTACCTGGCCAAACGGCAAAGGCCCGCAGCTTATTGTAGACGACGGCGGCGACGCGACTTTGCTTATCCACAAAGGTTGCGAGCTTGAAGAAGGCTCGAACTGGGTAAACGAAAAATCCGAAAGCCACGAAGAGGACGTAATTAAAGCCCTGCTTAAAAAAGTGTACAAGCAAGACCCGAAACACTGGACAAAGCTTGTAAAGGAGGTTTGCGGCGTTTCCGAAGAAACCACAACGGGCGTGCACAGGCTCTACCGAATGATGGAAAACAAAACACTGCGCTTCCCCGCAATAAATGTAAACGACTCGGTTACAAAGTCGAAATTCGACAATCTTTACGGCTGCAGGGAATCGTTGGTAGACGGCATTAAACGCGCAACCGACGTTATGATTGCGGGCAAAACCGCCGTTGTTTGCGGCTACGGCGACGTGGGCAAAGGCTGCGTGCAGGCATTAAAGGGCTTGGGTGCCACAATATTGGTAACCGAAATAGACCCGATATGCGCTTTGCAGGCCGCCATGGAAGGCTACAGGGTTGTTACCGTAGAAGACACTTTGGGCAAGGCCGATATTTATGTAACTACAACGGGCAATACCGACATTATCACCATAGACCACATGAAGAAAATGCGCGACCAGGCCATTGTTTGCAACATTGGGCACTTCGACAACGAAATTCAGGTGGCAAAGCTCGAAAGCTTCCCGAAAATCAAAAAGCTTAACATCAAGCCGCAGGTAGACAAATATACCTTCCCCGACGGGCACAGCATATACCTGCTGGCCGAAGGCAGGCTTGTAAATTTGGGCTGCGCAACCGGGCACCCGTCGTTTGTAATGAGCAACTCGTTTACAAACCAAAGCCTTGCGCAAATGGATTTGTGGAAGAACCGCGGCAAATACGAAAACAAGGTATACAGGCTTCCGAAATACCTCGACGAAGAGGTTGCCCGCCTGCATTTGGGCAGAATCGGAGCAAAGCTTACAAAGCTTACCAAAAAGCAGGCCGACTATATCGGCGTACCGCAAAAAGGCCCCTACAAGGCCGACTTTTACAGATACTAATTCGCCCGAAAGGCAACTTTGCAAAGTCCGATTCGGCCCAAAGCCGTTTCGGATTTTTTGTGTATCCGTAAAAAGCGCAAACAGACGGAAAAAGTGCTAGTCTGTATACAGCGTTTTCGGGAACGCCCTGTCCAGCTCCAAATTAAGGTGCTCAAGCCCGCCCTCGCAGTTTTCGGCGCGCGACAATATAGTGTCGAATTTGCGGACAATACTGGCCCTTAAAAACTCTTTTCTATGGCTGTCTGCGGTGTTAGAAAACACAAGCGCTTCGTCTTGGCAAATAAAATAGCTTTCGCTTACATTCAAAACCTGCGACAGTTTCTTTAGGGTGTCTACCGACGGCGTTGCCGCCCCTCTAACCCACGCGCTGACAGCCGAAACCGACTTGCCCGTAAGGCGCGCCAGCTCTTTTTGCCTTATGTCTTTTTTTGCCATTGCAATTTTCAGTTTGTATGAAATTGCATTATTTGCGGTTTTATTGCATTTATTATTGTTATATTGTATTTTTTCTATTGACATCGGTTTTAGAATAGTACACCTTTCCATTTTATCGTACTACCTTATTATAATCATATAGTATTATAACAAGCAAACAAAATAACATACCAATAAAAACATAAGCAATAAAGAAAGATACTATTAAAAAAAATGAAAGCGTTAAACGAAATTTCCATCGCACACAGCACAGGTTTCGATTTTCTCTTCCCGAAAGGCAAAGACTGGTTTAGCCCGAGAGAGGTTGGCGACATTATAGGGTGCTCGGACCAATACATACGCAACAGCGTATACTCGGGCAAAATTATGGCGCACATAGTGTCGAAAGACCCCGAAAACAACACGGACAACAAAAGCTACATCAGAATACACAAACACTCGGTTCTATTGTATTTGATGGAAACGGCAAACTACACAAGCGACTCGTTTGTGGAAAAGCTGCACAAAATTCTCGCCAAGCGCAGCGACTTCGAGCTTTTAAGAATAGAAAAGATTGTAAAAGACCTGCTCTACACAAAAAGGGACACCCGCACCATGCGCCGTTTTTAACACGGCGCAAAATGCCGAAAAATGCGGCGCTTTACGCCAGCTTTTTAAGAAAATCGGCGCCCGTGGCGTTGCAGTCTAACCCCAGCTTTTTAGCTTCGTCGCTAAAAAGTTTTATTTTTGCCTCCAACATGTCGTCGAAAGTCTTTACGCCCGTTACTATTGCCGCGGTTTCGCCCAGTTTGTTTGCGGTTTCAATATTTATGTATCCGCATGCCAAAAAGCCGTTTTTGCCCTTTATCAGCAAAAGGGGTGCTTTAGACAATTCCACCTTTATTGCGGAAAACTCCGCGCCGTCTATGCAAATTTTTGTTTCCATGCCTAAAATGCAAATCGCGCAAAACGATTTTTCAAGAATATTCGCATTATTCTTGAAAAGCGGCGCGTTTTTTTTAGCCTTAACAAAATCGGATTAAGCGGTTTTACAATGAAAACAGCCATATATGCAGTTATATTATTTGCGGCGGGAATTTGCGCGGGCTATGCGCAAAACGCCGATTCCGAACAAAAACCGGCGGGGCAAACGCTTACAACGCCCCCTCCCCCGCTCGATGCGCAGCGCTTTACCGAGGGCTATTTAGACTACACGGGCAGCATATTTTCGCCCTTTTCAGAAAAAAAGCCCTACAATTTCGGAGTATACAACAAATACGGCTTTCTTATTGCCTATATAGACCAAACGCACCTTGTAGGCGAAAGGCTCGAAAAACTTATAGGCAAAAAGGTTATAGTAAAGGGGCGCATTATGCTGCTAAAAAAAGACCTTGTTATTATGGCCGAAGACATATCTTTTAAAAACAAACAAAACAAGTAGAACATACCATGGACAACCTTATAGACGGAAATGCGGTTTCTAAACAAATTCAGGAAGAGCTTAAGGTAAAGCTCGCCTCCATACAGTCGAGAAAGGCGTGCGTTGCCTTTATAAGGGTCGGCGAAGACCCCGCCTCGATTTCGTACGTAAACAAAAAGCAGAGGATTTCGGGCGAAATAGGCATAGAAAGCAAACTGTTTGTGCTAGACAAAGACACCCCGCAAAACGAGCTTAACGCACTTATAGACAAGCTTAACGCCGACAATACGGTAGACGGAATTTTGATACAGGCCCCCCTGCCCAAGCAGCTAAACGAGCGCGAAACTTTCGACAGGGTTTTGCCCAACAAAGACGTAGACGGCTTTAGCGCCACAAATATGGGGCTTTTGTGCCAGGAAAACCCGAACGCGTTTGTTGCGTGCACCCCAGCGGGCATTATAGAACTGCTTAAAAGGGCAAATGTCCAGACAAAGGGCAAACGCGCCGTAATAATAGGCCGCAGCCTTATTGTTGGCAAGCCGTTGGCCTTGCTGCTTATGCAAAAGGGGCTGGACGCAACCGTTACCGTATGCCACTCTAAAAGCGAAAACCTGGCCGAAATTTGCCGACAGGCCGACATTCTCATTGCCGCCGTCGGCCGCCCGAACACCGTTACCGCCGACATGGTAAAGGAGGGCGCGGTTGTAATAGACGTGGGCATAAACAGAATTGCCGCCCCCGAAAAGAAGTCGGGCTACAGGCTTGTAGGCGATGTAGACTTTGCAAACGTAGCACCCAAATGCTCCAAAATAACACCCGTTCCCGGCGGCGTAGGCCCAATGACCGTTGCAATGCTTATGTCGAACACAATAAAGGCATACCAACTAAACAAGTAGTATGGAAATTTCTTTTCACCCCGCAAAATATTTGGAAGGCCTTGTAAAAAAGGCGGCGCAAAACAAGTCGTTCGAAAATTTCGACGAAAAAATAAAAATTGCAGACCCGCGTTTTGGAGACTTTCAGGCAAACGGCGCGCTTGCCTACGCAAAAATGGCAAAGGCAAATCCGAGGCAAATAGGCCAAACTCTTGCCGACGAAATAAAATCGCTGCCCGAATACGACCCGGAATTGCTGGAAGTTTCGATAGCTGGAGCGGGCTTTATAAATTTTAAATTCACACCCAAATTTTTGGGGGAATATTTGGCAAAGTTCAAAAACGACGCCGACTTAAAAAAGGCGGCTTCGTCTTTTTACGGCGGCAAAAAAATCGTTGTAGACTACCCTTCGCCAAATACCGCAAAACAGATGCACGTTGGGCACCTGCGCCCGATGGTTATAGGCGAGGCGATTTCGCGCCTTTTCAGATTCTGCGGAGCAAACGTTGTTTGCGACAACCATATCGGCGACTGGGGCACAAACTTCGGCATACTTATTTACGGCATTAAAAGCCAAAACTACAAGCTGGACGTAGAAAACGAAAACTCTCTTGAAGAGCTCGAGCAAATGTATAAGGCGGGCTCCGCAAAGGCCAAGCAAGACCCGGCCTGCGCCGACGCCGCCCGCACCGAATTGGTTAAACTGCAAAACGGCGACCCCGAAAACACAAAGCTTTGGCAGGATATTTGCAAGGTAAGCAAGGCGGCCTTCGACAGAATGTACAAGGCCTTGTCGATTACAACCGACATAAGCCTGGGCGAGTCGTTTTACCGCGACAAGGTTGCCCGCGTATACGGCGAACTTACCGAGTTGAATTTGGCGGTTCAAGACCAGGGGGCTTTGTGCGTATTCTTTAAAGACGACCCCCAGTTTAAAGACCAGCCCTTTATAATACGCAAAAGCGACGGGGCTTCGAACTATGCCTCTACCGACTTGGCGTGCGTTTTGTATAGAACGGAAAAACTTGACGCCGACGAAATTGTCTACGTAACCGACGGCCGCCAGCAAGACCACTTTAAGCAGCTGTTTATGACAACAAACAAGTGGTTTTCGGCAAAGGGCTACCGCATACCCGAATTAAAACACGTTTGGTTCGGAACCATTTTGGGCGAAGACGGCAAGGCCATAAAAACCAAAAGCGGCGAGCCCGTGCGCCTAAAGGCCCTTATTGCCGAAGCCGTTTCGCGCGCCGAAAAGGTTGTAAGGGAAAAGAACCCCGATATGACAGATTCGGAAATAACCCACATTGCAAACACGGTGGGCATTGCCGCCCTGCGCTATAGCGACCTAAGCCAAAACCGCACAAGCGACTATCTTTTTAGCTGGAACAAGCTCCTGTCGTTCGACGGCAACACGGCGCCCTACCTGCTTTACGCATTGGCGAGAATCTACTCGATTTTCAGAAAGGCGAATATCGACATAAATTCGGATTTTGAAAAGAATGCGGCCGACCTTGAAAGCGAGCAGGAAATTGCGCTGGCAAGAAAGCTTTTGGCGTTGCCGAATGTGTTCGAGCAGGCATTGGCGGAGTTAAAGCCCCATTATATATGCGGCTACTTATACGAATTGGCGGGAGCATTTTCGACGTTCTACAACACCAACAAGGTTATTGTAGACGATATTCGCACAATGAACAAAAGGCTTATGCTTTGCGCAAGAACGCTTGAGTTTATGAAAACGCTTTTGGGGCTTTTGCCGATAGAGCCCCTCGAAAAGATGTAGTTTTTAGCGCAACAAGCTAGGGAAAAACAAAACGCCGCACTTTTGCGGCGTTTTTTGCGGGCGGTTTTATTTGCCGAATTTTTCGATTAGCAGCTTTTTGTAGCTTTCAATATCGCGACGCGGCGGCTTTGTTATAAGCGATTCCATTTCGGCGTAGGTCGGGGGCAAGGAGTCTACACCGTTTTGCGGAACCTCGTTTTTTGCAAGCCAAACAACTGCGTTTAAAAGAAGCTTTCTATAGTTGTCGTTTTTCAGCGCCCAAACGCTGTGGCCTCCCGTAAAGCCGAAAGCTTTGTGGGTGCAATCAGAATATGTCCAAAGCAGCGTTTCGCTTTTGCCCAAATTTTGGCGCACATAGTCGTTGCCCGAATGAGGACCGTTGCGCCCTTTCCTTACTTTGTCGGGAGGGGCGGCCCTTGCAACCGAAACTGCATTTTCGGCAAGCCTTATGTTAAAATACCACTCGTCTACAAGCGAAAAATCGGCAACGCCGTTCGAAATCGGGTGCGATTTGTCCAAAACAATATCGGCTTTCCATGTGGGGTTTACCGACCAGTACGTTTCGTAGGCCCCGCCGCAAATGCCGCGAATAAACGGCTCGCCCTCCTTTTTGCAGGGCTGCAAAGCGTAGTGCAATACGCCGAAATTTACTCCGCTTTTTGCCAGCTTTTCGGCCGCGGCTTCGTTGCCCTTAAAGGGGCTGTTTTCGCCGCCTTCGGCGACAACTACAACGGCCGTAGCGTTTTTTATATCCGCAAAAGTTGCGCCTTTTTGCATGTATAAAATTTCGGTTTCGATATCGGGCAAAGCCCTATTTACCGCCTTTTCCAGCAAAATACAGGCGGCTTCGTTTTCGTGGTCGCCCCAATAGTGGACGGAGTTTCCCGCATAAAACACAATCTTTGCGGGCTTATTTGCGCAGCCGGCAAGCGACACGGCAAGCGCAACGGCAACAACAATTTTTGCAAAAAAATTCATACGGCTACTTTCTTGTTGCAAACAAACACCTGAATACCGAACCGAAATAGTCGGGCGAAATCAATTCCATTAGCGCCCTTTTTTTGGGAGACAACGGATCGGTATTCGCCACAATGTCGCAAAGCTTTTTTTGCGAGTTTTTCATAAAAAAGTTTTCCTGCGTGCAGTAGTTTGCATTGGCAAACCCGCAGTTTTTCAAAACCGCTTCAAGCGGCTCTATCTGCGGGCTATATGTTAAGTCCGAAACGCCCGCCATAGAATAAATGTCAAGGCTTTCAACCATATTTTTATATCTTCTGGCCGTGCCCTTGCCGAATGCGTATAGCTCGTGCGCCGTTCTAAAATAGTCTATAAAAAGCAACAGCCCCGTCCATTTTTGCGAGCAGATTTCCCTGAACATATCCAATGCGTCGAAGGAAAAATCTACAACAAAGCCGTCGAATGTATCGGGAAAATTTTTGTTTAAAACTTCGCATTCGGCTTTTTCGGCGCCGCAATAAACCTCGCTAAAACTTCCGCCTTGCACGGGCGCCAAATACAGTTTTTTCCACTTGTTGTGCTCGTACAAAAACCTGTCGAAGGGACGCGAATCGAGCAACTCGTTCGAAAACACGAAAATATCTTCGCCCGAAATTTCAAGCTTGCTGCCGAGCCTGAGCGATTCGGAATTTTCGAAAAGCTCCCTGTCGGGCTCGGCTCCAATTTCAATTATTTTTTCGGGGGCTTTGCCCAAAATGCTTTTGGCGCCGTCCAACAAAAGCTCGGCAAACATTGCGCCTTTTAGGTTCGAGCTTGTGTAAAAGTCGCCCTTGGTGCCAGTGCGTATTCGGTTTGCCCTGTAATACGAATATTCGTATTCGAAAAGGCACTTTTTAACAAATTCCGAAAGCGGAATAAGCCCGTTGTTGGCCGCGGCATATTCGCCGATTTTTTCGAGTATCAGATTTGTGATTTCTTCGTCGTTCATTTTAAAAAACATACTTGCCGCCTTCGGCTTTAATGTCGAACCAGTCGCCCGCGGGCATATTCGAAGTTGCCGTTGCTATAACCTGAAATGATTTGTCTATGCAGTTCCAAAAGGCCTCTTTGCGGTAGTCGTCAAGCTCGCCTAGAATGTCGTCGCAAAGCAAAACGGGGGCTTCGTTTTTTCTTTCGAAAAGGGTATTTAGCTGCGCCAGCCTAAGAGACAGCGCAACCGAGCGCTGCTGTCCGTCGGAGGCGTATTTAATTGCGGCCTTGCCCGCAAGCAGGGGCAAAATGTCGTCTTTGTGCGGGCCCGATTTTGTGCTGCCTATAAGTTTTTCGGCTGCGCGCGAAATCTTCAAAGTTTCGGCATATTCGCCGGCGTCTTTTGCCGAAGAAGAGCGCCTTAATACAACCGCCAGTTTTTCGCCCGATTTTTTTGCAAGCTCGCCGTAGTAAAGCGAGCTTTTTTCGCTAAGCTCTTTTAAATAAAATTCCCTCTTTTCGGTGATAACCGAAAAGGCCTGCGCCATCTGCATTTCGAAAGCCGAAAATTCGGCGTCGCTTGCGCCGTCGCTTTTAAGCAGCATATTGCGGCTTGCAAGGGCCTTGTGGTAGTTCCTTAAAGCCGAAAAATATTCGGCGTCGAGCGAGGATATGTATACGTCTATAAACCTGCGCCTTAATGCGGGGGCGGCCTTTACCAGCTGAAGATCGTAGCCGCCCATTGCAAGAACGGGGTATTTGCCTATAAAGTCGGCAAGGGTTGGGCACTTGTTGTCGTCTATTGCAACCGTGTTTTTTTGCTGCGTTATGTTTATTAAAACGCTGCTTGCGCCCTCCGTTTTTTCCACGTCTATCAAGGCCTGTGCCGACTTTTGCCCGAAACGGATAAGGTCGCCCAAAACGGCGGTTCTAAACGAGCGCATTGCCGCCAGCAAAGACAAGGCCTCGAGCATATTGCTTTTGCCCTGCGCGTTTATTCCGTATATGCGCACGTGCTTTGCGCAAAGCGGCACATCGGCAAACTCAACGTTCCTAAAATTCGAAAGCCTTGCGTTTTTTATTATCACTTTGCGTGCAGGTGTCGGGGGGCTTTGCCTACGCGCTCGCAAACCGCGCGCGATTTGTCGGCGGCTATTCTCTTGCAGATTTTTTCGACGTGCATTTTAAGCCATATATACGTGGGGCTTTCGGGCGTATAAACGCAGGGGCCGTAGGCGTCTATGCGGCCGCTTTCCAAAAGCATGTCGTTTTGCTCGAACTCGGCCCTACATTTTGGCGAATATACGGCATATGCCTTTCCGCCGTTGTTCTTTACAACCGAAAACACTGGTATGTCGCTGGGCCCGTCGGCAACGTATATCATATTCTTTATTGGAACGCGCCTGTCTTCCTCGGCAACTTTTGCGTTTACGTCTATTTCGGGATTTTTGTTTGTGCCCTTGTTTATCTCGAAAATAAAGCGGGTTTTTATGGTGTTGTCTACCATCGAGCCGATTTGGTTTATCTGGGTGGAAAGGCACGAAAAGTCGAATTCCCTTTGCTGCAAAAAATAGGGGGGCATAGGCTCCTCTATAAATTCGCAGCCGAAAATTCCGTCGCAAAACGGCGCAATGGCGCTGCCCTTTATCATTTCGGCCAAGCCCGTGCTTACAATGTAGTGCTCCAGCTTTATGTCAAGCTTGGCGTATTCGGGGTTTTCCGAAACCTGCTTTTTAAGGCTGTCGAAAAATTCGGGCAGCCCGTCACAAAACCTAAGGCGCGCGCCCAATTCGCGCAGCTTTGCGTTTGAAAGCCCGCGCATTGGCCCGTTTTTAACATAGCTTAAAATGTGGTTTAAATATACGGTTTCGGCGCTAACCCTTATGCCCTTTTTCGCATATATTGCGGGCAGCGAATTTACCTCTTTCCAAAAATCGACCGGGTCTATGTTGTATTCCTCAAACAGCGGCGTTTGCATATAGCCGTCTATCAAAGTCTTGTCGAAGTCCCAAACACACGCAATAATGGGCGGATTTCTTATTGCCCCCTCTGTTAAGTCTTGATTCATCGTTAAAAATTCTATTACCTGTAAGTGATAGTAAAATAATTTAGATATTTGGAAAAAATGCAAGGAATACCTTCGATAGACCCCTTTCTTAAAAGACTCGCCCAGCTTGACGAAAAAATGGCGGCGCCCGATTTTTACAACGACCAAAGAGCAGCCAGCACAATATCGCGCGAGCACAAACAGCTAAGCGAGCTAAAAGACACCTTCCAGGCCTATCAGGACGCAAAGAAGCAAATAGACGAAAACAAGTCCATTATTGCAGATCCCTCCAGCGACGCCGATTTAAAGGAGCTTGCCCAGGAAGACCTAAAAGACTTGGAACAAAAACTGCCGCAGTTGGAAAAGTCGGTATTGGTTTTGATGTTGCCCCCCGACGAAACCGATTCTAGAAACACCGTTGTGGAAATCAGGGCGGGAACCGGCGGCGACGAAGCCTCGCTTTTTGCGGCAGACCTCTACAGAATGTACACCCGCTTTGCCGACAGCAAGGGCTGGAAAATAGAACAGCTTAGCTCAAGCGAATCGGAGGCGGGCGGCTTTAAGGAAATATGCTTTTTAATGAGCGGCGACTCGGTTTACCGCTACATGAAATACGAAAGCGGCACGCACAGGGTTCAGCGCGTTCCGGCAACCGAAGCCAACGGCAGAGTCCACACGTCGGCGGCAACCGTTGCGGTTTTGCCCGAAGCCGAAGAGGTGGACATTCACATAGACCCACAGGATATAGAAATTTCCATTGCAAGGGCAAGCGGCCCCGGCGGACAGGGCGTAAACACTACCGACTCGGCAGTTCAGATTTTGCACAAACCCACGGGCATGATTGTTAAATGCGCCGACGAAAGGTCGCAATTAAAGAACAAAACAAAGGCCTTGAAAGTGCTAAGGTCGCGCCTGCTTGAAATGAAACAGCGCGAAGAGGCCGAAAAGTATGCAAAAAACCGCCGCGAGCAGATTGGCAGCGGCGACCGCTCCGAACGCATACGAACCTACAACTTTCCCCAAAGCCGCTTAACCGACCACAGAATCGGCCTTACGGTGCACTCGCTGGCCCAGGTTATGGACGGCGACATTGGCGACATAATAAAGGCTCTCGAAGAGGCCGACTATTCAAACCGAATAAAGTCGCTTATGGAGGAAAACGCCTAGCAAATGGCGCTTTCGGTTATAGAGGTTTTGAAGAAAACCGAAGAGTTTTTTCTTCAAAAAAACATTCCCAACGCCAAGTTAGACGCCCAGTTGCTGCTTGCAAAAGCGCTTAATAAAAAGAGGCTGGAGCTTTTTTTGCTGTTCGACAAACCCATGCAGCAAGGCGAGCTTGATTTGTATAGGGACTTTGTAAGGCGCAGAGCCAGGCGCGAGCCTTTGCAGTATATTGTGGGCGAATGCGAATTTTACAACGCCCTTTTAAAATGCGACAGGCGCGCCCTTATACCGCGAAGCGAAACCGAAGAGCTTTGCGCCCTTGTTTGCGAAAAATATTTTACCGACAAAAAAGAGCTTGATTTGAAAATTTTGGACATGGGAACTGGCAGCGGGGCCATTGCCGTTGCCCTTGCCAAAAATTTTAAAAACGCAAAGGTATTTGCCTGCGACATCAGCGAAAGCGCCCTTTCGCTTGCGACCGAAAACGCCAAGCTAAACAATGTTTGCATAGAATTTATAAAATCCGACTGGTTCGAGAACATAGACGGCAAGTTCGACATAATAATTTCGAACCCGCCCTACCTTAGCAAAACCGAAATTGAAAGCGCCCAAAGCGAAGTAAAAGACTTTGAACCTTATAACGCACTGTTTAGCGAAAACAACGGCTTTGCCGATTTGCAAAAGATTGTTGAAAACGCAAAAAGCCGCCTAAACGAAAACGGATTTTTGTTTTTCGAAACGGGAATCGCACACAAAGCCCCGCTGGAATCGCTTGCAAAAATATCGGGCTTTTTGTGCGAAACGCTGCCCGACTTAAGCGGCAGGCAGCGCTACGGAATTTTGCGGGCTGCAAAATAAAAGCGAAAAATATTTTTTAGAACGACACTACAAGCTGCCCGCCCACAACAAGGGCGTTGTCTATGTTTTTGTCGCCGTTGGGGGTTATAACATACTGCAAGTCGGGCTGTATGGAAATGTTTTGGTTTATCTGAAACACATAGGTTAATTCAAGCACGTTTTCGCAAGAGGCCCTTTCGCCCGAATCGGTTTTGTAGTTTTCGCTAAACCAGCCGCCCGTCCACGAAAAAAACAGGGCGTCGTTAGGTCTGCAGGGGGTAAAGCCCTTAAAGCGCACACCCGCATAGGCCATATAGCTTACGGCGCTTACGCCCTCTAGGGGCGCATACTGCAAGCCCGCCCAAAGCGAAATGCTTTTGCCGTCTAAACTTTGCCAAACGGTTTGCTGGCCCTGCAGGTAAATGCCGTAGGCGTTTTCGCGCGTGCTGTCGGCTAAGCCGCCTACATTGTAGCCGCCGTAGAACCAGCCGCCAAGCTGGTATTGCCCCCTAAGGACGGTGCCGTTTTCGGCATAAAACGCGGGCGACCACTGCGCCTGAAAAATGGCCATATAGCCGTCGTCTTTCCTTATTTTCCAGTCAAGGCCGTCCCACTTTTTAGAACTTATGTTTTGCGGAATTTGGTAGAGGCCTGCGGCAAAACTTAGGTTGTTTACGGTATCGTATTCTACGGCAATGCCCCATGTCGCCTGCGGCGACGAAGTAAACGGGCTGTTAAAAAACATAGCTTCGGGAGTGGAATTTATAGCTCCGCTTACCATATATCCGAACACGGGCAGGCCGCAAAAAATATCCGACATACTCATTCTGCCCAGCGAAACCGTAAGGGTGTCGCCGTCGAATACTTCAATTTCCTGCGATATAAAAAATTCGTAGAACATTGCCCCGTCGGTTACGCTTGACTCCGAAAGCGTAAAATAGTTGCCGACTGCATTGCTTAAATTTGCGCCCGCATTGTACGCGCCCGAAACCATTATTGTCATTCCCCTAAGCGAGGCTATTTGTTGCATGTCCAGCTCCAGCCCGAAAAGCATTTCGTGCGTATAGTTTGTAGATTGCCTGTTGCCCCCCGAAGGATTGCTTAAAAGCACCGCATAGTAGTCGAAAAACGGAGTTATTCCGGTGTAATCGGAAAACTCGCCGCTTTTGGTTTCTATTTGTCGGCACAGGGTGTCTATGCAGTTGCTTTCTTCGGCATACAAGCCCGCAAAAGAAAGCAAAAATATAAGGGAGGCTTTTACAGATTTCATAATAATTATTTTTTGTTATCTACAAAATTTACATTCGGCAAAAGCGCCGTTTTATGAAATCGGATTTTCGCAAAACTACTAAAAAACAAAAAAGGCCGCCCGTTTAACGGACAGCCTTTTGTTTGAAAAATCTGTTTTTATTAGATTAGAGCGATTCGCCCGAAACTGCGCCAACCTGCGAATTGTCGGGAAGAGTGTTTTCGCCGCTCGAAGCCGAGTCGGCATCGGAGCTGTCGGCAACATTTGTGCCCGAAGTGGGAACCTGCGCGGGAGCGGGAGTTTTGTCTTCAACCGTGCTGGGATTTGCGTTCGAACCCGCAACCGATACGTCGGAAGCGCTCGATACATTGCCGTCGGCCGTTTTTGCGCTTTCGTTTACAACATTGCCCGCAGGGTCTTTGTCTACAACAGTTGTTGTGTTTGTGCCGTCGGGGTTGTTAACAAGTGTAGTTTGCGATGTGGAACCGTTGTTGTTGGTTGTTGTAACGTCTGCATTTACCAAAGCAATTTCGGTAGAGGGAGCCGAAGAGGAGGTATCTTTTACCTGGTTGCCCGCAACTACGCCCGAAACTGTTGTAGTGTTGCCGTCGTTGGAAACGGTTGCGTCTACAGAGGCGTTGTTTACGGTGCCCTGAACTTGTTGCGAACCGTCTGCATTGTTTGTTACCGCAACTTTGCCCGAAACAATCTGCTTGCCCGCGTTCGAAGCTTTAACGTCTACAACGGGGTTGTTGGGCTTGGAAGTGTCTACATTAAGTTCCAACGAAAAGTCTACAGCGGCGCTGGTGTCGGCATTTGCTATTGCCGATTTAAGGGCGTTTAATACGTTTGCAACCGTGCTCGCGGCGGCGTTGCTCTTTTTAAGCGAAGCTTTTACCGCGTTTTGTATGTCCGACATATTGTCGGCTATTGTCGACGAAGTTCCCGCCAAAGGAGAGAATTTTACGCCAACTTTTACGCCCGAAGCAGTAGATAACACGTTAACGGCAATCTTGCCTTTTTTGGTGTTGTAAACATACTGGCCGTTTTCGGACTTAACCATTTCTCCGCTTGCAGATTCCGTTGCCTGCTGGGCCGCAGCAGGAGCGGGCTGTGCCGCAAACACAAATCCCGAAAGGGATATTAACGAAAGTAATGCTATTGTGTACTTTTTGCTTTTCATTTTTTTTGAGGGTTTAGTTTATTCTTAAATTGTAAAATAAATAGTCCAATATCTTTTGTACGTCATTTTATATTGAACGCATAATACGGTTTTGCAAGTCTTTTTTGCTATTTTTTTAAGCGCCCGTTAAATGTCGTTAAAGCGGCATACTTTGGCGCCAAGCTGCGCCAATTTTTTGTCTATGCCGTCGTAGCCGCGGTCTAGGTGGTATATTCGGTGTATCACGGTTTCGCCCTCGGCGCAAAGGGCGGCAATAAGCAGGGCCGCGCTTGCCCTTAAGTCAGAAGCCATAACATCGGCGCCCGAAAGGCGGCTTGGCCCGTGCACTATTGCGCTTGCGCCCTCGCGGGCTATGTCGGCCCCCATTCTGAGGAGCTCGGCAACGTGCATAAATCTTTCGGGATAAATCTTTTCGGTAATTATGCTGTTTCCGCAAATTTGTGTGCTAAGCGCGCATATTTGCGCCTGCAAGTCGGTCGGGAAACCCGGATACGGCATTGTTACCGCACTTAGAGGCTTTAAGTCGGCATTTGTAGCGTCTATATGCAGGTCGTTTTTGCGCCACTCGAACTTTGCATTACACGGCTCTAAAAGGTCCAGCAAAGCGCTTAAGTGCTCTTTTACTATGCCCTTTACAACAACCTTGCCCTTTGTGGCAAGCGTTGCAATTATCCAAGTGCCGGCCTCTATTCTGTCGGGGATTACCGTATGCTCGGTGCCGCACAGGCGCGGAACCCCCGTTATTTTAAGCGTGGGGCTGCCTATGCCGTCTATAATCGCGCCCATGCTTTGCAGCATATTGCATAAATCGGCAATTTCGGGCTCGCAGGCCGCGCTTTCTATAACGGTTTCGCCTGGGGCGCAAACGGCGGCCATAACCATGTTCGCAGTTCCGGTAACGGTGCTGCCAAACCTGCCGCCCAAAAACACGGTGCTGCCGCGCATTTTTGTCGCGTCTACATTAACATAGCCCGACTCTATGGAAACTTTGCAGCGCAACGCCTTAAGCCCCTTTATATGCAAGTCTATGGGGCGCGCGCCTATAACGCAACCGCCCGGCATGGAAACTTTTGCCTTGCGCTTTCTTGCAACCAAAGGCCCCAAAAGGCATATCGAAGCCCTCATTTTCCTTACCAAATCGTAGGGGGCAACGTTGGAAATATCGCCGGCCTGAATTTCCCATACGCCCTTTTCGGGGTTCGATATTTTCGCGCCCAACGCCTCTATAATTTGCGCCATATAGCGAACGTCGCTTAAATCGGGCACGTTCCTAAACACGCACTTTTCGGGCGTCATAAGGGCGGCTACAAAAAGGGGCAGACAAGCGTTTTTAGAACCCGACACTTGCACTTGCCCCTTTAAGGACGCGCCCCCTTCTATGCGGAGAGCCTCCATCTTAAAAACTGCGGCCTACTGTTCGGCTTTTGGAGCCTGCTGCTGTTGCGGAGCGCGGCGTTTAAAGTCGTTGCGGCGGCGGTTGTTAAAGTTTTTGCCGTTTTTGCGGTAGTTGCCTTTAAAGTTGCCGTCTCTATGGAATTTCTTGTCGCCGTTGCGGTGGAAATTCTTTTTGCCGTAGCGGTCGTTCTTAAAGGTTTTTTGCTTTTTCTTGCCGAAAATGCCCGACAAAATCCTCTTTATTCTGGCAAGTATACCCTTGTTTTGTTTCAGGTTTTCCCTGTCTAAAGCCGCGCTTGCCGAAGCGTACGAAACTGCGCCTTTTGCGATATTTTCGTGCTTGGCGGGCATTTTTTTAAGGCCTACCTCCAAAGTTCTGTTTTGCGAGTCGGCTTCCTCAAATTCGGGGCCTTCGCGTTCGGGGGTTTGTGCCGATTTAACTTCTTCGACTTCCGAAACGGTTTCGGCAACCTCAACTTTGGGTTGTTCGGCTTCAGACTGATAGCCCTTAATATGCTGGCCGCTAAGTTTTTCGGAGAATGTGCTTATGTCGTCTATTATGCCGCAAGCGGGAGCGGAATTTGCCGCAATTTTAGATTGGCTGCGGCGCTTGTTGCGGCCGTTGCCGTGGAATGCGGGCTGCGTATTTGTAGTGTCTTGCATGGTTGGTTTTGTTTCTCTTTTGATGTGCCGCCGACTTTTTATTGTTATATATGTGCAACAATATGGTAGTTGCGCCGATGTAGGCTAACGCCAACGCAGTTTAAGCCGGCAGGAAAACTGCGCAATAATATGGCGAAACCCGACGGATGAGGAATGGGAGAAAGCCCTTTTGGGCAAGCGGATATTCGCCGTGGATTTATGAGAGCACATTTTGCCCGAGAATACAACATATTTTTTAGCCGACCGCTCAAAAAGTCTTGACTGCAAGGCGAATTTATAGAGAATTTGCCTTTTATAAAACAACAAGCGAGCATAGTTTAGTGGTAAAACCCCTGCCTTCCAAGCAGGTTACGTCAGTTCGATTCTGTCTGCTCGCATTTTTTGTGCCCGAATTTTGCCCGACATTTTTTGGGGCTCTAAAAAACGCCCCTCCTTTTGCATATTGCGCAAACATTGGGCTTTTTGCTCTTATTTGTTGACGCACTTGGTAAAACATATTAACTGCCCTTATATGATAAAGATTTTTGCGACAATACTTTTGGGCGTTGCATCGTGCGCGCTGTGCGCGGCCCAGATAAACGAAAACGATTGGCGTTTTGAATATCCGTCTTACGGCGTAAAATACGACAGCGGCTTTGTAAGGTTTACGGGCAACGAAAACACGGATTCGTTTCTTTTCTACAACGAGGCGAAATTCGCGCAACTTATGGGGGGCTTTTCGGCCGAAATGGAGCTGCCCGCGGCAATGACCGACGCAGGCTCGGTTTTTCAGGCGCAGCTTTCGGGCAAAGAGAGCAACTCGGGCTGGATAAAATGGAACGCAACTTTTTACAGCGACTTGCTTGTGGTTTTAATAACCGCCTCCGACGGCTCGTCTTTGGAGAAGGACATTCCCCTGATTTCCCAGCCGCAGGAGCGCTTTAATTTATCCTTTTCGCTTGCAAAGGATAGCTCGGGCACATTTTCGGCAACACTTTCCGTCCTAGACGAATCGTTCGATTTAAGCAGCATTTCGCTTTCGGGAATGTCGCAGGGCGAATTCGGCATAGGCATTAACGGGCAAAAATTTGAGATGGACAAAGACAACCCGCTTCTTACCGACTTTTCGTATTCTGCAAGCGTTCCGGAACCCTCGCATATAGGCGCAATAGCGGGAATTTTTGCCCTGCTTGTTTTTGCGGGCAAAAGGCGCAAGCTACGTTAAAATTTGTCGGGGGGCCTTTATTGCGCCCCTTTTTTTGGCCTAACAAGTTTGCGCTGTTTTATGGCGTCTATTTCCTCTACCGAAGCGGGCAAAACTTTGTAGGCCGCGTTTTCGGGTATGTCGAATTCTTCGAACGAATTTACCACAACACAGCGCATGAGCTTTAGCACCCTATTCTTTACCGCAGCCTTTGTGCCCGTAAAAAATCCTTCGGGCTTTTTGCGGAATATCATTTCGGTGGCTATCGCGTAGCGCTTTTTGTCGAGCATTAAAAAGCTTGCATACTTTTTGTCGGGCTTGCGGTTGCTATACATGTCGAGTTGGGCAATAGATACAAACACGGTTTTTGTGTCGGTAAACGGAGCCGCCGAAGCTACTATGTCTAAAACATACCCGAAAAGCTCGCCCGCATACTGCTTTCTTTTGGGGTCGAAATTCGACATCAAATCGCTGGGGTCCAGCTGCATTGGCGTTAGCACGTTTACGGCCAGCCCGCTTTCCTCCTCAAGCTTAAGGGAAACCTCGTTTGCCAAATCGGGCGAAAGCGGCAAAAATGTGGCCATGCAAATGTTCGAAATCCTTTCGGCGCGCTCGTAGCCGCTTTCCATTTTGCAGTGCGTAGCAAAGATTTTGTAGCCGACAAAAAATGCAAGCACAGCCAACAGCACGGCGCAAAACATTGCGGCGTTTCCGCTGCTTTTGGCGATGTTTGCCTCCATATTTTGGGGCGTTTCGCCGAAAGCGCCCGCCTGCAAAAAAGACGTTAGCGAAAAATATTCGGCATCTATAAAGGCGGTGTCGCACTCCCCCAGCGCGAAAAGCTTTTTGTAGGAAACCTGAACAAACATCAGCTTTTTTTGCGCGTTAACCGAAATGTTAAATGATACGTTTCTTTTTACAAATGCGCGCAACACCTTTTGCGCGGTATACGATACGTTGTTTTCATTGTCTACGCTCGACGAAATATTTGCATAGCCCCTGCGCGAAAAATATTCGGGTATGCGTTCGTTTACCCTATCGCAGTTTTCAAGGCTGAATTGGTTTTGAAACAGGTATATTGCCATATATGTGCGTTGCGGTGTATGCGGGCAATTCTCGCAATAATTATACGGCTTGCAAGAATTAAAAACGGCGGAACCCAAAATTTTTTCATTGACAGTTATTGTTAAAGATTTACATTTAGCAAACATAAACATACGGCGTTTTGCCGGACAACAGAAAGACAGATATGAATATAAAAGGCACAAAAACGGAACAAAACTTAATGGCGGCATTTGCGGGCGAATCGCAAGCGCGCAACAAATACAGCTACTTTGCCTCGAAGGCAAAAAAGGAGGGCTTTGTGCAAATCGCCGCAATTTTCGAAGAAACGGCGGCCAACGAAAAAGAGCACGCGAAAATCTGGTTTAAACTTTTAAACGGCGGCGAAATAGGCTCTACAAAAGAAAACCTAAAAGCTGCCGCCAGCGGCGAAAACTACGAATGGACCGATATGTACGCCCAGTTCGCAAAAGAGGCAAAGCAGGAGGGCTTCGACAAAATCGCAACGCTTTTCGAAGAAGTAGGCAAAATAGAAAAGGAGCACGAAGAACGCTACCTTAAGCTTTTAAAGAATCTTGAAACAGACAGGGTATTCGAAAAAGACGAAGAAGTTGTTTGGGAATGTTCCAACTGCGGGCACATTGCTAAGGGCAGGAACGCCCCGCAGGTTTGCCCCGTTTGCAACCACCCTTTAGCCTACTTTAAAGTCAGGGCAACAAACTACTAGTTTTAAGTTTGCAATTTCCCGTTGCGCCGGAGCGTCCCGAAATAATTTCGGGGCGCTTTTTGCAAATATGTTTGCCAAAGTTTGTTTTTAAATTTATCGGTATTTGCGCCATGAAAAAATTACTGTGTATATTGACGGGGCTTTGCCTTTCGCTTACCGCGCTTGCAAAAGATTTTGCGACGCTCGAAATAAAAAAATTCGACGGCAAAGTGATAAAGAGGGAAATTCCCGTAGAGAAAATTTCCGACACGCAATCGAGGGTAAGGGTTGCAAAGGAAATAATAAACGACAACGCCGAATACGTTAAGGTGTTCCCGAGCTGGGCAACCGCAAACAAGGGCGACGATGGCTATTGGGTTTTAGGCCGCGGCATTTACGGCGAATTTAAGCACGACAACGGCGTGTTCCACGCGGGCGGCTGGAATATGTATATGCCGGTTTTCGGAATGAAAACGCCGCAAAGAACCTGGTGCGGAATAATAACGGGGCTTGACTTGGAATATTCTATTTGCATGGCGGCCATAAACGGCAAATATACCCTTGACGTGCGTTTGGTAACCATACCCAAAAAACTGGGCAAGGCCTACGAAGACCTGGTTATAGACTTTTACGAGCTTAAGGACGACGACGCAAACTATTCGGGAATGGGCAGGCTTTACCGCAAGTACCAGCTGCAGCGCGGCATTGTAAAGCCCATAAAGGAAAGGGCAAAAGAATACCCCAACCTGCTCTACCAGGCCGACACTTTCGACATAAGGCTTCAGTTCCACGCGGCAAAACCGTGGATGGACGACAAGTACGGCTACAACGCGGGCGACCGCTCAATTCCCGACCAAACCCCCGAAACCGAACCGAAGGTTGAGGTGTTTTTGTCGTTTAAAGACTCCATTAAGTATCTCGAAAAGATGAAGGTGTCGGGCATAGACAAAATGGAAATCTGCTCGGCGGGCTGGACTACAAAGGGCTACGACGGCAGGTATCCTTCGCTGTTTCCCGTATGCGAAGAGGCCGGCGGCGAACAGGGCCTGCGCGAATTGATAAAGCGCGCAAAAGAGCTTGGCTATAAAATTCACGGCCATGCCGCAAATATGCCCGCGGTAAAAATTTCGCCGCGCTACAGCGACAGCTATATGGCGCGCGACTGGAAGGGCGATTTTGTGCCCCACATGAACGAAAGGGGCGGCAAGGCAAACAGGGTGTGCCTTAAGCAAACCTGGAAAATGTGGGTAAAAGAAGACCTCGACAAAATGGCAGACCTGGGCTTTTACGGCTCGCACTACATAGACGTGTTTTCGGCGGTTGTTCCCCACAACTGCATGTCTAAAGAGCACCCCTGCACAAGGAAGGAAAGCGCATACTACCAAAACCTTACGCTTGCGTATGCAAAAAAGGTTATGGGAGGCGCTTCGTCGGAATCGGGCTTCGACCACGTAATAGGCAATATCGACTACATAAACTATGTTTCGAACGTAATGAAAATTTACGAGGAAAGCAAAGAAGAGCCCGAAGGTTCGGTTTTGCGCAAAAAATACGCGCTAGTAGACGGCATTGTGCCCCTTTGGGAAATCGCATACCACGGCATAGTTTTGTACAATCCCGACAGATACACCCAAAACCATACTCTCGGCAAAGTGGGCAAGCACGAAAACAGCTCCATGCTTGACTTTTCCGACAAGCAAAAGGGAGCCGTAGACCCGAAAATTGCCCTAAAGCTTGTAGAGTTCGGCGGCAGACCCATTTTCTACACCTTCAAGATGTCGGACATTCCCGCCATAAAAAAGGCCTACGACGAATTTAAGCCCGTAAAATATCTGCAAACCGAATTTATGGAAAGCCACACAAAAGTTGCCGACAACATATACAGCGTAAAATATTCCGACGGCAGCGAAATTGTGTGCAACTACAACGACAAAGCCTACAACTACAACGGGGTAAACGTAAAACCCGTTTCGTATGCAATTATAAAGCATAAAAAACAATAGGCTTTTGGCAAAATTCCGATATATGAAAGGTGCGGCGTAAAACCCCGCGCCTTTTTCACCGACAAACAACAGGGCAAAATATGATTTCTGCAAAAAAATTGGCGGCGCTTTTAACCTGCCTGCCGCTTTTGGCATGCACAACCGTTAGCACCACAAAACAAAATTCGCAAATACCCGTGCAAACGCTAAACGGCGGCGAAAACGGACAGATTCTGGTAAGCAACTACGGCTACTACCTGTTCAACTGCGTGCCGCTGTTTTGCGGCGGCAAAGACGAAGATAGCCTTTCGTTTTTCAGCGACAACGTAAATGTAGACAAAGCCATGCAGTGCCTGGCAAAAAAATGCAAAGAGCTTAACGTGAAAAATATCGCCGATGTGCAGACAAAAACAAACTCTACCTGCTTTTTGTCGTGGGTGCCCACAATAGGCAACACGCTGGGCATATATTGGTATAAAGAAGTGCAAATATCGGCAACAGTGGAAAGGCAATAAAGCGTATGGGAAAATTTTTTGCATTTATTTTATTGTGGGTTGCCGCGCTGCTTTCGGGGTGCGCAACAACCGAAATTACAAAGGCGCTAAACGGAACCGTTAGGGTAAACGGCCGCGAAACTGCGGGCACTATATGCGCCGAAAACTACGGCTACTACCTGTTTTCGGTTGTGCCTCTTTTTGCGGGCAATCCCGAAAAGCCGAACAAAACAAGTATGTGCTTTTTTAAAGACACCGTTACCCTGGAAAACAACAAAAAGATGATAGATATGGAAACCGAAAAACTGGGCGGCGGCACGCTTTGCAACTTAAAAAATAGCGTGGATTGGACGGGCTCGTTTTCGCTTTGGATATTCTGGAAACAGGTTTTAACATCGAATGCAACGGTGCTTAAAACTTCGCCGTAGCATTGCGCAAAAAAAGCTGTTTGCATTGCGCAACAGCTTTGCTATGTTGGGCCAGTAAAATGAAGTCGGCTTTTTTGTGTGCGTATTTGTTTTTTGCGGTGTTTTTGCTATACACTTTGGGCGAAGGCATTGTTTTTGCGTCGCTAAACGGCGAGAACTACGAATGGTTTTTGCCCAAGCTACAGGGCAATTTAATTTCCGCCGCCGTTTTGTGCGCGCCCTACTTTGCGTTGTATGCGCTAAAATTTTTTGCGAAAACGGCGCATGCGCGCAAAACATACGGCATTTTTGCGATGGTTTTTGCGTTTGTTTCGGCGTTGATAAACTCGTTTTGCCACGAGCAATATTCCGAAAATTTCGGGCACGGACTAATTGCGGTTTTTTTGAACGACTACGACAAGTTTTTGCTGTATTTATGGGGAAAAGCAACCGTTTTAAAGATTTCGCTTTGCGTTGTATCCCTTCTTTTTTTGGCGATTTTCGGCTTTTGCAAACTAAGTAAAAACGAAAAATAGCAACTGCTTATACGCGGAAAATTTCGTACGATAAATTTGACAACTATTGTATAATATTTAGCCGTAAACAAATGCAGGGTGCGCGCAAAAAAACGGGCGCTTTGCGTTATAACCATACAAAAAAACATACACAAAAAAAATGAAAAAGATTACATCTATATTATTTGCGGCGGCAATGCTTGCCCTTTGCGGGTGCGGAGCAAACGTAGACGAAAAACAAACCCCCGAACAGGCAAAAACACAGGCAGCTTCGATGGACGCAGCAGCCCTGCAAAAGCAGGTAGACGCCCTAAAAGCCTACATAGAAAAGAAGGGCGCCGAAGCCAAACAGGCGGCGGAAAAGCTTTCGAAAATTCCCCTTACCGAGCAGATGGGCAAAGACGCGCAGGCTTTGAGGGACGAAGCCGCAAAGATTTCGGAATCGGTCAAGAACATTCAGGCGCAGCTTTCGGTTTATGCGCAGGAATTGAAGGCAAAGGCGCAAAGCGCAAATAAATAGGCTTTTTTTGTCAAACAAAAAGCCCGAAAGTGTAAAAACTTCGGGCTTTTCTTTTTTTGCGGGGTTGTCAAAAAGCTGCGCTACTTTCTTTCGGATATGCTGCGCATTGCCGTGTTCATTTCGCCCCTTAAATATTTGTCCATAGATTCGGCCGCCTTTTTCGCCTGAACCATTGCCGACACTATGGTAAGCGGGCCTGTAACTACGTCGCCGCAGGCGAACACGCCCTTCATCGAGGTCTGCAAAGTTTCGGGGTCTACCGCAATGGTGCCGTTGTCGTTAAGCTTTAAGTGCATGCAGTTTCTGGCAAGCCTGTCTCTCGGTTTGCTGCCCGTCGAAAGAATTACGGTGTCGCAAAACAAGGTAAACTCCGAGCCTTCCACTACAACGGGAACGCGCCTGCCCGACTCGTCGGGGTCGCCCATCTTGGTTTTTATGCACTCTATGCCGTATACGCGGCCGGATTCATCGTATAGAATTTTCTTTTGAAGGGTGTTTTCGAGCATTTCAACGCCCTCTTTTTTTGCAAGGGCAATTTCGTCGCTGCGCGCGGGCATTTCCTCGAGGGTGCGCCTGTATACCAAAGTGGATTTTGCACCGCACCTTAAGGCCACGCGCGAAGTATCTATTGCGACATTGCCGCCGCCTATTGTGATAACGTGGGTTGCCCTGACCGGCGAAACCGTCATTTTGTCGGTTGTCATTGTGCTTAGGTTGTACCTCGAAAGGAACTCGCTGGAGCTGTATACGCCCGGAGCGTATTCGCCCGCAATATACATTGTAATGGGTTTCCACGCGCCCGTTGCAACCAAAACCGAGTCGTACCTTTCGCGCAATTCGTCCAAGCTATAGGGAGGTTCGCCAATGCCTATGCCGTAGTGTATGCGCACGCCCATTTTTTCGAGACGGGCAATGCGTTCGAAAACGATTTCGCGCGGAAGCCTAAATTCGGGAATACCGTACATTGTAACGCCGCCGGGTAGGTCGCGGCCTTCGAAAACCTCTACCGCGTGCCCCATTTGGGCAAGCTTTTCGGCTGCGGTAATGCCCGCGGGGCCCAAGCCTATAATGGCAGTATATTTGCCAGTGGCGGGCTTGCGTTCGGGAACTTCGCTGTAGCCGTTTATGCGCACATAGTCTGCCGCAAAGCGCTCCAAAGCGCCTATTGCAACGGGTTTGCCCTTTATGCCCAAAACACACGAGCCTTCGCACTGCTTGCTTTGGTTGCACAGCCTGCCGCAAATCGCCGACATTGTAGACTGCTCGGCAAGTTTTTTTGCCGCCACGGCAACATTGCCGTTTGCTATTTCGAAAACAAAATCGGGAATATTTATGTGGTTGGGACACCCCGTTTGGCAGCGGGGTTTCGGGCAATGCAGGCAGCGCGACGCCTCGTCCATTGCCGCTTTTTTCGTGATACCGTAATAGGCTTCGCCGTCTTCGGTTATGCGAATTTTATCCGTACACTCCGAAACCTCCATTCTCGGAAGCCCCGAAGCTTTTGTTTTTCTATTTTCTAAATCCATATTAACGCACCAATATTTGAATGTCGGGCAACACTAAGCAATACTATTCGCAAAAAAAATTGTTATTTTTTTGTTGGGAAAGCCCCCTGTATTATCGGCAAAACCCGCATTTGGGCAAAGCGGGCGCAGGCCGCCCGAAAAGACACAAAAAAAACGGATGGCAATTTGCCTTCCGCATAAAAATTAAAAGTGGGCCGGGGGGGGATCGAACCCACGACCAAGGGATTATGAGTCCCCTGCTCTAACCACTGAGCTACCGGCCCGTTTAATAAAGTTAGCAATAATTGCGGTTAAAAAATCAAATTGCAAGCTTTTTTTCGCGCAAATTTTGCGACAGGCGCATTGCCTGAGTCCAACAGGCCATAAGGTTGTAGCCGCCCGTAATGGCGTCTATGTTCAGGCACTCGCCTATAAAGTATAAATTTTCGATATCCTTGCACTGCATAGACGAAAAATCAACCTGCGAAACGTCTACGCCGCCTGCCGTTACAAATTCGCTTTTGTGTTCGCCCCTTTTGCAGACGCTTAAAGGACACTGGCACACTTGGTCGCGCAAAAGCCTTTCGCCGTCTTTTGTCAGTCTGGCATAGGGCGTATTTTGGGCAATGTTTGCCCTGTTTAGCAAAACGCACCAAAGCCTGTGGCCTATTTTTTCGGGCGAAAGGTTTTTTATTTCCCTCGAGCCGAAATTGCAGCGCGCAGTTTGCAAAAACGCCGAAAATTCTTCGGGGCTTAAAAACTGGCAGTTTACGCAAAATTTATAGTTTAGCTCCGCAAAATCGAACGCGCCCAGCGACGACATTTTAAGAACCGCCGGCCCGCTTATGCCACCGCGGGTAAAAAGAATGTCGCCTGCGCTTTCGAGTTTTTTGTAGAACAGTTTTACGTTTTTAACCGAAAGCCCCGACAATTCCGAAAAGTCGTTGCCGTCCAAATCGAACGCGAAAAGCGACGGCACCGTTTTTACGAATTTTACGCCGAGCATTTCCAGCGAATTTTTAAGGCTGCAGGCCATATTGCCGCCCGTTGCAACCGCCAGTTTTTCGCATTCAAAAACTTCGCCGTTTTCGGATTTAACCGTAAAAAGGCCGTTTGTTTTCGCCACGCTTTGCGCGGCAAAATTGCGCCTTATCAATGTGCCGTTTTTAAGCGCGCAATCCTCAAGCAATGCGCACACGCTTTCGGCGCTTTCGCATTCGGGGAACATTCTAAATTCCGACTCGGTTTTCAGCGGCATACCCCTTTTTGCAAACCACTCGGCAATTTCGTTTGCGCCGAAGGCCGCAAACAGCTTGCGCAACCTGCCGCCGTTGCGCGGGTAGGCCTGCAGCAGTTTTTTTATGTCGGGCTGCGCGTTGCAAATATTGCAGCGGCCGCCGCCAGTAAGGGCAAGCTTGCGCAGGATTTTTGAAGAGGCTTCGAGCACGGCGGCGTTCTTTATGTTTGCCGCCAAAAACATACCCGCAGCCCCGGCTCCGATAATGGCAACCGAAGTTTTCATTACAGCGCAAAATCTATCTGGCGCTTAAAGCGGTCTATGGCCTCTACCTTAACCGACACTTTAGCGCCAAGCTTATACTGCTTTCTGGTACGCCTGCCCACAAGGGCGGTCGCGTTCGAATTTAGGCGGTAAATATCGTCGTTAAGCGAATGCGAGTGCACAAAGCCGTACGCCATTGAATCGCACAGCTCAACAAAGAACCCGTGCGAGACAAGCTGGGTTATAACGCCCTCGAAACGCGTTTCTTTGCCGACCTGCCTTTCGAAAAATTCCAGCAGCTTTATCTTTACCGAATCCCTTTCGGCCTCGGCACTGTTGCGCTCGGTGCGGGAAATATGCTCGGCAATGTTTTCCAGACTGCGGCGGTCTGAATAGGTTTTTGCGCTTTTAAGCGAAGTGGGCATATTGTTTATCTTCATATAATAATCCAATATGCGGTGGATAACAAGGTCTGCATAGCGGCGTATGGGCGAGGTAAAATGCGCGTAGTAGTCTTTAAACAAACCGAAGTGCCCGTCGCACGAAGCCCTGTATACGGCGCGCTTTAGGCTGCGCAAAAACATCGTCTTTAAAAGCGGGCTTTGCGGGTGCTTGTTTATTGTGTCGAGCAGCGCAATTATGTTGGCGCGCTTGCCAAGGTCGCCGCAGTCTATGTTAAAAGTTTCAAGCTCGGCGGCCAATTCGTCGAGTTTTTCCTCGTCGGGGCTGTCGTGCACGCGCGAAATGAACGGTATTTTCGCCTTAAACAAGGCCTTTGCAACCGCCTCGTTTGCGGCAAGCATAAATTCCTCGACAAGCTGGTGGCTTTCGTCGTTTACCTTTTTTTCTATCGACTCGGCATAGCCTTGCGCGTCGCAGTGTATTTTTATTTCGGGCATATCCAAATCAAGGCTGCCCTTTTTCATTCTGCGCTTTCTAAGCTGCGAGGCAATGCCCCACATGTGGCGAACCGCCAGGCGCAAAACCTGAATTTCCCTGTCGGACATATCGTTTAGCGACTTGCCCGCATACGGGCTTTCGTAGCGCTTTACGTCGCCTACGCCGCGTATTTTCGACAGGTCGTCTTCCTTAAGCAATGCGTAGGCCTGCTCGTAGCTTAGGCGTTTTTTGCTCCGTATAACCGAGTTTGCAAAGTCTACCCGCTTGCAGTCGCCCTTGTTGTCGAAAGTTAAAAACACGCTTTTAACAAGCCTGTCTTTGCCCTCTACAAGACTGCAAATGCCGTTCGAAAGCTCGAAAGGAAGCATGGGTATTACCGTGCCTACAAGGTATGTCGAATTTCCCCTTTGTATGGCCTCCTTGTCGATTGCGCTGTCGGGCTTTACATAGTGCGAAACGTCGGCTATGTGCACCCCTATTTTTATAGTGTTGTTTTCGCCTTTTGCAATCGAAAGGGCGTCGTCGAAATCCTTTGCGTCGGAAGGGTCTATTGTAATCACAAACTCGTCGCGCAAATCCAAGCGCCCCTTCGCCTCTTTTGCCGAAACTTCGGCGGGTATGTTCTGCAGTTCCTCCAACACCTTTGGCGGGAAGGTTTCGGACAGATTGTATTTGCAGATTATGCCCTTATATTCCGCAATGGGAGTGTGGCTTGGGCCGAAATTTTCGAGAATTTTGGCCGTGGGGTTAAGGTGCTTTTGAGTCCATTCGTTAAGCTCTACTAAAAGCTTGTCGCCGTCTTCGGGGGCGGGAACAATCTCGCCCTTTTCGGGAATCTGCAAAATCACGTCGTAGTAAAATTTCGGGTCGTCGGGCACAAGGTGCCAATACGAGCTTGTGCGCTTTAGCGTGCCCGTAATCCTCTTTGTGTTGCGCTCTAAAATGCGTATTACCTTTGCCGAAAGGTGCGGCTGCCAATCAAAACCCTTGTCCCTGCGCTTGTAGGGTCTTTCGGGGGTTATAACGCGGGCTAAAACTTTGTCTTTGTGGAATGCCGTTGCGGTATTTTCGCGGTTTACGGTGTATATTTTAGAGTTGTGCTCTATGCACGCCGAACCGTTTTGCCTGAATTCTATCACGCCCGAAATAAGCCCTATGTCCGAGCTTAGGGCGAACCTGTCGCCCTTAACGCGGGCAATGGAACCGCTGTCGAGCAGCATCATAAGCGCCTTTTTTACCTTGGGCAAGTCGCGCCTTTGCGCGCCTATTGCCAGGGCAATTTCGGGGAGCTTTAGGGGCGCGTAGTTTTTGCGCCCGAACACCTTTAATATCTTCTCGTTTAGTTCGTCGTAGTAGTTCATTTTATCAGGGTCCTATATTCAACCAAAAGCAAAAGAAGCATTGCCGACGCAAAAAGCGCAATGGCGCACCATGCCGATTTCCTGCCCGACAGCGCGTTTCTTGCGCAATAAAAGGCAAACAAAAACTGCAGCACCAAAACGCAGCAGCCCGCAAACAATTTTAAAAACATCAACGCCGAAAAATCGGCGCACTTTGCAAAGGCCACAATGCCGAGCCCCAACGCCGAAAACATCGCAACAAACGCCGAATACGCGCAAAAACGCACAAGTTTTGCAAGCCTTTCCAGCGGCGACGTGGCCCGCGAAAAAGCGCCGCTAGACTTGTTTTGCAGCGAGCGCGCCTGCAGCAAAAGCATAAGGCCGCATATTGCCCCGCACGCCGTAAACGCATACGACACCGCGGCCGCAATGCCGTGCAAAGCCAAGACAATTCCCGAATGTTGCGAAATTTTAAAGCTGCCCGCCCCGCAAAGCGCGGGAACAAAAATAAACGCCGCGCAAACCGCCGACGACACAAAAAGCTGCGCCGGGTTTTTCGACAAAAGCGACATTAGCAGGCTGATAGACGCCAACAGCCACGAAACAAAAATGGTCAGCCCCGAAAATTGCGAAAGGCAAACCTGCCCGCCCGAAAACCCGAAAAGCATAACCGCCGACTGAAGCGCCAATGCCGCCGCATACATTCCGTAAAAACCCGGCAATTCCAACGCGCCCCTTTTTAGCGCGCAAAAAAGCGCATAGCAAAACGATGCGGCATAAAGCGTGCCGCAAAGAAGCGTTGCTATGAAAATAAGCGTCATTCGTACTTACAGAATATGGCCTCTACCACGTCGGATTGCAAGTCGGAATCGTTCAAACACGGCACATATTCGAAACGCCCGCCGCCGTGTTCGGCAAAAATCCTTTTTAAATCGCGTTTAACGTCAAGCAAAGTTTCGGTGCAATCCATCGCAAAACCCGGGCATATTACGGCCAGGCTCTTTTTGCCGCTTTTTGCGCAGTCTACAACCGCCTGCCCGCCCGAAGGCGAAAGCCAGTTTTTGCCGCCGCGCGCCGAAATATAGGCGGTAAGCACCCTGCAGCCCAGCCTTTTAGACATCAAATCCGACGTTTTTTCGCAGTCGCAAACATATCTATTTACTTCGGGGAAGTCTTTGGGCACGCTGTGGTACAAGGCCAAAAGCGTTTTGCAGTTTTTAACCGCCTTTTCGGCCGACTTGCAAAGCGCTTCTATGTAAAAATCTTCGCGGCAATATGGGTCGGTTATGCACCACTGCCTTTTGTATTTGGCCATAACGGCCTCTATTTTTGCGCGCACAGCCTGCGTTGTAGCCCAGCAATATTGGGGGAAAAGCGGCAAAAACATAAACTCGGTTGCGCCCTTTTTTCGGGCATATTGCACCGCCGAATCTATGCCGGGACCCGTATATAAATATGCCGAAAGCACCTGCATTGAAAGCCTGTCGGAAATTTTAGACCTAAACGACGTTGTGTAGTGCCTTAGCGCAGACCTTGAACCTACCGCGCACTCGGCAAGCCTTTTTGCGAAATTGCCCGCCCCGAAATTGGCGGCGAAAAAGGCGGCAAATTTCCTTGCAATATAGGGCTTGTTTACAATGTGCCTGTCGGAAACCATATTGCCTATAAACGCCTTTGCCCCGCTTCTTTCGAAGGAATCGGGGCTGCCGATGTTGACCAATATAAGCGCAAGCTTTGCCATATTATTTTGAAACCGCGCGCAGTGCGTTTTCAACGCATTTGCCCACGCCTACGCCGCCTGCATACGAACCTACCAATTTTATGTTGGGATACTGGCTTTCGAATTCCTCTTTTGCCTCCATAAAGGCGCCGTAGCCTATGTTGTATTGGGCAATGCCCTTCTTCCAAACCGTAAGCTTTGCAAATTTCGGCGCGCCCTTTAACCCCATAAGTTTTTGCAGGTCTTTGCAGGCAAGCTCTACAAGCTCCTCCACGGGCTTTTCGACCATTTCGGGATTTCTAAGACCGCCGAAATAGTTTGTAAGCACGCAGCAGTTTTCGGGCGCCCTGTCGGGAAATATGCTGGACAAAAACAGGCTCCCCAAAATCGACATATTCTCCTTTTGGGGAACCAGCACGCCGAACCCCTGCGGTTTCTTTTTAAACTGTTTTAGGTCGAAACCCAAAGTAAGCGTCGCAATGGGGGCGTATTCTATCCCGCTTAAAGAATCCAGTGCAATCGACATATTGCCCGTTAGGGGAATGTTTTTGATTTTGTGGGCGGGAACGGCCAAAACCATCTCGTCGTAGCTGTCGCCGCCGTCCTCGGTAAGAATGTCCCACTTGCCGTCGTTGTAGTCTATGCTAAGCACCTTGCAGTTAACCGACAAGTCGCTTCCCAAATATGCGGCCATTGCGTCTACAAAAGTCTGCATACCGCCCTTAAACGACGCCATTTTAGACTTAAAGCGCTTTGCCTTGTTTGCGCGCATTTCCCTTAGCATGCAAAACGCGCCCTTTATAAGCGAGCCGTATTTTTGCTCTATCTGCCAAACTTTGGGCATTGCGTATTTTACCGAAAGCCTGTCGGGGCTTGAAGCGTATATGCCGCCCATAAAGGGGTTTATTATGTAGTCGCAAAACTCGCGCCCGAACCTGTCCGACATAAATTGCGAAACGCTTATTTCGGGTTCGACATCGTGCGGGGGTATGGAAACCTCCCTGAATATGCGCAATTTTGCGGCAAAGCTAAGCAGCCTTGTAAATACCATCGAAATTGGATTTGAGGGAACTGCAAGCATTTTGCCCGAGCGCACAAAATACCTTTTCTTTGCCGCCTTTGCCGAGAACTCGAGCTTGTCGGCCAAGCCCAGCTCGTATATGAAATCCAACAACTCGCGGCTTTGTATGAAAATTACGTTGGAACCGCTTTCGGCGTAAAAACCGTCTTCGCTAAAGGTCGAAATTACGCCGCCCGCCCTTTGGGCCTTGTCTACAACCTTAACCGAAAAACCCTGCTTTTTTAATTGGCACGCCGCGGCCAAACCGCTTACGCCCGCGCCTATAACCATAACTTTTTTCGACTGGCAATCCATTGCTATTTCTCCGCGGGCTGTCCGCCGCTTTGCAAAAACCTTTGCAGCATATACAAGGCTTTTCTCGTGGCGTCGGCCCTTATTTCGTTTCTGGAACCGTTAAAATTAAATTTTTCGACAACCGCGTCTTTGGCGTTGGCAACGCACAAAAACACGTCTTTGCCCTCCTCGGCAAAACCCGTAGACGAAATCGCGTAGTCGGCGCCGTATTTTTCCAGCGCACCCCGCGCAAATTCGCGGGCGCAACGCTCGTTTACGCTTTTGTTTTCAAACGCCGCCTCGCGCGAAACACCCGCCAAATTTACCTTTGCATTCGCGCAATAGCAAACAAGCGAGCCCAAAAAAACGTCGGAAGCCGAGTTTATCGAAACAAACGCGTTTGCGACAAGCCCGCCCGTGCACGACTCGCCCGCACACAGTTTAAGCCCGCGGCGGCGCATTTCGTCTAAAATGCCCCTTGCCAACGTGTTTAGCGAATAGTCTACCCGAAGCTTTTCCACTTTTTAGTTTGCAATAATCCTGTCTTCTTCGCTATCGGACAAATCCGAGAATATTTTTGCGTCGGAATCGTTTTCCCTCTTAAGCAGCATGTCTATTTCGTTCATAACCTTTTCCCTGTCGGTTGTGAATATGAACAGGTCGCTTTCAAGGCTGCGCTTTGCCTCCATTATAAGGCGACGCGGAGGCCTGCGCATTTGAATTAGCTTGAAGATGTGCTTGTCGAGGTTTGTGGAGTTGCCCATTGCAATTTCCATCTGCACAAGCCTTGTCAGGGCCAGCTGGTGCCTCGGGTTTCGCTCTACGGCGTCGACCAAAATTTTGTGCGCCAAAACCTTGCTGCCCATTTTGTCGAACCTGCGCGCCGTTGCAATTAAAGTGCGCGGCGGAATATTGCCGTTTTTAAGGAGTTCGTCCACCAAAATCGTAGCCATTTCGGTATTGCCTACGCCGTAGTAGGCGGCGGCTCTCAGGCAGCCGAAAACCCCGCCGTACCTTCTCAGCCACGACGGCTTTTTCTTCATAATTTCGTCGAAAATAACAATGGCTTCGTTGGCCTTGCCGCGCATAAGCAAAGTTTCTATCATAAGCATTGTAAAGGGAGCCTGCGCGTAGTTGTTTTCTATGGAAGTGTTGTAGATTTTGTTCATCAGGTCCATATCGCCGTTGTCGGCGGCGTAGTTTGCCAGATAAAGCAGGGCGTTTTCGTTGCTTTTGTTTTGCTCGTACAACTCGCGCAACTCCCTGTTTACGCGCTCGCCCTCGCCCGTTTTTTTAAGAAGCTTAAGGTAGTCTATGCGCTGCGAAACCGAAAAGGGCTTTTCAACCGAGCGCATTACCGCGTATTGGCGGGCGGTGTCGTATTGCCCCATGTCGGAGTAATAACTCATAAGCATTGCGTACAAAGGCTCTACATCGTTTACCTTGCCTATGGCGGCTTTTAAAATCGCAATGGCCTCGTCTCTTCGCCCCTGCTCCCACTTGTTTTTTGAAAGGCGCATTATGCCCGGCAGCGAATATTGCAGGCCGTTTTTTGTAAGGTACTCGTCGGACTTTTGGTAGTCGCCGTGCAGCGCGTAGATAGTACCCAGCGACATTGCAACATAAAGCTTTACCTCGTCGGACGCCTCGGGCGAAGACAGTATTTTTTTGCCTACGGCCGCCAGTTTTACGTCTTCGGACTCCTCCATTAAAATCGAAAAATAAAACCTTACATACTGCAAATCCTTAAGCGCATACGGAATGCCTATCTCCAAAGTTTGCAGCGCAAAGTCGGCGCGCCCCATAAGCCTAAGGTAAAATTCGGCAAGCATTTTGCGCCCCTTAAGATTTTTTGTAGAACGCCCAGTGCCCGAAATCAGGCAGATTCTCGCGCCGGTATAGTCGCCCTCCTTTAGCAGGGCTTCGGCCTTTTCTATGTCGAAATCGCCCTGTTTTTCGGAAAGCCCCTTTCTGTTGAAAGGCATTACAACGGCGTCGAAGAACGACATATTCGTGTACTTTTTGTAGTACTTCATAAACGAATACAGGAAAATGGAAATCGTGCCCCAGGTAACGACAAGCAACAGCAGCATTACGACCAAAAGCCTTACATAGTTAATACCGAACGCCCACGCTCCGTTGCTCTTCTTGTAGCGGTACGCCATGCCCAGCAAAGTCGGGTATTTTATAACCGCCGCATTTTTTTTGTTTTCGTTATTTTCAGCGCTCATATTCTGCCTGTAAAAAATGATAATATATTCCAGCTATCTTGCCTAGAAAAGATAGCTTTAAGGCGGGTTTATGCAAGCCTTTTGTTGGCGCAAAAGCCCTTAAAATTGCAACAAAACGTCGCTCCAGTCGCCCATCTGGCGGAAATCGGTTTTCTTTACGCGGCCGCGGGCTGCGTCTGCAAAAACACTGCGCACATGCTCGTTTTCGTCCGCCAAAATTCCGCTTAAAATAAGCGAGCCGCCGTCTTTTACTGCGTCCACTAAATACTGCGCGTTCATTTCCAGTATATTCGCCAAAATGTTTGCCACAACAATATCGAATTTGCGCGAGTTTATGCCATCTTTTATGCCGCAAACGGCAAACATATTTTTGCAATCTATGCCGTTGCGCGCGGCGTTTTCGGCGGCGACTTGCACGGCCGAGCTTTCTATGTCGAAGCCCTCGGCGTTGTCGCAGCCGTAAAGCTTGCTGCTAAGCGCCAAAATGCCCGAGCCGCAGCCTGCGTCCATAAGGCTTTTGCCCTTAAGAGTGCCGCCGTTTGCCTCGCAGATATCCAAAATTCTGGCCATGCACAATCTGGTGGTTGCGTGGTCTCCCGTGCCGAAAGCGCCCTCGGCGTCGAAATAGAACACCTTGTCGCCCTCTTTTACTTCGTTATAGCTGTCTTTAAGCCAAATGGGCACCCAGTGCAAATTTTTGCACTTATAAGGCGAAAGATATTTTTTGTATTCGTTTTGAAAGTCTTTTTTAAAGATTTCGGTGCGGGTAAAATCGCCCTCCTTTAGCTCGGGAAAAGCCGCGCACAATTCGCGCAAAGACGAATCGGCTTGGGCTTTGTCGTCGAAATAGCCGCACAGCAGCATATCGTCGGGGAAATCTACAAGCTGCTCTATGCTCCAGTTTTGCGAACCTGTTTCGTAAAAATAGTCTTCGTAAATTTGCGAAAGGTTCGGGTCTATCTGCGTCGAAAGCCTAAGCATTTTCAACGGCGTCCCATACGAGAGCCGAAGCCCCCAATATTGCGGCGTATGCCGAGGGCAACTTGCTCGGCAAAAGCTTTACCTTGTTTTTAAACACTTCCAAAAGGTGTTCGTTCATCGACTTTTCGGCGGGCTTAAAAATAAGGTCGCCGCTCTTTACGGGGCCGCCAAAGAGGAATACCGCCTCGGGGCGCGAGAACATCACAAAGTCGGCCAAAGATTTGCCGAGCATATAGCCCGTGTATTCGTAGGTTTCCATTGCGGCTTTGTCGCCCGCGCGGGCGGCGTCTTCTATAACCTTTGCGTCCATATCCGACCACTTAACGTCGCTTATTGTGCTGCGGCCGTTGTATTCGCAAACCTTTTCAAAATAGGTTCTTTTAATGCCCGTTGCCGAAACGTAGGCCTCCAAACAGCCGCGCTTGCCGCAGTTGCACATTCTGCCCGAATCTACAACCGTTACGTGGCCAAGCTCGCCCGCAAAACCGTCGGCGCCGTATACCATTTTGCCGTTTACAACTATGCCCGAGCCCAACCCCGTGCCCAGGGTAATCATTATAAAATCCTTCATATCCTTGGCGCCGCCGTAAATCTTTTCGCCCAAAGCCGCGGCGTTGGCGTCGTTTGTAAGGTACATGTGCTCGAAGTTGAAATTCATTCTAAGCGTGTCTACGATGGGCCCGCTTGTAAACGGCAAATTCGGCGCCATTTCTATTGCGCCCGTATAGTAGTTCGCATTGGGCGCGCCCAGGCCTATGCCCATGCACTTGCCGTCGCCGACAAGCTCCATAAGCGATTTTATCGCCTTAACAAGCAACGACATATACGAATTGTAGTCGTTTGCGTCGGTTGTCGAAAACCTGTTTTCGGCAACAACTTTGCCGTCTTTTGAAACCGCGCCTATTTTAGTGTTTGTGCCGCCTATGTCTATTCCGATTGCGTATTCCATATCCGTAAAAATCCAATAGTTTTTAAGGGTTTATTATTTAGATAGTTTTTCAAAAAGCAATTCATAAAGTTTTGCGCCCTTTTCGAGCATTTCCAGATAAAACGACTCGTTCGGAGCGTGCAGATTGTCCTGCGGGGTAAAAAGCCCCGTCATTACAAAGTCAAGCTTGGCTACATCGTGCATATAGGCTACCAGCGAAATGCTGCCGCCGTCGCGCACAAAAAGAGGGGGCTTGCCGAACACCTCGCAAACCGCATCTTTTAAACTGCGCAATACCGCGCCTTTTACGGTGTCTTTTTCCGACTCGGTTTTTGCGTCTATATAATAGGCCTTTGCCCCTCCGCCGTTGTGGGCTTTAAACGAAACCTTTACGCCTTTTGGGCACCTTTGCAAAATCGCGCTTTGCACAAGTTTCAGGATTTTCGAAGGCTCCTGGTCGGGAACAAGCCTGCACGATATTTTGCAGAAACACTCGGCGGGAATTATGGTTTTTAGGTCGTTGCCCTGCCAGCCGCCGCCAATGCCGTTTATCTCCAAAGTGGGCATTGCCCTTGTAGAGGCCATAACGTCTACGCCCTTTTGCGAATACAAGGCCTCTACATTCAGCTCTTTTTTTATGCTTTCGGGCGTAATGGGCAGTTTTTTTGTTTCGGCAACCTCCCAGTCGCAAACGGGCTTTACTGCCTCGTAAAAACCGTCTATTGCAACAAGGCCGTCGGCGCCGTGTAAAGACGCAAGCACTTCGCACATGGCCTGCAGGGGATTGTACACCATGCCGCCGTACATACCCGAATGAAGGTCGCTATTTGCGCCCTTAAACACGGCGTCGAACGACACCATTCCCCTTATGCCCGTAGTTACCAAAATTTGCGATTTGTCTGGGCTCATCGTGTCGCTTAACAGGACTATATCGTACTTTGCCAATTCGTCTTTGTGCGAATCTATAAACTTTGCCATGCTGGGGCTCGAAACCTCCTCTTCGCCGTCGAATATAAAGGCAATGTCCAAGGCGTTGTCGGGGTTTTTGTCCAAAAAATTAAGGTAGCCCGAAAGCAGCGCAGTAAAGGGGCCCTTGTTGTCGGCCGTGCCCCTGCCGCAAAGCTTGCCGTTTTTTTCGACCGCAACAAACGGGTCGCTATTCCATTTGCACAGGGGCTCTACGGGCTGGACATCGTAGTGGCCGTAGCACAAAATCCTTGCCTTCGGCGTTGTTTTGCAGTTGCGCTTCGCCCACACAATGGGGTGCAGCGGCGTTTCGACCAATTCGCTTTCAAAGCCGTGCTGCCGCATAAAGTCGCGCAAAAACGCGCCGCATTCGCGCACGCTGCCCGCCAGTTCGGGATTCGCCGAAACGCTTTTAAAGGAAACGAGTTTTTTAAGGAAAGATACGCTGTCGAATTTCATTTTTTTACGGATTTATTAAAGCCCCATTTGCCCTGTCGAAAACAAAACGAGACCGTCAAAAATATGGCGGCCTCGAACGAATTTCGGCAAAAAAACAACTACATGCCCTTTAGCACTTTGGACATTTGGTTGTAGATTTCCTGGCACTTCATCAAGTTGCCGCTGCCGTATTTAAACACCGCCTTGCAAATGCCGGGCTTTTCCTGCGAAATTGCAACGCTTATGAAGGCGTCTTTCGGGCCTCTGGCTATAATCTTTGCGGTGTTGGGTTTTACTTTTTGTCCAACCCTGTAGTATTTAAGCTGGTCTAATGCCGTGTTGGCCGCCTTAAACACAACGTTTATGTCGCCGTCGAAACGGCCTATCATTTCGCCCGAAGCGGAATCGTAGTTGGCTTCGGGGTGTGTTTCGGACTCAACGCCCAAGTTTGTCGTGCAACCTACAAACATCGCGGCAACAGACGCCAATAATGCTAAAGTTAGTTTTTTCATAATGGTTATATAATTTAGTTTGGTTATAATTTTACAAGCTTTTTTTGCCTATTCTTTTACAATTTCAAAACCGTCTTTTTTGTCGAGAACGCCCCACCCCAAAGCCGAGATTTCCTTCCTTAAAGAGTCGGCCAAGGCAAAATCTTTGGCCTTTTTTGCGTCCCAGCGTTTTTGGGCAAGCTCCCTTACGTTTTCGGGAACGTCTACAACCTGCTTTTCGAGAGTTTCGAACGGAACAATGCCGACGCAGTACAGGAAACGCGCATAGCTTTTTGCGTCCTGCAAAGCGGGCTTTTCCAGCTTCTGGAATGCGGTAAACGCCTCGCCCATGGCTTTGGGCACGTTTATGTCGTCGCACATGGCGTTGTAGGCGGGTATAAAAGCTCCCTCTTCTTCGCCGAAATCCCTCTTTTCCAAAATGTCGCAAAACTGCTTTTGGGTAAGGGGTATTTTTTCGAGCATGCTAGCCGCCAATTTGTCGAGCTTTGCAAGGGCGCTTTTTGCGTCGTCTAGCCCCTTAAAGGTAAAGTTAAGCTGCTGGCGGTAGTGCCCCATAAGCAGCGCCAACCTAACCTGCATGGGCGTGTATCCTTTGCCTTCCAAATCGTCCAAAGTGTAGAGGTTGCCCAAACTTTTTGACATTTTTTTGCCCTCTACCATAAGGTGCGCCGAATGGAACCAATAGCGCACATAGGGTTTTACGCCGCTTGCACATTCGCTTTGGGCTATTTCGTTTTCGTGGTGGGGAAAGCACAAGTCTATTCCGCCGCCGTGAAGGTCGAAGCTGGGCCCCAAATATTTCGCGCTCATGGCCGAGCATTCTATATGCCAGCCGGGCCTGCCCTCGCCCCACGGGCTTTTCCAGGAATTTTCGCCGTCTTCGGGTTTTTTGCCCTTCCACAACGCGAAATCCGAAACGCTGTCGCGCTCGTACTCGTCGGCCAAATTTGCGCTGCCCGCCGAATTTTCGCTTTGGGTGGAAAGCGACGAAGTGTCTAGCCCCGAAAGCTTGCCGTATTCGGGAAAGCTTGAAATTTTAAAGTATACGCTGCCGTCGGGCATGGCGTAGGCGTGGCCTTTGTCGACAAGCGCCTTTACCATTTTTATCTGCTCGCCTATGTGCTCGGTCGCCTTCGGCTCTACCGTGGGGGCAAGCATGTTAAGCTTTTTGCAGTCGGCATGGAATTTGTCGGTCCACTTTTGGGTAAACTCTTTTAAGGTTATGCCGAGCTTTCGGCTTTCCCTGATTGTCTTGTCGTCTACGTCGGTTATGTTGCGCACATGCTTTACCTTAACGCCCGAAGCCTCCAGGGTTCTGCGCAGGGCGTCCTGAACTAAAAATGTTCTGAAATTGCCGATGTGCGCAGGACCGTATACCGTAGGCCCGCAGCAATACATCTTAAATTCCGACCCTTTCGGTTCAAGGGTTTCTTTGGCTCTGTCTATTGTGTTGTGAATTAAAACCTTCATTATTTTATTGCGTAAATTATGGCTTGTATGAAAATAAAAGCATTATGGACGAAAATTTCAAGCTCGATATAAGACAGCGTCCGAGAAGAATGAGGAAAAGCAAATCCATACTCGGATTGTGTCAGGAAACGCACCTTTGCAAAAAAGACCTAATACAGCCTTTATTTGTAATCGACCAAAAAAACAAAATTCAAGCCATAGACTCTATGCCCGACCAGTATAGGTTGTCGATAGACAGGCTTTTGAAGAAGTGCGACGACCTTCTTAAAAACGGTATTTCAAGCATTGCGCTTTTCCCCACTTTAGACGCAAAACTTAAAGACGAAAAGGCGTCGCAGGCGGTAAACGAAAACTGTCTGTTTTACAGGGCAATAAGAAGCGTAAAAAAGCGCTTCCCTGAAATGACGCTTATTGCCGACATAGCGCTGGACCCATACACAAGCCACGGCCACGACGGGCTTATAGACCCGAAAACGAACACGATTATGAACGACGAAACGGTTGAAATTTTAACCGCAATGTCGCTTTTGTGCGCCGACGCGGGGGCCGATTTTGTTGCGCCGTCGGACATGATGGACGGCAGAATAGGCGCCATACGCGAAAACCTCGACGAATGCGGCTTTACAAACACCGCCATTATGGCCTACAGCGCAAAATACGCCTCGGTATTCTACGGGCCTTTTAGGGACGCGGTAAAATCGTCTTCGGCCGCAGGCACAAAGAACCTCGACAAACTTTCGTACCAGCTTAACCCCGCAAATTCGAGAACCGCAATTTTAGAGGCCTACCTCGACGAAAGCGAATGTGCCGACGTTTTAATGGTAAAACCGGCAATGTACTATCTCGACATTGTAAAGGCCGTGCGCGAACGCTCAATGCTGCCGATAGCCGCCTATCAGGTTTCGGGCGAATACTCCATGATAAAGAACGCGGCGGCCCTCGGATATTTCGATTTGGACAAGGCGATTTACGAATCGCTTATTTCCATAAAAAGGGCGGGAGCCGACATGGTTTTAACCTACTTTGCAGAATACTACGCAAGGGAAATGGCCGACAAGTTCCAATAGGGCAAAACTATGGGGGGCACGCACAAAGAGGGAGTATTTCCCGCACAAAAAGGCATAAAAAACCTTTGTGCGCGCCTGCTTGCAAAGGCCTTTATGGCGGCTTTGCCGCTGCAGGCGCTTTCGGGATTTTGCGCCGAACTTGCCCCTCTAAAGCTCGACACGTTCATTTCGCAAAGCGAGCCTTCAAAATCGTTCGAAAACGAAATATTCCTTTTAGTTTCAAACGAAAAAGACCGCGCAAAAATAGCCTACATTCCCTTTAGGTGCGACCCTGTTTTGTTTGCCTTTAACCCGCAAAAAGATACGGTTTTTTTGTCGAAATTGCTTTTGCACATAAAAGCCGACAGCGCCTTTACCGAAAAGGTTAAAAAGCTGGCTAAAGACGCAGGCATAAACGGGCAACTTGCCGACAAAGACGAACTTGCAAAAATAAAAGCCGCCAACGACGCCCTTAACGTTAAAATTGCGGTTTTTGCAATAGTAAACGAATCGGCATTCTTCGATATCAACGACACCTACAAAGTTTCGTGGAACGGCGAAAACGAAAAAATTGCGCCCGCCCACGACGCAAATTCCCCCGCGCTCGACACAATAGCGGCCTTTAGGCTTGGAACTTTGCAGCTAAAGCTAAACGGCCAACTTAAAGACGGCGATATGTTTGAATTTACAAGCGACGCCTTTTCGGACTACATAAACTACGCGCTTGCAGCCAAAAGCGAAAAAAAGAAGGCTATTGCCTTCCCGAGATTCTGCCGAGAACTAGACGTTGCAACACTTGTTTTAGTGCAGGAAAGCGGAACAACCGACATTCTGTTTTATTCGGCAAATTCGTTCGACGAGGAAAACGACGGATTTTCGGACAAACCCGACTTTAGGCCCAAACTGGTTTTGGAATTTTCGGCAAAAAGCGAAATTTCAAACGACTAGTATATAAGCTAAAAATTTTTATAAATTTTTTACTTACTATATTTTCGTATCTTACGAAATTTATATATAAAAAAGTGCTTGACTGTATCGAATTTATAACTTAACTATACCGCCATAACTCAAAACGGAGTAACTATATGATGGGGAAAAAAGTTATTATGTTGTTGGGTTTTGCGTGCGCATTATTGTCGACAAACGCCGTCGGCGCACAAAACCAACAGGGGGTAAAATCCCCCAAAGCCGTTGCAACAAAAGCTGTTGCAAATACGGCAAAAGCGGGCATTGCCGAGGCGCAAAAGGCCGCCCACAAAGTCGTGCAAATCGACGAATCTAAAATAGCAAAGGTAGACAAGTCTAAAATAGCCAAGACAGATTCCTCTAAGCTTGTGCCAAAAGCACAGATTGCCGACAAGGTGGCCGAAGCGAAAAAGGCAAAAGAGGCGAAAAACGCCAAGCCCAAGAAAAAGTTGCGCAGCCGCAACCAGGTTATAAACATTCAGGTTGTATCCTGGGGGCCGAAAATGGCCGACGCCGAAGACGCATGTTTGGCGGCGGTTCGCAAATACGCGGGCGAAAAACGCCAATATAATGTAAAGGACATTTCCTTTGTAAGGGAAACTGGCACAAAGCTTATAGCCTTTTTGCGCGCCGACTTTACCGAAAACATTATAGACGGTTTTAAGCTTCAGCTTGAAGTTACCGCAGGCTACGGCACAACGCGCGAACGCGCCTACACAAAGGCAATGCAAAAGGCGGCATTTAAGGTGAAAACCGTGCGCTCGGCCTCCGACAACTGGAACAAGGTAGACAGCAACATAAAAAACAGCAACGAAGACGGGTTTTTCCCGTATCTGTACAGCTTCGAAAAAATCAACGACGAATACATGTGCAAGCTCTATTTCCAATACATTAAACCCGTAAACGCAAAATAGAACTTTTGTTTTAAATTAAATCCGAAAATAAAAAATTAAACGCACCCCGAAAGGAGTGCGTTTTTAAATTGCCGAAAACTTCCGCTAAAATTTGATTTTTGTGGGGGTTATCGAAAATGTCTTTTCGTATTCGGCGCAAATTTTGTCGGCGTCTTGCTCTCCGAATTCGGGGGTTGTCATTGCCATAACGCAACCGCCAAAACCGCCGCCCGAAAGGCGCGCGCCGTAAACGTTTTTGTTTTCGGTAAGCTTTTCAACAAGCCAGTCTAGCTCTTTGCACGAATTGCCGAAAAGCCTGCTGGAACTCCAGTGCGAAGCCGTAAGCAGCTTGCCGAGGGCAACGGGGTCTTTTTCGTCTATGCACTTGCACGCGGCAAAAACCCTGCCTATTTCGTCTATAATGTGCTTGGCGCGGTTGTATACAACGGCGTCCATTTTAGGCTTCGCGTTTTCCAAATCCTGCGCGGTAAAGGCCCTTAAAAGCCTAAATTCGCCCGGGTCGGAAAGTATTTTGGCCGCCTGCATGCACGATTCCCTTAGCTTTGCATAGGCGCCGTCTACAAGCGAATGTTTTGTTGCCGAATTGAAAATCCACAGCTTCCATTCCTTGGGCAGCATAATGCTTTTAAATTCGTCTTTAAGACAGTCTATAAAAACAAGGTTGTTGTCGCTTCCGAAACCCGAAACGCCCTGGTCTAATATGCCGCAGGGCATTCCCATAAACTCGTTTTCGCACTTTTTCGCAATCTTTACCATTTCCAATGTGGAAAGATTTAGGTTGTACAGCCCGTTTAAGGCCCTTGCCATTGCAAGCTCTATCGCCGCCGAGCTGCTTAGCCCCGCCCCGCTGGGCAGGTCCGACATATCCAAAAAGTCGAAGCCGCAGTCTATATTGCAGCCATGCTCCTTTGCGTATTTTACCACGCCAATGCAGTAGTTTGCCCAGTTTTGGCGCGGCGGCTGTTTTTGGCAGGTGTCCAAGCTTACGCATACGCTGTCGCGGCTTTTCGAGTTGCCAAACCTCATTGTATTGTCGTTGCGCTTTGCCAAAGCCACGCATATGTGCCTGCTAATGGCGGCGCCCAAAACAACCCCGCCGTTGTAGTCTACGTGGTTGCCTATAAATTCTATACGCCCCGAAGCCGCAGAGACAACCTGCGGCTTGTAGCCGTAAAAATCCAGAAATTTTTTTGCGAGAGCTTCTTTCATTTTATTTTATAAACAAACCCGAAAATATGAAGTAGAAGGCAAACGCGATAACCAGAACCGAAACGCCCGCAATCTTTGCGCCAACCGACGATTCAAGCTTAATCTTTTTATTTTCGGGCATTACAATTTCCTGCTTTAGGGGCTTAACAAATGTAAGCAAAGCCATTACCAACAGCGACGCCGCAAAAGTTATCGCCATGCGGTTTAAAAACGCTATGTCGCCGCAGAAGAACTGCAAAAGGCCGTAGGCTATCGGGCTTACCAATATGCCCAGCGCGCCCGCAAACCTCGGGGCCTTTTTGCTGAACATGCCGAAGATGAACACCGCCAAAATTCCCGGCGATAGATAGCCCTGAAATTCCTGTATGAACGTAAATACGCCGCCCAATTTCGGGTTGGCAAGCATGGGGGCAACCATGCAGCCTACAAGGGCGAAAATCAGCACCGCCAAGCGGCCTATTACAACCATGTTTTTGTCGCTTGCGTTTTTGTTGAGGTACTTTTTGTAAATATCGATTGTAAATATGGTTGAAGCCGCGTTTAGCATTGCGGCCAAAGAGCTTACAACCGCCCCCAACAGTGCGGCAAATATAAAGCCCCTTAGGCCGAAACCTTCGGGCAACACCTTGCTTATCAGCAACCCGAAAGCCGAGTCGTATTTATAGCCGTACAATGTCTGCTCGTACGACTTGTCGCCGCGGGTGGCCTTATGCTTTAAGTTCCAGGCGTCTACAACATTTTTAAGCGAAAATTCGCCCTTCGAGTTTGACTGCACCCAGCCATTGTCGTAGGCAAAATATTTTTTATACAGTTCGCCGCTAGCCTTTTCGGCCTTATATTGCGAATAAAGCGCGTCCAAATCACCCTCGTTAAGCAGCACCACATTTTTGCCGTTGCCCATATCCACGGTGAAAACGCCCCTCGCCTTTTCGTGGAAGAGCGTTTCGTTTTTCGCGTCTAGGGCGTCGAAATACAATGTTGCGCAAACCTTGGCGTTTTCGGTTAAAATTTTCTGGTCTTTTGCGGCCGCCGAAGCCTGGTCGGCCGAATACAAGTTAAACGCCATAATGCCGGGGATAACTATTACAAAGGGTATTATAAGTTTTAGAGCTGCCGCAAACATAATGCCCTTTTGCCCTTCGCCCAAACTCGAAGCGCCCAAAGTTCTTTGAATTATGTACTGGTTAAAGCCCCAGTAGTAGAAATTGGGAATCCACAAGCCTATTATAAGGGCTGTCCACGGGATTTCCTTGTGGTCGGCCGGCATAAACATTGTAAGCTTGTCGGCGTTTAGCGTCATAAATTTTTCCATAACGCCCGCGTCTTTTAGCGACGCCAAAGTTTCGGGCGAAACGGTTTTTGTAGTGGCGATTTCTGCTACGTCTTTTGCGGCAAAGGCGTCGAATGCAAAATATGCAATCAAGCCGCCGCCTACAATCAAAGCCGTGCCCTGCAAAAGGTCTGCCCAAGCGCACGCTTTAAGGCCGCCGGCGCACACATATATTGCCGCCATAATGCCTATTGCCCAGCACGCCGCCGGCACGTTCACCGCAAACGGAAGCGATGTGCTGTCGCCGAAAACGGTGTCGGCAACGGTTGCGCCCGAATAGATTACCGCCGTTATGTTTACGCAAACTAAAACCACAACCATAAGCAGCGACATTATGGTTCTCGAAAGCGAATCAAATCTGTATTCCAAAAACTGCGGAACCGTGTATATGCCCAGTTTAAGGAATTTAGGCAAAAACAAAAATGCCACAAAAACCAGCGTAATGGCGGCCATCCATTCGTAGCTGGCAATGGCCAAGCCCGAAATGCCCGAAGCGCTGCCGCTCATTCCGACAAACTGCTCGGTTGAAATGTTTGCCGCTATAAGCGAAATGCCTATAAGCCACCACGACAGACCCCTTCCCGCAAGAAAGTAGTCTTCGCTGTTTTTTTCGCCCCTGCTTTTTATCATGCCGACACCTATAACCGCCAGCACGAAAAGTATAAACACCGTAATATCTATATTTGAGAATTCCATAAATCGAAAGTATTGTAAGAATTTAGTATGCAGCCAAACGAAATTCTTTTCAAGATAAAACCGCAAAGCAACTGCGGCTTTTGCAGGCTTCGGCAAAAAACTTTACCAAGCCTGCCTTTAAAAGATTCGCGCGCAAAAAAAACCGTCTATCTATAAGACGGCCAAAAATTTTTACGCGAAAGGCGTATTGCTACTTTTTTACCGCAGCCCCCCTAAGGCGCGTTATTGTAGTTTGGTAGCGCACAATGCCGTTTACAATGCCCTGGGCAATCTTTGCGCGGTATTTGGGGTTTGCAATTCTAGCGCCCTCGCCTACCGCCGAAATAAAGCCGCACTCCACCAAAATTGCGGGCATTGCAGCCTCCGTTAAAACCGCAAACCTCGCCTTTTTTGCGCCCCTGTCTATCGCGCCCGTAGCCCTCTTTAGGGACGAATTTACGTAAAACGAAAGCAGGGTGTTCCAACAATCCAAATTGTTTGCGGGGTAAAACTTGTTGCACGATGCCGTAAGCTTTGAACCCGACGACGAATACTGCCCCTTTGGCGTCATCGCAAAAGTTTCCACCCCCGATACCAGGGAATTTTGCGAGGAATTGTAGTGTATGCTTACAAACATGTCGGCCTTTACCTTGTTTGCTATTGCGGTTCTGCCGTCAAGGGGAATGTATATGTCGCTTTTGCGCGTAAACACAACGTTGTATCCGCGCTTTATAAGCAATGTTGCCACCCGGTTTGCCATGTCCAAGGTAAGCGACTTTTCCACCAAATTGTATTTTTTGTTGAAAGCCCCCCTGTCTTTGCCGCCGTGGCCCGCGTCTATTACAATCTTGTTAAGCTTTAGCCCGTTTTTGGGCAGCTTCGGGTACAATATGCCCTCTATAACCTTGTAGTAGTCTATTTGCGAAACGCACAAATTGCCGCCCAAAAGCGCAACGGGAAAGCCCAGCCAAATTCTGGCTCCGTTTATGTATATGTCCCTTTGGTTTACTTCAAAGTCTATCTTAACGGCCTTGTTGTATATTGAAACCGTTTTGTTTTTAAGCACGGTGCGGACTTTCATAGAGCACCTTGCGGCGATTTTGGGAACGGACATATATTTTATGCCCTTAAATTCGGCGTCGGCAGCCCAAAGCCTGGGGGCCGCAATAAGCGGCAACAAGACGGAAATAAATTTCCGCCTTGTCATCGAATATGCCGAATTTGTCCCCATAACACAAACGCTTTGCCGCACAAAAAATATGCGGCGGCCCTACTATTCTTCGTCGCCTTCCGAAGAATCCTCTTCGGGGATTTCCTCTTCTATGCCGCTATACTTTAGCTTGCGCTTGTTCTGCTGAACGGGCGACATCGAAAAGGATATGCACCTGCCCGCAAGCTTGGGCTCGCAATCGGCGGTGCCCATGTGCAAAAGGTCGGTCTTTGCCCTGTTTGCAATTTCAAAGGCCTTGTCCTTATACTCCATTTCGCGGCCGCGCATAAATACCGAAATTTTAAGCTTGTTGCCCGCAAACAAAAACCTTTCGGCGCTGCGGATTTTCGTCATATAGTCGTGCATTTCCGTCATCGGGCGGAACTTGACTTCCTTAAGCTTCGGCGCGCTCGACTTGTTCGACTTCTGCTTTTTCGACTCTTCGTACATATACTTGCCGTAGTCTACAATGCGGCATACGGGAGGCTGCGCCGTCGGCGAAATTTCCACCAAATCCAAACCCATGCGCTGGGCAATCTGCAAGGCTTCGTAGGGGGGCATAACGCCCACCTGTTTTCCGTCGGGGCCTATAACCCTTACCGTGCGCGGCCCTCTAATTCTTTCGTTCTTTCTCGGGCCGAAGCTTTTGTTTTTGTTGTAATACGGTTTTTGTCCGCTTTGGTTTGGCTTTGTTATCATTAATTGTGTTTTGTTTTTATTAGCTCTTAAAATTCAATTAGCTTTAAAAAAAATTTTCAACCTTTTTTTGGCGCAAATTACAAAGAGTCTACAATGCCGTCTGCCAGGCCGTATTCGACCGCCTCTTTGGCCGTCATAAAGAAATCCCTGTCGGTGTCTTTGCGGATTTTTTCGAGCGGCTGGCCCGAGGCGTCCGACAATATCTTGTTTAGGATATCCCTCATTCTTTCCATTTCGCGCGCCTGAATGTGAATGTCTACGGCAGTTCCGCTAAATTCGCCCATAATGAGTGGCTGGTGTATCATAACGCTTGCGTTGGGGAACAAAAACCTTTTGCCCTTTTTTGCCGCGCTTAAAAGAATGGAGCCCATGCTCATTGCAATGCCGGTTACCACAATCTTTACGGGCGCACTTATAAGCTTTATGGTGTCGTATAGCGCCATGCCCGCGTTTATCGAGCCGCCGGGGGTGCTTAGGTATATGGTAATTTCGGCCTTTTTGTCCATCATATCCAGATACAAAAGCTTTTTTACCGCATCCGCGCACGATTCGTCGTTAACTTCGCCGAAAAAGAATATCTTTCGCTCGTCTATAAATTTTTTTTGTATTTGCTGGGCAATAGCTTCGCTATTCTTCTCTTTTTTGTCGCATTCTTCGTTTTTCATAAATCCTATTTTTTTGATATTTCAAATATGGCGTAGCCCGCAAAAAGGTTGGGCATAAATTTGCAGGGGCTTTGCCAGTTGCCTTTTAAAAAGTGCCTTTTTTCTATCACTATGCCGTTATCGGCGCAGTATTTTTCGAAAGACTTAACGCTAATGTCGTTTGTGGGAACTGCGCTAGACCATTCTTCGGGGTAAACTTCGTTTAAAACGCGGCTGCCGCTAAGGGCTATTTTTAGCCTGTTAAGCCAAAAGCCGTAGTTTACAAAACCCACCGCAACGTGGTTGCCCACGCGCAGGGCCTCTTTTATTACGGCGTCGGGATTGCCCAATTCGGGAAGGGTTCTCGAGCACACAACCCAGTCGAACGACTTGTCGGCAAAGCTGTTTACCGTTTTAAGAATGTCGCCGTGGATTACGTTTACGCCCCTTCGTATGGCTCTTGTAATCTTGTCGAAATCCAAGTCTACGCCAACGGCATAAATGCGTTTTGTGCGCATAAGCTCTTCAAGCAAAAGCCCCCTGCCGCACCCCAAATCGAGCACGCTGGAAGCGTCGGCAATCCAACTTCTTATTGCCGAAAGCTCTATCTTGCGCTTGTCTCTATACTTAGACATTTAAAAAGTTCTCTATAATTGCATAAAGTTTTGGCGAGTGAATCAAGAACGAATCGTGCCCCTGGTCGCTTTCTATTTCGACATAGCTTGCGTTCTTTTTAGCCCTAATTAGGGCCAATGCAATTTCCCTGTTTTGCTCGGGCAAAAACAGCCAGTCGGAGGTAAAGCCAACGGTCATAACCTTTGCCTTTACGTTTTTAAAGGCCTCTTCAAGCGTTTTGCAGTGGCCCCTTAAATCGAACAAATCCAAGGCCTTTGTAAGGTATAGATACGTGTTTGCGTCGAACCTGTTTACAAAGGTTTTGCCCTGGTGGTGCAAATAGCGCTCAACCTGAAAGCTTGGCGCAAACGGATTTTGCAAATTAAGCTCTACTTTGCGGCCGAATTTGTCGTCCATTCCCTTGTCGGACAAATACGTTATGTGCGCCATCATTCGCGCAACGCCCAAGCCCACCGCGGGCTGGTGTTCGTAGTCGCCGCCGTTCCAGGCTTCGTCGCTCATAATTGCGTGGCGGCCCACTTCGTTAAAGGCAATGGCCTGCGCATTTTGGTGCGAAGTTGTCGCCAGCCCCAAAACCCTTTGAACTCTGTCAGGGTAGCTTACGGCCCACTGCAGCGCCTGCATGCCGCCCATAGACCCTCCTATTACGAGGGCAAGTTTTTCTATTCCCAAATGGTCCAGCAAGCGCGCCTGCGCGTTTACCATGTCGCCAATCGTGTAGACGGGAAACGTTAAATTCCACCTTTTGCCCGTTTTCGGGTTTATGCTGTTTGGCCCCGTGCTTCCCCTGCAGCCGCCTATGCAGTTGCTGCAAATTACGAAATATTTTTCGGTGTCCAAGGGCTTGTTGGGACCGACAATGTTGTTCCACCAACCCGTTTTTTTGTCGTTAATGCCGTATACGCCCGCAACATGGTGGTCGCCCGTAAGGGCGTGGCAAACCAGCACCGCGTTGGATTTGTCGGCGTTAAGCTTGCCGTAGGTTTCGTACCTGATATTGAATTCGTCCAAAGACGACCCCAACTCGAGCTCTAGCGGAGTTTTGCTGTAAAAATCGCTATACGAAACAATGCCGACTTCGCCCGCTTGGGCTTGGCGGAAATTTTCTGGTTCAAAATCGTTCATTATATTTTTTGCCCCGGCAACCTTTGCCGAAGTATAAAAAATCAATGTTCACATTCTTGACGAACAAATGCGAATATCAAGCATTTTTATAACGGCAAAAAGCGGTTTTGAGCTAAACGGTTTTCGAGTGTCGGGCAAAAGACCTGCCGTCGAAAAGCATTGCGACATTGCGCATAAACACCCTGCCGAAATCGAGCAGCCAAAACGAGTATTCGCCGTCGAATTCCAAAAGCCCGTCGGCTTGCATTTCCAGCAGCTTCGGCCTTGCAATGTCGAAAATCCTTTTATATTCGGCAATTTCGGAGGGCTCGAAAACGCTTTCCGAGACTTTTAGCAGGCACATTATAGACATAATCGCCTTGCGGCGCAGAATGTCGTCGGCGCTTAAAACAACGCCCCTTTCCACGGGCAAAACGCCGCTGTTTATGTCGGAGTAATATTTTTGCATATCCTTTCGGTTTTGCCTGTAGCTGTTTTTTGTCTGCGAAATGGAGGTTAGCCCTATGCCGAAGCCGTCTATGCCCGAATGTGTGCTATAGCCCTGAAAATTTCTCTGCAAAGTGCCGTCTTTTCGCGCCTTTACCAGTTCGTCCTGCGGCTTTGCAAAGTGATCTAAGCCTATATACAAAAAGCCCGCGTTTTCGAAAGTTTGCTTTGCAAGCAAAAAACATTCAACCTTTTCGTCGGCCGAAATAAATTCGTATTTTTCCAGCGCCTTTTGCGAGGTTTTAAGCCACGGAACGTGCGCGTAGTTGAAAAGCGAAATTCTTGTGGGATTAAGCTGCAAAACGTCGCCGAGCGTCTTTTCAAAAGCCTTTAAAGTTTGCAGCGGCAGGCCGTAAATTAAGTCGGCGTTAATGTGGGTTATGCCCGCATTTCGCAGGGCGTCAAAAGTCGCCAAGTTCATCGACTGCGGCTGCACGCGGTTTATGGCCTTTTGCACAAAGTCGTTGGTATCTTGCAGGCCTATTGAAGCCCTGTTTACGCCTATGTCGGCAAAGGCCTTTATTTTTTGCCCCGTCAAAGTTCTGGGGTCCAGCTCCGCCGAAAACTCGCACAAAGGCGACTTTTCGAAATATTTTTCGATTATCGAGTTAAGCCTGTAGATTTGCGAAGCGCTTAAGAAGTTGGGTGTGCCCCCGCCGAAGTGTATTTGCCCAAGCGTTTTTTTGCATAGCCCCCTGTTTTGCCAAAGTTTTAGCTCGGCGTCCAAAGCGTCCAAATAAGAATCGGCTTTCGAAATATCCAAACACACGCTTGAAGAGCACGCGCAAAAAAAACACTGCGAGGCGCAAAAGGGAATGTGCACATATAGCGACAAGGCGTTTGAACCGTTTACCGCGCGCTCGATTAGGGCCTCTTTGTTTTCGCTTTCGGCAAAATGCACGGCCGTCGGATACGATGTGTATCTGGGGCCGTTTGCCGCGTATTTGTCTATAAGCTGTTTTAAATTCATTTCATTACCGCCTTGCAAATGGCATATACGTTTTCGAGTTTTGCGTTCGGGGTAATGCCGTGCCCCAAATTGAAAATGTGCCCGCCAATGTTTTTCATATCGTCGACAATTTCGGCCGCCTTTTGCGCAATCTCCTGCTCGGTTGAAAATTCTAGCATGGCGTTGTTTAGATTGCCCTGCAGCGCATAGTCGCCCTTGTAGGCCGCCTTTAGCTGCGACAGTTTTACGCCGCAATTTACGCTGTAGGCCGAAGCGTTTGTCTTTAGCATTTCGCCGAAAATGTCGGAGGCGTTAAGCGCAAAAAGTATGCTTTTTGCGTTTTCGGGAAGCTGCAAAAGTGCGGCGTTTATGTATTTGCCCGAACACCGCCAATAGTTTTTAGCCCCCAGCAAATGCGAGTGCGAATCGAAAATCTGTATTGCGTCGGCATTGCATTTAAACTGGGCTTTTATGTACAAGCCTACGGCAGCCGACAGTTTCTCCATAAGCGTTGCAAAAAGTTCCGGCTCGTTTTTTATAAAATCCGAATAGCGCGGGAAATTTTTTGAAGATTCGCCCTCTATAAGGTATGCGCCCAATGTAAACGGGCTTGCCGAAAAGCCCAAAACCGCCTTTTCGGGCAACGCATTTCTAAGGAGCTTTAGCGCGTCCAAAACATATCCCAATTTTTCGCAAACAGTATCGGCGCTTAAATTTTCAATGTCTTTTTTCGACGAAATTCTCCCCGAAAAAACAAGGCCTTTGCCGTCTATAAAGTTGTAGCCATAGCCGAGAGCCTCGGCCAAAACGAGTATGTCGGAAAACAATATCGCGCAGTCGAAATCGAAACGCTCTATTGGCTGCAGGGCCGCCTGCAAGGCAAGTTCGGGCGTTTTTACCAAATTAAGAAAACCGCCGTGCCTTTCCTTTAAATCTCTATATTCGGGCAAATACCTGCCCGCCTGCCTCATAATCCACAGCGGCGGCCTGCTGGTTTTTTTGCCGCAAACGGCGTCGCAAAAAAGTCGGCGCGAATCCATCTTATTTGGCCTTTCTAAATATGTTAAATGCGCTTAGCTGCCTAAAGCCCAGCAGTTTTAACGCGCCCAAATAGCACAACATTGCAAGCGGAAACACCGCCAAACAAACCGTGCCCGACAGCAATTTAGGCTGCAAAATATGCGCCGCCAGCACGCATTTAAGCGCGTATGCAAACACGCCCATAACCGCGCTTGCCGCCGCAATCTTTGCAAAGTCTAAAAATATTTTAACCGTGCCTATGCGGCGCACAAAAAAGTGCCTTAAAACCAGATACTGGACAACTGCCGCCAACGCGTTTGCCGCGGCCAGACCAAGCGCGTTAAACTTGAACATAAGCGCAAGCGAAAACAATAGATTCGCCAAAAACGTAAACGCCGAAGCCGCAAGCGGAATTTTCGTATTCTTTTTGGAAAAGAACGCCCTAACCGCCAAGGTGGAAGCCGAAATAAACGGCAGCGACAGCGCGCTTACTACAACTATGGGCGCGCATATCGCCAAGTCGGCGCTGCCGAACGATTTCCATTCAAACAAAAAGCCGAGTATGTCGCGGCTAAAAAGCGCAAGCCCTACCGTTGCCGGAATGCTTATTGCGTTTACGCCCACCAATGCCTTGGAATATTCCGACAAATATTTTGCTTTGTCGCCGTCGGAATTTAGCATTGCAAGTTTCGGGAAATAGACGGTGGCAACGGCAACGGCAAACACGCCCAAGGGAAGCTCCAACAGCCTGCTGGACAAGTGCAAAGCAGCCACCGCATAGTCGGCAATCCAAAAACCGAATATTTTGGAAACTAGCACGTTTATTTGAACCACCGAAGCCCCCAGCAATGCGGGCAAAAACAGTTTAAACAAAACGCCAAGCTCTTTCGACTTCGAAAAGTCCACCCTGTAGCGCCAACCCCTATTCCTCAGCAATACCGCGGGAATTGCAAGCTGTATTACGCCGCCTAGCAAAATGCCCGAACACGCAAAATACACAATGTTTACCTGCTCGGTGCAAAAGAATACGCCCAGCAAAAACGACACTATCATTGATATGTTAAGGCATATTGCCCCTATCGACGGCAGCCCGAAGCTGCCCAAAACATTCAGCGCCGAAACCCCCAGGGCGGCCAGGCATATAAAAAAGGCATACGGCATAAGTATTGCCGAAAACAGCGCCCCCAAAGAATATTTTTGAGAATCGGCAAAGCCCGAATAATACAGCAAAGCCCCCGCCATTACAATGCCCACAAGCACAATCAGCGCCAAGCCCGCCCACGACAGAACCTGGTTTAAAAACTTAAAAGCCTTTTGGTTGCCGCCCTCTTTATATGCCGAGGCAAAAACGGGAACCATAGCCGAGCTTAGCGCGCCCTCGCCCATAAGCCTTCTAAGCAAATTCGGCAGCGCAAAAGCGAAAAGAAAGGCCGAATTTACCACGCTTGTGCCCAAATACATAAACGTAAGCATATCGCGCACAAGCCCCAGCAACCTAGACCCTACGGTAGAGGACGCAACTTTTATAACGTTTTTAAGGCTTTCGGTCATAAAACTTAAACTTTTGCACAAAATGTACCCTAGCGCAAACCGAAAAAGCTTTCGGCGTTGCGCGTTGTAATTTCCGAAATTTCCTCCAAACTTATCCCGAACAGTTTTGCCGAATATTCGGCTATGTGTTTTATGTTTGCCGGCTCGTTTACCGTGCCCCTTACGGGAACGGGCGCCAAATAGGGGCAGTCGGTTTCGAACATAAGTTTTTCCAGCCCCTGGCAAAGCATGCAATCCCTCATTTGCTGGGCGTTTTTATAGGTTACAATTCCCGTAAACGAAGCCCTTGCCCCCGTTTGCATAAGCTCTTTTAGCTCGTCGGGTGTGCCGCTAAAGCAGTGGAACACGACTTTCGCCATATCTACCCCCGATTTTTTAAGAATTTCCAACGCATCTAAAACAGCGCTTCTTGCGTGAATGCAAACGGGGCAATCCATATCCTTTGCAAATTCAAGCTGTCGGGCAAAAACCTTTTTTTGCAGGGCAACCTTTTCGGCTATCTCGCAGCAGGTGCCTTCCATTTTATAAAAATCCAGCCCTATTTCGCCTATGGCTTTCGGGGCAAATTCGCCGTCGGCAAAATACGGGCACAGCCCGTCCAAAGCCGCAATCGAGTCGCCGTCTATCTCGGTTGGGTGCAGCCCCACGCACCAGTAAAGCCTGTCGGGAAACTGCCTTACCGCTTTGGAATAATAGCTCCAGTCGTTTACCCTGGCCGAAGCGTTTACAATTTTTCCGACTCCGTTTAGGGCGGCGCGGTTTACAATGTCGGCAAGGGTAAAACCTTCCTTTAAAGAATCCCTTTCCAAATGTGCATGGGTGTCGATAAGCATATTGGAAAAATATTCCACTTATGTCGGATACAATCAAGAGATTTTATTGACGATATTGCCGATAAAAGATTTATATTTTTGTTATGGAAAAGATTGTTATAGCGGGAAGCGGGTGTGCGGGGCTAACGGCTGCGATTTACGCGGCAAGGGCGGGGCTAAGCCCGCTTGTTATAGAGGGCGCCCAGCCGGGCGGAATTTTAACGACCACATCGAATGTCGAAAACTTCCCCGGCTTTGCCGACGGCATAGACGGCTTTACCCTTTTGTGGAATATGCGAAAACAAGCCGAAAAATTCGGCGCGCGCTTTTTAAGCGACCAAATTGCTGGCGCCGACTTAAAATCTACCCCAAAAAAAATCGCGTTGCAGTCGTCGCAAACCATTGAATGCGAAAAAATAATTTTGGCTTTGGGAGCAAAGCCGAAACTGACAGGGGCCAAAAACGAGGAAACCTTTTACGGCGGAGGGGGAGTTTCGACCTGCGCTACCTGCGACGGCGCATTCTACAAAAACAAGACAGTTGCCGTTGTAGGCGGGGGCGATTCTGCGGCCGAAGAAGCCCTGTTTTTAACCAAATTTGCCCAAAAGGTATTCTTAATCCACCGCAGAGACTCTCTTAGGGCGTCGGATTTGATGGCGAAAAGGGTTTTAAGCAACCCCAAAATTACGCCCGTTTGGAACAGCACCGTAAGCGAAGTTTTGGGCGAAAACGGCAAAGTTTGCGCCCTTGTGTTGAAAGACACAACCAATGCAAGCAGCACAACACTGCAAACAAGCGCAATGTTTGTTGCCATTGGCAGCACGCCGAATACCGGCTTTTGCAAAGGCCAGCTTGATATGGACAAAAACGGATACATAATTCCGCAAAACGGCTCGCTTGTAAAAACAAACATTGCAAACGTGTTCGCCGCGGGCGACTGTTGCGACCCCGAATTTAGGCAGGCTATAACCGCTGCGGCCACGGGGGCAATGGCGGCTATTTTGTGCTCCAAAGAAGGCTAATTTTAACGCAAAATTTCGCACAAACAAAAAACCGCGGCAAAAGCTGCGGTTTTTTGTTATATAAAATTGCTTTAAGTATTAGGGAATAACCTTGTTTAGGGGATATTCTACAATGCCTTCGGCGCCCAAGCTTTTCAGGGTCGGGATTATGTCGCGGACAACCTCTTCCTGAACGATTGTTTCGATTGCAACCCATGCGGGGTCCGACAACTGCGAAACCGTGGGCTTTCTCAACGCAGGCAGGCTCGAAATTACCTTCGAAACATTCGCCTTGGGTAGGTTCATCTTCAGCCCTACCTTGTGTACGGCCTCCAGCGCGCCCTTTAAGAGCATTGCAATGGTTTCTATCTTGGCGCGTTTTTCGGGGTTTTCCCAAGCGGCTTTGTTTGCGATAAGCTTTGTGTTTGTATACATCATAGTGGCTATGATGCGCAGGCGGTTTGCCCTTATCGACGAGCCCGTTTCGGTAATGTCGGCTATTGCGTCTACCAAGTCGGGAACTTTGATTTCGGTTGCGCCCCACGAAAATTCGACATCGGCGTTAACCTGGTTGTCGGCCAAATATTTTTTTGTTACGTTTACCAGCTCGGTTGCAATGCGTTTGCCTTCCAGGTCTTTTACGGTTTGAATCGGAGAATCCTCCTTAACGCAAATTACCCACTTCGATTTCAACGCGGTGGCCTTGCTGTAGATTAGGTCGCAAACTTCCACAACGTCGCTGGAGTTTTCCAAAATCCAGTCGTAGCCGGTAAGACCGCAATCGAAAAAGCCAAGCTCTACATAGCGGCTTATTTCCTGCGCACGTACAAAGCGCCCGTCGAGTTCGGGGTCGTCTATGGACGGCTTGTACGAACGGCTGCTTTTTGTGATGTTCCAGCCCGCCTTTTTAAAGAGGGCCATTGTTGATTCTTCAAGGCTTCCTTTGGGAAAACCGAACATTATAAGTGGATTGCTCACTAGTTTTACCTTGCTTGATGTGAATATGAAAAATGGAGACGATCGGGTTCGAACCGACGACCTCCACAATGCCATTGTGGCGCTCTTCCAACTGAGCTACGTCCCCTAAATATTAGAAAAATTAAAGTGGCTACTTTACCGTATTTGCATTTGCAGTCAACAAAAATTTTACTTTTTTTACGGAATGTACGTCGGATTGCAAACTTGCATAAATATTTTGTCGGCAAAAAACGGCATTTAAAAAGCTTTTTGCTATTGGTTTATTGCGGGGTTTGCCTGCAATATCTTCTTGGCCTGCGCGTTTCCGTTTTGCGCCGCCCTTTTTATCCAATACTTAAACTTGTCTAAATCCATCGAAAGGCCGCCCGCGCCCTCTTTGTAGCAGTTGGCCAAATAGTACATTGATTCGGCATCGCCCTTTTCGGCTGCGGCAGTCCAAATTGCAACGGCTTTTTTTGGGTCGGCTTTAACGCCGTCGCCCGTATAGTAGCAGTTGGCCAGCATGCACTGCGCCGAAGTATTGCCGTTTTCGGCGGCTTTCTTCCAAATTTTTACGGCAACAGAAATGTCTTTTTTAACGCCCTCGCCCCTTGCATAGCAAAAGCCTATGTTAACTTGCGCCCTTTCGTTGCCGCGCTCTGCGGCCTTAACCCACCATTGATAGGCCAAAACCGGGTCGCGCATAACGCCAAGCCCGTTTGCATAGCAAACGCCTATGTAGAACATTGCGTCGGTATCGCCCAATTCGGCCGCGCTTTTCCACAATTCGGCGGCCTTGTGCTGGTTGTGGGGCAAAAGCTCGCCGGTATGGTACAAAATGGCCAAAGAGCACTGCGCACCCGCGTGCCCCATCGAGGCCGCTTTTTGCCACCAATACACCGCCTGTTGCGGGTCGGGATTGCGCCCGTATTTGTCGCCGTCGGCTAGGCGGTTGCCCAATTCGTATTGCGCCTGAACGTTGCCCGACGATGCCGCCATTACAAGCTTGCGCAGCTGTTCGGCCTCCTTTTGTTCGGGTGTTTTTTCGGGGGCCTCGTAGTCTATGCGGGCGTCGAGCGTCAAAATTTCGGTGTCGCCCGTTTTCTTTTCTATTGCGGGGGTTTTTAACGCGGCATACGAAACGCAAAAACACGTTATGAAAGACAAAGTATATACTATTTTTCGCATAACCCGAAAATTCTTTAGAGAAGCAAAATTTATGCAACATAAAAATAGTGCGCCTTTTCCCGGTCTTTTGCATAAACTTTTTACAAAATTTATTAAAATTTGCGGCTAATTTTTATTTTCGTTTTAGTTGACGAACCCGAAATATGTTATAAAGTAAACATATCTTTTTTTTAATTTTAACCTAAAACAGATAAAAAACTATGAGTTGTCCATATCAGTGCTCGCACGAAGTTCAACAAATGTGCCATGTGGCCAAAGGTGCCAAACATGCGCCCGCCCCCATACCCGAAGAAGGTAGGTGGGTAAAATCAACCCAAATAAGCGACATCAGCGGTTTAACGCACGGCGTAGGCGCCTGCGCTCCCCAACAGGGCTGCTGCAAGCTTACATTAAACGTAAAGAAAGGCGTAATCGAAGAAGCCTTGGTAGAAACCATCGGCTGCTCGGGTATGACCCACTCGGCCGCTATGGCATCTGAAGTTCTCCCCGGCAAAACGATTCTCGAAGCCCTCAATACCGACTTGGTTTGCGACGCAATCAACGTTGCAATGAGAGAGCTGTTCCTGCAAATCGTTTACGGCAGAACCCAAACGGCCTTCTCGGAAGACGGTTTGCCCATTGGCGCGGGCCTCGAAGACTTGGGCAAGGGCTTGCGTTCACAGGTAGGCACAATGTTCTCCTCTAAAATTAAGGGCCCCCGCTATTTGGAAATGGCCGAAGGCTACATTTTGGAAATAGGCCTCGACGCCAACGACGAAATTATCGGTTATAAATTCGTACGCTTGGGCAAAATGCTCGAAGCTATCCGCAACGGAACCGATCCTAAAACGGCGTTCGAAAAGAATCTCGGAACTTACGGCAGATTTGACGAAGCCGTAAAGAAGATTGACCCACGCAAAGAATAAGGAGTCGAACAATATGAGTCAGACATTATTTGAAGGATACGACAGACGCATAGCCAAAATCGAAAAGGTTATGCAGCAATACGGCATTGCCGATTTCGACGACGCCAAGAAAATCTGCCTCGACAAGGGCGTTAACGTTGAAGCCATTGTAAAGGGCGTACAGAACATAGCGTTCGAAAACGCCGTTTGGGCATACACATTGGGTGCTGCCATTGCAATCAAGCAAAACGCAGCCAAGGCCGACAAAGCCGCCGAAATGATCGGCGTGGGCCTGCAGGCATTCTGCATTCCCGGCTCTGTTGCCGACCAAAGAAACGTAGGCTTAGGCCACGGCAATTTGGGCGCAATGCTTTTAAGAGACGAAACAAAATGCTTCTGCTTCTTGGCCGGCCACGAATCGTTTGCGGCTGCCGAAGGTGCAATAGGCATTGCAAGAACGGCCAACAAGGTAAGAAAAGAACCCCTGCGCGTTATACTTAACGGCTTGGGCAAAGACGCCGCCTACATCATTTCGAGAATAAACGGCTTTACCTTTGTTGAAACCGACTACGACTACTCGACGGGCAAATTAAACATCGTAAAGGAACAGCCCTTCTCCAACGGCGAAAAGGCCAAGGTTAAGGTATACGGCGCCGACGATGTATCCGAAGGCGTTGCCATTATGATACACGAAGGCGTAGACGTTTCGATTACGGGCAATTCTACGAATCCCACAAGATTCCAACACCCCGTTGCAGGCACATACAAAAAGTGGGCAATCGAAAACGGCAAAAAGTACTTCTCGGTAGCTTCCGGCGGCGGCACGGGCAGAACTTTGCACCCCGACAACGTAGCTGCGGGCCCCGCTTCGTACGGTATGACCGACACTATGGGCAGAATGCACGGCGACGCGCAGTTTGCAGGTTCTTCGTCGGTTCCCGCCCACGTTGAAATGATGGGTCTTATCGGCATGGGCAACAACCCCATGGTTGGCGCTACGGTTGCAGTTGCAGTTGCAGTTGCCGAAGGTCTTAGCAAGTAATATAACGGTATTGCTTTATAAAAAATGCCGAAGGGTTTGCTCCTTTCGGCATTTTTTTGCGCTTTTTTATTGCGCAAACTTTGTCTTTACGCGCGCGTAAAACTTTATGTAAAAATTATTTTTGCCTTGTTTCGTCGGCAAGCTTTTGGGCTTTTAACGCAAGCTCCATTGCCTTAAAGGCGGCCTTTTGCGTGATTGCGTTTTCGGTTCGGTTAAGAACGTCGCCGACTAAATTGTCGAAAAAGGGATTTTTTTCTTTCGAGCAATCCATCAATTTCGGAGCTTTGCCGCTTACGCATAAATATAGGCTTTGTTTGGAATTTGGCTTGCACAAATCTATGTTGTTGCGCAGCTCTATATAGCCTTTGTCGCCCACTATAAAAATTCTGGAATCGCCCCAAGTTCCAAGTTTGTCGGGCGAAAACCAGTCTACCCTAAGCGAGCACGACACCAGGTTGTCCATAACCAAAACCGCCTCGCCGAAATCCTCTAATTGCGGGTATTCTTTGTGCGAAAAATTTTCTACCCTTGCATATTTAACGGTGCCCGAACTTGCGCCGGAATATGTAAGGAATATATCGAACTGGTGCGCGCCTATGTCGGCTATAATCCCGCCGAATTTATCTTTTTCGAAAAACCAGTCGGGGCGGCTTTTTATATTTAGGTTGTGCGGGGCCAAAATGTTTATGCAAACAACTTTGCCTATGGCGCCGCTTTTTACCAAATTTTCGGCAACCGTGCACGACGCGTTTTCGAATCTTTCGCCGAAATACGGAATATATTTTTTGCCCGTTTTGCGCACAAGCTCTTTTGCGGCGTCTAGCTGCCCAAGCGAAACAACCGCGGGTTTGTCGGCAAAAAAATCCCTGCCGCTTTCCATAACCCGTTTTGCAATGTCTATTCTCTGCACGGGCACTATTGCGCTTGCCACAAGCTTTACGGAGTTGTCGGCCAAAATTTCGTCCAAACTTTTTGCCGCCTTTGCGTTGGGAAATTTTTCAAGAAATGCCTTCAGCTTTTTCGGGTCTTTGTCGTAGGCGTATTTGCAAAATGCCCCCGCCCTTTCAAGCCCAGCGGCTTGCCCGTATATATGCCCGTGGTCCATGCCGAAAACGGCAAAATTAAATTTGGCGTTTTCGGATTCGCCGAAAAGCGAAAGCGCAAAAAATATAAATATAAACTTTATTGCAAACTTTGTCATATAACTTCGCGCAAAGCCTAGCAATTTTAACAAAACATTGTCAACGCGAATAGAATGCGCCGCCCAGCAGAACGTTGTTGTCGTACAAAGCCAAAACCTGACCCGCCGCCAACGCCCTTTGCGTTTGCTCGAACTGCACTTTTGCCTTGCCGTTAGGCAACGGAATGAAATTTATGTTCACCATATCGTCTCTATAGCGCACGCGCCCCTGCAGGCGGCGTTCGCAATCTACGGGCTTGTTTATCCAGTTTATTCCCTCTACAAAAACTTCGTCTACAAACAATGGCGAATGTAGATTGTCGTCGAAATCCACATACAGCGTGTTTGTATCGAAGTCTTTGGCTACAACCACATAGCTTTTGTTGTCGCGATTAGAGGGAACGCCTATGCCCTTGCGCTGCCCCAAAGTATACTTAAAAAGCCCCGTGTGCCTGCCAACAATTTTATTGTCGGCGTTAACAATGTTGCCTTCCGATTCTTTTATGTGGTATTTAAGAAAGTCTTGAATCTTGATTTTGCCCAAAAAGCAAATGCCCTGGCTGTCTTTTTTGTCGGCATTGGGCAGGCCGTTTAAACGGGCAATTTCGCGCACCTGGCTTTTCAAAATTCCGCCGATGGGCATTTCGGCCCTTTGCACCTGCGCCTGCGTCATCATCGATAAAAAGTACGACTGGTCTTTGCCCGGGTCTTCGCCGCAAACGATGTCGCGCGAGTTGTCCGAGTTATCTACAATGCCCGCATAGTGGCCGGTTGCAACTTTCGAAAATCCGTTCTTTAAAGCGTAGTCCAGGAAAAACCCGAACTTCATTTTGCGGTTGCACATAACGTCGGGGTTCGGCGTTTGGCCGAATTTGTAGCCGTTTACAAGATATTCCACAATCTGTTTGCGGTACTCTTCTATGCAGTCTACAACCTCGAAATCTATCTTTAAAAAGTCGCAAACCGCCTGCGCCGATTTTATGTCTTCGTGCCACGGGCAGTCGCCGAAAACGTCTATGCCCTCTTCGTTCATCCACGTTTTCATATAGGCCGCCGATATATCGTAGCCCTCCTCTTTCAACAAAAGCGCGGCAACTGCGCTGTCTACGCCGCCCGACATTGCAACTAATATTTTTTCGCCCATAAAACTAATTTCGGCAATTCAAAGTTTTTAAATATCTGTATGCTGGAATAAGCGAAGCAAACGAAACCAGCGTGCAAAGCATTATCCAAATAAAAAAGTTTTTGTAGCCAAAAAACTCCTGCAAATAGCCGGCAAAGTTGCCCGGCAGCATATAGCCTACGGCCATAAAGGCCGTAAGCAGCGCGTATTGCGAAGTTTTGTTTTTACCGGTGGCAGCCAGCAATAGAAAGGCCATATACCCCGCAAAGCCGAAGCCGTAGCCGAACTGCTCTGCCGAAACAAACGCCGTTGCCTGCAACGACGAAACCGCGGGCATTACCGACATTATCAAATACACTATATTCGGCAAATTTATGGCAAGCGCCATATACCAAAGCGTGCTGCGCAAACCGCATTTTGCAATAAGCATTCCGCCCAAAATAGAGCCCGCAAAAAGGCATATTGTGCCTATTGTGCCGTACAGCAACCCGACATTTTCCAGCGGCAATTCAAGCCCGCCCGCCGAAATTTCGGCAATCAAAAAGGGCTGCGAAATTTTCACCAACTGCGCCTCGGCAAACCTGTATAAAAGCACAAATAACAAGATGTTTGCAATATGGGGTTTGGCGAAAAACTCGCCGAAAACCGAAAATATATTTTTGCCTGCCCGGGCAGAATTTTTGCCGCTTTCAACTTCGGGCAAAAACGCGCGCATTGCTCCCCACATAACAAGGGTTATAAGGCCGCACAGCGCAAAGGCGCAACCCCAAGCCGCAGGTTTCTCGAAACTAAAGCGGCTTATTAAAAGCCCCGCAAAGCCCACCAAAACGCCCTGGGCAAAAACCGCCGCAATTTTGTAGAAGGCGCTTCTTAACCCAACATAAAACGCCTGCTTTTGCGTATTTAAGGCCAAAATGTAAAAGCCGTCGGCGCTGATGTCGTAGGTGGCGCTGGCAAAGGCCAAAAGCCAAAAAAGCAGCGCCGTTATCGCAACAAAAAATTCGCTAAAACACGCCAACGCCAATGCCCCAAAAATTGCAAACATTGCAAACGCGCATTTAAGCACCCAGTTGCGCTTTGTAGAACGCATATCTACAACGGGCGCCCACAACGCCTTAACGCACCACGGCAAGTATATCAACGACGTAATTAGCGAAGCCAAGCCGAGACCCACGCCCATAGACGAATAAAACAGCATTGCAATTCCCGCGCAAACCGCGTTGGGCAGGCCCTCGATAAAATAGGCGGCCGCTATCCAAATTATATCCGGAGTATTTTTGTTGTCGGGCATTGCAAAATAATAAGGCTCTGCATTGGCGCCGTCTTGTTAGATTGCTTGGCATCTACCTTCAACTGCAAGGTGGGTGCTTCAACAGCGGTTTTTGCCTTCCGTTCAAAGACGGCCTGACAGCCGCCGCCGTTGGTCGAGCTCCCGTATAATATTTCATTAAGGTGGAGAAGCGGTTAAATAGTTTCGGACACCGCAGAGCTGAAATTTATGCTTGCATAACAAACGCTTTTTTCAAGCAAAATCTATGCTTTGTGCAAAAAGAAATCGCCGAATGCCCTTTTAGTGTGTCGGCAAAAATTTTGCGCAAAACGGCGGCTTTTAAAAAAGCGGGGCAAAAAACGCGATTCCCAAAAAACGGCTAAAAAAGCAACGTTTCCTTGCAAAGCAATATTATTTTTTTGCGAATCTTTTGCGCCGCAAACTTGGCGCGTAGGCAAACACATTCAAACAAGCGCAAAAGGCGCCATATTTGCCGCTTTTGCAAAATTTACAACACACAATATGTTGGCACAAAAAAAGCCCCTTTTTAGGGGCTTTTTGTTATTCCATAAATAGATGTACTAGACGTTAATTGTAATATCTACACCTGCGGGCAAGTTAAGCTTTTTAAGCTCGTCTACCGTGTTGGAAGTAGGTTCAATAATGTCTATCAATCTTTTGTGAGTGCGAAGCTCAAACTGCTCCATGCTCTTCTTGTCGACGTGGGCCGAGCGGTTAACCGACCAGCGTTCGATGCGAGTGGGAAGCGGTACGGGACCCGATACCATCGCGCCCGTACGTTTTGCTGTTTCAACTATGTCGCCGGCGCTCTGGTCTACCGAACGAAAATCATAGCCCTTCAACTTTATTCTAATTCTTTGTGCCATTTTTTAGCTTTTCTTTATTTTGAAATTATTACCTTGCAGCTTTCTTCGAAGCGCCTTCGACAACCTGCTTTAGAACTGCAGCCGGAACTTGTTCGAAGTGGCTCGGTTCCATAGAGTACGAAGCTCTGCCGCTGGAAAGCGAACGAACGTCTGTTGCATAACCGAACATGGTTTCCAAGGGAACGAAAGCGTCGATTGTGCAAACATTGCCTTTGGTTTCCATACCCTGAATCTGGCCACGACGGCGGTTTAAGTCGCCCATAATGTCGCCCTGGTATTCTTCGGGGGTTACAACTTCAACCTTCATAACCGGTTCCAAGAGAATCGGCTTTGCCTTGGCCATAGCATCTTTAAATGCAAAGATACCCGCCATTTTAAACGCCATTTCCGAAGAGTCAACTTCGTGGAAAGAACCGAATACCAAGTGTACGTTAACGTCTACTACGGGATACCCTGCAATAACGCCGTTAAGCATAGCTTCTTTGATACCGTCTTCGGTGGGCTTGATGTATTCTTTGGGAATTACGCCGCCAACGATTTCGTTGAAGAAATGGTAGCCTTTGCCCTTTTCGGAAGGTTCGATTTTAATTTCGGCATGGCCGTATTGACCGCGACCACCGCTCTGACGAATGAATTTGCCAACGCCGTCGGCGGGGGCAGTGATTGTTTCGCGGTAGGCGATTTGGGGCTTGCCCGAATCGGCTTCAACCTTAAATTCTCTGAACAGACGGTCGCGGATAATGTCGAGGTGCAATTCGCCCATACCTGCGATAAGGGTTTGGCCTGTTTCCTGGTCGGTTTTTACAACGAAAGTCGGGTCTTCTTCCGACAACCTTGCCAAAGCCAACGAAAGTTTTTCCTGGTCGGCCTTCGATTTCGGTTCAATGCTCATTGCAATAACCGGATCGGGGAATGTCGGGGGTTCCAAACGAACTTCGTGGTCTCTGTCGCACAAAGTGTCGCCCGTGCTGATATCTTTTGCGCCGATGATTGCGCAGATAGAGCCCGAATATGCTTCTTCGAGGTCTACACGCTGGTCGGCCTTCATCAATACCAAGCGGGAAATACGTTCGGTTTTTCGTGTGCGCGGGTTGTAAAGAGTCATACCCTTCTTTATGCAGCCGCTGTATACACGGATAAATACCAATTTACCGATGAACGGGTCGCTCCACAATTTGAACGCCAAAGCTGTGGGAGCCGCAAAGTCGTCGGCAACAATTTCCTTCGAGGGAGCGTCTTCGTCTTCGTCGGAGAATGCCTTAATCGGAGGAACGTCCAAGGGGCTGGGCAGATAGTCTACAACCGAGTCGAGCAACATCTGAACACCCTTGTTCTTGAATGCCGAGCCGGGAATTACGCCTACAAATTCGCGTGTCATTGTAGCTTTGCGAACGCCAAGCCTCAATTCGTTGGCGGTAAAGTCTTCGCTGCCTTCAAGGAATTTTTCCATAATAGCGTCGTCGAAGTCTGCAATGCCTTCGATAAGACCGCGACGGTATTCTTCGGCCTTTTCCTTGTATTCGGCGGGAATTTCTACAACATCGTACTTAACACCGTTGGGGTCGTTTTCGTCGTAGATATACGCCTTCATTTCGATGAGGTCTATCAAGCCCTTAAAGTCGGCTTCGGCGCCTATCGGCAAATACAACGGGTGGGGATTGCCCCTTAGCTTGTTCTTAATGTCTTCAACTGCACCGTAGAAGTCTGCGCCCGTTCTGTCCATCTTGTTGATGAAAGCAATACGGGGAACATGGTATTTGTTCATCTGACGCCATACGGTTTCAGACTGGGGCTGTACGCCCGCAACCGAGCAAAATACCGCAACAGCACCGTCGAGAACACGCAACGAACGTTCTACTTCGGCGGTAAAGTCAACGTGTCCAGGAGTGTCGATAAGGTTGATTTGGTGTTCGATACCCGCAAAAGGACCGTCTTTTGTTTTCCACGAGCAGGAAATAGCCGAGGAGGTAATTGTGATACCGCGTTCGCGTTCCTGTTCCATCCAGTCGGTTACTGCCGTACCTTCGTGAACTTCGCCGATTTTGTGAACTACGCCCGAGTAGAACAATATACGTTCCGAACATGTGGTTTTACCCGCGTCGATGTGGGCGGATATACCGATGTTACGCGTATATTCCAAAGGCTTCGGCCTGTTGGGAGAATTTTTTTCTGATAAATTAGCCATATTATTACAGGTCGTTTAGTTGTTACCAACGCAAGTGCGCAAAAGCCTTGTTCGCCTGCGCCATTTTGTGTACGTCTTCGCGCTTTTTAACAACCGTGCCCGTGTTGTTGTATGCGTCTACAATTTCCGAAGCCAAAGCGTCGGCCATGGGAAGCTTTTTGCCCTTTGCCGCGGCAATCAACCACCTGAAAGCCAAAGTTTGCTGGCGTTCGTAGGGGATTTCTACGGGAACTTGATATGTTGCGCCGCCAACTCTTCTGCTCTTAACTTCTACCTTGGGGCGAATGTTTTCGAGTGCGCCCAACATCAAATCGATGGGATCGCCCTTTTCGAGCTTTTCGCTAACTTTTTCGATAGCTCCATAAACGATACGTTCGGCGGTGGACTTTTTGCCCCTCTCCATAACCATATTTATAAGGTGGCTAACCAATGTGCTCTTAAAACGAGAATCGGGAGTGCGTTCCCTTTTTACTGCTCTGTGTCTGCGTGACATTTTTTAATCCTTAGTTAAATTCAATTATTTCTTGGCCGCCTTGGGACGCTTTACACCGTACTTCGAACGGCTGCGACGACGTTTTTCTACGCCGACTGCGTCGAGCGTACCGCGAACAATGTGATAACGAACACCGGGCAAGTCTTTTACACGACCACCGCGCAAAAGAACAACGCTGTGTTCCTGCAAATTGTGACCTTCGTCGGGTATGTATGCGATTACTTCGTAACCCGTTGTTAAACGAACTTTCGCCACCTTACGAATAGCCGAATTAGGCTTTTTAGGTGTACGGGTCATAACCTGTACACATACGCCGCGGCGGAAAGGCGATTCTTTCAGCGCAGGCGCTTTGCTCTTGGCTTTTGCCAACGTACGTGGCTTGCGAACTAACTGATTTATTGTAGGCATATTGTCTATTTTATGGAATAAAGAATTTGTAAGTTATGTTTTATAACGCTTTTTGCAAGTATTATTTTCAATTTTTAACAAAAAGTCGCAAGGGACATTCGCAACTAAAGCCCCTCGCGGCGAAAATTTTTCGGTTATTTTACGAGTTTTCCTCTGTTTTTTCGGCTTCGGGTTGCTCGGTTTGGAAGTTTTCTTCTTCGTCGACCAACGGCGTTACCGTAAGTTTGCGATAGGCCTGCAAGCCCGTACCTGCGGGTATGAGATTGCCCATTATCACGTTTTCCTTGAAACCTTCAAGTTTATCCACCTTGCCCAATGTGGCGGCTTCGGTTAATACTCTTGTCGTTTCCTGGAAAGATGCCGCGCTTATAAAGCTTTCGGTTTCGAGGCTGGCCTTTGTTATACCGAGCAATATCGGTTCGCCTTCGGCGGGTTGACCGCCCGCATCTTCAATTCTGGCGTTTTCCGTTTCAAACTCGTATTTGTCGACCTGTTGACCCCAGAAATAATCCGAGTCGCCCGGATCGGTTACCCTTACCTTGCGCAACATTCTTGAAATTATTACCTCTATGTGCTTGTCGTTAATTGTAACACCCTGTTTGCGGTAAACCTTTTGGATTTCCCTTAGCAGGTGTTCCTGTACGGCGACAGGCCCCATAATTTCGAGGATTTCGTTCGGGTCGGGGCTGCCTTCGGTAAGGAACTGGCCTTTTACAACCTTGTCGTCGGCTTGAACAATAATGTTCTTGCTGTGCGGAATAAGGTGTTCCTCTATAATGGGCTTGCCCGACTTGTCTTTCTTTTCCGATTCGATAATTATTACCTTCTTGCCGCGGCGTGCATTGCCGAATCTTACAATGCCTTCCATTCTCGCCATTTCGGCGGCTTCCTTGGGGCGGCGCGCTTCGAACAACTCGGCAACTCTGGGCAAACCGCCCGTAATGTCCTGTGTTTTTGCAGCCTGACGCGGTGTTTTTGCAAGCATTACGCCGGGGCGAATTTGCGTGCCTTCGCTTACTACAACCTGGGCACCCGTGGGAACTGCAAACGAGGTTATGGGCTTGTCGGACTTGTCGAGAATTACTATTCTCGGGTTTAGGTCTTCCTTGTGGTCTATAACCGTTGTGGTAATTCTGTTCGAAGAAGAGTCCAGCGAGCGGCTTACCGTTACGCCTTCAATCATATCTTCGAATGCAATCTTACCGCCCTTGTCCGCCAAAATAGGCGTGCTGTGTTGGTCCCACTGGGCAAGTGTTTCGCCCTTTTCTATAATGTCGCCGTCGCTCTTTGTTAAAATAGAGCCCGCAACTATATTGTATTCTTCAAGAACGTTGTCCGAGTCGTTTTCGTCCACAATCGAGATTTTACCCGTTTTGTTCAAAACAACATGCAAACCTTCCTTGATGTCTACAATATTAAGGTTTTCAAATTTCAATTTACCGCGAACTTTCACGATAATTTCGGGCATCTTTGTCGAAGCCGAAGCAATACCGCCAACGTGGAAAGTTCTCATTGTAAGCTGTGTGCCCGGTTCGCCGATAGACTGCGCGGCTATGATACCGACAGCCGTGCCCTTTTCCACCAGCTTTTGGGTAGACGGGTCTACACCGTATGCCTTTGCGGGAATTGCATTGCGCTTTAAGTGCGTAAGCGGGCTCATTACCTTTACCTTTTCGACACCGCTGTTTACAATCTTGTTTGCCATGTCTTCGGTAATCAATTCGCCGGCTTTGGCCAAGATTTCGTCGGGTTTGAAGGGGTTGGCAACGTCTACGGCGGCGCACCTGCCTATGATACGGTCTACAAGGGGCACAATTTCGTCGTCGCCGTCGTATATTGCCTCTTTTGTTACGCCAATGCCCGTGTTTTGTACGTCGTCGTCGGTAATGATTACGTCCATTGCAACGTCGCAAAGCTTACGGGTCATATAACCTGCGTCTGCAGTTTTAAGAGCGGTATCGGCCAAACCTTTACGCGCACCGTGCGAAGAAATAAAGTATTCCAAAACGCTCAAGCCTTCGCGGAAGCACGAAAGAATAGGTCTTTCGATAATTTCGCCGTTGGGCTTAGCCATAAGACCACGGGCACCGCAAAGCTGACGAACCTGCGCTTTATTACCTCTGGCGCCCGAATCCATCAAAACGTAAACGGGGTTTATGTATTGGCGGCCGTTAATCTTTTCGTGCGGTCTCGACAAGTTTGCAAATGCGGCCTTACCGATATCGTCGGAGGCAACATTCCAAATATCCTTAACCTTTTGCGAGCGTTCGCCCTTTGTAATTTTACCCTTTAAGTATTCCTTTTCGATGTTGTCGATTTCGGCGCGGGCTTTCTTTATGATTGTGGGCTTTTCGGGCGGCATGTCCATGTCGCCGATACCGATGGAAATACCCGCTTCGGTAGATGTTCTAAAGCCCAAAGCTTTCAATGCGTCTAGGTACTTCGAAGAGTCGCGCTTGCCCTTAATCTTAAAGGTATTCAAAATAAGGTCGCCCAATTTGCCTTTGGGAACGCAGAAGTTTATAAAGCCCAATTCGGCCGGCCAAATTCTGGAGAACAATACGCGACCAACCGTTGTGCGGATAATTTTTTGGTCTTTTTTGCCGTAGATTGTGTCTTTGCCGTAGTCGGGGTTTACATAGTCAATCCAGTCGTGCCAGTGAATCATACCTTCGGAGTGGGCATATTCCACTTCGTGGTCGTTCGAAAACAGGCAAACGTGTTCGCCCTTTGCGGGTTTCCAAGAGGGTTCGTAGGTAATGTAGTACGCACCCAAAACGATGTCCTGCGAAGGTGTCAAAATAGGCTTACCGGACGAAGGCGAGAACACGTTGTTGCTTGCCAACATCAAAAGTTTTGCCTCCATAATGGCCTCCAGCGAGAGGGGAACGTGAACCGCCATTTGGTCGCCGTCGAAGTCGGCATTGTATGCCGCGCAAACCAAGGGGTGCAAACGAATTGCGCTGCCTTCGATAAGCACGGGCTCGAAAGCCTGAATGGAAAGTCTGTGAAGGGTCGGAGCTCTGTTGAGCATTACGGGGTGCCCTTCGGTTACTTCCTCCAAAATATCCCAAACTTCGGGCGAGCGTTTTTCTATCATCTTGCGCGCCGAGCGAACCGTATGAACAAAACCCAATTCCTTTAGGCGGCGGATAATGAAAGGTTCGAACAAAGTAAGAGCCATTTTCTTGGGCAAACCGCACTGGTACAACTTAAGTTCGGGGCCGATAACGATAACCGAACGGCCGGAATAGTCTACACGCTTACCCAACAAGTTTTGACGGAAACGACCCTGCTTGCCCTTGAGCATATCCGAAATACTCTTTAAGGGTCTGTTGCCTGCGCCCGTTACCGCGCGGCCGTGGCGGCCGTTGTCGAAGAGGGCGTCGACGGATTCCTGCAACATTCTCTTTTCGTTATGAATGATAACGTCGGGCGTCTTCATGGCCATAAGGCTCTTTAGACGGTTGTTGCGGTTAATTACGCGCCTGTACAGGTCGTTTAAGTCGGAAGTTGCAAACCTGCCGCCTTCCAAGGGAACTAGGGGGCGCAAGTCGGGCGGAATTACGGGCAATACCTTAAGCACCATCCATTCGGGACGCGCATTGCTTTGTATAAAGCCCTGAATAAGTTTTAGCCTTTTTGCCAAGCGCTTTTTGATTTGCTTGGAGCGTGTAGAGCGCATTTGCTCTTCAAGCTCGGCCGCCATTTTGTCGAGGTCTATTTCCTCGAGCAATGTGCGGATTGCCTCTGCGCCCATTTCGGCCTTAAAGGAATCGTCGCCAAAGTCGTCTATCGCCTTTTGATAGTCCTCTTCCGAAAGCAGCTGCATTTTTTTCAACGAAGTCTGCATCGGGTCTATTACGATGTATTTTTCGTAGTAGATTACGCTTTCGAGCGCTTTGGACGTCATATCCAAAACCAAGCCCAAGCGGCTGGGCATGCTCTTTAAAAACCATATGTGCGAAACTGGAACGGCCAATTCGATGTGGCCCATTCTTTCGCGGCGAACCCTGGATGTTGTAACTTCAACACCGCACCTTTCGCAAACTTGGTCCTTATACCTAATGCGCTTATATTTGCCGCAGGCGCATTCGTAGTCGCGCACGGGTCCGAAAATCTTTTGGCAGAACAAACCGCCCGGTTCGGGCTTGAATGTGCGGTAATTGATTGTTTCGGGATTTTTAACCTCGCCCCTCGACCACGAAATTATCGTTTCGGGCGAAGCCAAGGCTATTGAAACGCTGTCGAAGCCGTTTGTATTGTCAAATCCGAGAACTTCTCTTACTTGTTGTTTATTGTCTTCCATCGGAAAATTCCTTTTTGTATGCTGTTAGCCTATTCTTCGGTAGCGTCGCTGCTGTTGACTTTAACGTTCAAGCACAAGCTTTGCATTTCCTTCATCAAAACGTTGAAGGATTGCGGAACGCCGGCCTGCAGCGAATTGTCGCCCTTAACAAGCTGTTCGTAAATCTTGGTTCTGCCCTGAACGTCGTCGCTCTTTACGGTGAGCAATTCCTGCAAGGTATAGGCGGCGCCATACGCTTCGAGAGCCCAAACTTCCATTTCGCCGAACCTTTGGCCGCCGTATTGGGCCTTGCCGCCCAAGGGCTGCTGGGTTATAAGGCTGTAGGGGCCTACCGCACGGGCGTGAATCTTGTCGGCAACCAAGTGGTTTAGCTTCATCATGTAGATGTAGCCAACAACAACGTCCTGGTCCATATAGTCGCCCGTAAGACCGTCTATTAGGCGGCATTTGCCGCTTGCGGGAAAGTCGGATTTAACGAGGTAGTCGCGTATATCATGTTCGCTAATACCGTCGAAAATCGGAGTGGCAACCTTAAAGCCAAGCTTTTTGCAAGCCCAACCCAAGTGGGTTTCGAGAACCTGACCGACATTCATTCGGCTGGGAACGCCCATGGGGTTTAGACAGATTTCTACGGGAGTGCCGTCTTCCATATAGGGCATATCCTCTTCGGGAACTATGCGGGCAACAATACCTTTGTTGCCGTGGCGGCCCGCCATCTTGTCGCCAACTTGAATCTTGCGCTTGGCGGCAATGTAAATCTTTACATTCTTGATTGTGCTTTGGGTTTCGCCTTCGCCGCTTTCGAGAATGTCCTTCTTGCGTGCGGTTTCGTTTTCAACTTCGGCAAATTTAAGCTGATAGTTGTCGATTATTTCCATAATCTTGTTGCGAACCGGCGAAGGGTCTATTTCGATGTTCTTCGAAATTGCCGACAACCTGCGCAAAAGCGTTTTTGTGATTTTGCGGTTTGCGGGAATTATAACTTCCTTAGTTTCGCTGTTGCGAACGTCCAAGGGGATTTTTTCGCCCAAAAGCACGTTCGACAAAGCTTCGGTTAGTTCGTCCTTTAGTTTGTCGAGCTGGGCTTTCGATTCTTCGTTGATTTTGCGAATCTGGCGCTTTGTGTCGCTGGGGCTTAATTTTTCGGTTTCCTTATCGACGCGGGTGGAAACCTTAACGTCCATAATAATACCTTCGGTACCCGAGGGAACTTTTAGGGAAGTGTCTTTAACGTCGGCAGCCTTTTCGCCGAATATTGCCCTAAGCAATTTTTCTTCGGGGGCCAATTCCGTTTCGCTTTTGGGAGTAATTTTACCCACCAAAATGTCGCCGGCCTTAACTTCGGCACCGACTCTTATTACGCCGTTGCGGTCGAGGTTTTTAAGGGCTTCGTCGCCAACATTGGGAATGTCTCGCGTAATTTCTTCGGGCCCGAGCTTTGTGTCCCTTGCGGTAGCTTCGAACACTTCAATGTGAATCGAGGTAAATACGTCGTTTTTAATCAGCTTTTCCGACAGCAAAATAGCGTCTTCAAAGTTGTAGCCGTTCCACGGCATGAAAGCTACCAAAACGTTCTTACCCAAAGCCAATTCGCCGCCCTGAGTGCTTGCGCCGTCGGCTAGCAAGTCGCCTTTCTTTACAAGGGCGCCCTTCTTTACAACGGGCTTTTGGTTAAAGCATGTTGCGTTGTTCGAGCGAATGAACTTGCGCAAATTGTATACATAAACTCCCTTGTCGGCGTCGGTCTTGTATGTGCCGTCTACCTTCTTGGGCATTTGGCCGTCGGGGGTAACGATAATGCGAATTGCGTCTACACTGGCAACTTTGCCCGCCGACTCCGAAAGAACAACCGTTCTCGAGTCGCGCGCAACCGCGCCTTCTATGCCCGTTCCCACAAAGGGAGATTCGGTCGTCAACAAAGGCACGCCCTGACGTTGCATGTTCGAACCCATCAAGGCACGGTTTGCGTCGTCGTGTTCCAGGAAGGGTATAAGACCCGTTGCAACCGAAACCAACTGCTTGGGGCTTACGTCCATATAGTCGATGTCTTCGGGCAGGGCTTCGTAGATTTCGTCGCGCTTTCTTACAACGCACTTGCCAACCAATTTTCCGTCTTTAATTTCGGAATTTGCCTGGGCTATGATTTTGCCCTCTTCCTGGTCGGCCGTTAAATATACTATTTTGCCGGTTACTTTGCCCTTAACGATTTCCCTGTAGGGAGTTTCTATAAAGCCGAATTCGTTGATTTTGGCATAGCTTGCCAACGAGTTAATCAAACCGATATTCGGGCCTTCGGGAGTTTCAATCGGGCAGATTCTGCCGTAGTGCGAATAGTGAACGTCTCGAACTTCGAAGCCCGCTCTTTCGCGGCTTAAGCCGCCCTGACCCAAAGCCGAGAGCCTTCTTTTGTGCGTAAGCTCGGAAAGGGGATTGATTTGGTCCATAAACTGCGACAACTGGTTGCGCGCAAAAAATTCGCGCACCATTGCGGTCATAGACTTTGTGTTCATCAATTTGCCGGGGGTTAGGTTTTCGGTGTTTTGCTCCGAAGCGCTCATGTGCTCTCTAACCTGCTTTTCGGTGCGCGCCAAACCCATTCTGCACTGGTTTGCCAAAAGCTCGCCAACTGTGCGTATGCGGCGGCTGCCCAAGTGGTCTATATCGTCTATATAGCCTTCGCCCTTGCGCAGTTTCGAAAGGTATTTTGTGCCTTCAACAATGTCTTCTATTGTTATAACCCTTGTTTCGAGGGGAGTTTTAAGACCCAATTTCTGGTTAATCTTAAAGCGGCCAACCCTGCCCAAATCGTAGCGTTTCGGGTCTTGCAAAGTGCGGCGCAACAAAGCGCGTGCGTTTGCAACATTCACCGGTTCGCCGGGGCGCAACTGTTTGTAAATTGTCTTTAATGCTTCCTCTTCGTTCTTTGCGGGGTCTTTTTTGATTGCCCTTACAATAACGCCGTCGTCTACGGTGGTATCTATTACCTTAAATTCTGTAATGCCCGCCTTTTTAAAGTCCATAATGGCGGTTTTTGTAAGGGTTTCGTATTGCTTAAGCAACACTTTGCCCTTGCCCTGACTGTCGGGGTCGGTTACCGCTTCGGCCAAAACATAGTTGGAAACATTTTCCATCTTTTCGGCCTTCTTTGTGGTCATATCCTGAACGTCGTAGAACAATTCTATAATCTCGCCGTTCGAGCTTTTGCCCATTGCGCGCAACAAAGTTGTTATCAAAAACTTTCTGCGGCGGCGGCGGCGGTCTATATAAACGTACAACAAGTCGTTTTGGTCGAACTGAACTTCAACCCAAGTACCCCTGTCGGGTATCAATCTGAAAGAAAATAGCGTTTTGCCCGAAGAGTGCAAAGTTTCTTCGTAGCATATGCCGGGACTGCGGTGCAACTGGCTTACAACAACGCGTTCGGCGCCGTTTACAACAAACGACCCGCGCGAAGTCATCATATTAAGCTCGCCCATGTAAAGCTCTTCGTCGCGCGTATTATCGCCTTCTGTCAACCTCAAAGTAAGATATAAAGAAACCGAATAGGTAAGGCCTTCCTTAATACATTCGTCTTCCGAGTGTTTTGGCCCGTCGAAACGGTAGGAAACGTACTCTAATTTAATCTTTTCGTCATAGCTTGTTATGGGGAATATTTCGCTAAATACCGCATGAAGCCCCACCAATGCCCTCTTATTGGGCGCAACGTCTTTCTGCAAAAATTCCGCATAGGAATTCAGCTGGTTTTCAATAAGGTTAGGCAACCCTATTACCTCTTGCAACTTACCAAAGTTTCTTCGCTCTGACATATATTTATGATTTTGTATGGTGAATTTATTTTACTTGCCCAATTTTTCAACCTGCAAGTCGCTTCGATTTTCCGCTAAAAAATTTTAAAATCGCCGCTATTTTAATAAAAAGGGCAAGCAAAGCCTCTATTTTAGGGGCTTTGCCTATCCGTAAATTAGCTTAAAAGTTGATAATCAAGTTAATTACTTAATTTCAACTGTTGCGCCTGCTGCAGTCAATTTCTTTTCGATTTCGGCTGCTTCGTCCTTAGTTACGCCTTCTTTTACAGGCTTGGGAGCGCCGTCAACCAATTCCTTGGCTTCTTTCAAGCCGAGGCCGGTTATGCCGCGAACTTCTTTAATAACGGCAATCTTGTTTGCGCCAGCAGCTTTGAGAACTACTGTGAATTCGGTTTTTTCTTCAGCTGCGGGAGCTGCGCCGCCTGCTACTGCTACTGCAGCAACGGGAGCCGATGCTGTTACGCCCCATTTTTCTTCGAGTTCTTTTACCAAAGCAGCTGCTTCGAGAACTGTCAAGCCGCTGAGGAATTCTATTACTTGTTCTTTTGTTACTTCTGCCATTTTATTTATCTCCTTTGAACGCTTAGTACCCTTTCGGGTGTTTAAGGAACATTTGCGTTCCCTAAGCTTATTCTTTAGTTGTTTTTTTTGACATTCCCTACGGCGTTTTTGCCTTCGGGAAATAAAATTTTTTGTTTTTTGTTTTTAAAGCCCGCAATTTTTAAGTGCAAAAAACTGCGGGCGAATTATCGCCAGTGTAATTAGGCCTGGGGAGCTTCTTCCTTTTCGCTCTTGGCCTTGATTACGTTCAACAAGCCCTGAGGAGCCGCCAACAGGATAGTCGAAAGCAACATCGAACGGATACCGTCGAGGTTGGGAAGCTTGCTGAGAGCTTCGATTTCGTCCTTGTTCAAAAGCTTCTTGTCGAGCACGCCAACTTTAACATTGGCTCTGTCGTTGGTTTTAAGAAAGTCTACAAGAATTTTTGCAACTTCTGTGGGCGATTTGCCGCCAGCTACAACACCTGTAGGGCCATTGAGAAATTCCGACATATCGGGCAATTCGCGCGATTTTGCGGCAATTTCGAAAATGGTGTTCTTTACAATGTGAAACTGTGCGCCCTTTTCGGCCAACTGTTTGCGCAAGTCGCTTGCTGCCGCAACGGTTACGCCTGTAAAGTTCATCAAGAACACATAGTCGGAGTCGGCAATGTGGGCAACGGCTTCATCTATAAGGTATTTCTTTTCCGGTCTCATTTGTGTAAAACTCCTATTCTCCCATTACCGGATTCAATTTAAGACCCGGAGTCATTGTTGCGCTTAAGGTTAATGTGTCGATATACTTGCCCTTGAGCGTTTCGGGACGAACCGACATAAGGCTTGCGTAAGCCGCCTTTGCGTTTTCAACCAACTTTTCGTTGCTGAAGCTGCGCTTGCCGATAACGATGCAAATGTTGCCCGTTTTGTCCATTTTGTATTCTACACGGCCAGCCTTAACTTCCTTAACGGCGGTTTCGATGTCGTCTGTAACGGTGCCGCTTTTGGGATTGGGCATTAAGCCTCTCGGACCCAAAACTCTGGCGGCCTTGCGAACCGACTTCATAGCCGAAGTAGTGGAAACGGCAACGTCGAAATCGAGCCAACCGTCTTCGATTTTCTTAATCATATCGTCCAAACCGGCAAAGTCGGCACCTGCGTCGAGAGCCTGTTTTGCGTTTTCGGTGAAAACCAAAACTCTAACTTTTTTGCCGCTGCCGTTGGGCAGACGAACCGTACCTCTAATGCTGAGGTTGGCCTGTTTGGGGTCCAGCTGTATCTTTGCCGACAACTGAACTGTTTCGTCGAACTTAGCCTTGGGCATTTTCGAGAGAGCTTCTACAGCTTCTGCTATTGCCACAGGCGCGTCTTTTACATTTGCCAAAGACGCCTTATATTTTTTGCTTCTTTTTACCATGACTTTTTTTGTTTGTCTCCTGCTTGATTGCAGTGCGGTTTTTTATGTTTTGTATAAAGGGGCTTTTTGGGGATTTGCCCTAAAAAGCCCAAAATGTTTTATTAGGCAACAACGTCTACACCCATCGAACGCGCTGTGCCTGCAATGATTTTTGCGGCCGCTTCGGGGGTTGTGGCGTTAAGGTCTTTCTGCTTAAGCTTGGCAATTTCGGCAACCTGGGCTGCCGTAATTTTGCCTACCTTGTCGGTATTGGGCTTGGCGCTGCCCGAAGCGAGCTTGGCGGCCTTCTTGATGAGAACCGAAGCCGGCGGGCTTTTAAGAATGAACGAGAAAGACTTGTCCTGATATACCGAGATTATGGCGGGCAAAATCATACCCGTTTGGTCTTTGGTACGCGCGTTGAATTCTTTGCAGAACGCCATAATGTTGACGCCGGCCGCACCCAATGCGGGGCCTACCGGAGGAGCGGGGTTGGCCGCGCCTGCGGGCAACTGCAACTTAACTACTTTTACTACTTTTTTTGCCATTTTATGACCTTTTTATATCTTCTTTTTTAGAGGCTTTATCGTAATATAATAAATTCTATTCTTCCGCGTAGCTTACCTGTTTGTAGTCCAGCTCTACGGGAGTAAATCTGCCGAAAATCGAAACGCTTACCTTCAATTTTCCGTTTGCCGAGTCGATTTCCTCTATAACGCCTGTAAGGCTCATAAAGGGTCCCTCGTTTATCTTTACATTGTCGCCGACCTTGTATTTTATATCGGTCTTTACAGTTTCCTGCGAATTTTCAAGCTGGGCGAGCAACGCCTTAATTTCTTTGTCGCGCAAAGGGGTCGGCCTTGTGCCGCCCATAAAATTGGTAACGCCGTTTATTGATTTTACAAAATACCAGGGCGCTTCTATCAGTTTGTCGTCGTCATCGTAAAGCTTTACTTTAACGAAAACGTAGCCGGGGAAAAGCTTGCGGGGTTTCGGATCCTGCTTTTTGCCGTCTTTATATGTGGTAACTTTTTCTTCGGGAACAAGTATGTCGTCTTTGGAGATATACTCCGACATATCGTTAAGCTCTATCTGATTTATAAGAGACGCTTGAACCTTTTTCTCCATATTGGTGCGAACTTGCACCGCATACCACTTACGATTGCTTGTATCTAAGCTTGACATACCTATTTATTAACCCCGTTGGCTTAGTGTGCGCTTCTGACCAAGTCGGTCAGCAGACCTATTACATTGTATATGGAAAAGTCGGCAAGACCCAAAAAAGCGCCTAAAATGGCCAACGATACGAAAACCATTATCATAGACGCTCTAATTTCTTTTCCGTTTGGCCATGCAACTTTTTTAAGTTCGGCAACGGTTTCTCTGTAATATTGTCTGATTTTGCTGAAAGGATTTGCCATTTTTTTGCCTTGTGGGAAGTGGCAGGGGCGGAGGGACTCGAACCCCCAACCGATGGTTTTGGAGACCACTACTCTACCAATTGCGCTACACCCCTGTAATTCTCTTTTAAAATAAAAAAATACACCGCCGCCGCCATAAAAGGCGGCAAACGGAATATTGTGCCTAAGCTAAATTAGCTTAAAACTTCGCTTACGCGGCCTGCACCGATTGTACGGCCACCTTCGCGGATAGCGAAACGCTGACCTTTTTCCATAGCAACGGGCTTTTGCAAGTCGATTTCGATGGAAACATTGTCGCCGGGCATAACCATTTCTGTGCCTTCGGGAAGTTTGCAAACGCCGGTAACGTCGGCTGTACCGAAGAAGAACTGCGGACGATAGTTTGTGAAGAAGGGAGTATGACGGCCGCCTTCGTCCTTGGTGAGAACGTAGATTTCAGCCTTGGCCTTCGTGTGGGGGTGAATGGAACCGGGCTTTGCAATAACGTGGCCGCGCTGGATTTGGTCTTTTTCGATACCGCGCAAGAGCAAGCCAACGTTGTCGCCTGCCTGACCCTGATCGAGAGTCTTGCGGAACATTTCAACGCCGGTTACGGTTGTTTTCATTGTTTCGCCCAAGCCAACGATTTCAACTTCTTCGTTAACCTTTACAACACCGCGTTCGATACGGCCTGTTGCAACTGTACCACGACCTGTAATCGAGAATACGTCTTCAACGCTCATCATGAAGGGCTTGTCGGTGTCGCGTACGGGTTCGGGAATTTCCGAGTCGATAGCGTCCATCAACTGATTGATGGAGTTTACGCCAAATTCTTTGCCTTCGAGAGCCTGTGTAGCCGAGCCGCGAATGATTTTGATATTGTCGCCGTCGTACTGGTATTTCTTGAGCAAGTCGCGAACTTCCATTTCAACCAAGTCGAGCAATTCGGGGTCGTCGAGCAAGTCGCATTTGTTCAAGAATACTACGATCTGGGGAACGCCTACCTGGCGGGCCAACAAGATGTGTTCGCGTGTCTGGGGCATAGGACCGTCGGCAGCCGAAACAACGAGGATAGCACCGTCCATCTGGGCAGCACCCGTAATCATGTTCTTAACGAAGTCGGCGTGGCCGGGGCAGTCAACGTGAGCGTAGTGGCGCTTTTCCGTTTCGTATTCAACGTGGGCAACGGCGATTGTAACCGTTTTGGTTTCGTCACGAACCGTACCGCCCTTAGCGATATCCTTATAAGACTTGAACTGAGCCAAGCCCTTGTCGGACTGCACTTTCAAGATTGCAGTCGTAAGTGTAGTTTTACCGTGGTCGATGTGGCCGATTGTGCCGACATTAACGTGTGGCTTTGTCCTATTGAATGATTCCTTAGGCATGATTTTTTCTCTTTGTTGTTTGTTGTTGTGTGATTATAATAAAGCTCCGTCCTGAGCCTCAGAGCGGATTTGAACCGCCGACCCCGTCCTTACCAAGGACGTGCTCTGCCAACTGAGCTACCGAGGCAGGTTGGAAATAAAAATATCGACTAATCGACATTTTCATTTATGAAAGGTCAAAATTGCCCTTTATTTTCAGTGCCGTCAATATTTTTTTTCGTTTTTTTGAAAATTTATTAAAAATTGTTTTGCAATGGGCGCGCTTTTTCGGTTTTAATGCAAAAATTATGAGTAAGGAAATAGAAGAATCGACAGTTTGCAATATAGACTTTACAAAGCTAAAGAAAATAGCGGCATGCGGCTGCGATGTTATACCAGCAATAGCGCAAGACGCCGAAAGCGGCGAAGTTCTCATTGTAGGCTACGCAAACAAGCTCGCTTTGGAAACCGCCTTTAAGGAGGGCATGGCAACTTTTTGGTCTACCTCCAGAAACGAATTGTGGATTAAGGGCAAAACCTCGGGCGACTTTTTAAAGCTTGTAGACGTTTTGATTAACTGCGAGCAAAACTCGGTTGTCTACAAAGTAAAACTTATGGGCAAAGGCTGCTGCCACACAAAGAACGAAAAGGGCGAATCGCGCTTCGGCTGCTACTACCGCAGAATTGTGCAAAACAAAGACGGCTCGCTAGCACTTGAGTTCCTCGACGGCGCAAAGTAGGCTTAAAGCCGCTATCAATGCGCTGTCGGTACGCATTACCCTGTCGGAAACCATATTTGCCAGAACAAAACCGTTTTTGCGCAGAATGTCCCTTTCGGCATTGTTAAAACCCCGCTCGGCCCCGAAGGCCAGCAGGGTTTTTTGTTTTGCAGACGCCATTAGCACTTTCGACATTTTTTCACAAGCCTCGTAAATATCGGGGGCAACCCTTAGTGTGTCGGGGCTTTCGGGCAGGCTTTCCAGGCATTTTTCCAGCGATTCATAACATTCAAGCTCGGGCACAAAACAGTTGCACGCCTGCTGGGCGCCCTTGACAAACCACTTTTCGCATTCTTTGCCCGAATATAGCGAGGCTTTCATATAGTCTCTTTCGCCCTTTTCGGCTGCGTAAAAGCAAAGTTTTTTTACCCCGAAGCACGCGCACTCGAACAAAATTCTCTGCGCTATTTGCGGGCGGGCAAACGCCATTGCAACCGTTGTCTGCATTGGCTGCGCGCATTCCAGCTTTTCGGCGATTTCAAACGAGTAGCCCCCCGCTTTTTCGCGCACTTTCGCCTTGCATAAAAAGGCGTTCTTTACCGCGGCAAAAATCTCGCCGCCGTTCTGTGTTTTTAAATATTTTTTTATGTGCTCGGCTCTTTCGTCGCCGTATGGCAAAAAAGACATTTCTTCGGGGCTGTCGAACATTACGCAATTCATAAAAACATAAAAGAAAACAGCCGCAAAAAACGCAAGCCTAGAAGCTTTTTGCGGAAAATCGGGGCAACGCATTTTCAAAAAAAATCTGATACAAAAAAACCGCGCCCCTGCAAACGGCAAAAGCGCGGTTTTGTTTTTGCAAAGAAAATTAAAAACTACTTTGTCATAGAGCTAGGCGCGCTTTCTTCGGCTACGCCCCTGGAGGTGTTGGGCTTGTCGGACATTTCCATTACAATTTCGCCGCCCTTTCTAAGCTGGTCGAATGTAAAGAAGTTTTTGTCGTACTTTTTGCCGTTAATTTTAAGCGACTTAATATATACGTTTTCGGGAGAGTTGTTTTTTGCCTTAATTGTAAGGGTTTTGCCGTTCGGCATTTCAACTTCCACCTTTTTAAACAACGGCGAACCTATTGCAAACTCGCCGTCTACGGGGCATACGGGGTAAAAGCCCAACGCCGAGAACACATACCAAGCCGAAGTTTGGCCGTTGTCTTCGTCGCCGCAATAGCCGGCAACTTCGGGCTTGTACAGTTTTTGCATTATCCGCCTTGCCCAATACTGCGCCTTCCACGGCTGGCCAAGCCAGTTATATATATACACGCCGTGCTGTATGGGCTGGTTGCCGTGCGCATATTGCCCGAAATTCATAATCTGCATTTCCCTGATTTCGTGTATGACAACCTTGTATGCGCCCACATCGAAAACGGGGGCCATTGCAAACATATTGTCCAGCTGCTTTGCCGCCTTTTCCTTGCCGCCCATAAGCTTTGCCAAGCCGTTTATGTCGTGGAAAACGCTCCAAGTATATTGCAGCGAATTGCCCTCGGTAAAGTCGCCGCCCCACTCTACGGGATTGAAATTCTTTTTAAATTCGCCTTTCGAGTTGCGGCCAACCATAAGCGAATATTTTTCGTCGAACAGATTGCGGTAGTTTTGGGCGCGCTTTGCAAATTTTTCCACGGTGGCTTTGTCTTTGCCCAAAGCTTGGGCAAACTTCATTATGCAATAGTCGGCATAGGCGTATTCAAGCGTGCGCGCCGCGCTTTCCTTTAGGTTTATGTCGTTTGGAACGTAGCCTAAAGCATTGTATTCCTTTGCGCCCGCCCTGCCCAGCGAATTGTTCTTTTCGCAGAAAGACTCGGCTCCTTTGTTCATTGCCTGCCACAAAACCTCGCCGTCGGCCGCGCTTTTCGACACAAACAAATACGCGCTTGCCGCAATAGACGACGAGTTCGAGCCAATCATGCAATTTACATACCCCGGCGACGCCCATTCGGGGAACCAGCCGCCCTCTTTGAAGGTGTTTTGCATGCCCTCTAAAACCTTTTCGCTCTGTTCGGGCAAAAGCAGGTTAAAGAAGGGGTGTACGGCTCTGAAAGTGTCCCAATAGCCGTTGTCGGTGGTCATTTGCCCCTTTTCTATCTTTCCGTTGAAGGGGCTGTAGTGTATTTTGTTGCCGTCTTTGTCTATTTCGAAAAAGTCGCGCGGGAACAGCAATGTTCTAAAGAAAGTCGTATAGAACATTTTTACATTCGGGTAATCGTCTATGTCGTCGTCGCAAACGCGTATCTTCGAAAGATACTTGTTCCACTGCGCTTTGCTTTGCGCCCTGCATTCGTCGAACGAGTTTTCGGCAAGCTCCCTTTCGAAATTAAGCTCGGCCTGCTGCATGCTTATAAACGAGGTTGCAATCTTTATGTTAACCGGCTCTCCCTTTTTGGTTTTAAAGGTTAATATTGCGCCTTTTTGCGCGTCGCTATCTTTTGTTTGCAGTTCGCCGTCGTATATGCTCTTGCCGTCGAACACGGCATACGCCGCCAAAGGCTTGTCGAACTTAAGGACAAAATAGTTTGCAAAGTCGCCCTCGGCGCGCCTGCCGCGCGAATTTATCCAAACGCTTTTGCCCACTACCATATTTTTTTCGGGAATTATCTTTACAAAAGATTTCCCCGAAAGGGCGTCTATAACAAAGTTGGCCTTGTCGGAATCGGGATAGGAAACGCGCATGTGCGCGCCCCTTGAAGTTGGCGTCAGCTCTAAGGTGGTGTCGTAGTCGGCCAAATATACGCTGTAATAGTTGGGCTTTATGGTTTCGGCCTTGTGCGAAATCCAGCTTTGCCTGTCTTTTTCCAAACACTTTTTTTCGCCGACAGTAGGCATAAAGCAAAGCGGGCCGTAGTCGCCTATCCAGGGGCTCGGCTGACGCGTTAGCCTAATTGCACTAAACATTGTATCCGAATACGCATACCACCAGCGCTTTGAATAGTCCTTCGACTGCGGCGACCAAAAATTCATGCCGAAAGGCACCGCAATGCAGGGATACAAATTACCCGACGACAATTCCTTTACCGAATCGCTGCCCGCCTCGGGCATAACGTATTTTGTAAAGTCTTTTTCTTTGTCTTGCGCCGCAAACAAAGCGCACGAGGCAAGACACACCGCAAACATATATATCTTTTTTACCATAACATAGCGATAGTTTAGCAAAAGGCTCTTTTCAAGTAAAAATTTACCCCTTAAAAGCAAAGTAAAGCGAAAGCGCGCTTGGAATTCAAAGCGCGCTTTCAACATTTTAATTTTACAATCCTGCCCGCGGCAAACTTTTTGCCCCGCTAATCCCGCTAATATTTGCGTTCTACGCTTTTGCCCGACGCCGTTTTTACAAGCAAAACGCCGCCTATTCTGCGCAACACCAGTTTCTTGTAGTTTTCGCCGTCTACGGGTTTAATTTCCTCCAAATATTTGCCGTCTACCAATTCGGAATAGGCAACCTGCCTATATTCGTTTTCGGTTAAATAGGCCTTTGCCGCCAATATAATACGGCCTAGGTTGTCGTCTATTGCCGACTTTTTTTTGCTTGTTTCGACATAGTTTTGCAGCGCATAAACGCCCAACGCCAATGGAACAACCACCGACAGCGCCATTGCAATCTCCCTGAAAAACTTTGCCATTTTCGCGCTATTCCGAAAGCACTTTTATAAAGTGGTCTACATAACCCTTTATGCTCGGCTCGCATTCCATCTGCTCGCCTACAACCTTCATTGCGTGTATAACGGTGCCGTGGTCTCTGCCGCCGAACTGTCGGCCGATTTCCTCGAGCGTCTTTTCCTTCATAAGGGTTTTCGACAAATACATCGCTATTTGGCGGGCAACCACAATGTTGGCGGTTCTGCGCCTTCCCGTTATCTCGGCAATGTCTATGTGAAAATACGAGGCAACCGTTTCCTGAATCTTTTGAATGTCCAAATTGCCGACGTCTTGAGAAAGGAAATCGGCCAAAAGCCCCTGCGCCTTTTCCAGGGTAAGGGGGGTTTTTACAACCGCACAATACCCCGAGAGCCTGTTTAATGCCCCTTCTAGCCTGCGCACGTTTTTGGTGATTTTTCGGGCGACAAAATCCAGTATTTCCGACGACACTTCAAAGCCCATCGCCGACGCCTTTTTCATTAAAATCGCCAATCGTGTTTCGTAGTTGGGGGTTTGAATGTCGGCCGAATAGCCCCACTCAAAGCGGGAAATCAGCCTTTCTTCGAGTTTGGGAATTTCGTTGAAAGGCCTGTCGGAGGTAAGCACGATTTGCTTGCCCGATTCGAACAGGTCGTTAAAGGTATGGAAAAACTCCTCCTGTATGCCCGTTTTGCCTGCAAAGAATTGTATGTCGTCTATCATCAAAACGTCTACATTGCGGTAGCGTTTGCGGAAATCCGCCATTTTGCCGTCTTTAATGTCGCGTATATACTCGTTTAGGAAGCGCTCCGAAGTTGTATATACAATGGACATTTCGGGGTTATTCTTAAATATAAAGTGGGCTATGGCGTGCATAAGGTGGGTTTTGCCCAAACCTGTCGAGCCGTATATGCACATGGGGTTGTATACCCTGCCGGGAGCGTTTGCCACGGCCAGCGCAACGGCATGCGCCAACTGGTTGCTTTCGCCTATAATGAAGTTTTCGAAAGTGTTTTTCGGGTTTATATTCGGGGCTTTCGGCTTCGGTTTCGGCATCGATACCGCGCGCTGCACCTTTTCGGGGGCTTCGGCAGGCTGTGCGGGCTGCGCATTTTGGCAAAGAACCCTAACCGACGCGTTTCTGCCCAAGGCCATGGAAATGTGCCTGCGTAGCAAGTTCGAATAGTTGTCGTTTATCCACAAGGCTGCAAAGTCGTTGTTTGCCGACAAAACGTAGTTGTCGCCCTCGCATGCAACAAGCTGCATACCGGCAAACCATTCCGAATACGTTTCTGCCGACAAAAGGCTTTCCAATTCGCCCTTTACCGTGTCCCAAACCTGTTGGGGTGTATACTGTGTTGAAATGTCTTCCATTGTTGTTTTTATGGCAATTATTAACAATTTGCGGCTTTTGTGTGTCTGCTGTTTTTAAGGGTGCGCTTTTCGTTGTGTTTCTTGTTGTTTATCCGCAGTTTACGCACCATAATTATTTAAAATGCCGCCCGCAATAATATCCTTAAGTTAATGATTACCAGTGTATTGTAAAATGTTGATTTTTAGCCGATTTTCGCCGAAGACAATGGCAAATGTTATCCGCAAAGCCCGCTTCTTTGAAAACTTTAAGCATATTCTACCAAAAATTTCCCAGTTTCAAGCATAAGTTTTAAACAAGTTATTCACATTTCGATTGTGAATAAAAAATCGGCAAAAAACCGATTTTTCGCTTGATTTTTTGCCGGACTAGTTTTTGCGCCGCTTTGCGGGATTTTTTTGCCCCGCAAACAGCAAAAACAGCAAAAGCGCCGCCAGCAATCCCGTGGCCATGTACGAATCGGTAACCCAAACTCCGCCGAATACAACCCTCAATTCGTCGGCTTTCGGAGATACAAATGTACCGTACAAGGCTATTGCCAAAACCGCCGCCGCATGGAACCCCACGGGCGCATACAGCGTTTTTGCCCTTAAAAACATGGCGCACAAAACGCACCCGAACAAAAATAGCGAAAGATATGCCAGAAGGTTAAACGTCATGAATATGCCTACGGTATCGTACCAGGCAACCTGAAAGCCCGTATACCAACTTGCGCTGTGCAAATCAAGCCCGCCGATAAAGCTGGGCACTTTAAAATGTTTGTAGGCAAAAAACATAGACGAAAGCACTATCCCGAAAAACATTCCCCAGGCGGTGTAAAACGAGCGCATAATCAAATCCCTAAAAAGCAGCTCTTCTAGCAAGCCCAAAAACAATGTGGCAAAAAAGACCTTGCCCAAAACCCCAAAAAATTCGCCGCAGGAAATGCTTTTAAATTCGCAGTCGGTAAACAAAAGCTGCATTGCAAACATAAAGGCCAACAAAAGCAGCCCCAACAGATAGTATTTTGCAAATTCCGCCAGCGACCTGGAATTTATTTTCATTCGCAGTGCGCCGAGGCTTGTAAGGCGGCATTTAACAAAAACAACAGGCAACGCCAAAATTATGGCGACATATCTTGCCCTGTCGAAAAACACGTCCACCCCCTTGCCCGCAAGCCATGTCAGCGTTCCGTTGTCGGGGTGCGTTTCGTGCAGGTATTGCGCCAACCAAAACGCGGGCGGGGCAAATATTGCGCCCAGTATTGTCGACAAGACATACGCGACAATGAAAACGTATGCCCCCTTTATAGAACGCTGCCCGTCTTTTAAGCCGAACAGCAACAAATTTGTGTTTTCGTTAGCCATTATGGAGCAGATTATTGATTTTTTGCCGCATTTTGCGAGAAAATTTTGGCGCATATCTTTAAAAATACGCACAAAAAGCCCAAAAATGCGCCCATTTTGGAGCTATTTGCATAAAAAACTGTTGAGAAATAAATTTTTTTGCGAAAATATTTTATTATGGAAGAATACAACGGCATAGAGGAAATGCTTAAACGCAAAGCGCAAAGAATAGACGCGCTAAAAACGCTTACCCGCGAAATTGTAGGCGACGCAAAAAAAATCACGCTGGAAATCGGCTGCGGCAAAGGCCATTATCTTAGCAGCTATGCCGCGGCTCACCCCAAGGAACTTTGCATCGGCATAGACCTTATTTCCGAAAGGATAAAAGATTCGAAACGCCGCGCCGAAAAAAAGGGTGCTGCAAACGCCCACTTTGTAAAGGCCGAAGCCGGCGAATTTTTGGCCAGCCTGCCCGAAGGCTGCGTGCTTGAAAACATATTCATTATGTTCCCCGACCCGTGGCCGAAAAAACGCCACCACAAAAGAAGGCTTATACAAGAGCCATTCATAGACACTTTAAGGACAAAATGCTCGCCCGAAAGCGTATGGTATTTTAGAACCGACTACGACGAGTATTTTGAATGGGCAAAAGACGTTGTAAACGCCTCGCACACCTGGCGCATAGACGAAAACACAGTGCTTCCTTTCGAAGAGGTTTCGCAGTTCCAGCGCATATTAAAGGTATACAATACCTTTGCAGCCCGCCCCGTATTCGAATAATTTGCTTGTGCTTTGCAGATATTAAATGCTATTTTTAAATCACTAACACCGCATTTTTTTGACGGATTATGAATTATAAAGAAGTACTAATTTCGATAGGCGAATTTGCCGTAATCGGCTTTTCCGTTCTTTTGGGGCTAACCCTTATGCTGAGAAACGACGAAGCTTATAACGAAGCGTATATGGATTCGAAATTCTGCTCGTTGTCCATCTCGAAAAACTGCTACAAGAGGGTTATGCGCATTTTCGGGCTGGCCTTGTTTTTGTTCGGCTTGGCTTTCGCCTACTTTATGTTCTTTTACACGCCCGACGACGAACTTGAACCTGTAAAGGAGTTTTGGAAAGACGTTGAAAACGGCAGGGACGCCGACAGCCTTATATTGGGCTTTGCCATGTTTGCGATTGCAATTCCGGCGAGAATGTCGTCTACGAGGTTCCCCGGCAAACCCCTTGCAATGCTAAAGGGCAAAACCGTAATACAAAGGGTATACGAAAAATGCCTGCAAAGCAAATATGCCGCCGACAACGCCTACATTCTTACCGACAGCCCGCAGATTTGCGAATTTGCCGAAAAAATAGGGGCAAAATATGTTTTAACTTCGCCCGAATGTAAAAACGGCACCGAAAGAATTGTCGAGGCTCTCCCCAAAATAGACGCCGAATTTTTTGTGAATGTTCAGGGCGACGAACCATTTATTCCCGTTTCGCTTATAGACGCGATTATCGAAAAGCGAATGCAGTCGAATTGCGAATTGGCAACCGCCGTTGTGCGCATAGACGACCCGCGCGATTTGGACAACCCCAATGTGGTAAAGGCCCTGCGCAACAAAGACGGCAAAATCCTGTATTTTAGCCGCTCGCCCCTGCCCTATGTAAGGGGTATTGCAGACAAGTCAAAATGGCTGGAAAAATGCGCCTATTACAGGCATATCGGCATATACGGCTACTCGAGAAAATCGCTTTTAAACTACAATTCGCTGCCAAGCAGCACGCTTGAAAACTGCGAAATACTGGAACAATTAAGGTTTGTAGATTCCGGCTACGAGTTTATGGCGGTGGAAAGCGCCTATAAAAGCATTGGCATAGACACCCCGCAAGACCTTGCAGAAGCCGAAAAATTTTTAGAAAGCACCCAACAATGTTAGAAGAAGCATTTATAAAGTCCGCAAAAACCGCCCTCGAAAAAGAGGCAAAGGCCGTCTTAAAGCTTTCCGACCGCATAGGAGATTCGTTTGCAAAAGCCGTAAACACCATTTTGGCGCACAAGGGCAAACTGGTAATTTGCGGCGTGGGCAAATCGGGGCTTATAGGACAGAAAATAGCGGCTACAATGTCGAGCACCGGAACAAGCGCGCTGTTTTTGCACGCATGCGACGCCGTTCACGGCGACATGGGCATTTACGAGGCGGGCGACCCTACAATCTTAATTTCAAACAGCGGCTCTACCGAAGAATGTCTTAGGCTTATGCCGCTTTTAAAGCAGTTTAACTCGCCCATAATAGCCATTGTTGGCCGCATGGATTCGCCCATGGCAAAGCAGGCCGACATTGTGCTAGACGCCTCGTGCGACGGCGAAGCCGACCCTTTGGGCATTGTGCCGACTTCCTCTACAACGGTTGCCCTTGCCTGGGGCGACGCTTTGGCATGTGCGCTTATTACGGCGCGCAACTTTACAAAAATAGACTTTGCAAAATTCCACCCCGCAGGCCAGCTTGGCAGAACCCTTTTATTGAAGGTAAAAGACGTAATGCACCCCGTAAAAGAGTGCGCAGTAGCCAAGGCAAACGATTTACTTAAGGAAACCGTAGTTAAAATGACCGAAAACCCCTTGGGCGCCGCCTGCATTGTAGACGAAAACGGCGGCTTGGCCGGCCTTATAACCGACGGCGACATAAGGCGCGCCTTTAAGTGCGACTGCGATTTTAACAAAATACAGTGCGCCGACATTATGACAAAAAAACCCGTATCTATTTTGCCCGAAGCCTCTTTGGGTCAGGCCGTTGCCCTTATGGAGGAACGCCCGTCCAACAAAAGGCTTTCGGTTTTGCCCGTGGTAGACAACTCGGGAAATTTTGCCGGCATTATAAGGTTGCACGACATCTATCAGCCTAAAAGGTAAAATATGTTTGCAGACAGCGTAAAATTTATATGCAAGTTTTTGGCAAACCCCAAAACTACGGGTGCTTTGTGCCCAAGCTCGCGTTTTTTGGCAAGGCAAATGGCGGCAAATTGCACCGAAAAAGGCCTTATTATAGAGCTCGGCGCAGGCTCGGGCTCGGTTACGGCCGAAATACTTAAAAAAGCCGATGTTTCCAGAGTGCGCTCGGTAGAGCTGGACAAAAACCTGTGCGAAATTTTAAGACATAAATTTCCCGATTTGGCGGTTGTAAACGATTCGGCCGAAAACATTGCAAACATTGCAAACGGCGAAAAGATAGGCGCTGTAATTTCAAGCCTGCCGCTGCTTAACATACCAGAACCCATTGTAAGGAACATTTTAAACGCGGTGCAAAACTCGCTGCCAAAGGGGGGTATTTTTGTGCAGTTTACCTACAATTTGCGCAAAAAGCCCGAACAGCTCGGCTTTACAAAAATGCGCCATTTAAAGACAAAGTTTGTATATTTAAACATTCCCCCCGCCAGAGTAGACGTTTTTGTAAAGGAATAGAATTTTTTATTTTTCCACAAAAAAGGCGGCAAAATCGGTTGCCGCCCTTTTATTTGCAGATAATGCGCTTTACCTTTTCCTTTCCTTGCCCGAAATGCCGTCTATTTTAAACCTTAAAACCGCGGCTTTGTCGGACGAGCGCGCAACGTATTCGTAGCCCTTTTCGATAAAACCGGGGCTGTATTTTTCTATAAGCTTTTTTAATGCGCAAACCTTTTCGGCTTGGTCGCTTACCGTGCTTACAGTGCAAAAAAGCGTTGCGCTTTTATATTCAAACGAAAATTTTTCGGGTATGGCGGCGGCCGTTTCCACAAAATTTATGCAAACTTTGTTTGCCTGCGCAATGCTGTCTAGCTTTTTGCCCTCTTTTGCGCTGTGGGCGTAAAAATATTCGCCGCACCTTACAAAGTTTAGGGGAACCGCATAGGGATAGCCGTCGTTGCCCATAATCGACAAAACGCCGTATTCGGCGTTTTCGGCAACCTGCATTGCCGCCTCTTCGCTTAAAGCCCTGTCGCTTCTTCTTAATGTAGTATTCATATTGCGGCCAATAATTGCGCTTTTGCGCAAAAATTAAAGCTTTTTATTGCAAAAATTACACAAAAAACTACCGCACTGCAAAACGTAAAAAGGCAAAAAAATTACCCTTTTTTTGCACAAAAAAAGCGCAAAGCAAAATCGTTTACTTTGCGCTTTTTGCAGCAAAATTTTTACCTAAAAACTATCTGCCAAACACTTCAACTTCTATGAAGTGGTTTGCGTCGTTCGATGTATTGCCGTTCGAGTAAATGCGAACGTAGCGGGCCTTAACGGGCTTTTCGGGAACGATAAGCTTGCCTTCGTTGGTCTGAACCCAGGGCCTGTCGCTGCCCTTGCCGAGTTTTGCGGAATTGTCGTTATCGCAATTAAAGAGCGTTTTTACGTCTTTCTTAAATTCGGCATCGTTTGAAACCTGAACGACAACGTCTTTATACGCCCTTTCCTGGCTGTGGTACAACCACATTGCAATGCCGAAAATTTCGGATTCCTTTTCCAAATCTATCTGAACCCACTGAACGCCGTTCATAAGTTCTACAAAGCTGCCTTCGGCCGCCGATTTGTCGCCGTCGGTTACCAATTCCAAGTCGCCGATTAGGGGGAAGTCGTCGGAGCTTGTAACCTTTTTGCCCTTGGCAATGTTCTTTACATCGTTCGGAACCATCGGGGTCGGGTTTACAACCTTAGTTTCGAGGTTTTCAAGCTTAATTGGAGCGGGAGTGCCCACCAACTGCGCGGGGGGGATTTCCAGCACCAATTTCTTGTCGGCAAAAGCCGAGAAAGCCAATGTTAAAGCCAATACGGCCAATAATGATTTTTTCATATTTTTATTTTCCTTTAAAAATTTGTTTTTTACTTAGCTTACAATAAAGTCGGAATCTTCGAACTTCAAGGTTTTTTGAGCTTCGATAGCCTGTACAACCTTGTAGACAACCGCTTCGCGTTCGAATGCGTGCGCGCCGTCGCAATTTAGGGCGCACTTGCCGCGAACCGCGTCGAAGAAGTTTTGCAAGTGGTACATGTGCGGAGGCAAGTCGAGGGTTTTGGGCATTTCGTATGCAACCAAAGCCTTTGTTTCGCGGGCGTCCTTAATTGCAACGGGAGTTGCCGGCGCCGACGAATTTTTCAACACGCCTTCGTCTATATAGTGCTTCCAATCGGGGGCGTTGTTTTCCTTGAAGATTTTTATAAGGGCGGGATTTTCCGACATCTTTATTGCGCCTTCGTCGCCCATAAACTGTTCGAAGTAGCCGCCGCCTGCGCTTGTTGCAGTCAACACCTGATAGAACGCCTTTGCCGTGTGCTTTTGGTACGTGTTGTAGTTTATAATGCACATTACGTTGTCGTACCAGGGCTTGTTGTAGTAGTTGGTATCGCCCGAGGCCAAAACGTCTATGGGCTTGCCGCCGAAGAACCAACCGAAAATGTCGAGCTGGTGCGCGCCCAAGTCGCTGATTGGGCCGCCGCCCTTGCCTTTGTACCAGCGCCAGTTCATGAACATGTGCTCGTCTTCAAAGCCGTATCTTTTAATAACGTCTAGCGAAACGCCGCCTTTTTTGGGCATTACCAAGTCTTTCGAAGCCGCCCTGTTCCATTGGCCGTTTGCGTTTACCAACCTGCCGCAAATGTTCTTTTGGCGGATTAGTATGTCGCGCGCATAGTGGTAGAGAGGGTTTGAAGTGCGCTGGTGGCCAATCTGCAAAAGCTTGCCGCTTTTGCGCTGGGCTCTAACCATATCGGCAGCCTTTTCCTTGCTTTCGGCCATCATCTTTTCGCAGTATACGTTTACGCCTGCTTTCAAAAAGTCGCAAGTTTGCGGGCTGTGCCAAAAGTCGGGGGTGGCGATAACTACGGCGTCCAAATCCTTTTCCTTTGCGATAAGGTCTTCGTAGTTTTCGTACATTTTGGGCATATCCTTTTGCTTTGTGCGCGACTTTGCGTACGCTGCGCCAAAACGGCAGTGTGCCGGCCAAATATCGCAAACGGCTCTAAAATGAAGCCCGGGAATTTTTACCATGCTTTCGAGCAAAACTTTGCCTTCGGCGCCTACGCCTACTACGGCAATGTTAAGCTTGTCGTTTGCCGAAACCTTGTTCTGCGCCGAAGCAAAGCCGGGAGCCATAACAAGCCCCGCGCCCAACGCCATGTTCTTTATAAAGTCTCTTCTGTTGATTTCGCTCATATCTCTATATGTTTAAAAAGGTTAAACGCAAATTGTTAGTTTTTGTTGCACGCGCAGCATTTGCCGCACAATCTTTTGCAGGGCAGCAATTCAAACTTGTTGTAGTCGGCCAAAAGCAGTGCGCCTACAATCATAATCATGTGCACGCCCAAGTAGGCTACGCCCGCCGAGCTTGCGCTGCCCAAACCGGGTTCCAAAATAATGAAGCCGAATGTAAGCGACACATAAAGCAAACCCATAACAAACAAAGACAACCTTGTGCAAATGCCCAAAAGCGTTGTAATGCCCAACGCGATAAGCGCATAGCCCAAAACCGAGCAGTAGGGCCCAACCATAAACGAGGGCATAAAGGGGCTGTTCGAAAAGCTTTCGGCGCTCATCGGGCCCGAGGGGGGCAAAGCGTGGTAAAAGCGAAAGCCCAATGCGTTTACGGTTTCGCCCGCGCCGCCGTCGAGCAGCGCCTTAATGTCTTCGGGCGAGAGGCCTTCGGTGTCTTTAACTACTTTTTCGGTTCCCTGGAATTTTACCAAACCCGTGTAAAGCGCTCTTACGCCGAGCCATATTCTAAGAAGCCAAAAGGCCATTGTATATGTTATGTTCGATTTCATATTATTTTGTTGTTTCCTCCTGATTTTATAAGAAAGGTTTTATTTGTCGATTTCTACTATTGGTTTTTCTTGTCGAATGCCGAGTCGAAGGCAATGTCGCTGGACGGGAAGTCGAACGACTTTACCAACTGGCACGATTCCGTCGCCCCGTGAACCCTGTCCATACGGCCGTCTTCCCATTCAACCGAAAGCGGGCCCTTGTATTTAATGTCGTTAAGGGCAACTATAATTTCCTCGAACTTTACGTCGCCGTGGCCGATGGAGCGGAAGTCCCAATAGCGGCGCGGATCGCAAAAGTCGGTATGGCCGCCGAAAACGCCGGCTTCGCCCGTACCGTGGCCAAACCATACGTCTTTCATGTGGACATGGAAAATCCTGTCGGCAAATTTGCGTATGAATTTTACATAGTCCACCCCCTGGTAGGCAAAGTGCGAAGGGTCGAAATTAAAACCGAAACGCTTGTGGCATTTAACGGCCTGCAACGCCCTTTCGGCCGAGGCTATATCGAACGCGATTTCGGTGGGGTGAACTTCCAGCGCAAAGTTTACGCCCTGCTTGTCGAAAGCGTTTAAAATGGGGATAAAGCGTTTTGCAAAATCGGCATAGCCGTCGGCAATCATCTGCTTTGTAACGGGCGGGAAAGAATACATATACTGCCAAATGGAAGAGCCCGTAAAGCCCGTAACCGTTGGCGCAATAGGCGATGCCTCCAAAGACTTGGGGCGCATTGCCATAAAGGTTTTGCAAACTTTTGCCGTGCGCACCATTTCGGCCGCCGCGCGTTTGCGCACGCCCTCGGGGTTGCCGTCGCCCCAAATTCTTTCGGGAATCATAGACTTGTGGCGCAAGTCGATATTGTCGCACACGCACTGGCCCACCAGGTGGTTCGACAGCGCAAAGCAGTTCAAACCGTTGTCGGCCAAAATTTCCCAACGGTTTTTAAGGTACTTTTTGTCGTCCATCTTTTCGGGGTCGAAATGGTTTTGGGTTATGGCAATTTCCAAGCCCTCGTAGCCCATTTCCCTTGCAAGAGGGGCTAAGTCTTCAAGTTTCATATCGGCCCACTGGCCCGTAAATATAGTTAACGGTCTAGCCATATCGCGCTGTCCTTCTTTATGTGTTAATTAAAATGCTTTCTGTAAAAGATACGCATTAAAACTAGCAAAAGCACCTTGCATTTGTCAAATTCTTTTCAAGAAAATTCGCACACATACCCCGCCGAAGCTTGCTTTAGTTTTTTGTTGATTTATAAAAAAGCATACGACAAAATTGGACAATAATTTCAAAAAAGGAAAAACGTGGAAATATCTAAAGAGCAAATAAACGACGTAACCGTACTTTCGCCCAAGGGCAAATTGAATGTAACGACGGTTGCAGATTTGGAAAAAGAATTTGAAAAATGCTTCGAAGACGGCGTAAAAAAGCTTGTTGTAGACTGCCTTGAACTCGAATATATAAGCAGCGCGGGGCTAAGAGCTTTGCTGGCGGCCGCAAAACAGCTTAAAAAGTCGAACGGCACAATAGTTTTGTCGAGCCTTAGCGCGAACGTAAAGCAGGTTTTCGAAATCTCGGGCTTTACAAGCATATTCCCGATACACGCGTCTAAAGACGAAGCGGTAAAGTCGTTTTAGTCGGCTTAAAAAAAAGCCCGTTTTTTGGGCGACGAAATGCGGCGGGCTTTCCGCCACGCGTTTTGTGCGCGCATTTGGCAAACACCTTTAAACACAATTTACACATCTATATGGCAGAAAAAACAGCTATTACCCCCACTAGGGCGCAAGACTATCCCGAATGGTACCAACAGGTTATAAAGGCATCTCAACTGGCGGAAACCAGCCCCGTAAGAGGCTGCATGGTAATTAAGCCCAACGGCTACGCCCTTTGGGAAAACATGCAAAAGGCGCTCGACAAAGCCTTCAAAGACACGGGGCACAAAAACGCGTATTTCCCCCTCTTTATTCCCGTAAGCTTTTTGCAGAAAGAGGCCGAACACGTAGAGGGCTTTGCAAAGGAATGCGCCGTTGTAACACATTCCAAACTTGAAATGAAAGACGGCAAGCTCGTTCCCGCCTCGCCGTTGGAAGAGCCTTTGATTGTTCGCCCCACTTCCGAAACCATTATCGGCGAAATGTATTCGAGGTGGGTGCAGTCGTATAGAGACTTGCCCATTTTGATAAACCAGTGGGCAAACGTTGTAAGGTGGGAAATGCGCACGCGCCTGTTTTTGCGCACCGCAGAATTTTTGTGGCAGGAGGGCCACACCGCACACGCCACCAAGCAGGAGGCCATAGACGAAACCGAAAAAATGCTTAAAGTTTACGCCGACTTTGCCAAAAACTATATGGCAATGCCCGTAATTTGCGGCCAAAAAACCGAGGGCGAAAAATTCCCCGGGGCGGTTCACACCTACTGCATAGAGGCCATGATGCAAGACGGCAAGGCCCTTCAGGCGGGAACATCGCACTTTTTGGGGCAAAACTTTGCAAAGGCAAGCAACATAAAGTTTTTGGCCGAAAGCGGCAAAACCGAATTTGCGTGGACTACCTCGTGGGGCGTTTCGACAAGGCTTATAGGCGGGCTTATAATGACCCATTCCGACGACAACGGTTTGGTGTTGCCGCCAATGCTGGCTCCCGTTCACGTTGTGATAATTCCCGTTATACACAAAGAGCAGGACAAAGCCGCGGTTATGGACTATTGCCAAAAGCTAAAGGAGGCCCTGCAAAACGAAATTTTCGACAACAAGCCCGTTTCGGTAGAGCTAGACGCGCGCGATATGCGCGGCGGCGAAAAGAACTGGTATTGGGTAAAGTGCGGCGTTCCGCTAAGGGTTGAAGTTGGCCCGCGCGACATTGCAAACGATTCGGTATTTGTAGGCCGAAGAGACTGCGACAAAAAGCAGGCGTTTAAGCGCGGCGAATTTGTCGAAAATGTTTCGGCAACCCTAAGTGAAATGCAAAACGGCCTTTACGAAAGGGCGTTAAAGCGACTGCACGACAACACAAAGGTTATAACCAGCAAGGAAGACTTTTACGACTACTTTGCCGACGGCAAGCCCTGTGGCTTTGCGCTGGCGCACTACAACGGCTCGGCCGAGGTGGAAGATATGCTCAGGAAAGACCTAAAAGTTACGGTGCGCTGCATACCATTTGAAGGCGACAAAAGCGAAGGAACCTGCATATTTACGGGGCAGCCCAGCAAGCAAATGGTTGTTTTTGCAAAATCGTACTAAATTAAAAACAAGCTCCATTCACAAAAAAGCTCCCTTACACGGGAGCTTTTTTGTGTTTTTTGCCCAAACGAATTTATTTAAAACAACCGAACACGGAAAAGCCCGCAAAAAATTGCGGGCTTTGTTTTTATGAGAATAAAAAAGTTTGCTATTTTTTGACAATCTTTACGGCCGCCCCGCCAAACTTTGCAAGGTTAAGCTTTAAAGTATCGCCTTTTTTTACGGCAAGGACTTTTTTAGTGTAGCTATTGGGGTCTTTGTCGCAATTTACGCCGTCGGCAAAAACGGTTGCCTCGTATTGTCCGTCGTCTAAAAAGTCTAAATCTATCTTAAAGTTTTGGGCGTTTTTGTCGGTAATTGCGCCTATGTACCAGTTTTTGCCGCTTTGGCGGGCAATGGCAACATATTCGCCGAACTTTGCGTTAAGCACTTTTGTATTGTCCCACACGGTGGGGGTTTGCGCGATAAACTCGGCAACGTCCATCTTCTTTTGATATTCGGTGGGGGTATCGCACAACATCTGGCAGGGAGCATAGTATAACACATACAAGGCCATTTCGTTGCAAAGCGTGCCCATGCCGAAAGGCATGGAGTTGCTTATTATAACCTGTTCGGGTTTCTTTAAGGCGGGCAGCTGCCTGCGCATAGCCCCCGGGGTAAAGTCCATAGGCCCGCACAACATTCTTGTAAACACCAAGTCTATTTTATGGCGCGGCGTTTGCTTGTCCGACCATTTGTTCCATTCGTTGCCCAAAACGCCCTCGTAGTTTACAATGTTAGGATAGGTTCTGTCCAACCCCACGGGCTTGGGACAACCGTGATAGTCAAGCACAAGCTTTCTTTCGGCGGCTGCCTTGGCTACGTTTTCAAAAAAGTCCATGGCGTTTTGGTCGTCTCTGTCCATAAAGTCTATTTTTAAGCCCGCAATGCCCCAATTTTTTACCCTGTCTAAAAAGGTTGTATAGTCGGGCTGCATGCCGCGCGAAGAACCCCACAGGATAACGTCTACATTCTTCGACTTCGCATATTTTACCAATTCGGGAATGTCTATTACAGTTTCGCCGTAGCCCTCGGTGTCGTAGCCCTTTTCGCCCTGCTTAAGCCAGCCTGCGTCTACAACCAAAAACGGAGCTTTTACGCCGGCGGCAAAATCTATGTATTTTTTGTAGGTTTCAAAATTTACGCCCGTTTTAAAATCGGCGTTTTCAAGATTCCAGTCATTCCACCACTCCCAGGCGGCCGAGCCGAACTTTATCCAGCTTGTGTCTTTAAGCGCGCAGGGTTCGGCCAGTTTGTATACTATATTGTTGTCTGCCAAAACGGCGTCGTTTTCGGCGATAAGGAATATGCGCCACGGGAAGGGTCTGTCGGCCTTTGTTTGGGCGATATAATCGGCTCTTTCCCTTACAACGTAGGCAACGTGGCCAACTCTTTCTATTTTGGTGGGATATTTTGCAAACGCGCCCGTAAGAGGAGATTTACCCGTTTGCATTGTAAAATTCATTTGCGGGTAGCTTCTGGTGTCGGATTCCAATACTGCAACCTTCGCGTTTTTCGCCTGAACAATCAATGGCAGCGAAATCATTTTTTCCCTATACAAATTGCCTATTGTTGTGGGCGTAAAAAGCGATTCGTAGCTGTGGCAAAAGCCGTCTATAATGTGGGCATAGGCCTTGCTGTTGGGGTCGAATTTGTACGAGGCAACTTCGTCGAAAACCGTAAGGGGGGCGTCTTTTTCACCCTTCGACACAAAGCGGTAGGCAACGGCGTCGCAATAAAGCCTGAACTGCAAGTCGAAGTTTTCGAAATTAAAGGTAAATTCTCTGTAGTTGTCGGCAATTTCGGCGCGCGTACCGTGAACTGTCTTTATAACGCCGCTGTGCGATTTTTCGGAAACGCCCAGCAGCTTCGACTGCACGCCGAAAGCGCCGCGGCTTGTAATCATTGCAATTCTTGCATTCGGGACAACCTCTTTGCCGTCGTATTTAACCGAAAATTCTATTCCGTTTTCAATATTTACGTTTACGCAAATGTCGCCGTTTTTAATTTCCCTCTTTTCCGCAAAAAGCGATGCAAACGCGGTAAAGAACCCCATAGATATAACGAATAACTTTTTCATTGGGGACAAGTAAATATAGCCTACTGCCAATACTCAAGAATAAAAATTTTTGCGCGGCAAAAAAGCGGGCGGCTACATTTTGCGCTTGCCCGCAAGCTTTGCTATTTTCGACTTTTTTTTGAAATTGCCGAAGCTGTCGCGCTTTTCGCCGAAGTCGCGCTTAAAAGTTCTGTTCTTTTTGCTGTTTTTTATTTCCTCTTTGCTGGGCGGACGCGGGGGTTTACATTTCATATCAAGCAGCCTGCGGCTAAAATACGGATTTTCGCTTTCCGAAGCTACGGGGATTTCCTTTTTTATCAACCGCTCTATTGGCTTTAAAAGCCACAAATCCTTGTCGCAGCAAAAGCTTACCGCCACCCCCGAAAGATTTGCGCGCGCGGTTCGGCCTATTCTGTGCACATAGTTTTCTATTTCGGCGGGAAGGTCGTAGTTTACAACCAGCGACATGTCTTTTACGTCTATGCCCCTTGCCGCAATGTCGGTTGCCGCCAACACCCTAACTTGGCGGCTTTTGAACATATTAAGCGAACGCTGGCGGCTTGTCTGCGTTTTGTCGCCGTGAATGCACATTGTTTCGACGCCCGCCTTTGTAAGTCTTTTGGCTATCGACGACGCCTGCCGTTTGGTTTTCGAGAACACCAAAATAAGGCTGTCGGGCCTGTCCTTAAAAGTTTTGTCTACCAAATGTTTTAAAAGCTCGAACTTGTGCTCGCTTTCGACAAAAAACAGTTTCTGCTCTATGCGGTCGGCAGTGGGCTTGTCGGGCGCAATGCTTATAGATTCTGCGTCGTCTTTTACGATGAATTTTGCCAATTCCTTAACTTCGGGCGAAAGCGTTGCCGAAAAAAGCAGACTTTGCCTTTTAAAAGGCAGCATTCTGGCAATTCTTCGTATGTCGGGCAAAAAGCCCATATCCAACATTCTGTCGGCTTCGTCCAAAACAAGAAATTCAACTTTCGACAAATCGGCCAACTTTTGGTTTTTAAGGTCTATAAGGCGCCCGGGGGTGGCAACTACAATGTCTACGCCCTCCTCCAGCGCCCTAACCTGCGGCTTTTGCGAAACGCCGCCGTATATTTTGCGCACCTTTATGTCGGTAAATTTTGCGTAGGCTTCCATATTTTGGGCAACCTGCTCGGCAAGCTCCCTTGTAGGCAGCAAAACCAGCGCCCTAAAAGAAAGGGGCTGCCTGTCCTTTTTGTCTTTAAGCAGTTCGGCTATAATCGGCAGCGCAAAGGCCGCCGTTTTACCCGTGCCCGTTTGCGCGCATGCAAAAAGGTCTTTATGCTCCATAACAAGCGGTATGGCCTTTTGCTGTATAGGCGACGGCGTTTCATAGCCCATCTGTTCTATTGCCGACAACAATTCGTCGGGCAAATTTAGCTCTTTAAAAAATTGCATATCCTATTTTGCGCCGCCTTTCGGGGCGGCCTGCTCTCTAAATTCTTTGGGGACGGGGTTTATCTCCAAAATTTTTACAATAATCCACAAGCCCAAAACCGTCATGCCCAAAACGAAGTAGCCTGCGGCGTCGTGCACAAACCCCGCAATGGAATCGGGCCCGTTTTCGTAGGCGTATACCGAAAGGAACAGCGCCCTTAATATGTTGTTGAAAAACGCCAACATCATCGAAGAAAGCACCAAAAAAACCTTCTTCCAGGTTTTTTTAAGGAAAACCGCCGCCAAAAAAGTTCCCGCAAAAAGGCATGCCGTAAGGCTTCGTATGCCGCTGCAGGCGTCGGCAACGCCGACCTGGCCGTTTGGGAAGCTAAGAACATTGCCGTTTAGCCTGACTATATAGCCCAAAGTATCCATTATTGTTGTCGTAATTACGGCCACTTTCGAAAGCAAAAACAGGCTTATTTTTGTCTCTATAACCGAAAACATGGGGGCCGCAACCAAAAGCGAAAAGCACGGGAATACAAACAGCGACAAAAACGCCAATCTTTCGCCGAGCGCTTTTCTTTGCCCCGCCGAATTTTGCGCCGAGGCAAAATACGCAAACGAAAACGACAGGAAACAAAAGCAAAATGTTGCCGCCGTTCCGCAAATGCCCCAGTTTTGCGTTATCGAAAAAAGCAGCATAAAAAGCAGGTACATTACAAACGAACACGCAAACATTGCGCCGAAAAACCCGCCTGCAAAAAACCTTTTAATTTTCGGCGAATTTTCGGCTTTTGCGGGCGAATTGTAGTAGCCGAGAATCGCGTCCTTTCTGTCGTATAGCACAAACAGTATGAATAGCGGGGCTATGTAGCCGAAAGAATAGTCGGCCCTGGTGTCCCACGAATATGCCAAAATTCTGCACACCGAAAAGCCCATAACCAAAAAGGCGGCAAAGAACGCCTGCGGCAGAATAGGCAGCCTAAAAAACGCGTATTTTTCCCTAAGTTTGTCCATATTTGCAAATTACTTTTGGTACAATATAAGCTTTCCCAAAGCGTCCATTACGGTTAAAAAGTCTTTGTTTTGCATAAGCTGGTAGATATCCTGCGAAGAATCTACCCTGACAAAATAGCACTCGGGCGAAACGGTAAACGCGTCGCGCAGCATATTTTGAAAATATTTTTTAAGCGACGGGATTGCGTTGTCGCTTGTGCCGTAGTCGTAGCGCTTGCCGTTTACTACAAACCAAAAAACAACGTTGCGCCGCGCTATGCCCGAATCGGTCTTATAGGCAAATTCCCTGTAATAGGCGGACATAAGTTTTTTGCCGTTTACCGAAAAAACCTCGTTGAACTTCTTTTTTTGCTCTATGTTTTTCCAGCCGTTTTCAACCCAGCACCTGTCGGGCGTATGCGCCGAGGCCCTTATTGTAGACTCTTTGCCCTCGCCCCAATAGGAGATATACACGGTAAATTCGGTGCCGTTGCCGTCGCTGTAGCTGCGGTTGAAATATTCGCTTACCGCCAAATATTTTTCGGCGGCCCTTGCAACCTCTTCGGTATTGCCAAGCGGCTTTTCCTTCGAGGTAAACGCGCCAACCTTTTCGGGTATTATCGCGTTCATATGCCCCGCGGGTTTTTCGGCTTTTGGCTGGGCGGCAAAATTTACCCTTACAAATGCCAATAAAACACCTACAACTGCGGCAAAAAGCGCAAGCGCAACAAAAAACTTCTTCATTCCTAAAATATTGCAAAAAACCTGAATGTTTTGTCAATACTAAGAAAGCCGGGCTTTGCGACGCCCGACGCAAAAAGCAAAACCCGCGCAAAGCAAACTGCGCGGGCTTTTTTTAAAACAATGCCTTTGGGCGGAATTAGTTTACCTTTTCAAGCTTAACTTCGTCCCACAGCTTTATAAGCTTGTTGTTGTTGTCGCCCAGGTCCAAAATTATCTCGGCGTTGTAAAGCTCGTCGGAAAGCTTTAGCCCCGGGTGGTTTTGAAGCGACTTGTCTACCAATTCCAGCGCGCCGTCTACGGGCGAATGGTAGTAGGTTACCTCCATATTTTTGGCGGCAACGTCTTTTCTGCACAAAAAGTCTATGAATTTATATGCCAATTCCTTGTTCTTAGAGGCGCTTAAAATTGCAAGGTTGTCGCTGGAAATGCTTGTGCCTTCCTTCGGAATCATAAAATCCAAATCCTTTCTGTCTTCGAAAATCTGGAACAAGTCGCCGCTATAGCCCTGCACAATGTAGAACTCGCCCGAGGAAAGGCCGTTTTTGTACACTTCGTTGTCGAACTTGGCCAAATTTTTCTTCCACTTAAGGAGCTGTTCCTTTGCCTTGGCAAGCGCCGCGTCGTCGGTGGTGTTCATAGAATAGCCCAAAAACTTAAGCGCCGCCCCTATAGATTCGCGGAAGTCGTCCAGCATTGTCATTCTCGATTTATATTCGGTTTTCGAGAAAACGTCCCACGTATTTTCTATTTTGCCGACTTTGTCTTTGTTGTAGGCAACGCATGTGTAGCTTACAAGATACGGAACGCAGTATTCCATATTTTTGTCGAACGCCAGCTTTTCCAAAAACTTTTTGTTTATGTTGGCCTTGGCGTTGCCGAGTTTGCCCAAATCGAGCTTGTCGATAAGCTTTTCGGCATACATAATTTTAGCCATATAGCTTGTGGGAACTACAATATCGTAGCCGTCGGCGCCCGACTTTATTTTGGAGTACATAAGCTCGTTCGAGTCGAAAGTATCTACCCTAACCGTGCAGTTATTCTCCTTTTCGAAGGCCTTAACCATATCCATATCGATATAGTCCGACCAGTTATAGACGTTCAGAACGGGCTTTGACGGGCCGCAACCGAACATTAAACAAATGGCGGAAATTGCCGCCGCAATAAACAAGGACTGTTTTACCATCTTCATTTTTTGCCTTTTTTGTTTTTTAGGTTATTATTGGTTAGAATATAAAGCTTTTACCGCAAAAATTAGAATTTTTTGCGCGTTAAAATCTGCCCTATTACGGCAACGGTAAGGGT